>JBEKHH010000045.1:0-35889 GCA_050012375.1 Tepidisphaeraceae bacterium
GCCTCCATGGCATTGCTCCTGTAGGACGGTAAGTGCTTCGCAACACGCACCGTACCTTAACGAGCAATGCCTAATTATTTGGGTTGCGGGCGAAGCCCGCGCCAGGCACTCTGCGGTTCAATTTGGCCTCAGAATAAAGAGCTTGCGCGATTAATGAAAAATGTTGCTTCAGTCGGCAGGTTCTCATTGCGCAGACGCAGGCGAAACCCAATTCGGCAAAACCTCTTTCCGCAACTCCTCAAATTTATCGTGATATTTCGCCCCTCCCGTCCCGTCGCGCCAGATCAGATATAACACCTTCAAAGACTTACCCACATCGGCATCACTGGTTCCAGGATCTCCGGACTTAGCCAGCATGTGCATGCACTCCAGAAGTTTATACGCCGCCTCCCAATACTGATCGTTGTTCTCGCCAAGCTTCTCATCCTGAATGAGCCGGCCAAGCGTGGCTTTCACCGTGTGGCAATCCCCTTGGTCGTAGGCGATCAGGCCAATGCCGAGCGTAACCAGCGGATCGGGATAATCCTTGTCTTCGCCCGGGGCCAAACTTGCCTGGTAAAGCGCGAAGTTCTCGGGAGATTCGAGGCCCTTGTACAGTTCCAGCGCCGCGGCGAGATCGCGCTGACGAACGGCGGGATCGGTCTCCAACTCCGCGGCCAGCCGCTTGGTGTCGGCGTCGAATCGGCCGTAAACGTACGCATAACCATGGATCTTTGGGTCCTTGCTTTCCGCCGCCCATTTCACCAGGAATCCGCTGAGCATCGCCCGATTGTCCGCCAGTTGGCGAATGTGCGCCTCGCTGTCGCCCTGTCGGCGCGATTCATCCAGCTCGGCGTTCAAAATCGCCAGCAGATCGTGCACGGTTTGAGCCCCCTCGTTGGCGCTGGTCGTGCTCAAATACTTCACCAGCGTCTCCGTGGCGTCGTCGTTGCGGTTGAGTTGCATATCCGCCTGGACGCGAAGGAACAGCGCTCCGCTGATCAGGGATTTGGCATCGGGCAAATCCCGCACCGACTCCTCAAATCCGCTCAGCAGTTGCAGGACGCGCCGCGGATCGTTGTTCTGACGGCGCGTGATGTCCGCGGCGATCAGGGTCATCCGCGCCAAAGTCGATTTCGCACGGGATTTCTCCGCTGCCGGCGCGGAACCGTCGATCACATCGCCCGCCAGTGAAGTGACCGTCCGCGCTAATGTTTGAATTCGATCGATCCACCGCTGCTTCTGCTCCGGCTGCAAACCGGGCGTCGTCTCCAACAGGTTCTTCAGGGCAACCATCTCGCCATAACGGGCCACCAGCAGCCGGTTTGGCGGTTCGGTCTCGGGGACCATTCGGTAATATTGGATCGCAAGCTTCCATTTGGATTCGGCAAAAAGGCTGGCGGCATATTGCAAAGCGAATTCCCGGCGGTTGAACGGCGGATTGATGGCGATGGGCAGGAAGCGGTCTTCCAGCCGCTGCACCTGGGGATCCGACGGCGAGGCTTGCCGCAGCTGCGCGAGGATCGACCGGGCGCGCTCCAGGGCCACATCCGCATGGGCGCGCGGATCCTGCCCGAACCGGGCGATGTGATCCAGCAGCGAATCCACCGCGGCTACTTTCTGGCCCAGATATTCCTGGAAAATCCCCAGGAGAAACGAAGCGTCCACCGCTTCGGCGCGCGGAAAATTACCGGCGGCGAGCCGGTTGAGGATTTCCTTGGCCGCGTCGGCTCCCTCCTGAAGCTCAATCCCGCTGGCCGGATGCACGGGGCTGGCGGCCACCATCGCTTGCCGGCCCTGATCCACCAGCGCCAGCAGCAACACCGGATCGAGCTTGCCCAGCTCGGGATTGGCCGGGAGTCGCGCCGCAAGCTGGCGGAAAATCGCGTCACGAAGATTGGGAAAATCGCGCACGAGCTGGGCGAGCGCTTCAACGGCCGCGGCGTTGGCGGCATCCTTTTGCGCTCCCGGCGCCGATTCGTCCGCTACCCGCGCCAGCAGCCGAAAATGCAATAGCCGCAGCGCCGCCGCCTGGTCCCGGTCGTCCGGAAAATGGCTCTGCTGATACGCCGCCGCTTCCTTCAAAGCCGCCTGAGCCGCCGCGATATCGTTCGAAGCCAAAAGCGCAATCACGCTGAAACATCGGGCCTCAAAAACCATTTCCGCAGACGGCGCCGGGGAAATCTCGTTGTTCTGATTCTGAACGATCGATTCCAGCAGCTTCAGCGAAGAAGCAATTTCATCCTTCTCGCCGATCAGCACGTGCAGCTTGGCCAGCAGCAGACGCACCTGCCCCTGGATTTGCGAATCGGCGTTGTCCCACGCCTGGAACGATTTTGCAGCCTCGTCAATAAGCTGCCCGCGCTGCGAATCCCCCGAATCCAGCGCCAGCGCCAGCGCGTATTGCATTCGAGCCTTCTGATATTCCGCAGCCGCGGCAATTTCGCTCGTTTTCCGCCACTGATCGGCCAGCTTGTCATCCGGGCTGGCAATGCGGTTGGCCAGATCGGTCGCCTGCGCGCCGGCGGTTTGGGCCGCCTGGTCGTACATTTTCAGCGCCGCCTGCGCCAGCGGGCGAAGGCGATTTTTCTCCACATCGCTGCTGCCCCAATATTCCAGCAGGCCGGTCAGCGGATCAACGCCTTGCTCGGCGATGATGCGCGCCTCCTTGACGATCAGTTCCGGATCGCCATGGAGAGTCGCCAGGATGCGATCCAGCCCGCCGACGACGGTGTCGAGCAACGCTTGCCGCTGGTCGTCGCTCAGGTTCCTTTCGATTTCCAAACGATGCAGCGAAGACATGCTGGCGATGGCCGAGCGCTGATCCGGCGCAACGCCATCGGCGTCCATGGCCCGCTGGAGAAGTTCGTCCAATCCGCGGTCGGCCAATTCGCTGTACAGAGCGTTCTCATCAAGAGAGGCCAGCCCCTTATTCGGCGGCGCCGGGTCGGCGGAGCAGAGAAGGCAACCGCTAAGCGTACAACACAGAATTCCCAACAAGCGCAAAGAATTCCCTCCGTGCCTCCGTGCCTTCGTGCCTTCGTGCCTTCTTCCATTCATTTCGTATTCAATCCAAACCCAACCTTGGCGAATCCGGCGTTCTGGGCGGCTTCGAATGCCGGCACCAACCCGTCCAGCGTCACGTTCTGCTCCGGATAAATGATGATCTGCACGTCCTCCATCTTCACCCCGGCGTCCTTGAAGTTCTTGTATTGATCCTTGAGCTGAAGGGTCAAGAGATCGCACGCCCTTCGCGGATCGGCATCCTTCACCGACGCGAAGTTGCCCGCCTTCACGATGTACTCCGGGCCCCGCTCGCTCACATTGATCGTGAATTTCGTGGGGAAAACCGCCCCTTCCGGCGGCTTGGATCCCACCCCCTTGGCCTGCAACGGTACGTCGCTCACCAGATAGTGCTCCAGCGTATTAAAGCTCCCGGCCAGCATCAGAAAAATCAGGATCACCATGGTGATGTCCACCAGCGGCGTCATGTTCGGGCCGGAGTTGTAATGAATTTTCTGCGCGCCTTGGAATTTCATCGTTCACGCCGGTTGCTTGGTGTCGAAGGCAAAGGATTTCACATGAGCCAGGTTGCAATCCATCAGCACCGGAGCGAGGAATCGGAATGACAGCGATTTATCGCCCCGGATCACCACCTTGAAATCAGGATTCGCCGCCAGGCGCACCGCCGGATCGCCCTCGCGGAAGAGCTTCAGCGTGTTGAGCAGTTGGTCCTGCATCTTTCCGTTGTAAAAATCGCGGAGTTTCAATTCCTGCATCTGCCCTTTGACCAGCGCGGTAACGATGGGCTGCGGGTCCGGCACGCCGCTGGGGCCGTTGACGACGTTCAGCACCAGCGTGTTGCCCATGTCCTTGATGTCCGTGCCCAGGATGCTCGTGGGGATGTCGATGTTGCGGTCGGCGCCGGTGTCCACGCCGATCTTGGCCACCAGCATAAAGAAGATGATGAGACACATGACGATGTCGATCAGCGGCGTGACGTTCACTCCGCCTTCTCGAATCGCGGGCATGCGATATCTTGGCACGGTTTCTCCGCTTGCTTTAGATTTCCGCGCCGGGGATGGGAATCGGCTGGGCGGGCTTGCGCGGGACTTGCGGGGCCGGCGCCGGTTGCGGCATCGCGCCAGGCCTGAGCGCGCCCATGGCCGCCGGGCGCGCCTCCGCCGGCTTGATCATCAGCAGCAATTCCTCCGCGATCATCGACGCACGCACGGTGTATTTATCCACCAGCGTCCGCAGAAACCCGAACGCCGCCAGGCACGGCACCGCCAGCATCAGCCCCAGCATCGTGTGAACCAGCGCCTTGGATATTCCAAACGCCAGCGTCGCCGGCGAGGCATTCCCGCCCGAGGCGTTCAGCGCCAAAAACGCGTCGATCATCCCGATCACCGTCCCCAGCAAACCCAGCAGCGGGCCGAGGTTGCCGATGATGTTCAGGTATTCGATCTTGCGGAACTGATCCGCGGTCTGTTCCCCGATCGCCGTCTCCATCGCCTCTTTCATGCTGCTGAAGCTGGGAGCGCGCTTCAGGGCGGGGTTGAGCGCCCGGCTCACGAAGCTCGGGTCCGTTTCCGTGAAATCGATCAACTCCTTGAATCGCCGCTGGGCGATCATTTCCCGAATCGTTTCGATGGTCCGCGGCGGCATGATGATCGACGGCCGGTTCACCAAAAACCCCTGGATGATCAGGGTCAGCCCCCAAATCGACAGCCCGAGGATCGTGAAGAACACCGGATCGCGGTTCTCCATGATGAGTTGGAACACCGACGTGGACGGGACAACCGGATTGCCCTTATCGCCGGTGGACTGGGCAAAGCCCGAACCCGCGACGACAAACAACGCGGCCAGAAAGAACATCACCAGCATCGCCAGCCGCAGGCGCGAATTCGCATAACCACGCATGAAGATTGCCCTTTACTGTTTAGCCGCGTCCCGGCGCGCCGGGACGCGCGATCCGCGCCACAGCCACCAATCCTACAGAAACCCAATCACAAATCATCACTATAAAACTTCTTGTACACACCACCGTTCTTTTCGGCGATCTTCTTCATTATCCCTTCCAGGTCCCTTCTCTCAAAATTCTCCTTGCTTCTTTCTCCAAGGAGCAGAATCGTATTCACATGCGTCTTTTTTTCACCGTTCAACTCCTCGATCTTGGCGAACACCTCCGCGTTGTTCGTCGTATTGTACCGATTATTGAAGTCTCCGTGGCTCAGCAGGAACAAGAGTTGCGGCTGTTCCCGGAAAGCCTCCTCCAACGCGGGAATCGGATTGTTCACGCTCGAAAAAGGCAGCCTGTCAATGAAATCAAACGCAACCGCCTTGCTGCTCGGCGTGCCCATCAGCAGCCCCTGGGCCATCTGCTGGTAAAGCGATCCCGTCCGCGTCTCGTGGAAAATCAGGATGTTGAACTGCTGAATCGGCGAAAGATTCGCGATGTCCCTCTTCAATTCGGTTTTCAGGGCATCGTCCCCCTGGCCGACCATCGAGCCCGAGGCGTCGCATACATAAACAATGCTGCGAACATTGCTGCCATGACCGAAGATTTTGCTTTTGGGACCCACTCCCTGGCCGCCGCCGCGCGGACCGAAGCTGGCCATAGGCCCGCCTTCGTTGCCGAAGAGGCTGAAGATGGTGTTGTCCTTGCCGGCGGCGTCTTGTTTCTCATCCCCCTGAGCGACCACGTCGCCCGTGGCGAGGGCGCTGCCATTGAGGGCCTGGGCAAGGTCATCGCTGCGGCGGTCCGCCCACCCCCGGGTGTCGTTCTCCGTCGCATCATTTTCCTGAGACGCATCACGCGTCGGGTCATTTCCCATGCCGGGGTTGAGGACCCCGCCGATGTCGCTGTCGTCGGCCAGCATGGCATCGGGGATCACCACCTGTTCCTGACTGGTCTCATGTAATCCGCGAACGATCGGCGGAAGGACAATGATGGCCGTGGCGAACAAGACGGCATGAAAGCTGATGGACGTCGCCCAGGCCAGCGTCGCCGCCGACTCCGGCGAAGAAAAAAGCGTCCGCAGCCGCTTGGGCAATATCTCCGACCAGCGCCGCCCGCCACCATCTTGTGTTGTGACTTCTTCCATTACCTGCTCAGGAATTGTACGCCGCGACGGCTCAACCTCAATCAATTCATCGGATTTATCGGCGGTGGGGGGATGGATGGATGAAGAAGAAGATGAATGAAGAAATGGAAGAAGAAATGGAAGAAGAAATGGGAAATGAATATGATCGGTTGCGGTGTTGGTGACGCCCGAAGTCGCCGGCTCGTATATCCATGAAAGGCCATCTCCCTGCCGGAAGTTAAGATTCCGGTTGTTTCAATTCACTACAAGGAGATAGCCATGAAGATGTGCGACACGGTAACTCAGGTTGGCCTGGACGTCCATCGGAAGTTCTCGTCAGCCAGTCTGCGCGATGCAACTGGGAAGGTGATTGCTCGTGAACGTCTGGATCACGTGGATCGCCAGAAGCTCAGAGAGAGAATCGCCCAATGGCCGCACCAGACGCCGGTGATTCTGGAGGCGACCTTCGGCTGGGGATGGCTCAGCGATGAATTACAGGCCTTGAACATGCAGCCGCACCTGGCCTCCAGCGGCAAGGTCGCGGCATGGCGTGACGGACGGGGGATAGCCAAGAGCAACAAGATTGACGCGGATTTGCTCGGCGAGTTGTGGAATGAGAAGCCGACACCGCGGCGAGGCGTCATGCGACGCTGGTGGGAAGTGTGGCTGGCTCCCCAGGAGGTCCGCGATCAGCGGGAGCTGCTGCGGCATCGGATGGCCCTGGTGCAGGCTCAGACGCAGGTGAAGAATCGCATCCATGCCACGCTGCATCGTCACGGGGTCATCATCGAACTGACCGATCTGTTTGGCGTGGGAGGCCGGCGGTTTCTTTCGCTGCTGTCAGAGGACAAGACCCTGCGTGTCTCGGGACGGCAGACGCTCAAGGAGGACCTGATCCTGCTGGACGCGCTGCGTCGCCTGATCGCCCGGGCCACACGCCGGTTCCGCTTGACGATGCAAAGATCAGATACAGGCCAGCGTTTGACGACATTGCCGGGCGTCTCGACGGTGCTGGGCTATACCCTGCTGGCGGAGATCGGCCGGATCGAACGCTTTGCCTCCTGCCGCTCGCTCCTGCAATACAGCCTGCTGGCGCCGCAGGCCAATGACAGCGGAGAAGAGCGTGATGGCAAACCCATCGGCCGCCGCATCGGCCATGCCGGCCGCACCACGCTGCAGTGGGCCTTCATCCAGGCGGCCCATTCGGCGGTGCGAAAGGACAAGTTTTTCCGAGACCTCTTCAATCGCCGCACCCACGGCGGCAAACAAGACCGAGGCCGCGGCTACATCACCGTCGCCAACCGCATGTGCCGGATTGCCTATGCGCTGTGGAAGCGGCAACAGGATTACCAGGAGGTTCCGCCCCCAAGACCAGGAAGTCACAGACACCAGGAACTGATCTCGTCCGGAAGTGGGCCAGCCCTAGCTCGTATTGGCCACGAGCTTGAAGCCGTTCAGGCTTGAGAGGCCACCTCCTAATTGGGCCGCCCGCGCCGGATGAAATCATGTGCCGCCCGGCCAAAATGAGTTGATTGGGCCCGGCCAGCACGAATGGATATATGGACCGCCGAGAAGGCCAGTCACGAGCCGGCGGACGGACGAAAAGAGTTCTTGGAAGTAAAAAAGAGACGCGATCTTCGCGGAGAGAATTTTTTTGTTGACCGGGAAAGCCTTTCATGGATATACGAGCCGGCGACTTCGGGCGTCACCAACACCGCAACCGATCATATTCCTCCTCCATTTCCTCTTCTCCCATTTCCTCCGACCGATCGCCTCGCACTCCCCGGAAATCTTCAAAAATACTCCCGGCAGAACGGCAAAGGTCCAACCGCCAGTTCGTCCAGCACCCCGGCCGCTCCGGGCGTGTTTTCTCGGGCCAACCCCCACCGAACCGCCTCACTCGCGGGCATATCTCCGGTGGCGATCGCCGCCCAATGCCGATCCCCGCATTCAAAGTCCGCGGCGCTGCCGCCGGCTCCCACCCTCGCCCGGCCTGCTTCAAATTCCAGAGAAAAGCGCGAAACATTCCCCTCGGTTTCAAGAACGGCCGCCGAAACCCGCCCCTTCGCCCTTGCCGGCAAATTCAACGACTCCAAAAACTTTCGATGGTCCAGAATGCGAAGCTGCAGCCGCGTGTACGTGCGGACTTCCGGCGTCGCATGGTCCACCGGCCGATGTGGGACCTGCGGCTCGCGCAGCAGCCGGTTGATCGGCCAATCAACCGGCCCCGTTATTTTTGCAGCCGTAAATTCATCTCGCAATGTCCCCAGGAAGCACAGCAATCCGCCAAACGCCGCCGGCGATTCCACCGACCAGTTCTGCACATTCAATATCCTTCGATCGTTGGCCGTCTCCTGCGTGATAAAGGCCATTGCCCGGGCCGGTCCGTCGCATGCCGGGCGGTCGATGAAAACCATGCCTTCTTCCGCCGCGGCGAAAGCATGTTCCCAACGTTTCGCCGAGCGCTCGACATCACATTGGCCGGATCTGACGGCAGCCTGCCATTGCTCCGCCTGGGCGGTGCGGTCGTCAGGCGTCATGAATCGCCAACCGTCACAATCCCCGGACGGCAGCACCGACAGTGGAATCGTCCACTGGGCGCGACGCTCCACCAGGCCGTATCCAAAACGTTCGTAGAACGACACGCGGAAGGGCATGAGCGCGGAGACGACATGCTCGCGCTCGCGGGCGAAGCGCAGCACCTCGCGCATGACCGCCGAACCGACGCCCGGCTCGCAGCCGCCTCGCCGGCGAGCGGATTTGATTGTGCCGACGTATGCCACGCCCTGGCACGAAACCGGCGAGCCGCGCACCCACATGGTCAGCGGCAAACTCGTCGCCGTGCCGACGGCCTGAGCGTTGCGCTCCGCCAGCAAATAATCGCCGGGGCTGCCCCAGGGATCGGCTTGGAGAGCCTCCTTGTAGTGTGCCAATTCCTTGCCGGCATGGGCATAGCATTTCCAGCGCGTCTCAGCGACGCGATCCAATTCCTCCACGCCGACCCAATTCATATTCAGAGCCATGCCCATAAAGATCACCTCTTTTAACATTCAGATCAACCCAGTTGCAAACGCGCGAAAATGGAGCATTTTAATTAAGAATTTAATTGACCTCGCTATAAAATAAGTTAGACTATTGCCGTTCAGCAAGCGATTGCTGATGGCGTCATGCGTTTCTACGCGGAGACGGTCGCCTTTCCAAGTCAGTCTTATCAAACCGTTCTAGTTCAGAGGAGGAAAAAGTGAACAGTGCACGTCGAACGAAAATGTTGGCTGCCGCTGCCAGCCTAGGTATTTCCGGCGTTTGTGGTGGTTTCGCACACGCCCAGGCCATTTTTAACACTCAGGACGATTTTGCCGCTTGGAGTGGTGCGGGCACCGGCGGTACGGTCGTCACCAACGACAATTTTGACAGCGACAAGAGCCAATACAATGGCTTGGGCACTGCCGCGGCGGCGGGCGCCGGCGAGACGGGGCCCTTGGGCAAGGGTTCCCAGCAGGTAACCATCAACGCGCAGAACAATGCCACCAACCCCGGTTCAGCCTACTATGAAATCGGGTTGAGCAACAACATTTTCACAAGTCCGGACGCCGCTGCCGCGCTCAATGGCGCCGACTATATCGCCGTCGATTTCAGCGGCCCTCCAGCAAATAGCACCACGAACGGCTCCTATTTCGAGCTAAAGCTCATCATCAATTTCGATGGCACTTATGCGACCTACGCCCAGCTTGACAATTACCAAAACCCGAGCGGCACTTTCAATCCGATGGGAATCGCCCAGAACGGCGCCGGACAAATTAATAACGGCACCTACACGACCGAATATTTCCAGGATGAATTCATTACCGGCACGGCTTACGGCGGCACCACCCCCACCTACGACCTGAATCTTGGCTACTATTTCAATTCCAACTACAACGCAACCGTAGCCGATACCTTCAGCATCGATAACGTCCGAGCCGTTGCGCCGGCCTGGAATCACCCCGGCAGCGGAGATTGGAATAGCTCCGCCAATTGGGACACAACAGACAGCGGACAGGCTCCGAACTATCAGGGGCTTGAAGCCGACTTCCTCGGCTATGTCACCTCCAACACCACGGTCACGACTTCCGAAACCGTGAACATCGGTACGATCCGTCTGGACGACTCCGCCAACTCCTACACCCTGGCGGCCACCGGCAGCGGCAACATCACCATGAATATGCCGGGCGTGGAACCGGCCCTCATTAACGACGCCGCCGGCGCCCATTTGATTTCCGCGCCAGTCATCCTCGCCAGCAGCACCTGCGTCAACGTCGTCAATTCTGCGGATACCCTCACTATTTCCGGCGCGATCAGCGGTACCGGCGGGTTGATGATTGGCGGGGCTGGAACCCTCGGATTGGACGACTCCGGAGAGACCGGGACACTGGCTGCCCCATCGATTGGCGTCACCACTGTCGTCAACGGGCTCGGAACCGTCAAATTGACCTCAGCCAGCAATACCTACGGCGGAGGCACCACCATCAACAGCGGTACCCTCATCGCCGCGGTGACCGGCGCGCTGCCCAGCGGCACGCACGTCGTGAACAACGGCGCCCTTATTGTCAACGGAAACGCAACCCTCGGATCCCTCACCGGAACCGGCACGCTCTCCATCTCGCCGGCCTCGGGAACCAACACCGTGCAGTTGGCCGTCAACAGCGGCGTGGCCACGGAAGGTGGCTTGACCATCGCCGCCAATTCGGCGCTGGACATCACCAACAACCACATGTTCATCACCTACGGTGCGAATCCCGATCCGGTGGCGGCGATCCGCACATACCTGATCAACGGCCGCAACGGCGGATCATGGAATGGCACGGGCGGCATCGACAGTTCCATCGCCGCCCTGCCCGCCAACAGCGCCTACTCCCTGGGCTATGCCGATTCGGCCGACCCCGGCAACCCCGCCGGACTCTCCTCCGGAACGATCGAAGTCAAATACACGCTGCTCGGCGATGCGACTCTCACCGGCACGGTCACCGGCACTGACTTCACCATCCTGGCCACCAACTTAGGCAAGACGGTGTCGGGATGGGACCAGGGCGATTTCCTGTACACCGGTACGGTCACCGGCTCCGACTTCACCGCCTTGGTCACCAACCTCGGCAAGACGGCCAGCGGGATTGACGTGGCGTTGCCCGCCGCCGACTGGGCCGCGGTTGACGCCTTCGCGGCCGCCAACGGCCTGATGGCCGACGTGCCCGAGCCGGCGTCGGCGGGATTATTGCTGGCGACGGGCCTCGGCATTATGGCACGCCGCCGCCGCTCTACGTGAAGACCATTTGGGAACTCGGCGCCGAAGCGCGGCGCTAAATTTTGACCTGGCCAACGACCCTGTCACCATGATGGGGTCGTTGGTTTTTATCAGCACCCGCGGTATTCTGCCTTCATTCACTCTTCATCTCCGGGTGATTGAACGATAGAGAAGAGCGGATGACCAAGCGAAGTCAGGAACAGTAGATGCGTCGGGTCGTGGTTATAGGTGCAAGTTGTTCCGGCAAGACCACGTTGGCGGAATCCACCGCGCAGCGGCTGGAGCTTCCCCATTTCGAGATGGACTCGATGGTTTGGGGACCGAACTGGTCCCTTCCTTCCGACGAACAACTGCTGGCCCAGGTGAAGTCGATCATCGAGCACGAAGCCTGGGTCGTCGACGGCGTTTTTCCCGAGCATCGCGACCTCGTCTGGGCGCGGGCCGACACGATCATCTGGCTCAATTATCCGATGACGCTTGTATTTTCGCGCGCCCTGCGGCGGACGCTCAAACGATGCATCACCCGCCAGCCCCTCGGAGAGCACAATGTCGAAACATGGCGAAGGACGTTCTTCTCCTCCAGATCGCAGTTGCTCTGGGTGATCCATAGCTGGCGAAAACGCCGCCGGGATTATCCGAAAATCTTCCGACGACCGGAAAATCGCCATCTCCGCATCCTCCGGTTTTCAAGTCCGCGGCAGGCTGAGGCGTGGCTGGCCGCGCTTCGCCCCGAACCGATTTCCCCTGCGATCTCGCCTCCCGGCCAAGAAACTGGCCCCTCGCCCGGAACCTGGCAAAATTATGGCGCAACCCGAAATTCAGTCTCCGCATGAAATCGCGCTGCTCTGCTGCGGGGACGACGGCTATGCCATGCCCCTTGCCGTCACGCTCTATTCCGCCTCGGCCAATCTCCCCGCGCCCTGGCGATTGCGTGTCTTTCTCATGGATGGCGGAATCTCCCCGCATTCCCGCCGCCGCCTCGAAAACAAAATCGCCGATTACGGAAACATCGATCTCGAATGGCGGCAAGTCAACCTTGACGTCTTTAACCAGCTTCCCGTCCTCAGACGCCTCAACAGCACCATCTACATCCGCCTCCTGATGGACGATGTCCTTCCGCCGGACCTGCGGCGAATCATTTATCTCGACGGCGACCTGCTCGTCGAAGGCGATTTGTCCGAGCTATGGCAAGAGGATTTCCGCGGGGCCGCCCTCATGGCCGTGTGCGATTTCGGCTCATGCACCCTTCGGCCCGAACTTCCGCTCCCGGGCGTGGACGATGCGCAGCGCCAAAACGCCCCGTATTTCAATTCCGGCGTCCTCGTGATCGATCTCAATCGTTGGCGCAATGATCGCCTCGGACAAGCCGTGCTGGATTACGTTCTCCGCTTCAAATCCGTCGTTCGCTTCCCCGATCAGGATGGCCTCAACGCGGTGTTTTTCGGAAAATGGCGGCAACTGGATCTGAGCTGGAATGCCCAGGTGGATAACCTGATTCGTCCCGATCAGCTCGGAAATACGCAGGCCGAAGCGGAGATTCGCCGCCGATGCCACGAACTCCTCCACCATCCCCGCATCCAGCACTACGCCGGCCGAAAAAAGCCCTGGAACGCCGGCCGATTCAAGCCGGTCCGAAAGCGGTTCCTCCATTACCTTCATGCCAGCGGCTGGTACAGCACGCCGAAATTAGTAGGATTTCATCTCCGCTGGGCGTGGTCCACGGTCCGGCTTGGTTTGCGAATGTTTCGCCGAAAGTTCACGCCGTAACCTCCCGATGACCAATCTCGGGGCCTCGGTTCGGAGGCCATCGTCACATGCACCTGGTTGTATTCACCATCACCTTTTTTGTCTGCCTTGATGGGCTGGTATGGGTCCGGTTTCACAAGCTGCTGCGCCCGTTGCGGCGCTGCCGACTTTGGCAAGGCCTCCTCGCCTTGGCGATGGTGGCGTTAATCGCCTTCGCGGCGGCGCTGGCCACGGGCAGCTCCACCGTTTTGCGCACCCATCGCCTCATACCGCAATGGATTTCCTCCACTGTTTTCGTCTGGCATTTTCTGGTCCTGCCCATGACCATCGCGGTCCTCGGCGCGGAGTTGGGATTCAGGTTGATCCGCGGGACCCATCGCCCGCCCCAAGCCGATCGCCCAACCCCACCGCCGCCCGCGGCGCCGCTCATGTCCCGCAGACGTTTCCTCACCGCCGCCGCTTTTGCCGCGCCGCCCCTGGCCAGCGTCACGCTCGGCGGCATCGGCGTCGCTCAACTCGGAAAGTTTCGCATCAAGCGATACGAATTGGCTCTCAAGGGTTTTCCGCCCGGTTTGGATGGCTTCACGATCGCTCTCGTCGCCGACGTTCATGCCGGCGTCTTCTCCACCCAGAAAATGCTCGATGATATCGCTGAGGCCACGAACAGCCTGCGGCCCGAGCTGATCCTCCTCGGCGGCGATCTGGTCAACATCTCCCATTCCGATCTGCCGAGCGCGCTCGACATGGTGAATCGCCTCAGCGCTCCCTGCGGGCCGTACATGATCCAGGGCAATCACGACGTCATGGGAGGGGCCGAACAATTCAACGACGCCTGCGCCGCCCGCGACGTTCCGCTGCTCCTGAATCAGGCCCAAACCATTTACCCCCGCGGAATTCCCATTCAGTTGCTCGGCATCATCTGGACAGACCATGGCGCCCCGCAGCACGAGGCCGTCAACAGCGTCCTCCAGCAGCGAGACCCCGCGCTTTTCCCCATCCTGCTCGCTCATCATCCCCACGCCTGGGACCTCGCCGCCGCAAACGGCGTCCGCCTGGTCTTGGCCGGACATACCCATGGCGGACAGATCATGCTCTCCCGGCACATCGGCGCCGGGCCCTTGCGGTTCAGGTATTGGACCGGCCTATATCACAACCGGGACCTCGGCTCAAAGCTCATCGTTTCCAACGGCGTCGGAGACTGGTTCCCGCTGCGCGTCAACGCCCCGGCCGAAATAGTCCATATCACCCTCCACCCCGATCCAATCGATACCTGATTCAACCCGCCGGCCTCCCGCCCTGAGGCGTTTTCATCTTCGCTTCATGCTGTCGAGGTATTTAACCAACATTTCCATATTGCCGACCTAAGATACATCTCATTATTCAGCCGATTTCCGGAAGGAGCGTGCGATAACGGCACTTGAAGACCCGATGTCCGTTTTACAGGAAGTCGAACCCGCGCGTAGCACCGCGCGGCCCGCTGACCCCTGGCCAGTGCGCCTTATCGCCTGGGGGTTGATCCTCGTCGGAGCTGCGGTCCGCCTTCGCGTCTATCTGGCCGACCGATCGCTCTGGCGCGACGAAGCCTCCCTGGCCCTGAATATCATCCACCGCTCTTTTGGCGGATTATTTCGCCCCCTGGACTATGACCAAGGCGCCCCCATTGGATTCCTCATCATCCAAAAGCTCGCCGTTACCCTTTTTGGCAACAACGAGTTCGCGCTCCGCTTTTGGCCCACACTGGCGTCGATACTTGCACTTCCGCTCTTTTACCGCCTCTCCAGGTTGCTCCTCAGCCGGCGCGGCGCGCTGATCGCGCTGGCGGTGCTGGCGCTGGCGACCGGCAGAGCGTTCTACTGGGCCGACAACAAACAGTATTCAACCGATTTCCTATTGAGCGTCGGCTTGCTCCTGTTTGCCGCCGGAGCCTTCAAAGATTCGATCAATGCCCCTCCGGCAGGCATGCGAAATATTTTTCCGCTGGCCGTCGCGGGGATCCTGGCCATCTGGTTTTCGCATCCGGCGATTTTCGTGCTCAGCGGCATCGGTCTGGCGGCGGTGGTCCGATGGTTTGCCGAAAAAAAGCCCCGCCACGGCGCTCGTGAAATTGTTTTGCTCGCCGCCGTTTGGGGCGGAAGTTTCCTGGCCAATTATCTCTTCTCCCTGCGCGACCTCACCGGCAGCGAGTATCTCCAGAGCTATTGGTGGAAAATCGCCGATGCTTTCGCCCCGCTTCCCACTTCTTTCGCATCCCTGATATGGTACAAGCGCAACTTTCTCGAGATGTTTCAACACCCCTTCGAGCAGGAATTGGAAGGCCTCGCCGCCCTCGCTTTCCTGCTGGGCGTCGTCGTAATCTATCGCCGGCGCAGAGCGGTCCTGGCGTTGCTCCTGACGCCGATATTTGCCGCCCTCGTCGCCTCCGCCCTTCATCAATATCCATTCAACTACCGCCTTCTGCTGTTTTCCGTTCCACTGACGACGATCGTTTTGGCGGCCGGTCTGGATTTCCTCTGCCAAGGCCAATACCGCCTGATCGGAATCCTGGCTGTCGCCCTTCTGCTGATTTCGCCCATCACGCAGACGCTCAACACGCTGATCTCTCCGCCTCCGGGGTGCGAGATCAGGGACTCGATGCAATTCATCGCCGCTCACCGCCAGCCCGGAGATCTCTTTTATCTCTATCCCACTGCCCAATACGGCTTCGCCTACTATCAGCCGCGCTTTGGCATTGGCGGGGTTCCGGTGACGATCGGCACCCGACATGTTCCCACCCTCGACGATTATGCCAGGGAGTTGGGACAATTCGCCGGAAAGCGGATATGGGTGCTGTTCGAGGATCCGTTCAACGGCGATCCCGTAAGAGAAATTCAGTTTATCACCCAGCAGCCGACCGCGATGGACGTTCTGGACAGCATGGGAAGATGTCTTTTTCGGGACGAGCCGTTCAACGAATACGTCGCCTGCTACGACCTGAGTCAGCCCCCCGCGCAGGCCGGCCAATGGTGGCGCGCGGCAAACGACAAGCTGCTACAGCAATCCCCTTTTTGAAAAGCCGCGGGATTGCCATCCGGCGGTCTTGGCAGCGAAAGGGAGGGTCACTTCCCCCGTTCAAATGCTCGAAGCTGCTCCACCCGCCGGGCATGCCGCCCTTCGCCGCACGGCGTGCAGAGGAAGATCTCCACAATCCGGCGTATCTGGTCTTCGCTGAGCAAATCCGTCCCCAGGCACAACACGTTGCAGTGATTGTGCTCCCGCGCGCGATGCGCGGTGATCTCGTCGTGAACCAGCCCGGCTCGGATGTCCCGGACCTTGTTGCCCGCGACCGACATGCCGATCCCGCTCCCGTCCAGAAGAATGCCCATGTCGTGCGAACCGCTGGCGACGGCCTTGGCCGCGGCAATCGCGTATTCCGGGTAATCCACCGCCGCCGTGCTTTCGCAGCCAAAATCCTGCACCTGATGCCCCAGCTTTTTCAGCAGGGGCAGCAGCTTCTTTTTGGCTTCAAAGCCTCGATGATCGCACGCGACCGCAATGTTCATCGCTTCTCCGCTGTCACGCCAAGACTACTTGGGCCAGGCGTTTCTCAATGAGCGCTTTTAGCAGCTGGGCGACCTGAACATAAACGGGCAGGTCGCTGCCGATCGGATCCTCGATGTCACGCTCAGGATCGAGGGCCGATACTTTATCCGCCGACGCCGGCACAAGCGAGACCACCGTCTTGGCATGGTTTTGGGTCATGGCGAAAACGAAGTCGGCCTGATGAATCAACTCCACGGACAAAGCCTGCGAGCGATGTCTGGAAAGGTCCAGTCCCATCGCCCGCAACGCCTCCACTGCCTGGGGCGCCGCCGGAGTGCCGGGCATCGCAAAACTTCCCGCCGACATCACGCTGATCCCGCGATCCTCCAATTCCTCCGGCGAAACCGACAGCCGCTCGGCCAAATATCGCCTGGCCATGGCCTCAGCCATCGGAGACCGGCAGGTGTTGCCGCTGCATACGAAGAGAATCGTTGTGCGCAGAAGCCGGTCGATAATTCGCTCATCATACACTCCAGCCCGCTCGATTTCGTAAGAATTCTCCTTGATGCGAACCAGCGTCGAGGGCTTGGAGAAGCGCGTTGCCCCGGCGTCAAAAATCGCCTCCACCCGCGAAAGGATCGCTTCGGACAAATCCCCGATCTGATGAACGCTCCGCCCCGCGGAGATCAGAACGACCGGCCCTTTTACCTGGCCGGCGATGTCCGCGAACACCGGATGGTCCGGGCATCGCAGCGCGATCGACGAGCCGTCATACAAATCCTCTTCGGCCACGTTCAAATTATTCGCCGCCTCGCGCCGCCGCCCCTGCGGCACGTCGAAGATCAATCCGATCGGACCCGGCCAGAGTTTGCGCATCGCCCGGCGGGCGAAATCGTTTACCTCGCCGAGAAACTGCAGCGCATCTTCGCCGCGAGCGATATGCACCGTGAACGACCGGGCCGCGGTTGAATCCCGCAGTTCCGATAGCGCCGCATGCGCCTGCGGATCGCTCAGCACTCCGGCCACCCCGTAAACCGTCTCCGTCGGCAGCACCACCAGTTTTCCAGCGGAAAGAAGCTCCGCGGCGCGCTGGACTTCCTGCGAGTAATCCGCCGCGCCGAGAATTTGGACAATCTGTGCCTGCATGGATGACCTTGCCGGATTATCTGGCCACGCCATCGGGAGTTCAAGGCGGCCAAGAGCGCCGATTTCTTTGCACCAAAGCATAGTCGGCCCCGTCATTGTTCTACAAACGGATAGGAGTCGATCAGTTTGACTCCCCCGAACAGAGCCGCACCCGTGACTTCGGCGAGCTCGGTCGAGCCGTCGGCCCGGGGGGAGCCGTTTGTGGTAGAATACCCTCATGACCGTGGAAACACCGGTCGCTCCGGATGTGCGTCCCCTCGTGGACGCGCTGCTCGCCGACGCCATGCGGCAGAGGGCCTCCGACATCCATGTCGAGCCCGCCCAGAGCGGCTACGATTTGCGCTTCCGCATCGACGGCGTTCTGGACACACGTCGCCGCCTCGAGCCCGCCTTGGGACGGGCAGTGGTGGGGCGGCTGATGGTCATGGCCAAGCTGCTCACCTATCGCCTCGATGTTCCGCAGGAGGGCCGGCTTTCCATGCCCCTCGCTTCGGAAGATCGCGCCGTCGAACTTCGCCTATCCGTCATGCCGACCATCCACGGCTTGCGAGCCGCGCTTCGCATGCCCGCCGAGCACGTCCAGCCCGCCGTTCTTGAAGATCTGGATTTGCCGCCAAGCGTCGTGAAAGGATTGACCGATTTCGCCGCCGGCGATTCCGGCATGATGATCCTCACCGGCCCGGCAGGCTCCGGCAAAACCACCACCATCTACGCCCTGCTTCGCCAGATTCTGCGCACCAGCCCAGGCCTGAGCATCGTCGCATTGGAAGACCCCGTCGAACGCGACCTCCCCGGAGTCACACAGATTGAAGTCTCTCCTTTCGGCCAACTCACCTACGAAAAAGCCCTCCGCAGCATTCTGCGTCAGGATCCCCAGGTCCTGATGCTCGGCGAGATTCGCGATTGCCCGACGGCATCGCTGGCCGTCCAGGCGGCGCTATCCGGCCATCGCCTCATCACCGCCCTTCACGCCGCCACGCCCGCCGGCGCCCTGGCCCGGCTGCTGGAGATGGGCATCGAGCCTTATCAACTCACCAGCAGCATTCACGGAATCGTGGCCCAGCGTCTGATCCGGCGGACTTCGCCGGATGGTTACCGCGGCCGCGTACCCCTGGCCGAATTTGTCGCCATGGATCCGCCTTTGAAAAAAGCCGTCATGGAACGCGGCGACGCCGACGCTCTTGCAAAGATTTATCGTGCCCAAACGGGCTACCAGAGATTGTACGATGTGGGGCAAACATTGGTGAAAAAAGGAGTTACAGACGAAGCAGAGCTGGCACGAGTGATCGACGCTGCAAAATAGGAACAGCCAAATGTCCACCACGGCTGAAATTTCGCCATTGGCTTCCGTCAATAAGATGGAGCAGCCGATGGCTTTGAATTTGGTGCAGACTCTCGATCGACCGATCACCCAGGCCGAGCCGCGCCAGGTCGCCGAGGCGCGCGAGGTCGCGGAACCGCGCCAGGACGATTTCGCATTGCTCAGGCGCTATGCCGACTTTGGCGATCCCCAGGCCTTCGCTCAGATCGTTCAGCGCTACGCCAGTTTTGTTTACGCCACATGCCTCCGCGTTATAGGGGATGGGTCGCGGGCGGAAGACCTTTCCCAGGAAACATTTTTCCGCCTGATGCGCCGGCCGCACGAGGTGCGTCAAAACCTCGGCGGCTGGTTGCATCGCACCGCCACCCACCTCGCCCTCGATTCGCTCCGCAGCGAAACCTCCCGCAAGCGCCGCGAGATCGTCTATTGCCGCGAGTGCAATCACGACGCCTCCAGTTGGGCCGAGCTTTCCCCAGCCGTCGATCAGGCCTTGATCGACATGCCCGAGGAATTGCGCATGTTGCTCGTGCAGCATTTCCTCCTGGGAAAATCCCAGGCCCAGCTCGCCGCCGACACAGGCCAGTCTCCATCAACAATCTCCCGGCGCATGCACGCGGCGCTGGATGAGCTGCGCCAGCACCTGCGCCTCAAAGGCGTTTACGCCCTCCCCGCGGCGCTCGCCGGCTTGTTGTGCCACGTCCTCGCGCGGCAAGCGCCGGCCAGCCTCCTGTGCGAACTGGGCAAGATGTCCATGGTCAGCGGCGCCAGCGCCGCCGCCCGCACCGCCCAATTCGGCTCCCCCGATCCCGTGCGCCATCCGCCAAGCCCAAAATTATTTTCGCGCCTGGTCTCCCCGCCGATGATCATGGCTTTGATCGGAATGATCGGTGCGCTGATTCTGCTTCAGATCCTCGGCGCCCTGTGGGGATCGGGAGCGGCCCATCCAGCGCAGCCGGAGGATCAGCCACACCAGAACTCCAAGCAGGCGACCGCCCTGGTTATCTGGGGCCCCGACGGTCCAGGTTCCGCCAGCGTGCAAAAGGCCCCCTGACCGATCCATCGTTTAGCCGCGACCCGAAGGGGAGCGCGCCATGCCAGGCCAAAATGAACGTCTGAATCGAGCGCAGCGCCCATGACAGAGCAGATCCCCAAGGGCTCAACCTTTGCCTATAAAGCCATAACCTCTGATGGCCAGCGGATTTCCGGAAGCATTGACGCCCGTGACGAGGCCGAAGCCCTCCGCCGCCTCCAATCCCTGCAAATGGCGCAAATCGAGCTTGCTCCGGGCGGCCCTCTACCGCGGCCCAAGCCCCTTCGCGGCGAGGATTTCCTCGCCTTCAACCAGCAATTGGCGCAATTAACCGGCGCGGGATTGCCCGTCGAGCAGGGCCTCCGCATGATCGCCGCCGAAATGCGCCGAGGATCGATGCACCGCACCCTCGACCTCGTCGCCGCCGAATTGGAATCGGGAAAAACCCTCCCCGAGGCCGTCGCCGCTTATCGCGATAAATTCCCCCCGCTCTATGCCCAATTGATCGACGCCGGAATCCGCGCGGGAAATCTCTCCGGAATTCTTCTGAACCTCGGCCGGCATCTCACGCTCGTTCGCAAGCTTCAGGCCGCCCTCTGGCAAGCGCTCAGTTACCCGGCAATCGTCATGGTCGCATTCTTCGGCGTCCTCTATTTCATGCTCGTTGCGCTCGTGCCGAAATGGGAGCCGATGCTTCTCGGCTTTGCAAACGTCAGATTCTGGGTTCGCACGAACGGCGCCTATTCACCGCGGGACCTCGCAATCCCCTGGCTCACAAGGGCGCTGTTCGACGTTTCAAACATCGTTTCTTCTTGGCCGCAGCTCTTGGTTTTGGCGGTCGTGGCGATCCTGGCGGCGGGGGCGTGGGCATTTTTGCGAATGACCAGCCGCAACGAAGCCTTCAGCGAGCGCCTGCTCCTGCCGGTGCCGCTGATCGGATCGGTCCTGCGGCAAAATCTGATTTCGCGCTGGTGCCATGCCGTCGCCCTGGCCGTGGAGGCGGGCCTGGATTTACCCGCCGCCATCACCCTCGCCGATGATGCCACCGCGTCGCCGCGGCTGAGCGCCGACGGCGCGGCCATGATCGCCGCCGTAAATTCGGGACTGCCCCTCTCCCTCGCCAGAGTGCGACAAATCCTCCCGGCCACCGTCGTCGCCGCCATGGAAATGTCCGCCGCTCGCGGAGACCTCCCCCTCACGCTCCGAGCCATGGCGCAAATGTACCAGGACCAGGCCGAACTCCGCCTCGGCACCCTCCAGGCCATCCTTACTCCGATCCTGCTCATCCTGATCGGCCTGGCCGTGGGCGGACTTATGCTGGCCATGTTCCTCCCTCTGCTCAACATCCTCAACATGATCTGAACATCGCGCATGAACCCCGAGCCCGGCAAACCTCTTGCATCTTCAACCGCCGCGAAAATGGCGCTACGTCTCGTGCTGCTCATCCTCTGCACCGCCGCCGTCGGATTGTTCATCTTCGGCATCGGATGCGCGTTGTGGTTCGGCGTCGAGCCCGCCGTAGGGCCCCTGTTGGTCTACGCGCTGGCATTTATCACGATCATCCTCGTGGCGATCTCCAGCGCCAGCGGCATCCTGCGCCGCCGGCGAATGCTGCTCATCCTCGGCAATCTCGAGAAAGCGTCCCAATTGAACCTGCCGTTGTCTCGGATGATTCTCGCCGCCGCCCAGGGCGAGAAAGGAGTGCTCCGCCTGAGACTCATGGCTCTTCACGATCGCCTCGACGCGGGCGAGCCGCTCGATCAGGCCCTCATTCATTTCATACCGGAAATCTCCCTCCACGCCGTCCGCGCCATTGGCGCCGGCCAGCGCATGGGCTGCCTATCCCATGTCCTCAGCGGCTTGACCCGCCGCCGCAGCGGCCAGGATCTCTCGCTGGCCCGAAACCTCGGGATCTATCGCGTCTATCCCATCGTTTTCCTCGCCGTCCTGTGGCTCTTCCTGATCGTCGTCCTCCCGAAATTCCAGGGGATGTTCCATGATTTCAAAACCGTCCTACCCCAGCCCACAAGGTTCCTGATGGACCTTTCCCATCAACCAAGTTTCTGGTGGGTCCTCTTGACGCTGGCGGCCCTGGCGCCGCTGGGACGCACGTTCCAAAACACATTCCCTTCCTTCCGAAAGATTTCCCCCTTCGGCGGCTCGGTCGGCGATCGATTCATCTGGTGGATGCCCGTCGCCGGCGGCTACGTGCGCGACCGCGGCATGGCCGACCTGTGCGACCTCGCCGCCGTCGGCGTCGAGATGGGCCATCCTCTCGACCAAACCCTCCGCGACGCCGCGGACGCTCAGCCCAGCGCGGTCATGCGCCATCGCACCGCCGCCTGGGCCGATGCCATCGCTCGCGGACAGCCGATTCACGAGGCCGCTCGATTTGCCGGATTCCCCGATCTCTTTGTCTCCATGCTCGCCACCGTCCGCGACAGCGACGGTTTGCTCCAGGTCCTGGAATTTCTCTGGCGGCATTACGAATACCGATTCGTCCGCACCCGAACCGTGATCCAGGCCGCTTATGTTCCAATCGTCGTCTTTCTGATGGGAGCGATGGTCGCCCTCCTGGGCGTATCGCTGCTAAAGCCGATGGCAATGATGAACCAGCACATTGCCGGCTCCATCAGCGGAGGATTTTGAATCATGCGCGCTCGCCGTGGCTGGGTCCTTCTCGATGTGCTGATGGGCATGATCATCGTCGCCATCCTCGGCGCGATCCTCGGCGGCGCCGCCGCCATGCACCAACGCGGAATGCTGCATCTCCAGGACTCAAGAACAGCCAACCGCCTGGCGGAATCCGCCCTGCTGTCGATGAAATCCCACCAAAGCCCCACCGCTTCCAGCGGTGGGGAACTCTTCTTTCAAAAACTCCCCGATTCCCAGGTCCCGGGCATGAGCTGGGTGGAGGTCCGCGCCGCCGTCCACAATCGAACCGCCAGCCTCATCGGCCTGGTCCCCCAAGACACGATCCCCGTCGGTGAAAAATGACGAAACGCCCAAACAGCATCCGCCGAGCCTTCACGCTGACGGAAGTCATCATGGCCCTGTCGCTGCTGACCATATTCTTCGCCGCCGCCGGCCAAGTCTTCCATTCGTCGTTGATGCTCAGTTACGACACCCCGCGATCGTCGGACCGAGCCAGCCAGATCGATTCAGCCGTCTTCCAGCTCCGCCGCGATGTGTGGAATTCCCCGCAAATCTCCGTCCCCAAACCAACATCAGCCGATCTCCAATCGAGCGAAGGAAAAATATCCTGGACCATCAACCCCGATGGCGACATAACCCGAACCGACGCCCACGGCCAATCAGAGCGATGGAACGCAATCGGCCGAAACTGGTCGCTGGCCACCGATGGCATTTGCCTGACGATGAGCGACGGCGGCGCCGAAATGCGTCTTCCCAGCCAGGTTCTCTTGACTCGCGGAGCACACCCATGACCCCAGCCTGCCCACGCCAAAAAGGTCTTGCGATGGTCACCGCGATTTTTCTGGTGTCGCTGGTAACGATGACCCTGACGGTTTTGATCGCCGGCGTAGTTGGCGAAGCTCGACGCACCCAAATGCTGAGCGAGGACGCGCAGCTCCGCCAGCTATTGCTGGCCGGAACCGAAATCGCCCGCTCGCAATTACCCGCCGAGGCCCAAACCGGCCAATTGCCGGTCACTCTTCCGAATTCGCTGCGACAGGCTGGCGCCGCATTGACGATCACCATCCAGTCGCGTCAATCCCCCGACGACGTGCAGATCGAAATCGAAGCATCCCTTCCGCGCCATCGCATGACCGACAGAATCCACCTCACCCGCGCAACCGCCGAGTGGCAAGTCGTCTCCTCAGCGCTGGGCGATTAGCGCCGGCGAATCGCCCGCATCCCGTCAAAGCCCAGGGATGGCCATCCCTGGGCTTTCGCCCGCGCAAACCCGCCCGCAACGAACCCGAATCCACCTCGATTTGATTTCCCCAAATAACCAGCCAGAATAATCCCGGATGAATCGCAAGCTTTACCTCGAAACCTTCGGCTGCCAGATGAACGTCCTCGACAGCGAACTCGTTCTCGGCCAGCTCCGCGCTCACGGTTACCAATCCGTCGCCGATCGCCAACAAGCCGATGTCATCATCTATAACACCTGTTCCGTGCGCGAACATGCCGAGCAAAAAGTCTGGTCCCGCCTCGGCGAATTGCGAGCCAGGAAAGCCGCCGACCCCAACCTCGTCATCGGCGTGATCGGCTGCATGGCCGAGCGTGACGGCGTGAACCTTTTCCGAAGACATCCGCACGTGGACGTCCTGTGCGGCCCCGGCGAACTCGACCAGCTCGCCACCCTCATCCACAACGCCGCCATCACCGCCGGCGCCCGCCGCACTCGCCAGGTCGCCCTCATGGGCTCATCATCCCGTCGAAGCGCCACCCTGGAGGCCGCCGAGGATCGCCTGGAAATGCTCGACCTCTCCCGCAGCATCTCCCCAGCCGACGACGTCGCGCAGGCCTACGTCCGCATCACGCGCGGCTGCAACAAATTCTGCACCTACTGCGTCGTCCCATACACCCGCGGCCCCGAGGTCCACCGGCCCCCGCAAAATATCATCCAGGAAGTGAAAAGAATCGTCGCCGCCGGCGCACGCGAGGTGACCCTGCTCGGCCAGACGGTCAACCATTACGCATTTCGCCACGGCGACGGCCGCACGACGACCTTCGCGGAGTTGCTGTACGAAATCCACGAGGCCACCCCCGATCTGCCGCGCCTCCGCTTCGTCACCAGCTTCCCGCGCGATTTCACCGACGAAGCCCTGTTGGCCATGCGCGATTGCCCCCGCATCTGCCGTTATCTCCACGCCCCGGCCCAGCACGGCAGCGATCGAATCCTCAAGCTCATGAACCGCGGCTACACTTCCGGCCAATACCGCGATTTCCTGTCCCGCGCTCGCCAGTACATGCCCGATGTCAGCATCGCCAGCGATTTCATCGTCGGATTCCCCACGGAAACCGAAGATGATTTCGCCGCCGCCATGGACCTCCTGCGCCACGGCCGATTCAAAAATAGCTTCATCTTCAAATATTCCCCCCGGCCGGGAACGCTTGCCATCGATCGCTTCAAAGACGATGTTCCCGAGGAGATCAAGCGACGGCGAAACAATCAGCTTTTGGCGGCCCAGCAGGAAACATCGGCGGAGTTTAATCGCGAGCTGATCGGCCGGCAGGTCGAAGTCCTGGTCGAAGGCGAGAGCAAATTGGTGACTCGCCGGGAATCCGCCGCCGCAAACGGCGTGGAATTAGGCTGGGAAAAGCGCAAACCCGCGTCGGCAACCGCAGCGGTCCAATTAGTCGGCCGCACCCGCGGCGATCAGGTCGTCGTCTTCGACGGCCAAACGTCCATGAAGGGCCGACTCATTCAAATCCAGATCGTCGATGCCCAAAGCCTGACGCTTTTCGGCAGAATCCCGGTCCCCGACCGCGCGCTTCTCGCCCAAGTTTAGCCGCGACCCGAAGGGGAGCGCGTTGCTATTTCCCCCAAGGTCCAAACCGCAGCAGAAAATAAATCCCCACATTGATCAAAAAAATCAGCATGACGCAATACCATGTATCGCTCTCGTCCATATCGAACAGCACCCCAAGCAGCGCGAAATAGAGAACGAACTGAACCCCCATCTGCAAGAGGCCCCCGATGAGGGGGATGAGCTGCGCGATCGGCATTATCAGATCGCCCACCGCCGCCGGCGCGACCGAAATCGCCGCCACCCGCAACGCCGCACTCCAAAACGACCCGATTTCAATTCCCCGAATCCGCGCCGTCAGCAGCACGCCCGCCAGAATCAGAACCGTCCCCCCGACGATCTCCACCGTGATACGAATCATCGCCGCGTGCAAATCGTGCCGGTCCTCCAGGAACGAAGCGATCATCTCAACCACGATTCCGCCGACGAGCAGCCACAGCGGAATCGTTTGATTCTTCAGCGTATCAACATCCACCGCATCCCGTTGTTCCGGCGGCAACAATTTTTGCGGGGTTTGATAACCCAGCGGCGTCGGCCCCGCCGGAGTCGCCGGGGCCGCCGCCACCGGTCGAGCTGACGCCGGCCGGGCCGGCTCCGGTGCAAGATCGTAACCCGCATCCTCAGCATCCGGCCGATCGGGAAATCGGATCTTCGCTCCGCAGAGACAGCGCACCAGGCGTCCGGCCGATTCGGCTTTCCACCGGAACCGTTTCCCGCAAGCCTCGCACCGAAACCAGTCCGCGTTCGTCTCCATGATTTTCCCAACGATGATCAGCCGTTTAGCCGCGACCCAAAGGGGAGCGCGTTTTTTGGATGTTCCAGAATCGCGGACGCCTCAAACCCGCCGCCCCCGCCTTCTCCGCGCCGATCCGCCTTGCCCGCCCAGATCGACGATCGCCGCAACCACCACCAGCACGAGCCATCCGCCATCAACCGTGTGATGGTTCCGCAGCATCGCCGCCATGTACGCCAGCGTGGTGTACGGCATGAACAGGAACCCGAGGATCGGCCAGAGAACGGTGTTGAAAGCCGCACTGAACCAGTTAGTGAATATCGCAATGGCAATCATCACGAGGCGAGGAAAAAACACGGCGAAAATCGGGATTAGGCAAGGCATGCATCAAGTTTAACCACCCGCCCCGAACAGTACAGCGGACGATCCGGGGTCTTTGAAGGGTGAGGAGTAACGCCGGTTCTGGGACGAAGGTCACGCTGGGAAAGATGCGCGGGCGTGGTACAATCTACCGCATGACCCGCCTCATGGAACAGGCGATCGAGCGATTGCGAGCCGTCCCCGCGGCCCAGCAGGATGAGATCGCCCGATTCCTCCTCGCGGAGTTGGAAGAGGATATTCGCTGGTCGAAGTCCACCGCCAAGCACGAGAAAAAACTCAAGGGCCTGGTCGACGAAGTGCTGGCAGACGACGCGCGCGATGCCTGCGAATCGCTGGATCCGGAAAAGCTTTGATCCCCCGAGGAGCGAACCGGGACGTGAGCGCTTTACGACATCAGGAACACCGGGAATGGATTAATTGTCCGGTGTGCAAGGGTGCTGGATATCTCCCGACCAATACCGGCAAACAGGTTCTTGATTTGATGCGCCACAATTTCCGCATTCTCGAAAAGAACGCGCGCGAATTTTAGCGGCGTTTTTTCTTTGCTGATCTTTCCCGCGCCAATCTTCCGTCGATTTCCTTTTTCGGAACGGCCAGTATTCGGCGCGTGAAGTCTTCCAACTTGTGCAAGGCCGCCGCGCCATCCGGTACGCGGATGTCGGGTATTTCTCGTTTGGGGGTTTTGGGCATACGCCTATTATACCTCGGATTTTTGGATAATTCTGGGCTTTGAATTGGACAATCCGCGCGCTGCCCGCGCAAAACTGCTAGTGGGCGGAATCGCCGACCGGCGAAAGCAAAAGCAGGCAAACAAGCGAAACCAAGGAGATGAACAATGCGAAATAACAAATCAGTTCGCAGATTTGCCAAAATCCGGTCTTCTCTATCACTATTGGCGAGAAGTCCGTTCGGACTCCGGAAAGCAGTTCCTGTGACTGTTTCGCGGTCTCTGTCGCAAAAAAGCGCGCTGTCTGTAATTCGCCGTATATACGAATTAACCCAGCGAGGACACCCGTGGCGAGTGTTATTGCTGCCGTCGTCATTGCGTATCGCTGCAATCCGTGACGGGGTACCCCCGAAAATGACGCAAGAACCGCGAGCGCGCCGGCAGCTAGTCCGATTAGGTATTTAAGCCAAGAGTATGTAGCGCTCTCGCGCTTCTCTTGGTATTCCTGCATTTGTTCGACAAGCAATCGTATTTCTTGGCTGTTCATAGCGCGAATGGATATACCTTACGGATTTAATTTGGAAGACCTCTGAATTCCTCGCCCTTGCCGGCTCCGGGGGCTCCCTCCGATGCGCCGATGAGCGCCTTGTAGGTCAACCGCTTCCCGCTCATGCCGCGAAGCGCCAGTGCGAACCGCTGGCCATCGTGCAGGTCACGGTTGTTGAATCGGAAAGACTCCGAATCGACGTAGGCGAAAAGGTGGAACGGATCGATGCTGACGTGCGTTCCCTTGATGCAGCGCTTGAACAATGACCAGAAATTCTCGATCCCGTTCGTATGTACCGCACCTTCAACGTACTTTTCGGCATGGTCGATGAATTTGTGGATGAAGATCGGATCAAGCCCGCGATATCCGCCGTGTGCATCGGTGAAAAGCTGGCTTCCCGGCTCAACATGCTTATGGATGATCGGATGAAGGGTTTCACGATTCACATTGCCCGCCAAGACTTCGGTGCGGACGGTGCTTTGTTTCTTCTCCGAGTGGCGCTCCAGCAATCCCATTACAACTGTTTTGCCAGTCATTCCGGTTCCCTTGGCCATCTTGTCGCGCTTTGATTTGTGCATGTTTGCCTTGAGGCCGCCGACAACCGTTTCGTCCGCTTCGATGATCGACCCCGCGCCGCCCATCTTTTCAAAGCTGTTGCTCTTAACGGCCAGACGGATTCGGTGGAGCATGAACCATGCCGTCTTTTGTGTGAGTCCCAGCGCCCGGTGAATCTCATAGCTGCTGATTGAATTCTTGGCGTTGACTTCAAGCCAGAATGCAGCCGCCCACTTGTCCAGCCCGAGCGGAGAATCTTCCATGATGGTTCCAGTCTTGACGGTAAACTGACGGCCGTCGTGACTGTGACTGCATTCAAACCGGCGATATTTCGGGGAGTACCCAACGTCGGTAGAGCCGCAACGCGGGCAGACCGGACCATCCGGCCATCGCATCTTGGCGAAGAAATCGTGAGCCGCGTTGAGGTCTGAAAAGTAAACGACGGCCTGTAGGAGAGTCTTAATCTCGCCGTTTCCGTTGGTATTTGTGGTGTTCATGCCGGAATCTTAGCAAATGATGGTTGCGTTGTCAAGTATATTGTTGCCTTATATAGAGGGCAACGCTTTTTTTACCGCCATCGCGCCGTCGGCCCGCGGCCGGACATTCCTTCCCCGGCCGCTGCCAGCGCGCGATTTCGATAAATGCCCCAAATATTGGCGCAGATCTGGGACTTTTGGGGCAAGGCGAGGCCCGCGCAGCGGCATGTTCATCCCTTCACCGCCCCCGACGCCAATCCGCTGATGAAATCCCGCTGCAAGGCGAAGAACAGCAACGCCACCGGCAAAATGCTCACCAGCGTCGCGGCCATCACGATGCCGTAATTGTGCTGAAATTCCGGCAGGCCCGTCAGACCGTTCAGGCCCATCGGCAGCGTGTATTTGGCTTCGTTTTGCAGAATGATCTGCGGCCAGAGAAAGCTGTTCCACTCGGCCAGAAAGCTCAGCAGCGTGTACGCGCCGATCATCGGGCGGACCACCGGCAGGGCGATGTCCCACCACAATCGCAGCTCGCTGCACCCGTCGAGCCGGCCGCATTGCAGAAGCTCATCCGGCACGTTCAGCATGGCTTGGCGGAAGAGGATGATGCCGATGGCGCTGACCGCGCCGGGAACGATGATGGCCAGGTACGAATCGATCCAATGCAGATGGTACATCAGCTCGTAGCTTCCCGGCACCAGGACTTGCGAGGGCAACAGCATCGTGCCGAGCATGATCAGCATGATCGGCCGCTTGCCGTGGAATTCATACTTGGCAAGCGCGAATCCGCCGAGGCTGCTGAGCGTGACGACCAGGACCGTATGCAATGATGAAAGGAAGATCGAATTGACCAGCCAGCGTGCGAACGGTTGATCGCCCAGCAGGCGGAAATTGTCCAGGGTCAGGCGATCCAGGTGCCCCCAGGGCAGCAGCGTGCTGCTCAGCAAATCCCCGGTGGATTTGAACGCGGCGCAAATGAGCCAAACGAACGGCAGCACCGCCATGGCGGCCAGCGCGATCAGCAGCAGATGAAGCAAAAGCCGTCGGATCACGTGCCGATCTCCGGTCTGAAGCGAAAGAACCTGAACTGGATGAACGTCAGCGTGAGCAGGATGGCCACCAGCATCCAGCCGATGGCAGATGCGTAGCCCAAATCTCCGGTGTTGAATCCCATGATGAACAGGTACATGACGACGGTGAGTCCGCGGGCGTCGGGCCCCGCGCCCTGGAGCAGGACGAACGGAAGCTCAAAGAGCTGAAACCCGCCGATGGCTCCGACGAGAACGACATACGCCAGCATCGGCCGGATGCCCGGGAGAGTGACGTGGAGGAATCGTTGCCAGTTCCCGGCCCCATCCATTTCGGCGGCTTCGTACAATTCCGGATCGACCGATTGCAGGGCCGCGAGGAAATAGACCATGCCGTAGCCGGTCGCCAGCCAGAGACTGGCGATGAGCACCGAAGGCATCGCGAGATTGGGGCTGCTGAGCCAGGGAATGACAACGCGATGGCCGGCGACGGCGCCGGCGATGTGATTGATCAATCCATCGGGGCCGAATAGTTGGAAAAAGATCACGCCGACGAAGACCTGGCCGACGAGGTAGCTGGAAAAAAAGCTGAAGCGAAACAGGTTGCGGAAGCGAACCCGCCGGCTGCTCAGCAGCAGGGCCAAGCCCAGGGACATGGGAATCTGCAATGCCAGGAATGCGGCGGTGTAGGCGGCGGTGTTCAGCAGGGCCAGGCCGAACAGGCGATCGTGTCCCAGGAGGTAGCGGTAGTTGCTCCATCCGACGAACACGCTATGCCGCGGTCCGATCGTCTTGTGAAAGCTCAGCAGCAGGCTGCGGGACAGGGGGTAGAGCATGAAGCAACAGAAGACGGCCAGGAACGGAGAGACGAACAGGTAGGGCGCCGCGCGGGCTTGCAGTTTCCACCAGCGATCTCGATTCATGGCTCGAACTTCCCGAAATCGATTCGGCGTTGCAATTCGTCCTGCGCCTCGGCCAGCCACTCGGCACAGGGTTGGCTCAATCCGTCGGTTCGGCCGCCGCTAGCGAGATATTCCTCGGCCCGGTGCAACACGGCGACCAAAACCAGCTCGGCCTGGAAGGTGTACGGCGTGACGAATCGCTCGGGGATTTGTCGGGCGAGGCGAATGTACAAATCGCCGACATCCTGCCCGCCGCCGGTGCCGCTGGGGCCGGCGAAAAATGGATCGCGCTGGTGATAGACCGGTGCGTTCCAATAGTCGGGGATGGCCGGAAGAATATCATCGCCGGCAGCGATGCGCGCCTGGTTGGCCTGCGGGCTGAGACAGAGGAATTCCAGGAGTTTCCAAGCCTGCTCGGGATGCGGGCAAGTGCGGCAAATCCCGATCATCGTGCCGCCGGACGTGCTGGTTGGGGCATCGCTGGGCTCGAACTTCGGCAGCGGCATCATCCGAACCTTGCCGCTTAGCTCCGGCGAGAATTGGCGAATATACCCAGCCTTCCAGTCCGGCGTGCAGACCGCGCATACGTTGCCGCGAGCGAGGTCCTCCGTCCATCCAACGCCGGAGGAGACATCCGCGCCGATGGCTCGCGGGCCGGCGAGCAACTGCGCATAAAAAATGGCCGTCTCCAGAAGTTTCGCCTCGGTGAAATGGAGTTTTTCGGCCCGATCGATCAGGTTGATGTGCCGCTGGAGCAGCATCTCGACGATCTCGTCGGGCCCGCCGGTTGACAAGGCGATGGCCCGGCGATCGCGGTGACCGTGGGCCGCCCAGTATCTTTGAAAGGAAAGGCACCGGTCCTGAAATTCATCCCAGGTTTTGGCGGCTTCGAGATCGACGCCGGCTTCTTCGAAGAGGTCTTTGCGATACGTGATCGTCACCGGATGCACGTCCGCCGGCACGCCGTAAATGATCCGCTGCCCCGTGCGAGGATCGGTTTTGGACCAAGGGGCGAACCGGCTGGCCACGATTCGGCGGCCCCAGCCGGATTTCTCCAGAAAATCATTCAGCGGCAACAAACCCACGTCGTCGCACGGCGGGCGCAGGAATTGGCCGATCGAATGAATCTCGATTTCGCACAGATCAGGCGTCTGGGCGTCCGCCTGCGACATCAGCGCCGAAGCCAGGCGGATGTTCTCGCCCAACTCTCCGATAAGACTGATCCGCACCCGCGGTCCGAATTGCTGCTGGAATTGCTCCGCCAGCGACGGCATCAGGCGTCCATGAGCGTCGGGGAATCGATCGCGGTATGTCCTGGCGTCGGTCTGGTCAAATGTCCAAAGGACCAGATCGGCGCGTGGGGGAACGGGATGACGCCAGACCGCGACGGCGCTGATGGCGGCCGCGAGCGATAGCACGAGAATGGGTTTGCCAAGTGAAAACCGCACCGGTTCGGCCCATTGTCGTGTCGGGAACGAGGGGTGGCAAATGGCCGCGAGGTCGCAGGTCAAGCAGCCGAAAAGTGGCCAAAGGCCGTGCGGGGGCGTAGACTGTTTGTATGAGTCCCGGGCCGCATATCTTGCCGAATATTCCGCGGATTTCGGCCCAGCCGCAATCGCGGCCTTATGAGCCGGTGTGCGCCATCTTCCGCCGGTATTTGCGCGGGCAGAGGCTGAAGTTCACCCCCGAGCGGGCGATGATTCTCGATGCCGTGCTCCGCAAGACGGCCCTGTTCGAGGCCGAACAATTGGCGGTTGATCTGCGGCAACTGGGCCATCGGGTCAGCCGCGCCACCGTCTACCGGACGCTGGCGCATCTACAGGATGCGGGGATTCTCAAGCAGGTTTTCTTTGACAACAAGCAGTCGTATTACGACGTCATCGTCGGCCGGCAGGCCTACGACTATCTGATCTGCGTCACGACGGGAAACGTCATTGAATTCAGCAGCGATAAACTGCGCAAGTTACGTGACGAGATTTGCCGGCAGCACGGATTTGAGCCGCTGTCCCATCAGTTTCACATCTTCGGATTGAGCCCGCAGGCCAAGGCGGAGGTTGCAGGCGGCGGAGCCAAGGCGGCGGACGCGCCGGGAAAATCTCCCCTCAGCACATCGCGATAAACGTTGCCAGCGCGAGAATGCCGATCCGGATCTTTTTGTCCCAGAATCGACGATTTGTAAGTTGAGCGAGCATCGGCGTGGATTCCTTGCTTGGGATGTTATCAAGCCATGTGCCGAAACAGATACTTCGGCGTGGGCGTTCGACAGCCAGGGTCTGGCAGGCTATTGCGAGGGCCGTTTATGCGGTCTGATTCCCGGCGGCGACAAGATTCCACACAAGTGTCTACAAGGTGCTGCCGCAAAGCAACACTCGCAAAGTGCCGCTGACCGGCGCGAGAAAGCGCTGTGGCACGCAAGTCGCGACTTCTGACCGCAGTCGATTAAAACAGCGACCTCAACCGCCAGAAGTGCCCACATTTAACGCACCTAAAGCTTTTCAATATGTGAAGATGTGCGGAAATTCACGATTCTTGCCTATTTGCAAAGCACCTCTTGAAGAATGGTTGTAAACCGGCACAAAAGAAAAGAAACTCTTGCCGCAGAAATTATCCAACATCCGGGTATATTATATTGGGTTGTTGCGGGCGTCGTGCCCAGAGGCGCCGGCAGTGATTCGAGGAGTTTTTGTCCCCGCGAGGAACCGTGTCATATTCACAGGCATTTGACGGTCTCAAGAAAGTTGTACGATTTTCGCAGGCTTGGCTTGTCAGCGCGATGCCGAGAGGGGGCGCGCAAATTGTCCAGCCGCCTCATTTGAGCGAAGGCTGGAGCAGGGCCTACGCCGGTGATTTTCATACTGAAGATGCCCTGACGTGGCGGGCGATACTCGAGGGCCGAACCGTCTGCGCGAATGATTGTTGGCCCGGTGGGCTGCAACAGTCGCGCTTCTATCGCGATTTTCTCGCCGGCGAGAAGCTGGTCAATGGGATGGCTGGGCCCGTGAAGTCTCCGGTGATGGCCGGCTTCGATGGCGCGCTGAATGTCTATCGAACTGACGAGCAAGGCGGTTTTTCCGATAGTGAAGCGAGAGCCATAACGGAGGCCGCCAGCCAGATCAGCCGGGCCGCCGCCGAGGCTCGCGCCTCACGTCTGCACGGCGATTGCGCCAAGCCCGCGACGTGGGTGCCGCGGACCGGTTCCCGGCAGATCGTCATCGGCGCGAACCTCAAACCAATCCTGGCCGACGGCCTGGCGCTTCTCGACCAGCGCGTCAGCGATCAGCTTCATCAAGATGCGCGGCATCGGTTGCAGCACCTCGGCGGCCAAGGCGTTACGTCCGATCGGATCGCGCTGCCCGATTCCAACGGTCAGCTTCGGAATTTCCGCGCCGTTGCATACAAGAGTTATCCGGCGCTGGGCGAAGGGTCGATGGTCTTCTATTCCCTATTGCCCGGTTTTTGCGAATGGAATTCGCTCCGAGCCACGGACGTTTCGGCCGACACCGAATTGGCTCGTCTCGTGCCGGCGATCCTGTTCATGAGCGAGCATTTCCGCCGCGGGCCGGCGCTCGGCGAAATCGCCAGGCATGTTCATCTGAGCCCCTTCCATTTCCATCGCCGATTCACCGAACTGCTGGGCATTACCCCCAAGCATTTCCTGCTCGAATGCCAGATTTTCCAGGCCAAGCGCATGCTTTTCGGCCGTGACACCGAACTGGCGGACATCGCGAAATTCTGCGGCTTCGCCCACCAGAGCCATTTTACCAGTCGATTCAAGCAATTTTCCGGCCTGACCCCGACGCGCTGGCGCAAATGGGCCGTGCGAAACGACCAGCCCGAAGCCAGCCGCGTCGAAGTCTAAATTTGACAATGCGTCATTTGTCATTAGTCATTGGTCACTGGTTATTTGTTTTTTGCAAATGACAAATGACAAAGGACCAGTGACAAATGACCAACGACAATCCCCCATCCCGCGTTTTGCGCCTCGGCAGCGTCAGTTATCTGAACGCCAAGCCGCTCATTCATGGCCTGGAAAATGACCCGGAGGTGGATCTGGAATTGGCCGTGCCCGCACAGTTGCTCGAAGGGCTGCGGTCGCGCCGGTTTGATATAGCGCTGTTGCCGGTGATTGACTACCAGCGTTTGCCCGAGGCGCGAATCGTCCCCAGCGGGGGCATCGGCTGCGACGGGCCGACCCTCACGGTCCGAATCTTCAGCCGAGTGCCCATCGAAAAAATCACCGCGCTGGGCTGCGACATTGAAAGCCACAGCTCGGTGGCGCTGGCCCAAATCTTGCTCGCGGAGCGATATGGGATTACGCCGCGACTTTTCGATTTGCCCCCAGGCGGCTCCGATGCCCAGGCCGTGCTCCTGATCGGCGATAAGGTCGTTTTACATCATCCGTCGGGGATGCCTCATCAACTCGATCTCGGGTTGGCCTGGAAGGACCTGACGCACCTGCCGTTCGTCTTTGCGGTCTGGATCACGTGCCTCGGGACGGATTTGGGGGACCTTCCCCAGCGTCTTCGCCGGGCCAGGGATCGGGGGCTGGCTGATCTGCGGAACATCGTCGAGCGCGACGCGGTCCCGCGCGGCTGGCCCGCGGATCTGGCCAAGCGATATCTGTCGGAATATTTGAAGTATAAAATCGGCCCGGTTCAGCTCGACGCCATTCGGCTTTTTCACGATTTAGCCGCCAAATACGCGATCATCCCGGCCCCGCGGCCGCTTGAGCTTTATTGACGAGCGCCCCAATCGCCGCTGGGCAACCACGCGTTGACATTCCGATCCCCGTATCCCCATGAGTACATGCAAGATTTTTCATCAATCGGGCAAGCTCCTTAATCTCAAAGTCCAATTGAACCGCAGAGTGCCTGACGCGGGCTTCGCCCGCAACCCAAATGAAAGTCACAGACGAACATGGAAGAAGAAAACGATAGGCCGTAACAAGAATCGGCGCAACAAAACCGTCCCGCACGTCTTTAGAATTTCCGCGACGG
>JBEKHH010000046.1:0-34970 GCA_050012375.1 Tepidisphaeraceae bacterium
CCTCACCCCCGGCAGCGGATCGAGCGCGACATTTGTGTTGACCTTCACCGATCCCAGCTACATCGGCGGCTCGCTGCCGGACGGGGCGTATGAATTGATCGTGTCGGCCAGCGGCGTCACCAGCGGCCAGGGCCTGAATATGTCAGCCGGTCAGGACTTCACGTTCTGGCGTTTGTACGGTGATTTCCAGGGCAACGGTACGGTCAACGGCAGCGACTTTACAACGCTGGTCACAGAGCTTGGCACGCAAACGAATTCGAGCGATTGGTATCTGGACTACGAAGGCCAGGGCACGGTCAGCGGCTCGGATTTCACCGAGTTTGTGACTCGCCTCGGCGACTCGATTTCGATTCCCGCGCTGCCGAGCGTGGAGGTGCTGGCGGCCGCGCCGGTGACAACCTCCACTACCACCACGACGACTGCGCCGCAGACTAAGGGCTCAAGCGTCATTACGAGTGTCGCAGCCACGACGCACCAAGTGAGCCAAAAGAAGCCGTCGCATGGCCACGGCCGATAGTTGAGCGGCGGCGGAGCCCAATGGGGTTTCCGGGTTGCTGTTTACGACAGAAAATGCGAATCCTCCGCTCAGAAAACGCTTGATGCATGGGAAAAGTGCGGTATAGTGGAGGCGCTAAAGTACCTGCCTCGGCGGGGGAAGCCTATTTGTCCGGGGTGTGTAAACGGAGGTTGCATGAAAGCGAAGCGGAGGCTGGGTTCTGGCGGAAATTCTAAACTTCAATCCCTGAAGAATCGCAATCGCCACGTGGGATGTGTCGAGCAATTGGAGCGACGCCTCTTCCTCTCCGCCAACTATGCGTGGAACGACGTCGCCATCGGCGCTGGTGGATTCGTCGATGGCATCTTCTTTGACCCGCATAACCCTAACGTGATTTACGCCCGTACTGACGTGAGCGGGCTCTATAAGTCGGTCAATGATGGAGCAAGCTGGACCGAATTGCTTCATTGGACCGGCGGCAACGGCAATGGGGGTTCGTCGGGCGTTCTCAGCTTTGCGATCGATCCGGAGAACTCGAACGACATCTACGCTGACACTGGATTTGGGAACGATGGATCGGTGCTCTATTCCACGGATGCCGGGGCAACGTGGGGCGTAACACAGCTAAGCATCTATGTCGGGGGTAATGACGATGGCCGGGGCGCGGGGGAACGCATCGCGGCCGATCCGTATGACAGCAATATCATCATGCTTGGAAGCAGCGCCAATGGCCTGTGGGAAAGCACCAACGCGGGGCATTCGTTCAGCCAGGTGACGTCGATCTCCACGACGGCGAGCATCGACTCCGTTGTTTTTGATCCTAACGGCGGAACTGCGGGTAATCCTACGCAGGAGATTTTCTTAGGCGAGAACTCCACTTCGAGCGGCACCAATCTTTTAGAAACCACCAACGGGGGTACATCCTGGAGCCAAGTGACTGGCACGGGCGCGGTGCCAACGGGATGGCTGGTTAATCGTGCCGTGATGGCTTCGGATGGCAATCTGTATGTGGCCTATGCCAACGATCAGGCCCCGACCGAGCCGACCAATGGGGGAATCATGCGCTACAATACGTCCACGGGGGTGTGGACGAACGTTTCACCGGTTGTGCCGCAAAGGGCAGCGGCACCGTACGACGACTTTGGCTATTGCGGGATAGCGCTGGATCCCAATAGTCCGACGACGCTCGTGGTCACCAGCCTTGACCGCTACAACTACGGCGACCAGATCTGGCGCACGACTAACGCCAATTCCTCCTCTCCATCATGGACCGCGCTTTTCTCCTCGAGTTCCAACAACGGGACCGGCGGATACAACACTACGCGCAATATGAGCAACGCTCCGTGGGCTGCCGGCACCGGCGACGGCATCAACAACTGGGCGTGCGCCGTGGCGATCGATCCGTTCAATTCGGCTCAGATTATGTACGGCTCAGGCGGCGGAATCTTTGCGACCAACAACGGCGCCAGCACCTCCACTCTCACCGCGCCCAACAGTTGGTATTTCCCAGATAATGGGCTGGAAATGACCGGCGCTTTCAGCCTGGCTGGCTCGACGGGTGGAACGCCGTTGTACAGCGGCCTGGGCGACATTGGGGGTTTTGGGCATACGACCCTGGCATTTTCGCCCGAGCAAGGGAGCTTTGGTGGGGGTACCGTGACATCGGTCGACTACGCGGGCCTTGCACCCAACGATATGGTCGCTGTCACCGCCGCGGGAAACGGGCTTTACTCCACCAATGGCGGCACAAGCGTCACATCCTTCGCGAGCACTCCCCCCGGCATACTAAACTACAACAGTTGGTCCGATGGCACCGTCGCCTTATCCGCAAACGATCAGACGATGGTCTGGGCACCATCCAATGAGGGTCCGTATTATTCCGGCAACCATGGCGCGAGTTGGACTGCGACCAATCTGATTGCATCGGTCACTTCGATTACCCAAAGCGGTGGAGTGCCGACAGTCGTGACCTCGTCGGCAAATAATTTCGCGGTCGGGCAATACATCACCATTACGGGTGCTAACCCATCGGCGTACAACGGAACGTACACGATCGCCTCCATCATCAACTCCACCACGTTTACCTACACCGATTCGAACGTTACCAGCAGCACGTCTTCTCCGGCCACGGGAACCATCACCGCGGGACTCAACGGCACGATCCTTTCCGACAAGGTCAATCCCAATTACTTCTACTACTGGAGCGAGAACGAGACGTGGAACGGTTTTACGCTTTACATCAGTACCAATGGAGGACAAACGTTCTCGCCATCCGCCGGCGGTACCATCGGCACGGGCCAGATCCAGGTGGCTGTCAACGCGACGGTCGCGGGGCAAATATGGATCAGCACCTATATCGGCCTTTATGAATCCACCAACTTCGGCGCGAGCTTCAACCATCTGGGGAGTTGGAGCAATAACTTCCAGGCTCTGGCGCTTGGAGCGCCGGCGCCGGGAAGTTCGTACCCTTCGATCTACGCTTGGGGTACCCCCGCGGGGGATTCATTCCAGGGCATCTATCGCTCGGACGATGGTGGTAATACCTGGCTGCAAGTGGATGACGTGAATCATCAATATTCGGGATATCCGCTGGTCATGGCCGCGGACCCGAACGTTTTTGGCAGGTTCTACATCTCCTCAGGCGGGATCATCGCAGGCAACCCCGCGACGAGCCTTCCAAGCGGCTGGACCGATACGGACATTAATGAGCCGGGCAATTACGGCTGGGCCACCAGTTCCACCACCCTCTCCACCGGAACCACGGTAAACCAGTGGAATCTCGCCGGCGGTGGTGCGGGTTTCTCCTCCACGCCCTTCTCAATCAGCTCCCTGAGCCGAACCGGCGGCGTCGCCACTGCCATCACTACCACGGCCAGCGGTGTACAGGTGGGGCAGACGATCACGATCTCTGGCGCGAGCAACTCGGCGTATGACGGCACCTTCGTCGTCACCGGCCTGTATGACACCGTCGCGGGGCTTAACAATGATATCGGCGCCGCCACGGAATTCACTTTCGCCATCGCCGCCGGCACTGACACCGCCTCCGGCACCATCACCGCCACACTCGACGATCAGTTCAATTTCGCCTACCAGCCCCTCACCGGCAGCGCCGCCATTTCCGCGCAGATTCGTTCGATCACCAACGCCGACGAAAGCAACGGCACTCCGCAGGCCGGCGTCATGTATCGCGCCAGCACCAATCCCGAAGACCCATTCTTCGCGGTAGTCCAAACTTCCTCCGGCAGCCTCGTCCTGGAATACCGTACAACGACCGGCGGCGGCATCACCACGCAAAACATCACCGGCATCCCCGTCGGCTCTGAATACGTCGAAATTGTCCGCAACGGCAGTAACTTCACCGGCTTCTACAGCTCCAGCGGAACCACTTGGACCCAGATCGGCTCCTCAGTCTCCATCACCGCCATGCCGGCAACCGCCAACGCGGGCCTCATGGCCACCGCCTCCTACAACCCTCAATTGACCGATGCGACCTTCAGCAATGTCGTCGTCAACATGGGCCCTTCGGTCGCTAACGCCGCCGCGGCCAGTCCCAATCCGGTGACCGGAACGACCACGGCCCTGAGCGCGCTCGGTTCCGAAAACGGCTCCAATACCGGGTTGACCTATTCCTGGGCCGCCACCGGCCCCGCCGCCGTCAGTTACTCCGGCAACACCAACGGCACCAACGCCGCCAAAAATATCACCGCCAATTTCTCCCAGGCCGGCAGCTACAACTTCACCGTCACGATCACCGACTCCGGCGGATTGTTCACCACCAGTTCCGTGGCCGTCACTGTGCAACAGACGCCTACCGGCGTGAGCGTCACGCCGTCCTCCGCCACCGTCGCCACCGGCGGAACGAAGCAGTTCTCCGCCACCGCCACCGATCAATTCGGCAACGCCATCAGTCCCGGCGCGCCGGGATTCAACTGGTCGATCACCGGCACGGGCAACGGCAACTCAATTAACGCCACAGGCCTGGCCACGCTCGGCTCGACGCCCGGCACGTACACCGTCACCGCCACCTTGGGCAGCGCCAGCAACAACGCCAGCGTCACCGCCGCGACGGCCCCGATCGTTTCGGCCTTCCAGGTCAACGATGGCAACGTGCAGCGCGCGATGGTCGATTCGCTCACCGTGACCTTCAACGAAGCGGTAACGCTTAGTACCGGCGCGATTACGCTCAACTTGCTCTCGCAAACAGGCGGATCGCCAACGCCCATCACAAACTTCACCCTCACCCCCCCAAGCGGATCGAGCACGACATTTGTCTTGACCTTCACCGATCCCAGCTACATCGGCGGCTCATTGCCGGATGGGGCGTATGAATTGATCGTCTCAGCCGGCGGCGTCACCAGCGGCCAGGGCCTGAACATGTCAGCCAATCAGAACTTTACGTTCTGGCGTTTGTACGGCGATTTCGAGGGCCTGGGCACGGTCAACGGCGGCGACTTTACATCGCTGGTCACGGAGCTGGGCACGCAAACGAATTCGAGCGATTGGTACCTGGACTACGAAGGTGCGGGCGCGATCAACGGCTCGGATTTCACCGAGTTTGTGACTCGCCTCGGCGACTCGATTTCGATTCCCGCGCTGCCGAGCGTGGAACTCCTGGCGGCCGCGGCGCCCGCGACGCCGACTTCGACGAGCACGCAACATGCCAATGGTTCGAGCGCCGTTCCAAATGTCGCGGCGGCGCCAAAGCATGCCGGCAAACAAAAGCCGCGCCACGGGCACGGCTGACGAATCGGTCCGGTCGGGAAACGGGGCCAACCTGTCACGACGGGCAGCTTGCCGTCGAAATCATCTTGTTGTCGCCTTTGGAGAAAGGAATTGTCCGCCCGTCCTCATTGGCGAATTTGGGCGGCAATCAGTTGAGCGAGCTTCAGCGGATCGGCGTTACGGAGTCGTTCCAGAACGTGGGACCACCGGCACGCCGGCGACCCGGCCGGATCCCAGGGGCGATGCTTGAACAGAGTATCAAACGCCCGGCGATGTTTGATGTACTCCACCTTGGTGTGAATAAAACGGTCGGTGAAACCTGATAGATAAGCATCGATGAACTGATCGCGATCGGCGACCAACGGCAGACGGCGTTTGATCGGCCTGGCATATTCCGAGGCGCGCGACTCCAGAGACCCCTTCCAATCGACAAAGGTGCCGACGTGATCGGAAACGACGATCCGGCTTGGCAAGCCCGCGGAATTCTCCACCACGATCTCGTCGCCGACGTCAAAGACGACCTCACCGCTCAATTCGGCTCGGCCGACGATCATGTTAGTCGCCGCCGCCTGCCCGAGCAGGAGGGCGAAGCTCACGGCGTACCCTGGGTCCGCGAGTTTTCGAGTGAGAATTTGATCGGTGGGGATCCCGGAGATGTAGTCGCGCTGAAAATACGGGGACCAGATTCGACGGCCTCGATAGCGCATGTTGGAGCCATCGTATTGCTCGCTGACTTTGGGCGCCGTTTGGGAAAGCGCAAGGTTCATGCCGAGTTGCCGGCAAGCCAGCCGGCGATCCAACACGTACTCGGTATATTCTTCGGCCTCGATCATGGCGTCTTCCAGGCTCTTATTGATATCGAGGCGCTCGCGCACGCCCCACTTCTGCATGCGGATGATCTGGAGCACCTCGGCCGCGGCGCGGCGTTGCTTGATTTGCGCCACATACACCTCGCGGCGACCGCCGCGCAGTTCGTTCCGCCTCGGCGACGGCAGAACGCTTCCCAAATTGATGTATTCCAGATCGCCGAATTCCTGCACGAGATTCAGGATCAGCCCGCGCACCACGGGGGAAATCCGCTTCTCCTGTTTCTGGCCGTAGCCATCCTCGATGGCAGGATCGAGAATCAGCTCGCCGTCTTCGATGCGCCCACCGGGCAGCCATTCGACGCGCATGGAGAAATCCGGGTCGAGGCCCGTGGTTTGGTCGTCCACCAGGGCCTCGTTGGGCTGCGTCATCAGTCGCGCGAAGATGCGCTTCCGCCAGGGCGCTTCGTCAAGGTCGTCATGCTGATACTCGGCGGAAACTTTGCCCCGCACTTTCGCGCACAGGGCGTCGAAGCGGGGGCGAAGCTCCTCGGGCCTCGCGCCGCTCACGAACTCGAAATCCGCGGCCTCCACGCCGGGATCGGCCATGAAGAATTCGATCTCGCAATATCCGTTGCGATTGCGGCGTGAAGCGTAGGAGGCGATTTCGGCAACGTGTTTGCGCAGCTCGGCGTCATCAAGCTCCGCGAGCTTGCGGAGATTGTCGTACGTCAGCAGCCGCGTTCCGGTGCTGGGGCTGTAGTAGTAAATCGCCCGGCCCTCGATGGAGGATCGGGCTTCGTTAATCGTCCGGCGAATTTCCTTCAACTCGGTGGGTGGGAGATACATCCGCCAGCATTCTCCTCGTTGCTTCAGCACGTCGCGGACGCGGCGATCGGTCAGGAACAGGAATTTGATCAGCCGCTTCGGAATGATTTCCTGGAGCAGCTCGTCCGCGGCCAGCGCCAGGTCCATCAGGGCGGGGTCGGGCCGGATGAACGCGCCCTGCTCCTCCACGAACAAATCGACGGACCGTTCCGTCTCGGCGCACTCTTGGGCCTCGGACAGCGGCGGCTTTCCCTGCTCCGCCCGCGCCGCGTTGAGCCAATCTATGAACGCCAGGCGCTGACCCGCGTGGATGCCGGGCAGCGTTACTATGACTTTGGCATGCGGAAAGATCGTCGCGATGCGAGTGCGCAGTTCACCGCTGGCATCGCGCGCGGTCAATTCTTCGCCGATGGTCTTCAAGACGTTGTCCTTCTCCCGCACCGTAGTCAAGCCGCGTTAGAATACTGTCAAATTGTATGGCGATCCATCGGTGATCGCATCCTTTTCATCCTGGCCGGGATGGAATACTCTGTGTTTTGACGGCCCATGATTCGGAGAATACTTGACAAACCAGTCTGACCGCGCGCGGTTTTTCAAGTGTAGGCCCTGAATCAACCAAAGTTCCAGAGGTAGTTGAACGGCTCAGACTCATGCAAATCCGCTACGACATGGTGAGTTGCTACGTCGCCCGCGCCACCGCCGATGGGGCCGGGCACGAGTTTTTGCAACTGCGGCGGAGCAAAGACGACTATATGGGCGGAACGTGGCAGGCGATTTATGGGCAGAGCGAGGAAGGCGAATCGCCGGTCGCGGCGGTGGTTCGAGAGCTGGGCGAGGAGGCGGGGCTCATTGCCAATGAGCTTTATCGCCTGAATCAGGTCAGCGTTTTCTACATCGCCTCAACAGACACATTATGGCACTGCGTCCCGTTCTGCGCCATCGTCACGCGCCAGCAGCAGGTCGTTCTCAATGGCGAGCACGATGCGGCCCGATGGGTTCCCGCGGCCGATGCCCAACGACTGTTCATGTGGAAAGACAATCGCGATGCGATTCGGGATATCCAGGAGTATATTCTTGTGGATAGCCTGGCCAAGCCGCATATGCGGGTTCCGCTGACCTGAGCGCCGCGGATTATTAAGAATTGCTAACACAATGCTTTTTTCTCGTATCCGCCCGATCTGCGCGCTCGGTGTGGTTGATGGTATATTTGATCGCTCATGAATCTGGCCACGGGCACATCGCGATTGGGATCGAAAAGCGACAGCCGGGAATCTTTGCGCCTGGCGGCGATCGACGTGGGGTCCAACAGCATTCACATGATCGTCGCCCAGGCGGACGCGGATGGAGGCATTACGACGCTGTGGCGGCTGAAGGAGCCGGTGGGCTTGGGGCGGCTGAGTTTTCCTTCGCGGCGGCTTTCGGTGGAAGCCATGAATCGCGCCATCACCGTGCTGGAGCGATTTCAGAAGGCGGCGCAGCAGCGGCAGGCGGAAAAAATCGTGGCGGTGGCAACCAGCGCGGTGCGCGAAGCGGAGAATGGCGGCGATCTCCTCGAACGCGTCCGCCGACAGTTGGGTCTTTACCTCCGCGTGGTCAGCGCCCGGGATGAGGCGAGGTTGATTTACCTTGCCGTGCGCCACGCCATGCCGCTGCGCTCGCAGCCACATCTCATGATCGACATCGGCGGCGGCAGCGTGGAATTCGTCGTGGGAGACGACAAGCAGGCGAAGCTTCTGGAAAGCCGAAAACTGGGCGCGGCGCGGATGACGGCGCAGTTCGTCAAATCTGACCCAATCAGCGATGCCGACCATCGGCAGCTTCTGAAGCATTATGAAAAGGAGCTGACGCCGGTGGTGGAGCAGATCCAGCCCCTTCGTCCCGTGAAGGCGATCGGGACGAGCGGGACGCTGGAAAACCTGGCGACGATGTGCGGCTCGGAGCCGTCGCACAACGGGAACGCCGCGGATCATCCGCAGGTCATCGAACGGTCGCGGCTCGAGAAGCTTTTGGCGGACCTGCTGGAGAGCCGTGCGAAGGACCGGGCCGAGATTCGCGGGCTGGACGATCAGCGGAAAGACCAGATCGTGGCCGGGGCGGTTCTGGTCAACGAATTGTTTCGGCGGCTGCGATTGAAGCGGATTGAAATCTGCCCGTCGGCGCTGCGCGAGGGGGTCTTGCTGGATTATCTTTCGCGGCATTTGCCGGATTTGGCGATTCGCCGGCAACTTCCCGACCCGCGTCGGCGCGGCGTGATCGATCTGGCCCGCCGAACCGATTGGCACAAGACCCACAGCGAGCAGGTGGCGCGGATTTGCTTGAAGCTGTTTGATGAATTGGCGCTGTTGCACGGCATGAGCGCGGCCGAACGGGAGTTGATCGAATACGGGGCGCTCCTGCACGACATCGGCTTTCATATCGGGCGCGAAAAGCATCACAAGCACAGCCTGTACCTGATCCTGCACGGGGATTTGAAGAATTTCTCGGATGACGAGATCAAGGTGGTGGCGAACATCGCCCGCTATCACCGCAAGGCGCCGCCCAGGGCTTCCCACGATGCCTACGCGTCGCTGCCGAATCGAATGCGGCGCATCGTGGATGTCGGGGCGGCGCTGCTGCGGCTTTCAGACGGCCTGGACCGGAGCCATAATTCGGTGATTCAGGATCTGCGATGTAAGATCGAGAATCGGAAGGTGAAGTGCGTGCTGACGGCCAAGTCGGACGCGGAATTGGAAGTCTGGGGGGCGCGAAGAAAAAGAGATTGGTTTGAAGAGGTGTTTGGGAGATCGATTTCGTTTGAGGTGGCTCGGAAATGAGAAGACGGCCCGTGGCGTCGCCGTGAGCTTTGTGGGTTTTGTTGGCATGGATGGGTATTCATGGATTCATTGCTGACGCCGCATAATTTTCCAGGGAAGCTGATCGTCGTGGAGGGGATCGACGGGTCGGGGAAAAGCACGCAATTGCAACTGGCCATGCGCTATTTGCAGGCGAAGGGGCTCCGGGCGTTTTGCACGGAATGGAACAGCGCCGATCTGGTCAAGGCGATCACCAAGAAGGGGAAGAAGAAGATGTCGCTGACGCCGATGACCTTTTCGCTGTTGCATGCGACGGACTTTGCGCATCGGCTGGTGCACAACATTCTTCCGCCGCTGAAGGCGGGAATGATCGTGCTGGCGGACCGGTACGTGTACACGGCGTTTGCGCGGGATGTGGTTCGCGGGTGCGAGCGGGATTGGGTGCGGCGAGTGTATCAGTTCGCCCCGAGGCCGGACCGGGCGTTTTATTTCAACGTTCCCATCGATGTCAGCGTTTCGCGGATTCTTTCCGGACGAACCAAGCTGAAGGACTATGAAGCGGGGATGGACCTGGGGCTGGCCACCGATTTGGTCAGCAGCTTCAAGCTCTTCCAGGCCCGAATCCTCGAGGAATACGCCAAGATCACCACCGAATATGGGCTCACGGAAATCGGCGCGACGCAAAGCATCGGCTGTCAACAGCAGATCGTCCGCAATTTCATTGATGAGACGCTGGCGGATTATAATGTTGCGGCAGCCGTACAGGTCTGAAGGGCTATCTGAAATGTGAGATTTGAGATTTGAGCGGTGGTGAACGATGTACGATGAATCTTCCGCGAATTCTATGTTCCGGTACATGGGCCATGCGATGCCCTACCTTCCCCGCGACGGTTGCATGGGGAAGTTGATCGTGATCGAGGGCACCGACGGCTGCGGGCGCAGCACGCAGGCGCGGATGCTCAAGGAATGGCTCGAAGTGCAGGGGTATGCGGTCATCGACACCGGATGGACGCGAAGCAAGCTGGTGGGAAAAGCCATTACCGATGCCAAGCAAGGCCATTCGCTGCACCGGCTGACGTATTGCCTGATGTACGCGACGGATTTGGCGGACCGGATGGAATACCAGATCATTCCGGCGCTGCGCAGCGGGTTTATCGTGCTGGCCGACCGCTATGTCTACACGCTGCTGGCCAGGGGCATCGCCCGCAACGCCGACAAGGCTTGGCTGCGCGATCTGTTCAGCTTTGCGGTGCAGCCGGATTTGGTGTTTTACTTGCAGCTCGGCGTGGAAGATCTGGTGCCGCGTGTGCTGGAAGCGGGAAAGATGAACTATTGGGAGAGCGGGCTGGATATGGGCTACGGCGACGATTTGTATGGAAGCTTCGTCGCGTATCAAACGGAATTGATCCAGCAGTTCAACATCCTGTCCGAGGAATTCGCCTTTCATTGCGTGGATGCGCGGCAGGATCCTCAGGCGATTCAGCGTCAGCTTCGACGGGAAATGACGGCATACCTGAATAGCTGCGATTATCCCGCGCCGGGATCGATCCGCATCGAGAAATAGCGCGGCTTCCAACGAGAACCGGAATTGCCGAAAAACAGGCCAATCTCTCCGTCGCCCCTCAAACCAACCGAATGCTCACGCCGTGCTCGGCCAGAAATTGCTTCACCTGCCCAATCGAATAGGTCCTGAAATGGAAAATGCTGGCGGCGAGCGCGGCGTCGGCGCGGCCCTTGGTCAATACCTCGAGCATGTCCTGGGGGCTTCCCGCCCCGCCGCTGGCGACCACGGGAATTTTTACGGCGTCGCTGACCGCGGCGGTCATCTCGATGTCGTAGCCTTCGGTCGTGCCGTCGGCATTCATGACGTTCAGGACGATCTCGCCGGCGCCGAGTTCCTCGGCCCGCTTGATCCAGTCCATCACGCGGATTCCGGTGCCAACGCGCCCGCCGTTGATGAAAACCTCCCAGGTTTCCACGCCGTCTTTCGTGACGCGATTGGCGTCCAATCCCAACACCGTCGCGCAGCGACCGAATTTGCGGGCCACTTCCGCGATCAGCCGGGGATTTTTAACGGCGGCGGAATTCAGGCTCACCTTTTCCGCCCCCGCCTGGATCAGACGCGTCGCATCGTCCAGCGTGCGGATTCCGCCGCCGACGGTCAGGGGCATGAAAATCTCGTCCATCACCTGGGCGACAAGATCGGCCATGATCTGGCGGCCTTCGTGGCTGGCCGAAATGTCGTAAAACACCAGTTCGTCGGCGCCGTCTTCCTGATATTTCCGCGCCTGGGCGACGGGATCGCCGGCATCGACATGGTCGAAGAATTTCACGCCTTTGACCACGCGACCGCGATCCACGTCCAGGCAGGGAATTATTCGCTTCGTGAGCATATTGCCAAGCCATTCGATTGAACCGCCAAGACGCCAAGACGCCAAGGCCAAATCAGAAGTTTCACGAAAAATTCTCGCTACGTTCTCTTGGCGTCTTGGCGGTTCATCTCTTTCCTACCGCCGACGCGATGAACGCGGCGACATTCTCCTTCAGTTGTCCAAGCGACGCCGGGTCGTGATAAATCATGTGCCCGCTGTGATAGAACGTCTGCGTGACGTTCCCCTGGAGCCGATCGGTCAGGTCCAATTGGTCGAACGTATATTTGGTGGCGAGGAAGGGAGTGGCCAGGTCCTCGTAACCGCTACAGACAAGGACCTTCAAATTCGGATTGTCGAGCATCGCCGAGCGCAGGTCGTCGGTGACGTTGAGATATCCGAAACCCCCGCGGCCAAAATCCCACGGCCCGACGCTCTTGCTGAGGACTTTGTAGTCGAGGTCCGACTCATATTTGAGCTGGCGGCGGACGTAATCGTTGAAAGCGCCCGCATAGACCGGCAAATAGCGGGTGAAACTGGGATCATAGTGTGGCTCGGCGGCGGCGGGCTCGGCATCGAGGCCGGTGATCCGCCCATCGTATCGGCCAAGGATCAGCCGTTGATCGTTGAGCAACTGCTTGCGGAACATATCTGGATCGATCCGCAGATTCGCCCTGTCGATCAGATCGGGCGAAAGTCCCGTGTAGCGGGCCAGGTGGGCCACCACATCGTCCCGGGCGTCCTTGGTCAGGGCCGCGCCCTTGGCCAGGGCGTCGAGATATTCGTGCAGGGCGTATTGCTGAACCTCGCCGAGCAACAAATCTTCCTGGGCGGTTTCCAATTTGTGGTGAAAGACGGCGATGGCGGTGTACGACGGCAAATACAGGGCGTAAGGAAGATCGTTGCCATCGGCGGGATTCAGCGTTTCAAAATTCAGCACCGTGGAGATCAGAATAATCCCATTCAGATCGATGCCGTAATCGTTGAGAAGATGCGCGGAGAGGGCTGCGGCGCGGGTGGTTCCGTAGCTCTCGCCGGCGAGGAATTTGGGGCTGTCCCATCGCTCGTATCGGGTGAGATACAGGCGGATGAACTGCCCGACGGATTCCAAATCCTGTTGCACGCCGTAGAAATCGGACGCCTTTTGTCCCTCGGCCGGGCGGCTGTACCCCGTGCCCACCGGATCGATGAAAACCAGATCGCTGGCGTCAAGCCAGGATTGATCGTTGTCGATCAATCCGTGCGGCGGCGGGCCCGGAATTCCGTCGTGTTCCAGGGCCACGCGCTTGGGGCCTGCCGCGCCGAGATGCAGCCAGACCGCCGCGGCGCCGGGTCCGCCGTTGAAGACAAACGTAATCGGCCGATCTTCCGGCCGGGTCGTCGGCTCCTTGGTGTAGGAGACGAAAAAGAAATCGGCGCGCGGCTTGCCCGCTTCGTCCTTCATCGCCATCGTGCCGGCCATCGCCTCGTAGCTGATCTTTGTCCCGCCGACCTTGACCGAATGATGCGTCACGGAAATTTTGTCCTCGGAGGTCGCATGATCGGTGGCTGCCGCATGATCGGTGCGCGTTGTGGGCCGGGTAACGGGCTGCTCCGCCTGTCCCCTGGCCCCCGCCGTTGCAAAAACAATTACCGCCATCGCCATCCACCGCATGCTGTTGACTCCTTCCACCAATCCCAAATCTGAAATCTCAAATTCGCCCCCATGATAGCCGCAACCGGGGTGGGCGTGGTACAGTCCGCCGATATCATGATCGTGACCCAGACCATTTCCGAAGCGCGCAGCGAGCGGGAGAAACTTGGCCGGCTCGCCCTGGTGCCCACGATGGGAGCGCTCCATGCCGGCCATCTGTCGCTCATCGACCTCGCCAGGAAGCACGCCCCCAAGGTGGCGGTGAGTATTTTCGTCAATCCGACGCAGTTCGGACCGCGGGAGGATTTCAACAAATATCCGCGCCCCCTCGAGGCCGACCTGGCCAAATGCCGGGATGCCGGCGTCGATCTGGTGTTCAATCCGCTCGTGGAGCAGATGTATCCGCCCGACGGTTTGGCCGACGTTCACCTTGATATTCCCAGCCTCTCCAGCGTGCTCGAAGGCCGAATACGCCCCAGTCATTTCAAGGGCGTCTGTCAGGTCGTGGCCAAACTGTTCAACATCCTTCGCCCCGAGGTGGCGTGCTTCGGCCAAAAGGATTACCAGCAGTATCTGGTGATCCGCGCGATGGTGGAAGCGCTGAATTGGCCGATCGAAATGGCGTCGGGACCGACCGTTCGCGAGCCGGACGGCCTGGCGATGGGCAGCCGCAATCAATATCTATCCGCCGCCGAACGGGAACGGGGCCTGTCCATCAGCCGCGCCCTCTTCGCCGCTCGCGATGAATTTGCCAAGGGGATTCGCCAGACCAATCGGCTGCTGGCGACGGCTCAGAACATCCTGCTCGATCCCGGCAGCCAGGGCCGCGTCCCGCTGCTCATCGATTATGTGGCGGCAGTCGATGCCCAAACGCTCAAAGACGTCCAGGTCGTTTCCAGCCCAACGTTGCTGGCCGTCGCCGCCCGCGTGGGCAAGACGCGATTGATCGACAACGTCGTACTGATTCCTTGAACCCCTCCGATCCTCTACAATCAGACCCCAATGTTGGTCAAGCTTTTGAAGGCGAAGATTCACCACGCCACCGTCACGATGACCGATGTGAACTATCATGGCAGCATCACCATCGACCGCGATCTGCTGGCCGCCAGCGGGCTCTTGCCCAATGAGGCCGTCATCGTCGCCGATTGCGAGAACGGCAACCGGTTCGAAACGTACGTCATTCCCGGCGACCGCGGCAGCGGAATCATCGGCATCAACGGCGCCGCCGCTCGGCTGTCCCACGCGGGGAATCGGGTCATCATCATGGCGTTCGTCTTGGCCGATCCGTCCGAACTCGAAGGCCATACCTCACGCATCGTGATCGTGAACGAACGGAACCAGGCGATTGAAATAATCAATCAACCGACGGTCAGTTGACTCCATGCTCCAGGAACTTTTCCGCATTCATCTTTTCGGCCATGAATTCCCCATCTATGGCTATGGCCTGATGCTGGTGGTGGCGTTCCTGGCGTGCCTGAAAACGTCGCAATGGCTGGGGGAGCGCAAGGGCATCCGGCCCGAATTGTTCGTGGATGCAACCCTCATCGCACTGGCGTCGGGCCTCATCGGGGCGCGGCTGTGCCATGTGCTGGAACATCTCCATGAATACACGCGCGGCGATCTGAGCCTCGCGCAGAACCTTCGCAACATCGTCAACACGCGCGAAGGCGGATTGACGTTTTACGGCGGATTCCTGCTGGCCACGCCCTGCTGCATCATCTACGCGCTTCTCCGCCGCGTCTCGATTCTTTTGGGAATGGATATTGTCGCCCCGGTGGTCATGATCGGGCTCGGCTTCGGGCGAATCGGCTGCTTTCTGAACGGCTGCTGCTACGGCGAGCAGTGCAACGTGCCCTGGGCCGTGCGGTTTCCTTATTTCTCCAACGTGTACATCGAGCAATATCAGCAGGGAAGACTCGTGGCCCCGATGGAACTTCAAAGCCCGCGCGGCCTGATGAACCCGCATATCCCCCCGATCAGCACCGACCCGAATCTCCGCGCCAAGGCGGCGGCCGTCTCCGCCCTGCCGGTTCATCCGACTCAGCTCTACAGCGCCTTCACCGCGTTCCTTCTGTGCGGCCTGCTGATCGCGTACCTGGGTCTTCCGCACGCCGACGGACGGGTCTTCGCCCTGATGCTGATTCTGGAGGGCGTGGCGAGATACGTGCTGGAAATGATCCGCGTCGAGCCGAGCGTCGTCACCCTGCGCGTTCACGGACAGTTGTACGGCTTGAGCATCAGCATGGTCCTTGGAGTGATCGTTGCGGTGGCGGGCATCCTCATGTGGAAATTGATCGGCCGAAAGTCGCGATCGGGAATTCAACTTGATGGAACGGCGCCCAGCGGCCAATATCGCCAAGCCTCGGGCGATTAATTACCCCTGAAATCCCCCTCCGGATTCGCCGCCATTTCATCCGGCGCCAGTTCCAACAACTCAATTGCGTTAAGGCACCACTGCGCTGTGCTGTTCGTTGAAACGCCGTCGATTTCATCAATCGGCTCAGGAACAGCCGCGCCCGTTGCCGGATGCGAATCAAAACGCATCGGCCACGCCAGGAATTGCCGCCAGGCCCGAGCGCCCTCCTTGGAATCCTTGGCGGCGTAGGCCGCGTACGCAATCAGCCGCGCGCTATCCGGGTCCCCGCGGGGGGTTTTCTGGCAGTACGCCAGCCACGCCGCCGTCCATGCAGGGTCGTCGATGACCGGAATGATCTCGAAATTCAATTCCGGCCCGCCAAACAGCGGCAGCAGCGACGGAGTCCTTTTGTCATTCGTCAATCGATGCAGCGTTCGCGTCTTGGGGTCGTATCCGAAATTTTCGCCCGAAGAGATCCCGTTCGGCATGTTCGTGATGCTGTTCATCCCGGCCAGGATTCGATCCCGGTATCTTGTCTCGCCCGTCCTTTCCCAGGCGGCCCACCAGTTGCTCGCCATCGCAAACCAATCCGGTCCGATGCGAAAATGCGTGGGATACTCGTGCTCCCCTGAAATCCCCGGCAGCTTGCGAAGCGGATCGAGCTGGTCCTGGTCGGCGTCGATTTCCTCGTTCATCAGATCGCCGGTGCGCTCATCCGTCGTGAGGTAATAGTAAAACCGCTTGAACAGCGATTGGCTGATGCGCAGTTCCTTCGCCCCGTCACCCCAGTGCCGCACGTTGTGCCGCGAACCCAGCCCCTTCCACGGCCCGATGTGATAGACATCCACTTCCTGGCTCTGACGGGTGATCGCCTCGGCCATGTGATAAACGTCCGCTCTTCCCGAGCGCAAAAAGCTGTACCAAAGCCAGAGGTTCGGGGCCAATTCCGTGTTGTCCCAGGCAAATCCGCCGACGTCGTATTTCCATTCGTGGCGAGCGGTGTCGTAGCTATGCATCACATCGCCGAAATCCCAGAACCCATACCATCGCCGCTGCCGCACCTGTCCCTGGTAAAATACGATCGCCTTATCCAGTTGGTCCTCGAGCCATTGCCTCCCCCGGGTCGATCGGTCCGGAAGGCTCCACAATCCGAAAACGGGGATCGCGTGATAATACTCCGGCGAGCAGACCAGCAGCGCGTCCTGCTGATCCGCCCGGGCCTGTTGCAAAAGCCCTTCATCGCTTGGCACGTCCCGAAATGGACGCAGTGTCAGCTCGCTGGTGCGCGCCACGCCATAGGCGCTGCTGAATCCCGGCTGAACATCCTCGTAGGACGCTTCCAATCCGTGGGCGGCGGTATCGTAGTGCCGCAGGTCCATCGCCGGCGCATCCGGCGACCAAAGCCACGCCGTCAGCTCCGCGACATCCTTGCTTGCGCCGTCGATCTCCAATTCCGTGGGGCAAAGTTGCCAGAAGTTTTTCAGATCGATCGACAGCCCGCCGGACACGTCCCCCACGAACGCCAGGCCCATCGCCCGTTTCCCCCCCACCGCGCTGATCCAGGCGCTTTTCTGATTCGTGCGCTTCTGAATCGTGAAACCATCAGGCGTAAGCTGCGTGAGCTTGTACGCATCCCACACCGCCATTTGCCGCACGTTGGCGCCCATCGGCATTTGATTTAGATTCGCAACCCTCTTGCCCGCGATCTGCCGCTGATACATCTCGGGATGCGGGTCCCTTCGCCCGGCGATGAGTCGAACCGGCTCGGCAAATAAACCCTGGTCGCCCGCCAGCCGTACGTGCCGGTTTTGAAATTCCTCGCGCATCGGCACATCAAATCGGATGCCCAGGCCGCGGATAAAATCCTTCTCCTGATCCCCGTCGAAAATGAATGTGTGCACCATTCGCACGGAGTTGCTGCCGGCATAGAAATACAACCGAACGACAAACGGCAGCCAGGTCCGATCGCTTTGGGCGAAGCGGTGTTTCCCCTCGATCCTCACCACCACTCGCACAGGCCCAATCTGCTCCACCGTCGCCGACGCGATCTCGCTTGAAAAATCCTTTACGGCCAGAACCTGCCTCGCCTCCCAATCCGATCGATCTTCCACCTGCCCCACCAGCCGGCCATTTTTCGCGACGATCCTCTCGCCCAGCGAAATCGACTCGACGATATTTCCGCCTTTTCGCCCGATTCGCCAGGTCGATTGGCCATTGCCGATCTCAATGGCATCCTCGCTCTGATTGACGGCGATTGACGACTGCGGCGCGGCCGGGGTCCCGCCGGGCTTGAGATTCAGCCTATTCCCCTCCTCTTCCCCCCCTGCCGCCGCGAATCCCGTCCACTTGATCGACCCATCCGGCCAATAGGCCAGCGGCCAAGCCTGGAGCGCGAGGTTATTCCCGTGCGCATCGGTCAGGCTGAAGGTCGTATCTTTTTGAATCTTCCCCCGCGGCCAAGGCACGCCCCAGCTCACGCCCTCGGCGACCGATGGCGCCGATCCCTCCAGCCAATGCAAATCCACTCCGCGCGATAGATCCAGGATTTGGGTTGCCACGGAGGGCGGCGCAGCGGGCAGCGTCGTCGCCCGTTGCGGCGGAACCTGTCCCGAGCAGCCCCCCAGGACAAACGCCATCATCAAACCCAACCATGGCCGTTTGATATTCATCATTGCCATCCCAGGTGCAAAACAATCCAGAGAACCCAAAGAATCGCGCCGGCGATCAGCCAACACCCGAAAAAACCGGCGACGTCGTTCATGGTCCAGCGCGTAAATTGCCAATTCGATTTCGGCAGGAGCCTTTTATGGTCGAACCGATGCGGCATTCGATCGCTCAGCTCGACCTCGCGCTGATCCAGCTCCGGCGCCGGCGCGATGGGGGTGCGCATCTTGGCGAAAAATCGATCCGCGCGCTCTAGTTCATCCGGCTTGGTCAGCAGACTTAGAGCCATCAACAGCACAAACGGAAACAGCCCGTCAAACGCCCAGCGCACCGTCGTCATCTGGGCCTGTGAAAACCGTTGCACCGGCACGCCCAGCAGGTGCAGCGAATAGTTCTCCACGTTAAACCGGCCGATTCCCTCCAGCGGCGAATGCGGATCGGCCGGATTCGTCCGAACAATTTGATCGAAGAAGACGGCCGATCGCGGCGTTTCCAACATCAGGGCCGGCAGCCGCCGAAATCCCGGCGTCTGGGGCAATGCCCTGGGCACGAATCCCATGGCCACAATCCAGATCACCAGGCCGATCAGGATCGACCTCGCCGTCAACCTCCGCCAGAACAGGATCAGGAAAATCGCCGCCCCGAAAAATGTATTGAACGTCACCAGGTCGGTGTAGGCGGAGACGACATCCGACATGCACATCGCAAAGATCACCGCGACGACCAGCACGCCCGCGATCGCCCACCGGCCCGCTCGCAGATAGTGTGCGTCCGATTGGTCTTTGACCATCGGCTCATACACGTTCCGCGTTGCCAGCCCCGCCACCGACACCGCATACACCCCCACCGACGGCATATGCCCCAGCAGAAGACCCGACAACATCAGCCCAAAAAGTCCCGGCCCAAGAAGTGCATGCGACAGCGTACCCCAGACGTTATCCGGGTCCGCGAGGCGCAGCCTTCCCTGAAACACCGCGATGCCGATCAACCCGCACACCATCCAGGCGATCAGCACCAGCCGCTTGGTGAATCCACCCGAGATCATTCCGAAGCGGGCCGTGCTTTCATCCCTGGCCGACCCGGCGGTCGACATGTTGTGCAGCAGCCCGACGATCTGCACGAGGCTGGCGAACGTGATCGCCAAAACCGTGTGCCACGCCGTATCGCCGGTCAGGTGAAACAGATGCGCCGGCACACTGGCGTGGAGCCCGCTGAACCCGCCGATGCGATGCAACCCGACCGGAATGAGCAGCATCGACATGACCAGAATGAGAAGCCCCTGCACCGCATCGGTGATCGCCGCGGCGCGCAGCCCGCCGAGCACGATATAAATCCCGACAATCGTCGAATACGCCGCGTAAAACGGCAGCGGCTTCACGTACGATACGAACGATGGCAGCTCGGCGCGCTTGCTGAGGTTGTCCAGATACTTGAACCGCTCCGAGCCGCTCAGGTCCAACTGTCCATTTTCGATCCGGGATTTAAGGTCGCGATATTCGTTGTATTGGGCGATCTGCCGACGGTCCGTCTCGGAATAGTCCGATTCCGGCTTGACGATCATCGCCTGCGCCACCTTGAAAGCGTAGAAGTTGCCCATCCCCATGGTGAACAGCGCCATGAAAATGTTGAACGCGGCGTAGGCGCTGGCGAGGGCTTTGCTGTTGAATCGATCGACAAACAGATCGCCCATCGTGATCAGCCGCGACCGCCGCCACCAGGGTTGGATGAACCAGAAGAACGGCGTGATGAACAGGGTCTGAAATCCGAACCAAATCCCGCCGGCCCCGTTTTGGTAGACCGCCGTGGAGACGGTCACCGCGCCGGTGGAATCGGTGGCGTTGCCGAAATTCAAAAAGAATTGCAGCGCCCGGCCCAGCTTTCGGCCGCCGAGATAAAAATCGGTCTCTTTCCTGACGCTGCGGGAAACAACAAAACCGATCCCCAGGATCGCCGCCAAAAACAACAGAATGATCCCCGCGTCCCAGACGTTCAATCCCCAAATCATCACCGCCATCTGGGTCATGCTGCTCGCCGTTGCCTTGAATCGCACAGATGCCGCCGGATAATTTACCATCGATGCGAAGCGCCGCGCCGCCTGTTTCGATCCAAGGGTTGATCCTCGGATTTACCTTGATGCTGGCGGCCATCGTACAAGCCGCCCCCGATCCGAGCGACGGCAAACAGCACCCATTCGCCGCCGGTAACAATCAATTTACCATCGACGGCCAGCCCATTGAAATCATCGCGGGCGAAATTCATCCGTCGCGCATTCCTTACCAATTCTGGGAAGATCGCATCAGAAAAGCCCGGGCCATGGGACTGAACGCCGTCGGCATCTCTATTTTCTGGAACCAGATCGAGCCCGCCGAGGGCCAATTCAACTTCGACGACAACAACGACGTTCGCCGCTTCGTGAAGCTTTGCCGGGACAACGGCCTTTGGGTGGTCCTCCGGCCCGGGCCGTACGTTTGCGCCGAAACGGAATTCGGAGGATATCCCGCCTGGCTGCTGAAACATCACCAGATCAAACTCCGCTCGGGCGATCCCCAATTCATGAGCTATTGCCGCGATTACCTGAATGCCCTGCACGATCAGATCGGCGATCTTCAGGTCACCCACGGCGGGCCAATCCTCCTGATCCAGATGGAAAACGAATATGGCAAGATTGACAAATATCTGGCCGATCTGAAACAGGCATTCATCGACGCCGGCTTCGATGCCCAGCTTTTCACCTGCGATCACAGCGGGCCGGTCTGGAACAAACTCAGCGGCCTGCCCGGAATTCTGCGCGCCACCAACGGCCTGCCCAATTCGCAAAAACTCGACCTGGCCAAAAAAGTCGCCGGCGGGTATCCCGTTTACGGATCGGAGGTTTACACCTCCTGGTACTCCGTCTGGGGCGACGGCGTGGGTGGACCTAAGGGCAAGGCCAAGCCTGTGCCGCTTCAGATTACCGACACGCAATGGCTGCTCGATCGCCATCTCTCTTTTTGCTATTACCTGTTCGACGGTGGGACGAACTTCGGATTTTCCAACGGGGCCAACGGCTCTCAGCCCGTTCAAACCACCTACGATTACGACGCCCCGATCGATGAACTTGGTCGCGTCACGCCGAAATTCACCGCCCTGCGGGAACTGTTCATCCAGGAACTGCACATCCATCCTCCGCCCATCCCGCCTGATCCGCGAGTCATCGAAATCCCTCCGTTCAAAGTCGCGAATTGCCGACCGCTGCTCGATTGCCTGACGAAACCGACACTCACCTCCGATGATGTCGTGACGATGGAAGACCTCGATCAATCCTACGGCCTGATCCTCTATCGCAAGACGTTCCCCGCCGGCATCAAAGGCAAGCTCGATTTGAAAAAGGCCCTGGACTATTCCATCGTCATGATTGACGGCCAAGTCGTCGGCCAAGCCTTTGAGCCATTCGGAGCGAGCAGTTTCGAGATGAATCTGGACCACCCCGGCTCGTGCACGTTGGACGTTCTGGTCTACAACCTCGGCCGCAACAGCGTCGGCATCAACCCATCCATCAGCCGAAAGGGCCTGAACGAAAACCCAACTCTCGACGGCCGGGAGCTGAAAGGTTGGCAGATTTTCTCTTTGCCGATGGACGATCCGCGCAAAGTTCTCACCCTCCAAACCGCCGCAGCCGATCCGCCGCCGCTCGCGCCGGCGATTTACTCCGGTTCATTCACCCTCGCGAATGTGGGTGAAATTTATCTCGACATGCGAAACTGGAATTTCGGCGTCGTTTGGGTCAACGGCCACAACCTCGGCCGATACTGGAACGTCGGCGCCGACCGCAGTCTGTATCTTCCCAGCGTCTGGCAAAACAAGGGCGACAACCAGATCATCATTCTTGAACTAGCCGGCCCGCCGAAAAGCACGCAGATTCAAGGCGTTGCGAATCTGATCCAGGAGCCGGCCCAACCCTTCCGGCCGTATCCACCTCGTTGACGACCCTGCCTCCGCGGTTCAATTTTTCCGATGCGGGTGCAAAAACGGTCTGTTTGACCTCACTAAAAATCAAACTGATCGATATTGTCCCTGTCGAACGTGAACGGCACGCCCAGCAGAACATTGTCGCCGCGCACCTCGATCTTCCCCAGCCTTCCGGCTTCCAGCGACGAATCGCCCGGCCGCAATGTGCCGTTCTTCACCGCCTCGGCCGCGTACACCGTCAAATATCCCAAATCCATCGTGTTCCACAGCACCACCGCCTGCGTGATCCCTTCGTGAACGTATTGCTTGTTTTCATTCGGCAGGCCAAGGCCGACGACTTTGACATCCGTCCGACCCGATTGCTTCACCGCCTCCGCCGCCCCGGGGACCGCCGGCGAGCAGATCGCCATGATCAGCTTCACGTTCGCCTCGGCATTCAGCACCGACTGGGCCTGGTCAAACGCTTTGTTCTGCATATCATCGCAGGGCCGAAGCGTCGCCATCTTGATCTCCGGATATTTCGCCGCCCGCCGCGCCTCGATGTATTTCAGCCACTCATTTTGATTCGCCGCCGTCAGCGACGAGGTAATGATCGCGAATTCACCCTTTCCTCCCATCGCCTTGGCCGCGTCGTCCATCAGGATATTTCCGATTCCCTCGGGCGTTGCCTGATTGACGAAAAAGTCGCGGGCATCGCTCTGGGCGTCGGCATCGAATGTCACCACCTTGATCCCCGCCTGCCGGGCCTTGCGCAGAACCGTGGACAGCCCCTCCTTGTTCTCGCACGACACGGCAATCACGTCCACGCCGCGCGTGATCCACGTCTCGACGATCTCATTCTGCTTGGCCGGGTCCGGATCGGTGGGACCATCCCAGATCAGGTTGATGCCCAATTCCCGGGCCGCCTCTTCGGCTCCTTTGCGGCAGGCAATGAAATAGGCGTTGCCCTTGCTCTTGGGCATCATCGCGATGGTGAGGGACTTCGCGGCGACCGGGGCGGCGCGGCCGTCCGACGCCGTCCCAAGGCTGCGCAGCAGAAGAAAATTCCCGGCGGCGACGATCAAAGCCGCCGCCAGAATCACCACGCACAACACCGCAAGTTGCGAATTCTTCATGTTCAGTTCCTCCGCGCCATGCCGCAAGCGCGTTGTTTGCGGGCGGCGCCGCCAATCGGCGCCAATGGCCACCAACAATAATGCCCCGGTCAGGATTCCCGCCAGTTCCGGCGGTAGATCCGCCAGCCTCAGCCCATTTTGCAAAATCGCGATGGCGAACAACCCCAATAGCGTGCCGGTTATGCTCCCTCGCCCGCCGAAGATCGACGTGCCCCCCAGCACCACCGCCGTGATCGCCGACAGTTCGTATCCGGTCCCGGCATCGGCTGTGGCCTGGCCAAAGCGAGCGACGTAAATCACCGCCGCCACCCCCGCCGCCAGACCCGAAAGCACGTAAACCAACGCCACACGCCGCTGGACCGGAATGCCGGCATGGCGCGCTCCTTCCGGAGAATATCCGATGGCGGAGAGCGTCCGGCCAATCGCGCTGCGGTGCAACAGGACCCAGAATCCCACCGCCGCCGCCAGAAAAATGGGCAGTTGCACGGGAATCCATCGCCAGAAATAACCCTGTCCGAGGTAAATGAAGCTCGCGGGAAAATTCGTGAAATTGTCCACCCCGCGCGTGATTCCCTCGGCCAAGCCTCGCAGCAGCGAATAGGATCCGAGCGTGACGATCAGCGGGGGTATCCTCAGGCGCGTGATCAGCAGGGCGTTCAAGGCGCCCGCGGCCGCGCCCATCGCCACCGCCGCCGCCGCCGCGGACCACGGGTCCAGGCCGCCGTCACGCCAGAGTTTTCCGAACACCACCGCGCACAGCCCCAGCAGCGACCCGACCGACAGATCGATGCCGCCCGTGACGATCACCGCCGTCGCAGCCAGCGCGAGCAGGCCCAATTCCGTGCTGATCCGCAGATTCAGAAAGAGGTTGTCCCACGTGAGAAAATTCTTGCCGATGATCGAAAAGACCAGGATTTCCAGCAACACCAGCGCGCCGAGAATCGCCTGCTGCCCGATGCGCAGCGGATTCGACGGCGAGGGAGCCTTGGCCGCGAAGCTCGTCATGCGACGCGTTTCCTTCGCCGGGTAAATCCGTCCGACGCCACCGCCGCCAGGATGATGGCGCCCTCTATGGCCTTGTCCCACTGCGCCTGTCGGGTCAGAAACACCATCGCGACGCCGAGGGTGCCGAGCAGCGCCACGCCGATGAGACTGCCCACCATGGTCCCGCGGCCGCCGGAGATGGCGGCGCCGCCGACCACCACGGCGGCGATGGTCTGGAGTTCCATTCCCGCCCCAGTCTTTGGATCGACTTCCGCGAACCGCACGGTTTGCAGCAATGCGGCAACCCCCACCAGCGCCCCCATGAGCGCGAAGACGCCGAATATCACCCGCCCCGGCCTGATGCCAGAAAGCCTGGCCGCCTCCTGATCCGAGCCCACCGCGTACACCTTCCGCCCCGCCGACAACCAGCGCGCACCCCAGGCGAACGCAATAAATATCGCAATCGCGATAATAACGACCAACCACTGGCCCGTTGCTTGCGATTGGCCGAACCATTGAAACCGGGCCGGCAAATCCGCGACCATTTCACCCTGCCGGGCCCAGGTCAGCCCTTGACGGAAGATCACCATCGTCGCCAGAGTCACGACGATCGAGGGCAACCCAAGTGCCCCAACCAGCGCGCCGTTCAGCGCCCCCATCGCCACCCCCGCGGCAAGCGTCGCGCCAATCACCACCGGCATCGGCATTCCAGCCCGGGCCAGCAACCCCGCCGCAACGGCGCAAATCGAAAACTGCGATCCCACCGATATGTCGATCTGCCGCGCGACAATCACCAGCGTCATCCCGATCGCCACGACCAGGGCTGGAGCGGCGCTGACCCAGGTATCGCGAAACTGGACCTGGAAAAATCTCGGCGCCGCCAGCGCCAGCACGAGCAGCAGCGCCAGATACGCCGCAGCCACCGACAGCTCGCGTTTGTATGTCCCGATCTTGAAGCTCACGCCAGGGCCTCCGACGCGGCGTGTCCCAGCGCCATCTCCAGCACCTTTTCCTGATTTGCCTCGGCCTGATCCAGTTCGCCAACGATCGATCCGCCGCGCATCACGGCGATCCGATCGCTCCAGCCGAGGATTTCCGGCAGCTCGGAAGAAATCATCAGGATCGCCAGTCCTCGCCCGGCCAATTCGCTCATCAGGCGATGTATCTCCGCCTTGGCGCCGACGTCGACGCCCTGCGTGGGCTCATCGAGAATCATGACCGTCGGCTCCGTCGCCAGCCAGCGCGCCAGCGCTACTTTCTGCTGATTCCCGCCGGAAAGCTGGCCGACCGGCGCGTCCAGCGACGGCGTTTGGGTTCCCAGCCGCTCGACGAATGCGCCGGTGATCTGCCGCTCGCGGGCGAGATCCAGCAATCCCGCGCGAGAGATTTGCCGGAGGATTGCCAGCGTGGTGTTGGCGGCCACGGGCATTTCCAGGATGACTCCATATCGCCGCCGATCCTCGGGAACGTACGCGATTCCCAGCCGGACGGCTTTTGCCGGCGAATCGATCCGGACGGATTTGCCGCGGACAAAAATCTCTCCTCGATCGGCGGGGGTCAGCCCGAAAAGAACGCGGGCCAATTCCGATCTTCCCGCGCCAACCAGCCCGGCCAAGCCCAGAATCTCCCCGCTCCGCAAACGGAGGTTGATTCCCCGCACCCCCGATTCTCCACAAGAGAGGTCCTTCGTCTGTAGAACCACATCTCCGAGCGGCGCGGCGGCCTTGGCAAACACGTCGGACAATTCACGCCCAACCATCATCCGGATCAACTCCGCCGTAGCGGCTTCGGCCATCGCGCGCGTCCCGACGCATTTGCCATCGCGCAGCACGGTGACGCGATCGGCGATGACCGGCAGCTCGTCCATTCGATGAGAGATGTAGATCATTCCGACGCCTTGTTGCTTCAATTGCCGGATCACGCGAAAGAGGTTTTCGACCTCGCGGTGGGTCAGTGAGCTGGTGGGCTCGTCAAGGATGAGAATTTTCGCTTCCGCGCCCAGAGCGCCGGCGATCTCCACGATTTGTTGCTGCGGCATCGTCAGATCGCGCACCAGCGCGTCGCATGAAACATCCGCCCCGATTCGTCCGAGCAATTCCCGCGCGCTGGCGCGGCGCCTTCCCCATCGAACCAACCGCCACGGCTCCCCCGACTTCACCCGCAGGGCCATGTTTTCGGCAACGCTCAGGTCTGGAAACAGCGCCGGCTGCTGATAGATCGCGGCAATCCCCAACCCACGCGACAGGCTCGGATCGTTGCGAGCCAGGACCGCCCCGCCAAGCTGAATCGACCCGGAGTCCGCCTGCACTGCGCCGGTAATGATCTTGATGAGCGTGGATTTTCCGGCCCCATTCTCCCCCACCAAGGCGTGAACCTCGCCCGCGTTTAGCTCAAACGAAACGCCTTCCAGCGCACAAACTCCGCCGAAACTTTTGCAAATCGAGGTTAATTGGAGCAGTGCTCCAGGCATTGGATTCATTTTATGAGAATCAATGAGAACTTTGGAGGTTTAGCTCGATGCATTTCGCCCGCAACGTTTTGCACGATCATCGTAACCCCATGATTCGTCGCCCTTTCAATCCAAACTTGAACCGCAGAGCACGCGGAGAACGCGGAGAAGAACTAAGAAAAGCTCGTTCTTATACTTCTTCTCCGCGTTCTCCGCGTGCTCTGCGGTTCAATTAGACCTTGAAATTAAAGAGCTCGCGTGGCTAATGAAAGAATGTTGCCAATGACCCGGTGTTGGGGGAATCACTGCAACTTCCATGGGAATTGCTATATCGATTGTGGTAATTGTTGGGCGGCTGGCTATAATCTTATTCAGCTTTGCGGGTTCCCCGCCCAATGAAGTCTGCGTTGGCAGTTTTTTTTAGCTGGAGTGGGTCGCGTGAACGACGGTGTTAAATCCGTGGCATTGGTGGGTATAGGCGGTTACGGAAACGCTTATGTGAAGGAGTTGCTCGACCGCCAATTGGCAGGCGGGATTAAGTTTGTCGCCGCGGTCGATCCCGCGCCCCAGCGGTGCGAACATCTGTCGGAAATTCGCGACCGCGGAATCCCTCTCTTTGCTTCACTGGAAGATTTTTCCCGCCGGGGCCGAGCCGATCTGGTCATCCTCGCCACGCCGATTCAGTTGCATTGCGAGCAGGCTTGTCTTGCGATGGACCTTGGGTCGCATGTTCTTTGCGAAAAGCCGCTGGGGGCGCATCCCGAGCAGATCCGACGGATGGTCGAGGCGCGCGATCGCAATCGGCGGCAATTGGCGATTGGCTATCAATGGTCATTCTCGCCGGAGATTCAGCAATTGAAACGCGACATTTCCGCGGGCCGCTTCGGCCGGCCCAAACGCCTCAGAACCGGCGTCTATTGGCCGCGCGACGAGAAATATTACCGCCGCTGTCCATGGGCCGGCCGCCAGCGAGACGGCGACGACCGCCTGGTCTTGGACAGCCCCGCAAATAATGCCTGCGCCCATCAACTGCACAACATGTTCTTTGTGCTGGGCAAAGCCGCCGATCGCAGCGACTGGCCGACCACCGTCACGGCCGAGCTCTACCGCGCCTATGCCATCCAGAATTACGACACGGTTGCGCTGCGCTGTCGCACCGAGCAAGGGGCAACCGCGCTCTTCATCGCCAGCCATGCCACGCAACACAAGCGCGATTTGGTCTTCCGATACGAATTTGAGGACGCCATCGTGCATTACGGACAGTTCGATGATTGCATCGTGGCCGAGCCGCGCAACGGCTCCCGGATCAATTACGGCTCGCCGCCCTTGGGCGACTTGTCGCACAAGCTTTCCGAAGTTCTGCAATCGATCCGCAGCGCGCAGCCCGTGGCCTGCGGCCCCGAGGCGGCCGGCGCCCAAACCGCCTGCGTTTACGCCGCCCAGCAGTCCATGCCGAACATCATCGATTTTCCCGGCGATCTGGTGGTCGTGGAGGGCGCTCCCGGCGAACGTCGGAGGTATGTCACGGACCTGGAAAAAACGCTGGACCAATGCTACGAACAGTTCAGTCTTCCCAGCGAGCTTGGCATTGCCTGGTCGGGGCCTGGCGCGGAAGTCGCCGTGACCGGCCCGTTCCCCGCCGGCGATTCAGCCGCCTCGGGATGCGTTGCTCCCAAGGGCTGATGGTGAGCAAAACAGTGCCGCCTCCGGCTGGAATTGAATTAGCCGGCCGATATGATCAGGCGCTGGGGAGGAAGGATCGCTATGACCCATCGACTGTCGTGGTGGTGCGTCGCGCTGGCGGTGATGTTTCTCGCGCCGGGCTGCAATAAGAGCGATACTTCAGCCACCGCGGGCAAGAAGATAAGGCTCGCCTTCGTCACCAACAACGCCGCGGATTTTTGGACCATCTGCCGCGCCGGCTGCAACAAGGCCGCCCAGGAGAATCCCAACATCGAGGTTGATTTCCAGATTCTCGGCGACGCCACCGCCGCGGGTCAGAAGCGCGTTCTCGACGATCTGCTGGCGCGCGGCGTCGATGGAATCGCGATCAGCCCGGTCGATCCCGCCAATGAAACCCCCATGCTCAACGACGCGGCCAAGCACGCGACGATTTTTTGCGCCGACAGCGACGCCGCCGACAGCGATCGCGCCTGCTACATCGGCACCAACAATGTCGAGGCGGGCGCTCAAGCCGGCGGCTTGATCAAGGAAGCCCTGCCCAATGGCGGAAAGATCATCCTCTTCGTCGGCACGCTCGACGCGCAGAACGCCAAGGACCGCCTCAGCGGCATCAAGCAGGTCCTCGGCCCGAACATCCAGATTCTGGACGTTCGCACCGATGAAACCGACCGCGCCCGCGCCAAGGCCAACGTCCAGGACGCCCTCGTGAAGTACCCTGATGTCGCCTGCCTCGTCGGTCTCTGGAGCTACAACGGTCCGGCCATCCTGAACGCCGTCCGCGACGCCGGCAAGAATGGCCAGGTGAAGATCGTCTGTTTCGACGAGGAGGACGAAACGCTCGCGGGCGTCAGGAGCGGCGACATCTATGCCACCGTCGTCCAGCAGCCCTTTGAATTCGGGCGTCAGTCCATGCTCAACCTGGCCAAGGTCATCGGCGGCGACAAATCGGTTATTCCGGACACCAAGCAGATTTTCATTCACACCCTCGCGATCAAGAAGGACAGCGTCGATGAATTCCAGACGAACCTGAACAAGCTCCGCGGCCGCACGTGATTTTGTTTTTTAGGCGCGCCCCCTGGGCCACGCCTCCATGCTTTTCAAATGACTTCATCCCCCATTCTTCACCTGAAAGGCGTCTCCAAGCGCTTCCCCGGCGTGGTGGCGCTGTCCGGCGTCTCGCTTGAAGTGAACCGCGGCGAGGTCGTCGCCCTCATCGGCGAAAACGGAGCCGGCAAAAGCACGCTGATGAAAATCCTCGGCGGCATCCACCAGCCGGACGAAGGCCAGATTTTCATTGACGCCCGGCCGGTTTTCATCCGCTGCGTTTCCGATGCGGTGGCGATGGGGATCGGCTTCGTTCACCAGGAGTTGAGCAACCTGGACAACCTGGAGGTGGCGGCCAATATTTTCCTCGGTCGCGAGGCGCTCTGGGGCGGGCCGCTGAAACTGCTCGACCGCAAGGCCATGATCGCCGCCAGCCGGCCCTACCTGCGCCGTCTGGATTTGGACATCGATCCGCGCACGCCGCTGGCAGCGCTTTCACTTGCCCGGCAACAACTCGTCGAGATCGCCAAGGCCCTTTCTCAGAACGCTCGCATTTTGGTCCTGGACGAGCCGACCAGTTCCCTCACGGCGGGTGAAACATCGCGGCTGCTGGCGACGGTGCGGGAACTCGCCAAGCAGGGCGTCAGCATCATCTACATCTCGCATCGCCTGGGGGAGATTTCGCAGGTGGCCGATCGGGTGGTCGCCCTCCGTGACGGCCGCAACGCCGGCGAACTGCCGCACGACCAGATCACGCACGACAACATGGTTCGCCTCATGATCGGGCGCGATCTCCGGAGTTTTTACGTGCCCGGCGTCGGCCGCCATCGCCCCGCCCGGTTGCAGGTGAAAAATGTCCGCACCTCGGCGTGGCCCGCGCGGTCCGTGAGTTTCGACGCCCGCGGCGGGGAAATCCTCTGCCTTGCCGGCCTGGTCGGCGCGGGAAGGTCGGAACTGGCCGAATCCATCTTCGGCGTCCGGCCGCTGCTCGGGGGCGAGGTGTGGCTCGATGGATCGCCGCTGACGATTCGCCATTGTCGCCACGCCATCGCCGCGGGGATTTTTCTCGTCCCGGAAGACCGGCGAAAAACCGGCCTGGTCACCTCCATGACCGTCCGCGAGAACATCACCCTTCCGGGCCTGTGGAACTACACGCGGGCCGCCCTGATCAGCCGCCGCGCCGAAGCCGTGGCGGCGCGCCGGCAAATCGATGCCCTGAGCATCCGCGCCCCGGGCGTGGAAACCCGCGTCATGAACCTCAGTGGGGGAAACCAGCAGAAGGTCGTGCTCGCCAAATGGCTCGCCCTGACCCCCAGCGTCCTGATCGTCGATGAGCCGACGCGCGGCGTCGACGTCGGCGCCAAGGCCGAAATATACCGGCTCCTGCGCGCCCTGGCCGATAAAGGCGTGGCCGTGATCCTCATCTCCAGCGACATGGAAGAGGCGCTGGGCATCAGCGACCGCATCGCGGTGATGCACGAGGGCGCCATCGCCGGCATAATCGATCGTCCGGATTTTTCTGAAGAGAACGTGATGAACCTGGCCTTCGGAAAAACCGCCGCCTGATTGTTTTTCGCGCCGCCCGCTTGCACTGGGTCTGTCGCAGCGCGACGCGCGGTTCTCTCTATGAAAAAAGAACTTGGCATCGGCGCCCTGCTCCTGATCGTATGTGCCACCGTCGCATTCATGAACCCTCGCTTCATCTCCCCCACCAATCTGCGCAACCAGGGTCAACTCATCGGCATGTATGGCATCTTCAGCATCGGCCTGGGAATCATCATCATCACCGGCGGCATCGATTTGTCCGTCGGTTCCATGTTTGCCCTCGAGGGAGTGGCCCTTTCGATTCTGCTCGTCGAGAGACATTGGCCCTGGCCGCTGGCGGTCCTGGCGGTCATTGCCGGCGTGGTCATGCTGGGGGTTTGGCATGCCTTTCTCATCACCAAGATCCGCATCCAGCCGTTCATTGTGACGCTTTGCGGCCTTTTGATTTACCGAGGCTTGGCGCGGGACCTTGCCAATGACGAGACAAAAGGGTTCGGCAGCAACAATTTTGGCCTGCTCAGGACGCTTGCCAGCGGCTCCGTCGGAAAGGTATTCAGCCCGCTTGCCGGAAGTTTCATTGGAAACGTGCCGACGCCTTTTGTTCTGCTGTTGATTGTGGCCCTCATCATGTGGGTTGCCCTCCACCATTCCGTTTACGGCCGGTATTTGTATGCCGTCGGGCGAAATGAAGAGGCGGCTCGATATTCGGGCATCAATACCAAGCTGGTCATCGGCAGCGCCTACGCGCTTTCGATGTTCCTGGCCGCGATTTCCGGAATTCTCTTCGCGTTCTACACCAATTCCATCTCGCCAAGCTCGCACGGAAGTTTTTATGAGCTTTTTGGAATCGCCGCCGCGGTGGTCGGCGGATGCAGCCTTCGCGGCGGCGAAGGATCCATCCTTGGAATTATTCTCGGTACGGTTCTGCTTCAGGTGCTGCAAAACATTGTGAATCTGGAAGGCATCAAGAGTTCGCGCACGTATGAGTTTTTGGGAGGCGTCATCCTGGCCGCCGCAATTCTGGACGAGATTTTTGGAGCGCGCCTGGCGCAACGGCCAGCGGCCGTCCGGGACGCGCCTTCCGCCAGCGTGCCCGGCGGCGCCCCGCCTGTCGAATCAAAGTAACCGGCCCAGCCCCTCGGCTCGCACCGCCCATTTCCCGTCGCGCCCAAAGGCCCCCGCCCTCGCCATCATTGCCACTGCCGCCAGCAGACCGCCGTTGGCAGGCAAATACGCACTCAGCCCAGGCTGCTGATACACATGCCCGTTGGGCAGATAACGGTTCTTCGGCGAATCAATCATCAGCGCCCGGATCGCCAATTCCCCTTCGCCCAACTTCGCCGCCGTCATCGCCGCCATCGGAAAATCCCAGCCCCAGCACCGGTCCCACTGCCAGACATCCAGCACCTTCCGCAACGACCGTCGCATCGTCTCGGGATCCACTTCGTCGCCCCTCTGCATTCCGTACGCCCCCAGCAGCGACGGATGCTCCCAATTCCACCGGGTGTAGGTGTCGGACATCCCTTCCATCAGGAGATAGCGCCCATCCTCCTGGGGCAGCGGACTCAATCGCTTCAAGGCATCCCCCCATTTCGCCTCGGGCCCCATCCCCAAACGCTCTCGCCAGGTTTGCGCCACGCTCAAGCCAAATCTCCAATACGCCAGCTCGAACGTCGGATTCTTCGTCGCCATCGCATCCGTGTTCTCCGGCACCGCTTTCATCGGCGGACCGAGGACCAGGCGGTCCCCTTCCCTAGCCGCGAAACTCGCCAGAAAATTTGCCGTTTCAAAAACGATTCCCCGCCATTTTTCCAGCGTCTCTTTGGTCGGCGTGCGGCGATAGCAAAGCTCCGCGTAGTAAATCGGATGCGGCTGCTGCCAGATGAGCAGCGGTCCTACGGGCGAAGGCGAATCGTGGCCGCGTGGCCCCACCATCTTCGGCCAGCGAATGCCGTCGTATCCCTGCCGCTGAGCGATCTGCCTTGCCACAGGCAAGATCCGCTGATAGAAATCGAGGCTCCTCTCGAACAGCTCAAACCGGTTCCAGGCCGCGAAATGAACACCGTGCCACCAGTGCATCTCCAGATGCGATTTGCCGTACCAGGAATTGAACAGCAACCCCGTTTCCGGCGGCGGCATCACGCCCGCACAATGCAGGGCCGTGTTGTACTGCGATAGGACAATTCGCCTTTCCAACTCCGCGGCCCGCGCATCGCCGCTGCCGGACAAATCCATCGCCGCCCCTTGCGTCCAGAATCGCTCCCAATGATCCGCGCTGGCCCGAAGGATTTGTTCCGCCGAGGGCAGCGCAAACGCGCCAGGCTGCGGCGAAAAATGGACCACGATATCCAGCCGGTCCCCTCGGCTCGCCAGAATCGAAAATTCGTGCGGGCCGACCTGCTTGAGGCTTCCGCTCGTCCATTTCACCCTCGCCCAATAGCGATCGCCGTCCAACGTGCGGCGAAATTCCGCACCCCCTTCGGATTTCTCGCAGCGCGTTTCGTGTTTATGCGGCGAGTTCCAATCCGCCATATCCATCTCCGGCGAGGCGTAGGGAAACGCGAGGCGCACTCCCAGCTTCCCCGCGCCCACCAGCGGTGAGACGATCCGCACCGCCAGCGAGTTCAATTCTGGATGGCACGCCGTCTGAACCGCAACCTGCCGCCCTTCAAATTGGAAGTTGCTGGCAATCACTCCGGTCCACAAATCCAGGGTCTGACCGGCCAGCGCCACATCCGAAGGCTTCGCCTCCGAGCCATCCGCCCGCTTGAGGATGAAGCCCACGCGGCCCAGGTGCATCCGGTGCGGATTTTGCCGCAGCCAATCGAAAAGGATTTCCTGCCCCTCCCGCTGGGTGGCGTATCCAACGCCGCGGCCGTGCGAATCGTATTGACGATAGCGAAAATCCTCGGGCCGAACGCCGTGGGGCGCGGGCGTGGTGTGCCAGGCCCAATGGGCACAGGTGCACAGCGGAAATTGCTCGCGATATTCTTCGACGAATGTCTGCAACCCCGTCGCGTCGGCGGTGAAGGCGAAATTCCCGTTGCCCACGCTCAGCGCCGAAAACGGATCGAATCGCTCAACCCGCGGATGATGCCTGCGCACCAGCGCGCGGCGATCAATGCTCGAGCCACCCCCCGTCTCGGCCCCGCCTGCCGCGCGCACCAACCATCGCCCGCCCAGCAGGCCCCCCGCGGCCCACGCCCCCGCTGCCAGCAATGTTCTGCGGCTAATTGGCATCTGGCGTCATTGGGTTTCCAGCACCGCCGCCGACTTGGCCGGCGAATGCAGCGATATCCCGTCATTCTTACTCCACCGGTTGCTCTGACGCCACCGGGAAGGCAATTTGCCCTTTTATTCCGGGTGCGTGACATTTTGGGCGGCCCCTTTTTCTCCCTCCTCCGGTATTCCGAACTTTTTTGATCTATGCGTTAAATCCTTGGCGCAAAAAGCAGTTCGCCTCAAACTCGCTCTCCATGTGCAAGGAAGGAGCGAGCCATGGAAGGCGAACTGTGGAGCGAAGTCTATCGGATTGT
>JBEKHH010000047.1:0-34239 GCA_050012375.1 Tepidisphaeraceae bacterium
CACGCATCACCTTCCATGGCGATCGGGATGTTTCCATCCCGCAGCTTGTAGAAGCACGAGACCAATCGCGCCAGCGAAAGTACCCTGTATTTTGAGGATCGAGACAGAGCCAGAGCTGTCCCGTTTTCAGAGCTCCTCGCGTCAGAACCAAGATGTCGAAACAACCGCGAGGCCTCGCGAACGATCAGACCAGCTTATCAACTCCAAAACGCTGGCGCGCCCCCACAAAACCCGAACATCAAAAATTCATCGAGGAAGATGCGATAGCCCTGGGGAGGAATTCTGGCTGGCCGTGATCGTGAACAGGAGCGCCTATTTTGTCTCGCCCCTTCATTTCGGGCCCTATTTCGGCCTTTTGTTTCGGCTCAATGGTGAACGAGCGGGAAAAAAAGGTCGAGAAGCAACAAAAGCAGCATAAAGGCCGAAAAGATGGTTCCGATAACGCCCAAAATATTTCTAAGAGCGATTCCTGCAACCTTTAATGAGTATACACCAAATCCGAAAGCGATGACGATGGGCAACGCCCAGATTGCTTCCAACACCATCAAGTACCGTGGCGAAGGATTCGTTCCTGGCGGGGGAGAGAAAATCCCACCGAATAGCCCACCCCAGGTTACAAAAAAGCAAAAGATACCCCACGGCACCAATGCGAGCACAGCAATAAACGATGCAATTCCTGATCGAGGCACTTTGCGGGGCTTTTTCTTGGGGAGGGGGCGATAATCGAGTTGAACTGGGCGATCACCCAATTCAGGCCGGTCTCGATGAGGATCGTTGCTTTCAACGCTCACGTGAGCCTAATACCCGATTTGAGAAAAGGCCTTGACGGTCTGCGTTTCCACATCACCGAGTACCCATGGATCCGTGCCGATCGTACTGTGATCGAGTCCCAAGTTGTGATTCACTATACCAGGATCAGGCATTTCTGCTCCATAGGCGTCCCAAGTCCAACCGACGAATCTCCACCAACTCGCCATTGCTCCGTAAAGAGAATTAAAAGAGAATTAAAGAAGAGAATTAAAGAGGACGCGATTCGTTTCCATCGTTTCGATTCCTTAGCCGGCCTATTCGAAGACTAGAAAAACTTCGTCCTTGCGGAACAAGCGCAGCCGCCCGTTAGCGAAGTCGAGGACGCGGTAGACCGAGCCACCCGGCGTGTTGCGAGCCGGCTGCGACATGCCGGCAATCCTTAACGACCCGCGGCAAAAGTCAAAACGAATCGCGTCCTCTTTATTTCATCCGTACTCTTTATTTCATCGTTTATTTCATCTCGAGCACAATCACAGTAACCGTTCCCGAGCCGGCGACGCTGGGAATGCTTCCGCTGGCCGGTATGGTGTTGCTGTCCCGCCGCGTGCATTGGCCATAATCCTGCACGGGCGATAAAGGACAAGGGACAGAATGAAATAAAGTCTCATCTGTCTCATTTCACAGCCGATGCCGGCCTATCGCTCCGCCGTAATAAGCGTCAGTTTCCCAATCTTTCATACGTGGCAGATCCGTCTTTCTGCGGATTATTGATTTTGAGGTGATCGTTTTTGAGCAGGCGGATCATCTCGGCGCCGGCTAGCAAAACGGGGCCGTAGCCGTGAACGTCGTCGATGTGCGGGCGATGATAGTAAAAGACATAATCATCGGCATATCCGGTGCCAATGCAGGTGCCGACGACGTGCCCCTGCTCGTCGATGCGAGTGGTTAAACCATTCCAGCCGGCTTGTGCGACGGGGCCGTAGGCGCTGGCGTCGAGCCAGCCGCGGTTTACGCCGCGAGCGAGGGCGAAAGTGAACATGGCGGAGCAACTGGTCTCGGTGTAGGTGTCGGTGCGGTCGAGCATTTGATGCCACAATCCATCGCCCGCCTGCATGGTGGCCAATGCCTGGGCGTGGGCGCGGAAGAGTCGGAGAACGCGGGCGCGCATGGGGTGATCCGGCGGCAGCACGTCGAGCAGTTCGACCATGGCCATGGCGCACCAGCCGTTGGCGCGGCCCCAGTAATATTTGGGCTGATTGTCGGGATTGGTCGTGGTCCAGTCATGCGTGAACAGCCCGGGGGAAGCAGCGAAGAGATGCGAAGAAAAATGCAGCATTTGAGCGGCGGCGTCATCGAAATATTTTCCGTCGCCGGTCAGTGCCCCCATCTGGGCGAGAAATGGAATGCTCATGTAGGCATCGTCGGCCCAGACGGTAGTTTTGAATGGCGTGGGCCGGGCTAGCGTGCCATCGTCGAGGCGAAGCTGTTTGGCGCTGATGTAGCGGGCGATGTCGTCGATGGCGGGTTTGAGGTCCGGTCCGACGCCGGCGCGGTGAGCCTTGATCAGCGCCGCCCCGATGGCGCCGCAATTGTCCAGCGAAGCCGGATTGAGCAGGTAGGTGATCTCGCCGTGATGCGATTCGATTTGCGCCTTGTCGAGCCTGGCGATTGCATCGGCGAAAATCTGGAAGCGAGCGGCGTCGAAATCGGCGAAGGATGGGTCGCCGGTGGCGTCGGCGGCGGCAAGCATCCCCGAATAAATGACGCCCATGGGATAGCTCACCAGGGCAAACCTGCGGCCGGCCGAGAGGTCGGAGGAATTTGGCGATTGCCGCGGCGCCAGCGTTGTAAAGGTGGAGGCTTCGATTTGCGTTTTTACGGCCCGCAGAATCCGGGTGATGTCGTCCACTTTCGGCTTGCTGTAGGGAACGGGGTAATCGGGAAGGGTGGAGCGGGACGACGGCTCGGCCGCCGACGCCGGAGAAATCGCCGCGGATAAAACCATGCTGATGAAAAGCGGAAGTGAACGTGTGATCATTTTTGCTCGGGGGGTTTGAGTTTCATGTCGGCGAATTTGAGAATTTGCTGCCAATCGAATGGGGTGACTTCGTGTTTGCCGGTGTGACAGTGAAAGGCGATGTCGTGCATGATGGCGACATCGAGGGGGGGCATTTGATCGACGCCGAGCCCGGAAGCGCCCAATAGCCGAAAGATCGGCCCGGCGGCGACGGCGGCCTGGAATTCACCGAGGGGGTCTCCATGGAGATCGAGACTGCCGGTGGCGAGATAGACCGGCCGCGGCGCGATCAGGCCGAGCAGCTCGTGGGAATCCACGGGCAGATCGGCGATGTGAGCGGCGTAGCCGCGATAGTTGGCGCAGAATTGATACCCGTATTTCTTGGTGAGATTGGCGACGGTCTCGCCGAAATTTCGCCGGGCCAGGGAGGCGCCTCCGCGGCCGGAGCTACAAGCGACGACCATCGCAAATCGAGGGTCGGAAGCGCCGGCCCACAGCGCGGTTTTGCCGAGTCGTGAATGGCCCATGATGACGACGCGACGGGGGTCAATGCGGGGATCGGTTTGCAGATAATCCATGGCACGGCTGGCCCCCCAAGCCCAGGCTGCGATGGAGCCCCATTCATCGGGCTGAACGTCGGAGCGGCCGGGCGGCAGATACATCGAGCGGACGCCGTAGGGCAATCCGCCGGCGAAGTCCGGTTCGATCTGGCAATAATAAATCGCGGCAAATCCGAAACCGTGATCGAGAACCTGATCGATTTCAAAAGCTGGGGATCGGTCACGTTTGCTGCCGGGGTGAGGGGTGTGCCGGTGGTCCCACGTTTCCTGAAGGCGGATGGCCGGGTCATCCATCACCAATTGCAGCGGTTGGAAGCTGAGGCAAACAAACACCGGCACGGGCTTGGCAGCCTTGGCAGGCAGGTAGATCAGAATGTCCAGGCCGTCCTTGCGGCCGTTGAAATGGACCGTGACCTGCTTGCGGATGGCGTTGCCGGAAAAGGCAGGGGCATCGGCCTCGGTTACTTCGAAGGATTCGTTTTCGGGCCGGCCGGGGGCGCGGCCGTAAACGTTGGTCTCAAACAATTTCAATATTTCCGGGCGGCGCTGGGCGTACCACGTCCCGGCATCCGGCACGGGCTGGCCATTGGCCAAGACCAGCGGATTGGGCAGCATGAAATACCAGGCCTTGCCCTCGTCGAAACTGTCGGTGCTGTGGATTTGTTTGGCTTGCTCGGCGGAGTTGAATTGCACCGGCTGCTGGGAGGTTGGGTGTGAACAACTCCAGCAAAAGAGGCCGAGGGCCAGAATGGCTATCCAGGAATAAGGGTGCATCCGCTCTTGTGGGGATTCTACGATGCGGTGCGCAGCGGCGAAACCTTTTCCATCAGGAAATCGCCAAGACCCAATAAGCGTCCAATGCGGAGAGCGGGAATTATAACTCATTTGTCTGGAAAGGCCCGCCGGGCCGCGTATCTTGTGTGCCGGATGAACGCGGCGGAATTCAGGCTCGACGGGCTCACGGCCCTGGTGACGGGATGCAGCCGGGGGATCGGCAAGGCCCTGGCGGTCGGTCTGGCGCAGGCTGGGGCGGATGTGGTGGGGGTCAGCGCGACGCTGGCCGGGTCGGGCAGCGATGTGGAACGGGAAGTGAAAGCAACCGGCCGCGGGTTTCGCGCGTATTCGTGCGATTTCGGCAACCGCGCGGCGTTGTATGAATTCATCCGGCAGCTTCGCCGCGAGGCGCCGACGATTAATATCCTGATTAACAACGCCGGCATCATTCGGCGCAAGCCGGCGGCGGAGCATCCGGATGAGTATTGGGATGCGGTGATGAGGGTGAATCTTGATGCGCAGTTCGTTCTGAGCCGGGAATTGGGCCGGGACATGGTTTTGCGCGGCCGGGGGAAGATCGTTTTCATCGCGTCGATGCTGACATTTCAGGGCGGCGTCAACGTGGTAAGCTATGCGGCGAGCAAGGGCGCGATCGGATCGCTGGTCAAAGCGTTGGCGAACGAATGGGCCGGCAAAGGCGTGAACGTCAACGCGATCGCGCCCGGGTATATCGCGACGGACAACACGGCCCCGCTGAGAGCGGACGAAAATCGGAATCGCGCGATCCTGGAGCGCATTCCCGCCGGGCGATGGGGCACGCCGCAGGACCTCGTGGGCGCGGCGGTGTTTTTGTGCAGTCCGGCGGCGGCGTATGTGCATGGGATGATCCTGGCGGTAGACGGCGGTTGGCTGGGACGGTGAGCAATCACCGCAATCCGATCCCTAGGAGCAAAACGTGACGGCAGCGAATACTGTTGAGCATCACGCTCAACCCGTAAAAGGCAGTTCGGTTGGCATGGTGCGATGGGGCATCTGTGCGCTGCTCTTCGGCGCCATCGTGCTGATCTACATTCACCGCAACGTCGTGTCGGTGCTCAATGGCGACACGTTCGGCAGGGTGTACGGATGGAAAAGCATCGACTTCGGCAACATCGGCATGGCTTTCACGGCCGGCTACGCGATCGGGTTGGTGGGCGCCGGGCGGATTCTGGATCGCATCGGCGTCCGCCGCGGATTTCTGATCGCCACCATCGTCTGGACGTTTTTGGCGATGGGACACGGGCTGGTGCACTATTTGCCCGCGGCAATGGCGTTGAACGGTTTTCTGGCCGCGCGCTTTATCCTGGGCATCTTTGAAGGGGCGTTTTTCCCCGCTTCCATACGGGCCGTGGCCGAATGGTTCCCCAAGCGCGAACGGGCGCTGGCGACGGGAATCTTCAATGCGGGGAGCGCGCTTGGGGCGTTGCTGTCGCCGCTGATCGTTCCCTTTATCGCCGCGGCCTGGGGATGGCCGATGGCGTTTTACATGGCGGGCGGATTGGGCGTGATTTGGATTGCCGCGTGGCTGCTGTTCTACCGCGAGCCGGAGCGCCATCCGCGTCTTTCGGCGAAGGAACTGCAATTCATCCGCAGCGATCAGGAGCCGCGCATCAAAGGCCTGCCCTGGACGCGAATCGTCGGGTATCGCCAGACGTGGGCATTTGCCCTCGGCAAGTTCATGACCGATCCGATCTGGTGGTTCTACATTTTCTGGTTGCCGCCGTTTCTCAACAGCCACTTCAAACTCGATTTGAAACACTTCGGTCCGCCGCTGGTGATTGTCTATTTGATGGCGGATGGCGGGAGCGTCGCCGGCGGGTGGCTGTCGTCGACGCTGCTGCGGCGCGGCTGGAGCGTCAACCTAGGCCGGAAGACGGCCATGTTGATCTGCGCGCTATGCGTCGTGCCGGTTCTTTTCGTGGTTCAGATCAGCAATATGTGGGTCGCGGTGGTGCTGATCGGCTTGGCCGCCGCCGCCCATCAGGGGTGGTCCGCCAATCTGTTCACGCTCGTGTCGGACATGGCGCCGAAGGCGGCGGTCAGCTCGGTCGTCGGACTTGGCGGAATGGTCGGAGCATTGGGCGGCGTGATCTTTCAGCAATTCGTCGGACGTGTCGTGGACCGGACGCATACCTATTTCGTTCCGTTCGTCATCGCGGGTTTGGCGTACGTGTCGGTGCTGTTTATCATCCACCTGATGCTGCCTCGCCTGGAGCCGATGAAACTTGATCAGGCGGCGCGGTCCGTCACGTAAGAGAACATGACGTGCAACATGAAAATTCGAGCCGTCGCCGACCAAGTGCGCTATCAGCGCATGACCACGGCTGAATTGCGCGAGTCGTTTCTGGTGGAAGATCTCTTCGAGCCCGGAGCCGTGGAATTACTCTACAGCGACGTCGACCGCGCGGTGATCGGTTCGATTGTGCCCACCGAAGAGAAACTGGTCTTGCCGACCAGCAAGGCGCAGCTCGCCTCGGAATATTTCGCCGAGCGGCGGGAGATCGGCCTGATCAACATCGGCGCGGCGGGGAATGTGATCGTGGACGGCCAGTCGTACGCGATGGAGAATTGCGACGGGCTGTATATCGGCCGGGGAAGCCGGCAGATCGAATTCGAGAGCCGCGGCAACTCGGAGCCGGCGCGATTTTTCCTGATGAGTTATCCCGCTCACGTGACGCATCCCACCACCCACATCAAGCGATCCGGCGCCGAGGCGGTGGAACTCGGATCGGTTCGGGATGCCAATCAGCGGACGATTCACAAATATATTCATCCCAAGGGGATCGCCAGTTGCCAACTGGTGATGGGCTTTACGGAGTTGAAGGAAGGGAGCATCTGGAACACGATGCCGCCGCATACGCATTCGCGCCGGACGGAGGTTTATCTGTATTTCAACGTGGATCCGGCCGCGCGTGTTTTTCACGTGATGGGCACGCCGCAGGAAACGCGGCATCTGGTGGTGAAGAATGGCCAGGGGGTGATTTCACCGAGTTGGTCAATTCACGCCGGGGCCGGAACGCGGAATTACAGTTTCGTCTGGGCCATGGGCGGGGAGAATCAGGATTTTGACGATATGGATCGGATAGCGATTGAAGAACTGAGGTAAACTGCAATATTCGGCAAAGGCGTTCTTCTTGACTCCATTTGGTTGGCCGATAGAGTTTTCATATTCCGCCGACTCGGCAGTAGTTCAATGGGAGAATCCCGAGAGGTCGGGATTAGTCGGCTGGATTGTCAGTATGGATTGAATTTTCGGCAGTAGCTCAATGGTAGAGTCCCGACGGGTCGGGATTAACCGGCTGGATAGTCGATAGGCATTAAATTTTCGGCAGTAGCTCAATGGTAGAGTCCCGACGGGTCGGGATTAACCGGCTGGATAGTCGATAGGCATTAAATTTTCGGCAGTAGCTCAATGGTAGAGCAGCCGGCTGTTAACCGGCTGGTTGCAGGTTCGAGTCCTGCCTGCCGAGTTTGTTTTGGGTGTACATCCTTCGGAATCCCACCGACAGATTTTACGTCGGGTCCAGCGACGACCCGGACCGCCGCGCGACGGAACACAACTCGGACCTGGGCAAGCGAACGTTCACCCACAAGAACGGGCCGTGGGAACTGGTCTGGCGCGAGCCGCACGCGACACGCGCGGCCGCGATGGCGCGTGAGAAGCAGATCAAATCGATGAAGTCGGCGAAATGGATTCGTGAGCAATTGCTCAATCGTCGGTAGAGTCCCGACCTGTCGGGATTAACCGGCTGGTTGCAGGTTCGAGTCCTGCCTGCCGAGTTTGCATGCAGCAAGCGGCATTTTCTGGGTATATATCCTCGGTCAGTGTGAACGCTCCGTATTTTCAGATTAACCCAACATCAAGGCAGCGGGCTTGCAGTCGGTCGAAGGTTCGTGTCAGCCCTCAATAGCGATAAGCCGCTCATGAATAAGCTCGGCGGATAGCCCGGCGATGAGGACTTCTTTGCGCGGACTGGTGTGACCGCGGGTGATCTTGATATTTGCCGCGGGAATCTTCAGCACATCCGCCAAGAGTGTGATGACCGCCTTGTTGGCGGACCCGCCTTCGGGGACTTGGCAGACGGTGAGCTTAATCCCACCGGCATATTCACCGGCGATCCGCTGACGAGATGATCCGGGCACCACCTTGACGGCCAGAGCGAATCCCCCGGATTTGGCAGTCAGATGGAGCGGCATGCCGCCTCTGGAATTCGCCCGTTCTGATCGGGTTGTCCCATGGCCGCCTATATACCCGCATGGAGCTTGAATTGGCAGCGGGCCGGCTCGTCGGATAGCGCCCGCCTAGCTCATTTATGCATGGGGAAAGCCGGTGTTGACCGATATAAACCTCGGCCAACAACCGGAGACCATTGCATGAATCGCCCCGCCCTACCGCAATGCTGTTCGCCAGAGGCGTTCAGGCTCCTGGGGCGACAGGTGGAGACGCTCAAATCCACGGATGCCTTGTTGTACGGGGCGGTGGCCATCGCGACGCACCACATGCCGGATGCGAATCCGCAGCGCATCGATCGCCAGTTGCAGTATTACGTTGATGCCGTTCGTAAGCGAGTCCGCGGGCAGCAGAGCCAGGCGGTGCTGGCCCACATGCATGATGTGCTGTTCGATGAAGGCGATTTTCGCGGTAACACGGAGGACTATTACAACCCGGCCAACAGCTATTTGCCCGCCGTTGTGTCGACGAAACGCGGCTTGCCGATCACGCTGAGCCTCGTCTACAAGATCGTCGGCGAACGGCTGGGCCTCAGGACCTGGGGCGTGGGGCTGCCGGGACATTTTCTCGTGGCGGTGGAGGAGGCCCCCGAGCAGATCCTGCTGATCGATCCGTTCAGCGGCGGGCGGGCGCTGACCCGGGAAGAAGCGCACGCGCGGCTACAGGAATTGTTCGGGCCCGAAATGGAATGGTCGGATGAAATGCTGCGGCCGGCTTCGCACCGGCATTGGCTGACGCGCATCCTTCAGAATCTTCTGCACCTCTTCGGCACGAACAAACAGTACGCCGATGTCGCGGCCATTTTGGAAATGGAAATGCTGCTCTGGCCGAAACAGGGACATTTGCAGCGCGATCTGGCCCTGGTGCTGGCGCGCATCGGCATGGCTCGGCCGGCGAGCATGTGGCTCGACTCCTATCTACGAAACAACCCGGATGATCCGCAGAAAACCGATCTGAAACAGTTGCTGGACGTTCTGTCGGCTTAGAGCGATTTGCATCCGCCCGTAGCGTCCGCGCCGCCTTGCGGCGGCCCTGCGGGTCGCGTTCCAAGGGGTCGTCTGCGGCGTCATCGCTCCTCAACGGGTCGAATTTAACCCGCTTCGTCGCTCTTCCTTGCATCCGACCCCTTGGAACGCAACGCGGACGCTATGGGCGGATGCAAAACGCTCCAGACTCCCGGCGGTCTTAGCCTCCGCCATGCGGGGAATCGGTTTGTGCATCGGCTTGCGTGGTGGGAGGAGGGGAAATCAACGGCGCCAAAACGGCCGCCGCGAAGGCTCGCGACATTCCCCCGATGTGATCCCCGAAATCGCCGTATCTTGCCCAATCACTCTGGTAAGCGCGCGAGACGAGCTTTTGGTACATGAGCGGATCGGCGTCCTTCGGCTGGATGAAACCGCAGAAGCCCGCCGCCTCGGTTTGAACGCCGTCAATGGTTCCAAATAATCGGGTTCCGGTGAACAAGACCACCCTGTCGAAGCGGCTGGAGAAGACGAACATTTTTCCGTTCACGTGGCGCAGGGCCGGGGATAGATCGAACCTGGGGGAAAGCGCCGGCGCGATGAAAATAACCGTTTGGACATTCACATCGGGCGGCAGCTTTGCCAGCGCCCAGGCGGCCAGGCCGCAACCGCCGCTGTGGGCCGTGATGTAAATGGGCGATTGCGGATCTGCCGCGGCGTGAGCGGCGATCAGGTCGGCGATTGTCTGTGCCTCGGCCTGGTTGCGGTCGTATGCTTGCAGCGCGTGAATGCCTGGATCGTGTTCGGTCCAGTCATAAATGACCATATTGGCGTCGACGCCAGCGTCGCGCAGTCCGGCCAGCATCCGTCGATCGACGCCCAAAAGCCCTGCGACGCCCGGAAGATGCAGAAGCAGCAATCCCTTCTGCCGGACCTGCGCCAGAGAAGCATCGGCCGGCGACGGCCGGGTCGTTTGCCCCCCCGCCGCCATCGAAAAAATGGCCAGAAGAGCACCGAGCGAAATCAGCAAGCGGCTGCGAAACATGGTGAACATGTTATCAAAAATACGATGGAAACGGGTAAAACGCTTCGAGGCGCTGCGGCCGAAATGGCCTATGGCATACAGCGCTGGTATACTCGTCGGAAGGTGAATCATGTCCACCATCAGCACCACGAAAATGACGGCCCGGCAGTTTTTGGAATTGGGCGAAGACCCGGTCGGGGTGCGGCTTGAACTGGTCAACGGGGAGGTGGCAGTGAGTCCCAGCGCGACACCGAATCATTCGTATACCGAAAAACTTTTATCCATGATCTTAGTCAACCACGTCCGAAACAAAAAGCTTGGTCGGCTGTATGGCGACGTCGATACTATTTTCGGGCGGCACGATGTTCGCCGGCCCGATCTGATCTTTTTTTCCAATAATCGTTTGGACCTCGTCGGAAAGAAGGCGATGGAAGGCCCGCCGGATCTGTGCGTGGAGATCGTGAGCCCCAGCAGCCGATTGATCGACCGTCGCGACAAATTCAAACAATATGCCAACGGAAAGGTGGCTTATTACTGGATCGTCGATCCGGAGGATCGGACGGCCGAGGCGTTCAAGCTCGTGCGACGCGATTATCGACCCGCCGGCGCCGGAAAAGAGAACGACATCGTGAAGTTCCCGCCTTTCCCCGATCTTAAGATACCGCTGGGCGAAATCTGGCAGCCCGAAAGAACGAAACCTTCGAATCATCGCAATTCTTAAGACGAGCTTTGCAGAAAATGCCTGACCGGTTTCCCTCTCACCCGCTATTGGACGCTATCTCTTCATGGTCGAGCTGTGCCCGGGGAAGATGTTGGCCTTGGGATCGAGGTAATGCTTGGCGAAATTGACCGCGATGCAGGCTTCGCCGAAACCGGTGGCGATCAACTTCAGCTTTCCCGGAAACGTGGCGATGTCGCCGGCGGCGAATACGCCGGGGATGTTCGTCTGCATCATCGCGTCAACCTTGATGGACCCGCCCTCGATTTCGAGCCCCCACTCCTTGATCGGCCCAAGCGAATTGTTGAATCCGACGTTGACGAGCAGCGCGTCGACGCCGAGGGTTTGCTCTTCTTTGCTACGATTGTCATAGATCGTTGCGCTTTCAATCCGATCGTCCCCCCCTATCCGCTTCAGCTCGTAAAACGTGAGGACTTTGGTGGAACCGCGGCGCATGAGTTCGACGCTTTGTTCGTGGGCGCGGAACCCGTCGCGGCGATGGATGAGGGTGCAGGATGCGGCGATGGGTGAAACCGTGTTGGCCCAATCGACCGCGCTATCCCCCCCACCGACGATCAGGACGCGCTTGTTTCGCAGCGAGTGGAGGTCCTTGACGAAGTAGTGCAGCCCGCGGCCGGCAAAACGCTCGGCCTCGGGGAGAGGAAGCGTTTTGGGCTCGAAGGCCCCAATTCCCGCGGCGATCAAAATGGAGCGGGCTCCGTGATTGTTTGTCTTCGTATGTAGAGTAAATATGCCCGTGCTTCCCTCCCGCTCGAGTGTTTCCACGCGTTCGCCGAGGCAGACGGCCGGTTTGTATTGGCCGGCCTGTTCGGTCAGGGCCTGGGCGAGATCTTTGGCGAGGATCTGCGGAAAACCTCCGACGTCGTAGATGAGTTTTTCCGGATATAGCGTGGTGAGCTGGCCGCCCAGGATGTCGAGCGAGTCGATGATTTTGACGGACATTCCGCGCAGGCCGGCGTAGAACGCTCCAAAGAGGCCGGCCGGCCCCCCGCCGATAATGGCCAAATCGACGGGCGGGTTGTTGTTCTGATTTTCGGACATGGGGTCAATTTAAGGGACCGGGCGGGCGCGATCCATAACCCGCCAAGCTAATTCATACTAGCGTTTTATTTTTAGTTATTAACTCATCTACATATAATGATATAATAATATTATGTTCCACGTGGAACATCGGCTAATCCAAAAGTCTGCATCATTCCGGCTTGACTCCGAGCTTTTGGAGAAGATCGTCGAATTGATCCAGTGAGGCGTAATGCAGGATCAGCCTGCCCTTCCCCTTGGCGGCTGATCGCACCTCCACTCGCATTCCGAGCTGCCGGGCTAGAGTTTTTTCCAGGTCATGGATATGAGCAGGCGAGCTGGCGGATTTGCGGGACATGACGGGGCGAGCGCCTGTTTGCAAAAGACGCTCGAGGTTTCGCACGGAAAGGCCCTGCGTGACAACAGTATCCGCGAGGCGTTGTTGCTCCGCCGTGTCGGCCACCCCCGCCAGTAGTTTTGCGTGTCCGAGGGTCAGTCGGCCGTCCCGGACCATGGTTCGAACGCTTTCCGATAGATCGAGAAGCCGCAGATAGTTGGCGATGGAGCTGCGATCCTCGCCCATTCGTCCGGCCAGCTCGACCTGGGTCAATCCGAGTTGATCCATGAGGACGCGATATCCCTGGGCCCGCTCGATGGGGTTCAGATCTTCGCGCTGGATGTTTTCCACGAGGGCCATTTGTGCCTGGGTGAAGCCATCCACGTCCCGCACGATGGCGGGGACTTCGGCCAGGCCGGCTAGTTTCGCGGCTCGCCAGCGCCGCTCGCCGACGATCAGCTCGAAACCATCGGTGGTTCGTCGGAGCACTAATGGCTGAATGATTCCGGATGATTTCACGCTGGCGGCGAGTTCGGCGATGGACCCGTCGCTCATTGTTTTCCGCGGCTGATGAGGGTTGGGACGAATCGACCCGATGGGAATCAGCATCGGCTCACCATTGGCCGGCAGGGGGGCGATGGCGGATGCTGAATGCGGTGAAGGGTAGCTCAAATTTTGGGGAGCGACTTCAGCTTCGACCGGCAGACTGGAGACCGAGATCAAGCTGCTCAACCCCCGGCCGAGACGCGGCTTGGTTTTCATCGCTTGGGCCATGGCAAGGACTCCTTTCCTTGAAAAGATAGGCAACTTATTGTTCCACGTGGAACACAGACTTGAGGAATCTAGCATGAGATCGGGCAAACGCAACCGACCCCGATATAAGTTAGTAGATACTAATCTTCTGTTGGGGCACTCTGGCACGTAGTTGGGCTGCCGCTATAATCCTCCGGCCATGCCATTTACCCTCAGCCAGGCATCGAGCGAGGTCATGCCCCCGGAGATGGGCGGCTCGGACGGAGAAAACCGCTGGACCCTCAATTTCGGGCCGCAGCACCCGGCGACGCACACGACGCTTCGGTTGGTGCTGGAACTGGATGGGGAGCGGATCCTCCGGGCCACGCCGCATATCGGTTTTCTCCATAGCGGCTTTGAGAAGCTGGGGGAGCATCTCAATTACAACCAGTATGTGACGATCGTGGACCGGATGGATTATTCGGCCCCGATTTACAACGAACTGGCGTGGCATGGGGCGACGGAGAAGTTGATGGGGATCGAACTGACGCCGCGGTGCAAGGCGCTGCGTACGATCGCGGGGGAGTTGGGGCGGATCCAGTCTCACCTGTTGTGCATCGGGGCCGCGGGGTTGGACCTTGGGGCGTTCACGGCGTTTTTGTACGGATTCAATGAGCGCGAGGTGATCTACGACATTGTCGAATACATGTCCGGCCAGCGGTTCCACACGAGTTGGACGCGGGTGGGGGGGCTGAACATGGATTTGCCGGATGAGGAGACTTTCAAGCGGATGGTGAAGAAGTTCGTCAACGAGGCCATGCCGCCGGCGATGGCGGACGTCGAGGCGCTGCTGAGCAAGAACCGGATTTTCGTGGATCGAACCAAGGGGGTTGGGGTGATCAGCCGGGAGGAGGCGATTGACTGGAGCCTCACCGGTCCGATGGCCCGCGCCAGCGGCGTGCGGCGGGACATCCGCAAGGACGAGCCGTACCTTTGCTTTGCCGACAACTGGGATGGGCAGGGGGCGCCGCCGGTGGATTTCAAGGTGCCGGTGATGAGCACCGGCGATGTGTACGCGCGCTATCTGGTGCGATTAGAGGAAATGAAACAAAGTCTGGGCATTATCCGCCAGCTCATCGACAATATTCCGGGCGGCCCGGTGAACGTCAGCCCCGAGGGCAAGGAAGTTTTGCCGCCGAAGGACCAGGTCTTCAGCAGCATCGAAGGGTTGATCCAGCATTTCGAGCTGATCATGACCAACCGCGGTTTTGAAGCGCCCAAGGGAGAGGTTTACGGCTGCATCGAAAGCGCAATCGGAGAGCTGGGCTTTTACATCGTATCGGCGGGGGAGAACATTCCGTGGCGCGTGCGCACGCGGCCGCCGTGCTTCATCAATTACCAGGTCTTTCCGAAGTTGATTGAGGGGCACATGATCTCGGACGTGGTGGCGGTCCTGGGGAGCATCAACGTGATCGCGGCGGAGTTGGATCGGTGAGATCTCCTCGCTTGGTGGGAAGTGTGGGAACGTTAACATTGTGCAGCTATTTTGCGGGAAAGAATTATGGCCTGGATCACCGAAAATCGTCGGACGGCAACGATCGAGCGGCGCAGCGAGCCTTATTTGACCGAGGAAATCAAGGAGGCGCTGGCCGCCAAATATTTCCCCCGCTATCCCAACAAGCGCGCCGTTCTTTTGCCCGCGCTGCACGAAATCCAGCACGCTTACAAATGGATTCCGGTGCAGGCGATGGAGGAAGTGGCGGCGTTTCTGGAAATGTCGCCGGCGGAGGTTTTGGATACGGCGACGTTTTACGAGGAATATTGGCTCAGGCCGAGGGGGCAATATCTTTTGCAGGTTTGCCGGTCGCTTTCCTGCGAGATTTGCGATTCGCGAAAGCTGACCGATCACCTGATCAAAAAGCTGAAGGTGGAGGAAGGGGAGACGACGGCCGACGGGCGGTTCACGCTGGTGGAGTTGGAATGCCTCGGCGCCTGCGGGACGGCCCCGGTGATGCTGATCAACGACGTTTTGCATGAGAATCTGACGGTCGAAAGGGTGGATGAATTGATCGCCAGGTTGCCGACGAACGCGAACGACTATCACGACCCCACGGTGACGTGGGAAGATGGCGACGGTCATTGAAGATCGCCGATCGGTTTTCTAAACGGGATACAACCATGCAAACGCTGGAACAGCGCGTGGAGCGCCTGGAACGGTCTTGTCGGCGGTGGCGATGGGGATTTTTGACGGTCTTGGTCGCGGCGGTTGCGGTGGGGGCATCGAAGCCCCAGACGCCGGCCGATGCGGAATTCGGCAATCTGACCGTGCAAAGTCTAACGGTGCGTAAGCAGGCGGATGGGGCGCTGCTCTGGATGACGTGCGACAAGGACGAGGCGTCGATCAAGCTGGCGTCGGCGGGGTCGGCGACATCGGTGGCCCTGATCGCGCGGAAGGATTCCGCCAATGTGTTCGTCTCCCGCAACACGGGCAAGGCGATCACGACCGCCTCGCTGGGGGCGGATGAACAATCCGGCTTCATCGACGTGCGAGATGCCGACGGAAAGAACAGAGAGTTTGAGCCGGAATAGCCGGGAGAGGGCAGTGGGCGTTAGGCTGCAAATCCTGGGTCCGATAATCCTCATCGCGGCGATACTGGCGGCGGTGGGGTGGTGGATTTTCTGGGCCTATTTCGATACGTATCATTTGGCGACGGTGAACGCCGGCGTTCTCTATCGCGATGGGGTTCGCGACCTGCATGAGTTCGAATTGGCCGCAAAAAAAACGCATGTGCGGACGGTGGTTTCGCTGGTGGACGATCAGGAAATCACGCACACGCCGTTCACGGATGAGTTGGCTTATTGCCAGGCCAACGGAATAAAAGTCATCCGGCTGCCGGTTCCGCTGGGCGGCTGGCCGCGGGGGGACCAAATCAGCCAGTTTCTGGCCATCGCGAGGGACCCGTCTCGCCAGCCGGTGCTGGTGCATTGCGCCCAGGGGGTTCGGCGGACGGGGATGATGGTGGCGGCCTATCAGCGAAGCGTGCTGAAATTCGACAAGAGCCAGACGACGGCGGCGATGCTGAGTTTCGGCCACAGCCAGCGGACGGTCGGTGATGTGTTGCGGTTCATCGAGGCCTATGATCCGCAGACCGAGCAAATGACGGCGGAAATGCCGATGTCGTCGGAATAGGCATTTGTCATTTGTCCTTTGTCATTTGTCATTTGTTATGGCGCGCAAGATTTCATATACGTTGGCGCGACCGATGCCCGCGAGCAATGATTGTTTGCCTCATGCGGCGATGAACCTGGGGTCGGCGCGCGGGTCGGGGACCCGGCCGATGCCCGGGCTGGTGAGCCGGCTGATCATCGAACCGCAACACGACAACTGGGTGCTGTACCGTTTGGATGATCGCGGCGGTTTTGTCGGCGATACGTGGCATGGATCGCTGGAGGATGCGCTGGCGCACGCGAAAAAGGAGTTCGGCGTCGATATACCCACATGAAACGGGATGATTCCAAACCTCCGCGGCAGCTTCCGGGCAAGGGCCTGCTCGGCTGGCTTGGCCGTCAGGTGGCTTATGTTCGGCAGGCGATGAAATCCGATGTGTCGGCCTCGAAGACGATCTATCGTGACTGTAAGATCGAGGAAAAGCCGTTGCCGCAGGACCCGAATGTGGTCTTGCGGCGAACGGTGATCGATGAAGTGGTCGTGGAGAAGAACACGCCGCCGCGAAAAGATTCGTGATACAATATCCCTATGACCCGCGAAAAAATTTTTGAGCTTTGGAGAGCCGAGCCGTTCCAGAAATTCACCATCCACATGGCGGACGGCCGAAAGGTTCCGGTCCTTCACCGCGAATTTCTCGCGATCTCACCTAGCGGGCGCACGGTGCATGTGTACCAACCTGACGACTCGCTTAACATCGTGGATCTCCTGCTGGTCACTGACCTTGAGGTCCGGCGCAACGGCCGGTCTCATCGCCGCGAAAAACGCCGCTGAACGCTTCCAACGGAAAAAACCATGGCCTACACTGAACCCGTCCTGATCAAGCGCATCGATCCCGATCCCGAGAAGCGCAAGTTGCACTGGTACGACGATTACGTCGCCACCGGCGGATACGCGGCGCTGCGCAATGCGCTGGAGATGAAACCGGCGGACATCATCAAGACGGTGACCGATTCCGGCCTGCGCGGGCGCGGCGGGGCGGGGTTCTCGGCCGGGCAGAAATGGTCGTTCATCCCGCGCGAGAAAAAGGGGCCGCATTATCTGGCCGTCAACGCGGATGAATCGGAGCCGGGAACCTTCAAGGATCGTTATCTCATGGATTACGATCCGCACAGCCTGCTGGAGGGGCTGGCCATCACCGCCATCGCCACGCAGGTGGATGTGGCTTACATTTTCATCCGCGGCGAATTCCACCGTGAGATCAAGGTAATGGAGCGGGCGCTGAAGGAAGCGTACGAACATGGGATCTTCGGCCCGGGCGGAATTTTCGGGAGCAAATACAAGCTGGAATGCTATGTGCATCGGGGCGCCGGGGCGTATATCTGCGGGGAGGAAACGGGATTGCTGGAAGCGCTGGAGGGGAAGCGCGGCTGGCCGCGAAACAAGCCGCCGTTCCCGGCCATCGCGGGGGCGTTCGGCAGGCCGACCGTTATCAACAATGTCGAAACGCTCTGCTGCGTGCCGCCGATCATCGAGCGCGGGGCGGCGTGGTTCAGAACGATGGGGACGGCGTCGTCGCCGGGGCCGAAACTTTTCGGCATGTCGGGGCACGTCAACAAGCCCGGGGTTTACGAGGACGAGCTTGGCATCACGCTGGAATACGCGATCAACAAACTTTCCGGCGGAATGAAAGGGGGCAAGCACAAGGGGACGATCTGCGGCGGGATCTCCATGGGCGTTCTGGGCCCCGATCAGCTCGACATCAAGCTGGATTTCGACGATGTGCGATTCCGCGGCGGGTGCCTGGGGCTGGGAACGGCCGGGATGATCGTGATGAACGAACATACCAACATGATTCAGGCGCTGCGGAATTGCGTGCGGTTTTATGCGCACGAAAGCTGCGGCCAATGCACGCCGTGCCGGGAGGGCAGCGCGTGGATGCGCAAGATTCTGGATCGCATCCTCGCCGGAGAGGGGCGAGCCCGGGACCTGGACATGCTGCTGGAACTGGAAAAATCGCAGGGGATCATGCCGGGCACGACGATCTGCGGCCTGGCCGACGGCACGGCCTGGGCGACGCGGACGTTCATCAACAAATATTACGAAGAGTTCGCGGCCAAGTGTCCGGAGGAACTCAGAATCCCCTTGACGATCAAGCGTGGCACGAAGAACGTGACCACGCCGATGGGAAGCAACACGCGGTAAGATGTAAAGTCGTGGAACCATGACGCTGGCAGTGACTAAATCTCGAAGATCGCGGACAGCAGGCCGGATCGAAAAATTATGGGAGCTTGCCCAGCGCCTTCAGGGCCGGCCCATCCCAGGCGTGCGCATGACCGAATCGCAATTCGAAGCGGAATTCAGGGACATCAAAGCCGAATGGGTGGACGGAGAGGTCATCATCATGGCGCCAGTCAGTAGAGAGCACTCGGATCTGAACGTCTGGCTGCTTCGGCTGTTCGCCGAATTTGTGGACCATCACGATCTCGGACAAGTTCTCGGACCGGAATTTCCGATGCGCGTGGTTTCGATCCGAACGTGGCGAAGCCCGGATATCATGTTTGTAAGCAAGTCAAGATTCTCCAAGTTTCATCCAACCTATCTCGACGGCGCGCCGGACCTGATCGTTGAAATCGTTTCGCCCGACAGCGAAGCGCGCGACTGGCGCGACAAATACATCGCCTACGAGTCAAGCGGAGTGCGGGAGTATTGGGTGGTGGACCCGCTGGCAAAGCGCGTTGATGCTTACACGCTGGGCCGCTCGAAGCGGTATTCCCTGATTCAGCCGGATGATGAGGGGCGAATTCACTCCAAAACGCTCAAGGGCCTGTTTGTGCAGCCGCAATGGCTGTGGCGTTCGCCGTTGCCGAAACTCAGCGGCGTGCTCAAGGAATTGAAACTTCGCTCGTAAATCAAACGGTGGGCGATTACGCCCACCCTACCGGATGTATGTGAGGTTTGGGAGATTTAGGAGAAGTTCGATGTCCCAGAATGTCCACAGAATATCCCGGAATTATCGCTGGGGCCCTGGGACATCCGCCCGGAATGGATGGCTCGGGGGCGGCGCGAGAGTCGAAGTCGATGGACATAAATGATCCTTGGCTGATGGTTCGCGCGGAGTGGGCGAAAAAATGATCCTCCTCTATTAAAGGGTCCGTGGGGTGAAAGGATTGGACGTGTTTTGGAGAAATCCCGGGATTTTTTTGAATTATTTTTTTGGGGGCCGAAATGCCGGTAGAGCGCCCTTGCATCCATCAGTTGATGGCGGACATACCACTAACTTGGCGCTGGGCGTCAGCGGAACAGCCGATTCGCCTGCGCCCGATTTCTATTTCTATGAGATAGCAAGACAAACTTTGCTCGCCTTGGATGCCCTACCAAGAAAGGGTTTTGTTGACATTGTGCCAAACCCAACTCAGGCTGACGCTCGTAAAAAATGATAGCCAGGGGGATGGCGCAATGAATCGCATGCCTCCACCTCCGTCATCCCAGACGGCCACTACTCTACCTGCTAGACCAGCCGCATGTGCGTGCGCCTGCAGATCCGAAATGATTTCGTTCTGATCGGTTGATCCTCTGGAGCCGAAGCTGCTTGCGAGCGGAACAATAATCATGTCGCTTCCCTGTTCCCGAATGTGGGCGACCTTGAATTGTGGCATAACGATTCTCCTTTTCATTGCTGTTACATTGAATGCTCGAACTACGTCGGTGCCGACGCCAAGATTATTTCGACAAGCCGACGGAACTGCGTTGACGATTGCCAATCACAGTTCCGTCAGCTGACTACAACTACTCGCCGCGGGAGTTTAGCCTTTCGCAATCCTTGCAAAGAGGCTTCCCGCCCGTGCCCTGCTCGCGATTGTGCGGAGGAATCTCGCTGCCGGGCCCGCACTTGGAATTATCGTGGTAGTGCGGCTCTTTCTTGGAATGAAACGGGGCTGTTTTCATAATATATCCTTTCGAAAAATGCTCTGCCGACTGATGCGCAGGGCGTACCAACGCAAAGGTCGTGCGAGCGCTAAAACCTGGATCGAGCAACATCCTGATGCCTTCGATCGTCAACGTGATTTCGCAACTTGCGGCATGTGCGGATTGGCGGATACGATGTGGTGCGCAAGGTGTGTTTACCACATCTAGCACGCGCCGCGACGAGTCTCGCTGCAAGCATGGCTCGCGCGGCCTTTTTTATGCCTGCCGACCGCTGACTGTGCCCATTGGGGCCTCCTTTCCTTGATGCGTTCCCTTCAGAACCGGACTCGTGGAATAGCTGGCTGGCTTTGTTCCCCGTCCTTCCTCAATCAGCACCAACTCGCGTGCCTCGTACAGTCGTCTGAGCGCGGTACTTATACTTTTGCGGCTGGACTGAAGCATCAAAAACGGCCTTTCAGACCGCAACAATTGCTCAACGTCCTTGAGTGTAAACCCATCAGAGAGCCGCAAAGCGGCTTCACGAACTGCCTCAATGAGGTCCCCGTGCTGCTTGTGGAATTGGGCCGCAGCGACAATCGGTGGAGCCCGGAACACTTGGTCTCGCAACGACTCGATAGCTCGAAGGTTTTCTCTGAAGGTTGCCTCAAGGGACGCAAGGGTTTGCTGATACTGGTCCCTAATAAACGCACACAATCCCTGGTATTCGAGTTCGGTCATTTACCTATATGTAGCATAAATCGCTTGTGCGTCAAGGCCGCACGTCAAGAATTTTCCGGAAGCTTTTGCTCCGCAGCGGCCGCATTTTTGAAGGCCATTTGCAACTCATGGAGCAGTAATAAGAAAGGCGCGCGCCATTGCGCGCCATTGCGCGCCGGCTTCATCCAGCGTATTGGCGACCGATAGCGCGGTACTCGATTAACGGACGCGATTCTCGAACATCCGAAGAACGCGCTCCCCTTCGGGTCGCGGCTAAACGGAAGAGGGGAGTTCGAGAATTGTGCGATTCTATTTGGCCGCCGGGGAGGACTGAAGCTTTTCCAATTCTTTTTGCACCTCGGGCCAATCGGGGTGGAGATTCAGGGCGATCTTGAATTGGCGGATGGCGGCGGGGCGCGAGCCGAAGGCGATGTTCCATTCGCCGAGAATGTAATGGGCCTGGGCGTAATCGGGGCGCAGGGCGATGGCCTGCTCGAGCAATTGATGGGCGCGGTCGCGCAGGGCGGGGTCTTTGCGGTCGAATGCCTCCTGGCCTAGAAGCTGGGCGTAGTTGGTCATCGTGGCGACGGGGTCGGCGCCGGAACCGTTGTTGTTCAAGAGCCATTCGTATTGCCGTGAGGCGCCGGCGAAGTCGCCGATGTCGCTCAACAGGTTGGCGAGGTTGTTGCGGGCGGTGGCGTCGTCGCTCTGGATGGCGAGGGATTTTTCATATTCGGCGATGGCCGTGGACCATTGATGGCGCTGCTGGGCGATGCGGCCAAGGCCATCATGCGGTCCCGCGGCGGCGGGATTGGTGTTTTGCCATTGCTCACAGAAGGAGACGTCGCTGGCGTAATACTCGCCGCGAAGAAAACTGACGCGGGCGAGGATGAAGGTCCACAAAAGTGCGAAGACGGCGGCGGCCTGGCGAAAGCGTTTTTGGGCGGCGCGGTCGAGCAGGACGGCGGCTGCGGCGGCCGGCAACGCAAGGATCGCCAGCGCGGCGTATCGCTCTGAATATGGGGCCTCCTGCTGGAGGATATGCGCGGTCGGAAGTTGGAGGAGAACGAACCATCCGAGCCAGAAAATGGCGGCGACGCGCACGGCTTTGGCGCTGAGTGCCGCGCCGGCAAAGAGGAGAATTGCAACCGCGCCGGACAAAATACATAAAGGTCCGTCGAACCAGACATCAAAGGGCGGCTCGTAGCGGAGAGCCATGAATGGCGCGATGCCGGTTTGCACGCCGTAGAGCAGCGACTTGAGCGGTTCCAGCGGATGCTGCGCGATCATCAGGCGCAAATTCGACTGGCCGAATACCAAATGCCTGGCAAGAAAATAGAGGGCGAGAATGACGCCGACGGGCAAGTATCGTCCGGCAAAGGCGGCCGTGTTTCGCCGGCGCTCGGTTAGGCCGAGCATGTCCGCCAGCAGGAAAATCCCCGGCAGAACGACAGCCTGTTCCTTGCACAGCAGAGCGGCGACGAACAATGCCATGGCCAGCCACAATGATGAGCGACCCTGAGCGAGATAGGCCCAGGTTGCCAGCAGAATGAGCAGGGCGGGGAGAAGCGTTTCGCGTCCGGAGGCGGCGGGATAGACGCATTCGGAAAACGCCGGATGGAGCGCGAACCACGCCGCGGCGATCAGGGCGGCGAGCCAATTGAGCCGAAGCGCCGGGCGACGGAGCAGCGCGTAAGCCGACAGCATCACCGCGCCGGCAAGGAACGCGTTGAACAAGTGATACGCCCTGGGATTCTGGCCCCAGAGGTTCATTTGAAGGGCGAAGGTGGTCCGCGTCAGAGGGCGGTAATACGGAAAATTCAGATAATGCGGCTCGCGGAAAATTCGGACAAGATCGTTCAAATGGCGGATGGGGAATTGCTTTTCAATGACTTCATGGTCGTCGTAGATGAATTGGTTGGACCAGGAAGCGGCGGCGTAAAGCGCGGTGACGAGGGCGGCCGTCAGAAGCGGCAGGATGCGGCGCGAGCGGCCGGTTTGCATGGGGGGATTATAAGAGATGTCATTTGTCATTGGTCATTTGTCATTTGTCACTCGTCATTTGTCATTTGTCATTTGTCATTTGCGGGGAGGTTCAGGACAATCGGCCTTTGAGCAATGGGCAATGAACATCTCGATGTGTCGGAGCTGATTACGGTGCGGCAGGCGATGGGGATCATCGACGCGGCGGAGGTTCGAGTGCGCGCGGAGCGGGTGGGGCTGGAGCGGTGCGCGGGGCTGTACTTGGCGGAGGATTTGACGAGCGATCGGGATGCGCCGCCGTTCGATAAAAGTTTGATGGATGGATATGCGGTGAGAGCGGGGGATTTGGAGAAGGGGCCGCGTGAATTGACGGTGGTGGATCGGATTGCGGCTGGGGGTTCGGCGGCATCGCCGCTGGGGGAGGGGGAGGCGATGGCGATCATGACCGGGGCTCCGCTGCCAGCCGGCGCGGATGCGGTCGTGCCGATCGAACAGACCCAAACGATCGAAGGCAGCAATCGGGTGCGGTTTATGGAGCCGACAGAACTGGGCCGATTCGTCGCTCGGCGAGGGAGCGATGCGGCGGCGGGTTCGGTGGCGCTAAAGGCGGGGACGCGGCTGGGAGCGGCGCAAGTCGCGGTGGCGGCCAGCATCGGAGTGGTGAAAGTTCCCGTGTACCGTGCGCCTTCGGTGGCCGTGCTGGGAACGGGCGATGAGCTGGTGTCGCCGGAGCAAGTTCCCGCGGCAAATCAAATCCGCTCGTGCAACAATCCGATGTTGATGACGCTCCTGCGGCGGCAACCGTGCCGGGCGATCGACCTGGGTCTGGTGAGGGATGATCCGGCGATGATCGGCGAGCGAATCGAAGTTGGGCTTGAACAGGATGTGCTGCTGATCAGCGGGGGGATGAGCATGGGGGAGCGCGATTACGTTCCCGGCATGCTCCGGCGGCTCGGGGCGGAAATGAAGATCACCAAGCTGCGGATCAAGCCGGGCAAGCCGTTCGTGTTTGCGAAGATGCCGGGCGGGAAATTCGTTTTCGGATTGCCGGGCAATCCTGTCAGCGCCTTCGTTTGCACGATTTTTCTGGTATCGCGGCTGCTGGAGAAGATGGCGGGGGGAACGCCTCGCTCGGAGATGCACACGGCGCCGCTCGCGCGATCGCTGTTGGCCAACGGGAATCGCACGTTTTTCCAGCCGGCGATTTTTGACGGACGCGCGATCATTCCGTTGCAATGGAAAGGCTCGGCGGATGTTTACACGCTGGGCCAGGCCAATGCGCTCGTGGTTCGGCCGGAGAATCAAGCGGCGCAGGTCGCGGGGGCGATGGTGGAATTTATGGAGTTGTAATTCTGGCGGTGGGAAGTTTCTTGCGTCTTCGACCGCGTGCGAGCAATTCATCCATTCGCGGGATAAAATGTTGTCACTAATCAACGGCACATGCCGGTCAAGCGGATATATATCCTCGCCAACTCGGTAAAAAACAGCGAACATTGCATCGCCGGGCGCGAGTTGATCGAGCGCAACGGCAGGCGCTCTTTCGGAGAATGGATCAGGCCCGTGAGCCGCCATGGGGAAGGGGAGCTGTCCTGGTCTGACTGTCGGCTTCCGTACGGGCAACTGCCAAAGGTGTTCGATGTGGTGGACGTTCCGCTCGAGGCGCACGAAGGCTCGATTTGCCAGCCGGAGAACTGGTTCATTGAACGTCATCGACCATGGCGCCGGGTGACGATCGAAGGCGAATTTCCGGAACTCATCGTCGATTCGCCCCAACTCCTTTAGCCGGAGGCAACCGTCCGCGGCGATCGCATTTCGCCGGAGGCGCTTGCGAAGCTGAACTGCGGCCATTCGCTCTATCTCATCGAGGCGAGCCGATTTCGCATCCAGCTAAGTTGGCGCAACTATGAGGGCAAACTCAGTATGCGCCGCCGTGCGCTGTTCAACTACAACGGACGGCCCTACGAGTTCTCGCTTACCGATCCGGTCATGGACAAGTATTGCAGCCCGTTTCCGAAGCCCGAGGATGGGATTAAGACCGTCGAGCTGGACAGCGCGGGCAACTGTCTGCTATGTGTTAGCCTGACGCCGCCATTCAATGACTATCATTACAAGATCGTTGCCACGGTTATCGAGCGGAAGATATGACCGATCACGGATCCAACGCGATTTTCACGGTCGGACACTCCGACCACGACATCCAACGGTTCATTGAATTGCTGGTTGGTCACGGCATTTCCGCCATCGCCGACGTGCGATCCGTGCCGTACAGCAAGTTCACTCCGCAATTCAATCGGGATCAGCTCAGCGCCGCGCTGGGGGCCGCAGATATCCGCCATATTTTTCTCGGTAACGAGTTGGGAGCGCGTCGCGTAGAGCCTGAATGCTACGTGGATGGGAAGGCTCGATATGAATTGATCGCCCGCGTGCCGCGCTTCAAAGAGGGATTGTGCAGGCTCCAGGAAGGAATGCGGCGCTATCGAGTTGCGCTGATGTGTGCGGAAAAGGACCCCGTTACTTGCCACCGCGCCATTCTCATTTGCCGGCATCTGCGCCCGCTCGGCATGACGATTTCGCACATTCTGGACGACGGCCGGGTTGAGAGCCAAGCCGAGATGGAAGAGCGTCTTTTGAAGCTTACGGGTGTAGAGGGCGAGGACTTGTTCAGCGGCAGAGCCGAAGCCATCGAGCGCGCGTACGACATTCAGGGCGAGCGGATAGCCTATTCGAGCAATGGCCCCACAAGCGAGGTTGCGGAAGTTGAGCACGAAGATATTTACAATCGGCTTTACTAAGAAGTCCGCCGAGCGCTTCTTCACCACTTTGCAGCAGGCGGGCGTCAAACGCGTCGTCGATGTTCGTCTTAACAATATCTCGCAGCTTGCGGGTTTCACGAAAATGGATGATCTCCGCTACTTTCTGAAGGCCATCGGCGGCATGGAGTACGTCCATCTGCCGGAATTGGCGCCGACGCAGGAGATGCTCGATGCCTACAAGAAACGGAAGGGCGATTGGTCGGCGTACGAGAAGCAGTTTCTTGAACTCATGGCAACTCGCCACATCGAGGACGGGGTGCCCAGAGACACCGTGAACGAGGGTTGTCTCCTTTGCAGCGAGGACAAACCGGACCACTGCCACCGCAGGCTCGTCGCGGAATACCTCGCCAGCCATTGGCCTGATGTTCAGATCAAACATCTTTGAGGCCAGTGGGCCTTTCACACGCCCGCGCCGACGGCCTCCGTGACATGAACGACGGCGTTCCGGAAAATTTGCAGGCCTTGTCCCTCGGGCGGCAGGGGGCCGCGGCTTGTCCAGGCATAATGCTGGAGCGGATCGACGTATCGCTCGGGGTGCGGCATTAAGCCGAAAACCAAACCGGTCGAATCGCAGATGCCGGCGATGTCGTCCACCGATCCGTTGGGATTGCTGGGGGGTTTTCCGGCTGCGGGCGACCCATCTTCGTTGGCATAGACGAGGGCGACCTGGTTCTGGTCCCACAGGGCGCGGCGGACGGAGTCGGCGGCGGGGACGAATTTGCCCTCGCCGTGCGCGATCGGCAGGTCGATGGGACCGATGCCTTTGGTCCAGATACATTTGTCGCCGCGGGGAAGGAGGTGTATCCAACGATCGACGTATCGGCCGCAGTCGTTATTCGTGAGCGTGGCGGTTTGGCCGGTGCGGCCAGCCAGGGGGCCGGGAAGCAGGTCGGTCTTCACAAGGATTTGAAATCCGTTGCAGATGCCGATGACGGGTTTGCCGGCATCGATGAATCGGCGCAGGGCGTCGGAGAGGTGATGAACGAGCTGGTTGGCGAGGATTTTACCGGCGGCGATGTCGTCGCCGTAGCTGAATCCGCCGGGGAAGGCGAGGATTTCGAACTGGTCGAGGATGGCCGGTTTTTCCAGAAGGCGATTGATATGCAGCGATTCGGTTGTGGCGCCGGCGAGCTGGAAGGCGTAGGCGGTTTCGCCGTCGCAATTGGTGCCGGCGGCGCGGAGGATCAGGGTTGCGGGCCTCATCGGCGGTATTTTAAGGGTTTGTGGCGTAATGTTACAGGGTTGGCGAATTTCGTTGCGTAAACGGAAGTTCGCGGCATAATATCCGTCAGGGATTACCAAGGATTTATCGCCTACCGAATTTGTTTCGTGAGAAGGAACCCACACATGTCGGTTGAAAGCAGCCAGGCGGGCCAGATTGTTGCAAGCGCCGACGCCAATGGCGAGGCGGCGCAGCCGGCGACTCAGGCGGAGGAGCGGCGGCTGACGCTGCACGATTTTTTGAAGACCTGCGTGAAGAGCGGGGGTTCGGACATACATTTGCAGGAGGGGAGCACGCCGATGGTTCGCGTGGACGGGCGGGCAAGATTTTTGGATTGCTCGCCGCCGACGGATGAGGCGATGAAGGAATACGTCGATCAGATCATAAAGAGCCAGGGGGAGCCTGCGGATCGGCGGCACACGCTGGACCACAAGGGCGCGGTGGACGTGGCGTACCTGTTGCCGAACGTGGCGAGGTTCCGGACCAACATTTTTCACAGCCGGGAGAAGTACGCGATCGTGATGAGGCGGATCGTGGCGAAGATTCCGCAGTTCGACGATTTGAATTTGCCGCCGCAGGTGGAAACGCTTGCGGAACACAGCCGCGGGATCGTGATCGTCTCGGGAACGACGGGATCGGGAAAATCGACGACGCTGGCGGCGATCATCGGCAAGATCAACCGGACGCGTTGCGAGCGGATCATCACGGTTGAAGACCCCATCGAGTATCAGCACGATAACGCCAAGAGCCTGGTGAGTCAGGTGGAAGTGGGGACGGACAGCGAGAGCTATGAGTACGCGTTGCGTTCGATGATGCGTCAGGACCCGGACACGATCCTGATCGGGGAAATGCGCGATACGTTTTCGCTATCGACGGCGCTTCGGGCGGCGGACACGGGGCACCTGGTTTTCACGACGGTGCACGCGACGAATGCGGCGATGACGATCGAGCGAATGGTTTCGCTTTTCGATCCGATGCAGAAGGAGCTTCAGCAGACGCAACTGGGGCTGAACCTGGTGGCGGTTTGCTGCATGCGTCTGGCCAAGCGTCGCGACGGCAAGGGCCGGGTGCCGGTGATCGAGATCATGCAGGCCACTCCGCTGGTCCGAAAATACATCCTTGACGGAGAATATGAAAAGCTAAAAGGGACGGTGGGAAACCGGGAAGCGGGCTGCCAGAGCTTCGATCAGCATTTGACGGAACTGTTCCAGAAACAAATCATCGACGTTGCCGAAGCCAAGCGGCTGGCCTCGAACGTTGATGCGCTGAACCTTGCGTTGCGCGGGATCGGCAACAGCGACAGTCGGCTGCGGTAAGAAGCTGTCCAAATACCTAATGAGCAAGCTTCGCACCCGGCAGGTCCATCTCGATTTTCATACGGGTCCGGCGATCCCGGACGTGGGGGCGGGATTCGACGCGCGGCAGTTCGCCGCGACGATGAAAAGGGCGCACGTCAACAGCGTTACGGTCTTTGCCAAGTGCCATCATGGGCATCTGTATTACAACACGGCTCGTCCGGAGCGGCATCCGGGGCTGGCCAAGGGGCTGAATCTTCTTTACGAGCAGATCGAGGCTTTGCATGGCGAGGGGATCGGGGCGCCGATTTACATCAGCGTGCAATGCGATGAATACGCGGCGAATGCGCATCCGGAATGGATCGCCCAAAACGCCGACGGCTCGCCGGTGCGGAGGCCGCCGGGAATTTTCACGCCGGGCTGGCAAATCCTGGACATGTCCTCGCCGTATCAGGAATTCGTGGCCGAGCAGGCGCGGGAAATTCTTGGGAAGTTCAAGCCGGTGGACGGCATTTTTTTCGACATGTGCTGGGACCAGCCCTCGACGAGCCAATGGGCCGTGGCGGGCATGCTCAAGGAGAATCTCAATCCCGAATCCGAAGCGGATCGGGCGGCTTATGCGCGAAAGGTGGCTCTTGGCTACATGAAGCGGTTTTATGACATGGTCAAGGCCTCGAGCCGCGGTGCAACCGTATATTTCAATTGTCGCAGATTGGATCAATTGGAGGGGGACATTTCGTGGCTGACGCACGTGGAGATCGAAGCGCTTCCAACGGGCGGATGGGGATACCAGTATTTTCCGCGGCACGTGCGGCATGTGCGAACGCTGGGCAAGCCGTATCTGGGACAGACGGCGCGGTTCCACAAATCGTGGGCGGATTTCGGCGGGCTCAAGCCGTACGCGGCCCTGGAATATGAAACCAGCCTGATGATGGCGCAAGGGGCGGCGTGCAGCGTCGGCGATCAGATGCACCCGCGCGGAAAGTTGGACCAGGCCGGATATGCCCTGATCGGCAAGGCATACGCGCGGGTGGAGGCGCGCGAGCCGTGGCTGGAGGGGGCGGTTCCGCTGGCGCAGATTGGCGTGCTGCAAACGCCGGATGAATCGATGCGCATCGAAGAGGGCGTGACACAGATGCTGGTGCAGCTCAAACATCAATTTGACATCATCGCCCACGACGCGGATTTTTCGCGATATGAGCTTCTGATTCTGCCGGATGCGGCGCAATTGTCGCCGGAGACGGTCAGGCGATTGAGCGCGTTCATACGGGGCGGTGGCGCGATGCTGGCAACGGGAACGTCGGGGCTTTGGGACGCGGGGCGGAAGACGCTTCCGCAGCTTGGGATTCGGCCGGAGGGATTTTCGCCGTTCAGCGCCAGTTACGTCCGCTTCGGCAAGCAGATTGCCGCGAATATTCCTGAGACCGATCATGTGATTTACGATCGCGGCATTCGGGTTCGAGCGGCGGCGGGGGCGGAAAAACTCGCCGGCGTCGTCGAGCCGTATTTCGAGCGATCGTGGCGGAAATTTTGCAGCCATCGGCAGACGCCGCCGGATCGGATTACCCCGTATGCGGCGGCCGTGCAATTCAGGAACGTCGGGTATATCCCGTTCATGGTGTTTGATGGATATGCCAATCACGGCAATTTGGCTTGCCGGTGGCTGGTGGAGAAATTGCTGGATCGCCTGTTGCCGGAGCCGCTGATTCGGGTGAAGGGTCCGGCGATGTTGGAGGCGAGCGTGCTGCGGCAGGGGCGGCGGATGATCGTTCATTTGCTGCACTATTGTCCGCAGCGGCGAACGCCGACGCTGGATATAGTGGAGGACGTCGTGCCGCTGATGGATGTGGAGATTTCGCTGAAGATGCCGCGTAAGCCGGGGCGGGTTTACCTCGCGCCGGAGCGTAGGCCGCTGGAGTTTGGATATGCGCGGGGAAGGGCGCGGGTGGTCGTGCCGCGAATTGATGGACATGCGATGGTGGTGTTTGAATGACGGAAGACCGGGGCGACACGCCCCGGCTCTGTGATATCAATTTTGCCGTTTACCCTGGACCGGATTCCCCGCTATCATGGGTCCGGCACGTACTCATAATAACCAACCTTGGAGATTTATCATGCCGAACTCTCTCACTCGACGAAACCTGCTGACACAAACCGTTCCCGCTCTGGCCGCGGCCGGAATCATGGCCGGCTACGTGGGCGTTCTAACCTCGGGCGCTTCGGCGGACGAAACTTCGCCGGCCGGCGCGATGTCGCCGACGGAAGCGGTGCTGGCCGCCAGCTTCCATGACGGCGCGTATGTGCTCCCGCCGCTTCCTTACGCTTACGATGCGCTGGAACCGCATATCGACAAGGAGACGATGACCCTCCACCACGACAAACACCACAAGGCTTACGTGGATGGACTGAATAAGACGCTGAAGGAAATGGCGGCGGTTCGGGCCGTGGGTGATATCAACGTTTCCACGTTGGCTGGGATGCAGGAAGACCTGAGTTTCAACGGCAGCGGACACATCCTGCATTCCATTTTCTGGTCCACGATGGGGCCAGGGGCCGGCGGCGAGCCCGGAAGCGCGCTGGCCGATGCGCTCAATAAGAGCTTCGGGTCGGTCGAGGCGTTCCGATCGCATTTTTCCAAGGCGGCCGCGGGCGTCAAAGGAAGCGGATGGGCGATCCTGGCCTATGAGCCGGTTGCCGACAGCTTGATTGTCCTGCAAGTCAAGCAGCACGATCTACAGACGGTGTTCGGCTCGGTGCCACTGTTGCCGCTGGACGTATGGGAACACGCGTACTATCTCAAGTACCACAATGTTCGCGCGGATTACGTCAAGGCGTGGTGGAACGTGGTCAATTGGCCGGCGGTGGAAGCGGCGTATGTCGCGGCGCGGCGAAGTTCGGCAAGGACGTAGAAGTCCGGTGTTGGACGCGATTGGTCGCTGTTGCCGCCGTTATCTCACATTTCGCATTGCCGGTCTGCTTCCAGGCCTGCTGGCCGTGTCGTGCGTCTCACTTGCGCCGAGCGATGCGACATCGCTCATAGGCAAGCCCGCCCCGGATTTTTCGCTCAAGACGCTGAACGACCAGCGGGTGAAACTTTCGGACCTGAAGGGAAGCGTCGTGGTGGTCGACTTCTGGGCAAGCTGGTGCCCGTCTTGTCAGAAGTCGCTGCCGCGGTTGGACCGGATGAGCGGGGACAAGGCCCTGGCGGGCAGGGGTCTGCGGGTCATCGCCGTCGATTGCGGCGAAACCAAAGAAAAAGCGAAGGGCTATCTGGAAAAGAACAACCTGTCGTTGCGGGTGGCGCGGGACGAGGACGGCTCTTTGGAGGATGACTATCGAATCCACAGCCTCCCCGTGACGGTGGTGATCGGGCGCGATGGATTTATCAGGGATGTCATCGTTCCGTCGGCCGAGGGCGCTACCGACGAAACGGAACTCGAATCGGCAGTCGAGAGGGCGTTTGGGGAGAACGGGGGAACGGCGGTCGGAATTCCGCCGCGAGGCCGCGGCGGCTAAACAATGCTTGGGGGGCGGGGATTGTGCGCTTCTAGAATTTGTAGCTGAGGATCATCTTAACGAGATACGGGGCCGTCATCTGATAGCCGGTGAAACGCTGGTAAACGGGCAATTCGATGTCCGCGTAGAGCATCACTGGATGCAAATTGATTTCGATCCCGGGAGAAAGAAGGAGACGTTCATAGCCGGAGGCGACCGGATTTGCGGAATTCGCGCCGCTATCCTCCCCGCGCGCCGAGGCGAGTATCTGCGCGATCGGCGTGATGCCCACGCGACCGATTGACAATCCGCTGTAGTAGATTCCCAAGGCCCCGTCGACTTCGTCGCCGGGACGGTATTGGTCCTGGATCAGCACGGGCAGATCGAAATTCAACTGTGCGAACCAGTCCAGCGTGCCGTCGGGGGTCAGATTATTTCGATAAAATCCGCCCAGGAGAATATCGGTGCTTCCAGGTCCGATTTCGGAGTCGCGATCGATATCGCCAAAGGCATCGTTGTGGGTGTAGTTGCCAGTGGGCAGCTTGGTCCCCACGGTTATTCCGGCGGACTGATCGGGAAAGAAGCCGGCGTAGATACCCTCGATGCGAACGTCGCCGATGGTGGTCCAGTCCATGGATACGATGTCGCTGCCGGTGGCGCCGCCGGTCGTCTTGAAGAACCGATTGTCGAGCGGGACCTCCGCCTGTACTCCCCAGCTCCGGTTGAACATATATTGAAGGCCAAAGGTGAAGAAGCTGGTTCGGATTTCCTTGTCCGGATTATTTGCCGCCGGCGCCGGACTGTTGCCGCTCCAATTGATGTTTTGGTCCTGGTAATCGTATTCGAAGTATGCGGTCCCGCCCGCGCCTTTGGGGAGCATCGAACTTGTGCCCACCTCGAAGATTCCGCATCCGCAGGCGCAGGCCGGGCAAATGCCCGGCGCCAGGACCACGACCCACGGAGCAAATAGCGTAACCCATCCGGTTAGGGAAAGGCTGCTGAGGATTTGAGAAAATGTTTTCAGGCGCGAATCGCGCGGGGCGGGGGAGTCAGGGGAGGCTTGGCCAGGCGCGGGCATCACGGACAACAACTATCGCCGGACCGCGCGCGGGTCAAATTGCTGGGCGATAGCCGCATCTGACCGCTGGGATGATCAAGCCAGCTTCGGCTCAAAGGAGCGAAAACTGGCCATTGACGAAGCGATAAATGCACCAGCAGATGACGAAGGCGGCGACGACGTGCAGCGCCGACGTAAACGCGGACCTTTTCTCTTCGGGGATTCCTGGAAGCATAATTTTCTCCCAGGATTCATCGGTTATAAGGCCCTCGCTCTTTAGAACACGGGGGATTGAAGATTGCAATTTTTCGGCCTAAATGGCCGTTTTTTTGCAATTAGGGCGATTCCAACGCCAGAACACAACGATGGGATCCGCAGTTGGCATTGAACGGTTTGGGCGGCGGGGATAGGATTGGCTACCGTCGTGAAATGTGCCTGATTGTGGAACGGGGTAACGCCATGAAAACGTCCAGCGGAATCGCGGTCATCATCGTTGCATTGTCGCTTGCCATGGGAGGGCGTATCGCGGCGGGGCAAGCCAATCGACCGGACAACGCGGCACCGCAGCAAGAGCGCGTGGTAACTCAACAGCAGTTGCAGCAGGAAGTTCGCCAACTGGCGGCGGATCTGGACGATCCCAATTACGATTATTCCAAAGCCCCGGCTCGAATTCGGCAGGCGTTTCAAGATATGGGGAGCGTCACCAACAACATGGACCCGGATGAGGCCCGGCAATTCCGGGCGGACCTTATGCAGCAAGTCCTTCCGGTGTTTCAGAGGAACCAGGCCAAGATTCAAAAGGCGATGCAGATGGCGTTCCTGAAGGACCTTCAGGAGCCGCTTGGGGCGAGTGACGATGAATTCGCGGTGATTCAGCCGTTGTTGGAAAAAGTGGTGGACGCCATGCGCGAAGCAAACGGGGGGGCGGCGCGTTTCAGGGGATTCGGCGGGGGGCCAGGCCAGCGGAACAACAATAGCCAAAACGGCGCGGCGAATAATCAGCCGCCCTCCCCGGTCGATCAGGCGACGCAGGATTTACAGGCGGCGATCGATGATCCCAATATGAATTCGGATGTGATCAAGACTCGGCTCGATACGCTTCGCCAAGCCAAGAGCAAGGCCTCGCAGGACCTGACGGTAGCGCGGGGCGCGCTGCGGGCGGTGCTGACCGTCCGGCAGGAAGCGGTGCTGGTGGACCGGGGGATTCTGGATTAGAGCGTGTTGCATCCGCCCGCGTGCGTCAATTTCAAAGTTTGATTGAACCGCAGAGGGCGCGGCGGGTCAATCCCCTGCCGGCCCGGCTGAAGCTTTACGGATATTACTGGAGCATCCGCGAGAGCGAATACGCCACCGACGTGATGTTCAAGGACGCCTCGTCGCTGGCCGGGTTGTATCCG
>JBEKHH010000048.1:0-34162 GCA_050012375.1 Tepidisphaeraceae bacterium
ACTTCACCGCGTTGGTCACCAACCTCGGCAAATCGGCCAGCGGGGCTGACGTGGTGTTGCCCGCCGCCGACTGGGCCGCGGTTGACGCCTTCGCGGCCGCCAACGGCCTGATGGCCGATGTGCCGGAGCCTGCGTCAGCGGGATTATTGCTGGTGGCGGGCGTCGGGATGCTGGCTCGCCGAAGTCGGCGCCCGCGTTCGTCCTAAATCTGTTTGCAATCCAAGCAACGAAAGCGGGCCATGGAAAATCCGTGGCCCGCTTCGTTTATTGAACTGCGCGCAAACTTCCCTCCCGTGGCGATCCAGGGAAGCGATCCCTCCAAGGAGTTATCGGTCGTTCAATAAAGGCAGCCGGGGGTCTATCCTGCCGTCCGTGAATTTGCAAAATTGAAGTTTTATGGAAGAAAGCTCCCCCGCTGGCGCAACTATGCGATTGGAATGCGTGACATTCGCAGCGGTTTCGAGCGGGTGAGACTTCGACGGAGACGCCGCACGTGGTGCAACACAACCCGGGGGCGGACGACATCGAACTCATGCGGCGCGCCGCTGCCGGCGAAGCCGGTGCGTTTCATGCACTGGTGGATCGCCACGCGCAGCGACTGTTTCGCCTCGCCGTCTCGTTGGTCGGAAATGCCGTCGATGCCGAAGACGTTCTTCAGGAGACTTTCATCGGCGCTTTGCGAGGATTGCGGTCGTTTGAAGGACGGTCCTCCGTCCGGACCTGGCTGAGCCGGATCCTCGTGACCCAAGCGGCGCGCTGGCACAGGGATCAACGGCGCTCGCGCACGCAGCCGATGGACGAATCGATCCCGATTTCCGCCGGCGGAGCGGATTCGCCTCCGGATGTGGGCATGGACGTCAATGCCGCCATGCAGCGGTTGTCGCCGGAGCATCGCCAGGTGCTGGTGATGCGGGAATTCGAACAGATGTCATACGACGAAATGGCGGAGGTCCTGGGCATTCCTCGAGGCACCGTCGAATCCCGCCTTCACCGGGCCCGAAGCGAGATGCGGGAAAAATTAAAGGCGTATTTGCCGTAATGGCAATCTCCCGATGGACTGAATAATCATGGCCACCTGTCCTTTTAGTGAGTATCTGGAAGCGTTTTACGACGGCGAGCTTGACGACTCCCGCCGCTCGGAAATCGTTTCCCATCTGCCGCAATGTGGATCGTGCGCGGCGGAACTGCGGTGTCTGCAGGCGATGTCGCGGATGCTATTGTCCGGGTCATCTCCGAAGCTGTCGCAGATCGGCCTGTATCGATTGCATGAGCGGGTGGACCAGGCCATGGAAGACGGAGTTTTACGGATAGTGCGGGTGCTGAGTGCGATTGCGGCGTGTGTGCTGGTGGCGGGCTCGGCGTGGCTGATGAGGACCCGGGAGGATCGGGCGGTTGAGAACGCCACGCCGGTGGCGCCCCCGTGGGCGGACGTTGTGGAAGCATCGGATTCACCCTCGGGGGCGTACAGCACCCCGGCCGCGGCTTGGTATTTGGCCGATGATTCGGCTCGAAGCGACGAAACCCCGTAACGGCAGGAAATATGCTGCGCAAGAAGATCGTTCTAATTCTGGTGATGACGCTGCTGGCGCTCAGCGCCGGCATGGTCTTGGGATGGGTATGGACTCCCCTGCAAAAGGCGGAGAGCAGCCAGGCCGGCGTCCGTGGGCCCCGGCCGTGGTTTGACCAGTTGGGCCTCACGCCGGATCAGCAGCAGCAGATGGACAAAATCTGGGGCGACACCCGCCAGCAGAGGCAGAAAATGTTCGAACGTTTCCGCGAACTCGATAAACAGCGAGACCAGCAGATACAGGGCCTTCTCAATGACAGCCAACGGAGCGCGTACGACAAAATCATCGCCGACTTTCGTGCCGGGCGAGAGGAACTGAACAAACAACGCGAGGCCCTCATCAGCGATGCCAACGCCAGGAGTCTGGCGTTGCTCGATGATTCACAAAAGGCGAAATGGGAGATCTTGTCCAAGGAGATGCGTTCCCGGCACGGGTCGATGGGTTCGGCCACTCAGCGGTCGACGACCCTGCCGTCCCAGGGGGCGCAGGACCATCATGAATGAATTCTCGACATCGCAAAGAGGTTTCCGATCGTTCACAATTTTTCCAAAGGAGAAGCACATGTCTGCATCGAAGCGCCTCGGGTTTCTTTTGACGTCGCTGTTGATCGCCGTGCTCGCCATGCCGGTGTTCGGTCAGGCGACTGGCCAGGACCAGACCGGCGGCGGCCAGAACAACGGTGCCGGCCAGAACAACCCTGGCGCCCAGAACAACGGCGGGGGAGGCGGCTTCCGCGGGCGCGGAAACTTTAACCCGATGGATTTCTACAAGCAGCAGCTTGGCGCCAGCGATGATGAGTTCGCGGCCATTCAGCCGAAGATTCAGACCGTCATGCAGCTTCAGCGAGACGCCAACGCCGGCCGTGGACGGGGCTTCTTCGGCGGTCGCGGCGGCGGCGGCGGTCCCCGCGGTGGATTCGGCGGCGGCGGTTTCGGCCCCCCTTCCACCCAGCCTTCCCCCGTGCAGGATGCTTTGCAGGACCTGCGAACCACCCTGGACGATGCCACCGCCACGACGGACACCATCAAGGCCAAGCTCGACACCCTTCGTCAGGCTCGCTCAAAGGCCCGCCAGGATTTGGCTGTCGCCCAGCAGGACCTCAAATCCGTCCTCACTCAGCGCCAGGAAGCCGTCATGGTGTTGTTGGGTTTGCTCGACTGAGAGCGAGTCTTGAAATTTGAAGCGGCCAATGTCGCGGCCTGCCTCGGCAGGTCTTTCGCCCGCAAAGGTGAACATCGTGAACGACGTGCTTGCAAAACTGATGGACGAAGGCCTCCTCGACGCCGAGAAGGCGGCCGAGGTGCGCAGCGCCGCCGCCGTCGGCAAGCCGCTGGATGATGCGCTTCGCGCCGTCAACGGTTTGCCGGAGGAAAAACTCCTTCGCTCCATCGCCGCGTATTTCGATATTCCCTTCGTTGATCTGGAAAAGGATGGCGCCAAGCACGCGCCCTCCAAGGAACTCCTGGCCAAGTTCCCCGCGCGGATTCTGATCGACCGCCGGCTGATGCCCCTGGCCGAAAACGGCGACGGCGTCGCCGTGGTTACCTCCCGGGTCTTCGACAACACCGGCCTCGATGAGCTGCGCCTGGCAACCGGCCTGGATGTCCATCCCGTCATTGCCCCCTCGGGCGAGATCGATCGCTTCATCAAAAAATATCTTGGCGTCGGCGCCGACACCTTGCAGTCCATGAGCCTCGAGGATGATGACGGCGTCAAGGTCGTCGAAGAGTACAACGAAGAGGACCTCGACCTCTCCACCGCCGCACACGATGCGTCGATCATCAAGTTCGTCAACCAGGTGATGGCCGAGGCGCTGGAATTGCGGGCAACCGACGTTCACGTCGAGCCGTTCGAGAACCAGCTCCGCGTCCGCTACCGCATCGACGGCGTCCTTCAGGAAGCCAACATTCCGCCACAGGTTCGCAAGTATCACGCGGCCATCGTTTCCCGCATCAAGATCCTCAGCCATCTCGATATCGCCGAAAAACGCCTGCCCCAGGATGGCCGGATTCGCCTGAAGATCGCCGGCCGCGAAATCGATCTCCGCGTCAGCGTCATCCCCATGATTCACGGCGAGGCCGTGGTCCTGCGCATTCTCGACCGCGGCGATGCCCTGCTCGGCCTCGAGCACCTCGGCATGGGAAGCCGCGAAGTCAAGGTCTGGCAGCAAGTGCTCGATCTGCCGCACGGAATCATTCTCGTGACCGGCCCCACCGGATCGGGAAAGACCACCACGCTCTATGCCGCCCTGTCGAAGATCAATAATTCAGATTTGAAAATCATCACGATCGAGGACCCCGTGGAATATCAGCTCCGCGGGATCAACCAGATTCAGGTGAACACCAAATCCGGGCTGACGTTTGCCTCCGGCCTGCGTTCGATTCTGCGCCACGATCCGGATGTGGTCCTCATCGGCGAAATCCGCGACCGCGAGACCGCCGAAATCGCCGTGCAGGCCTCACTCACTGGCCACCTCGTTTTCAGCACCTTGCACACCAACGACGCGCCCGGTGCGGCCACGCGCCTCGTGGATATGGGCATCGAGCCTTATCTGGTCGCATCCTCGCTGGAAATGGTCGCCGCCCAGCGCCTCGTGCGCCTGATCTGTCCCAAGTGCAAAGAGGAATTGCCCCGCAACGACGTCGAAAAACTTCGCGCGGAGTTTGGCGAGGAAGCGCCGCGGGTGATGTACCGCGGCGCCGGCTGCCGCAATTGCCAGAACACCGGTTATCGCGGCCGGCAGGGCGTCTTTGAAATGATGCCCATCACCGACGAGGTCCGCGCCCTCATCCTGGAGCGGGCCAGCTCCCGCGAGATCCGCAAAATTGCCGTCGGGCAAGGGATGACCAGTCTCCGCGACGACGGCTGGCGGCTCATCCGCGAGGGCCGAACCACCGCCGAGGAGGTCTTGCGCCTGACCAAGGACGAACAGGTTGCGGTCGGCGCCGCCGCGTCGCCGGCCAAATAGGAATTTATGCTCCCGCAAACCCCAACCTCTTTTGGCCGCGACCCGAAGGGGAGCGCGTTTCTCACGGAAAAATGAGCTATGTCAGTCTTTTCCTACACAGCCCTGAGCAAGGACGGCCAGCGCACCAGCGGCATGGTCACGAGCGATTCGCGCACCGCCGCCATCGCCCAGATGACCAAGAAAGGCTTACGTCCCCTTTTAGTGGAGGAGGCCGAGGACCTGGCCGCCGCGAAGAAAACGCGCGCCGCCGCCGGCGGCGACAAACCCCGCAAAGTCTCGGCCAAGAGCGTCGAAGCCTTCACGCGCGAGCTGGCCAACCTGCTGGCCGGAGGAGTCCCCCTGGCGCGATCGCTGGCCCTGCTGCGGCGCGAGGCCTCCAACCCCGCCGCAAAACAGCTCTGGAGCGAGATTCATGACGACGTTGTGGGCGGGGCCGCCCTGGCCGACACCCTCGCCAAATGGCCTCGCAGCTTTTCCACCGTTTATATCGCGATGGTTCGCGCCGGCGAGGCGGGGGGGTTCCTCGACGCCGTGCTCGGCCAGATCGCCGATTTCCGCGCCCGCGAGCAGGACCTCAAGGGAAAGGTCAAGGCGGCCATGGTCTATCCGATCATCCTCGCCTGTCTCGCCGTCGGGGTCGTGATTTTTCTGATGACCTTTTTCATCCCGCAATTCAGCGGGATTTTCGCGCAGTTCGGCGGGAATCTGCCCCTGCTTACGCAATTCGTCATCGCGTGCAGCAACGTCATCAAGCATTATTCCCCCGTGGTCCTGGCGGTGCTTCTCATCGGCTTCTTCGCATTGAAACGCGCGGTGAGCAGCGACACGGGGCGTCGAAGAATGGAACTGATCGTCCTCTCCACGCCGCTGCTCGGGCGCATTATCGCACAGTTCGCGCTGGTTCGCTTTGCCCGGATGCTCGGAACGCTCATCGGCGCGGGCGTGCCGCTGGTCGCCTCCCTCCGCGTGGCCCGCGAGGCGATTGGCAATCAGACCCTGGCCGACACCGTTTCCTACGCCATCGAGCAGGTCCAGCGCGGTGAACCGTTGTCCAAGAGCTTGGCCAGCAGCCCCAGGCTCTTCCCCATGTCGGTCATCGAGATGATCGCCGTCGCCGAGGAAACGGCCCGGCTCGACAAGGAACTGCTCCGCCTGGCCTTGTCGTATGAAATGGACTTGGATCGGCAACTGCGAATGTTGGTCGCCATCGCCGAGCCGGCAATGCTTTTCGTGATGGCTGCCCTGATCGGCACGGTCGTCATCAGCATGTTGTTGCCGGTCTTCAGCCTTGGAGATTTGGTTCACTGACAAAAAACTTTCCGAATGAGGAGCGAAACGATGAGAGCGTCGAATTTGCAAAACGTCCAGCGCAAGGGCCCGATGAGAAGCGCCTTCACCCTCATCGAGTTGCTGCTGGTCATGGTCATCATCGCGATTCTGGCGGCAATCGTCGTGCCCAAGTTCACCGGCCGCATTGAAGACTCGAAGATCAAGGCTGCCAAGGCGGACATCTCCAATCTCAAAACCTCGCTGGGATTGTTCGAGATCGACAACGGCCGATTCCCGACAAGCGCCGAAGGCCTTGGGGCATTGATCAGCAATCCCGCCAACCTGCCCAACTGGCACAAGGTCCTGGACAAGACTTCGGTTCCCGTCGATCCATGGGGAAATCCCTACATTTACCGGTGCCCCAACAGCAGCGGGGACTCCGGCGCGTTTGATCTGCTCTCGACCGGACCCCAAGGCCGCGAAGGCGCCGAGGGCAACATTAAAGCCGACTGATTTTCACATGCGCGATGGACGATTTTCAAAATCCGGCTTTACGCTCATCGAGTTGATACTCGTGATGCTCATCATTGCCATCGCCGCCGGCATGTTGGCGCCGGCCCTCGGGACATTCACCGCGGGCCGAGCCGTCGACAATCTCAGCCGCCAGATCGTCGCCGTCGCCCAATACGCCCACGCCCAGGCCATCAGCGAAGCCCGCACCTATCGGCTGAATTTCGACGAAGGTTCCCGGCAATTCTGGTTGACGGCCGACGACGGCGGCGGGACGTTTAATCCCGTCAAGGGCGATTTCAGCAGCCGCACCACCGCGCCCGAGGGCGTGCGAATGCAAGTCCAGGTCACGCCCCAGCCCAATACCAACCTCCTCCTGCCCCAGAACGTCCAGCAGCAGCAGATTCCACAATCCGGCACATCGCTGAACGGCCAGCAGGCCGGCGCCGCCGGATCGATCATGCAAAACCTTCACGCGCAGGGCCTGTACGTTGAGTTCCAATCCACCGGCCGCACCGACCCGGCCACGATCGTCCTCACCGACGCCGGCGGACACACCACACAGGTCGCATGCGCATCGCCGACGGAGATGTTTCAGGTCGTCCCAGTCCAGGGGGCATCGCAATGACGGCGCGCTCACAAACTCCGCGCATCGATCCCGCCGGCTTCACCCTCATCGAAGTCCTCGTGACGCTCCTGCTGATCGGCATTGTTCTTCCCGCGATGATGCACGGCGTCACGCTGGCAATGGCCGCCGGCGACGGAGCACGGCATCGCAACGACGCCACCCAACTCGGCAAATCCCAACTCGCCCAGATCGTCGCCGGCACGCAATGGAACAACACCCCGAATCTCTCCGGCGACTTTTCCCCCGACTGGCCCGGATACCAGTGGAAGGCTGCCGTCCAGCCATGGAACCAGGACACCAGCGGAATGGGAATTCAGCAGATCGACCTGACGGTAAGTTGGCAGGAGCGCGGCCGCACTGAAACGCTCACCCTCACCACCCTGGCATACCAGAGAGGACAAACGCAGTGACGCGGGCCCGCAGCAATTTTCCATCGACTCGCGCCGGCGGCTTCACGCTGATCGAGCTGGTCATCGCCCTGGCGATGGTCGCCGTCATCGCCGGTTCGCTCGCCGAAAGCCTGTGGATTGCCTACCACGCCACCCAGCGCACCGAGGCGGCCGTTGCCCCGTCCCGCCAGGCGGCGATCGCGATGGACTACCTCTCAAGCGATCTTCAGAACGCGCTTCAGACCGGCACAACCGCCACCACCTTGATCGGGAATTTCGAGGGCACGCAGGCTCAGGACGACCGCGGCCACGAGGCGGACGATGTCATCTTCTTCTCCACCGCCGAGAGCCCGCAGCACGTCGATGCCAACGGCGAGGTCAAGCAAGTCGAGCTCACCGTCGAACATCTCGCCGGCAGCAATGATTACGCCCTGGTTCGCCGGGTCACGCGCAATCTCTTGGCCGAAGTCCAGCCCGCTCCGGATGAGGAGATCATCTGCCGCGGCGTTTCGAGCTTCACGTTGCAATACTTCGACGGCAGCAATTGGAATACAACCTGGGATTCAACGCTGGAAGACAAGACCATTCCCGCCGCCGTGCAGGTGAAGCTGGAGCTTGAGGATCCCGCCGCCAACGGCAAATCTCCACCGGTCAGTCACGAGAGGATCATTCCACTATTGTGTTCGACGGCGGCCCTGGACCCGACCGTGAACACAGGAGTGACGATGCCATGACTCAAGCGCTTACGCATCCAGCGAATCAGCGTCATCGCGGCATGATCTTCGTCACCGCGTTAGGAATCATAGTAATCCTCACAGCCCTGGTCCTGGTCTTCGCCCAATCCATGCGCACGGAAAACCTGGCTTCCGCCAACCGCCGCTCCGATGCCGATGCCGATGCCATCGAGCAGGGCGCCGAGCAATGGGTCCTCGCCCAGGTTGACGCGTACACCACCGATGCGATGACCATCACCCAGGTCCCCGCCGAGGCGATCCAGGTCGGCTCCGGATATTTCTGGATTCTCCAGAGCGACGCCGACAGCGATCAGGATTATCTCTTCGGTATCACCGATGAATCCAGCAAGCTGAACATCAACACCGCCACCGCCGCGCAATTGATGACGCTTCCCTGCGTCTTGCAGCAGAACGTTGCCGACGCGATCACCGACTGGCGCAATCCCGCCGCCCGCGCCACCGCCGACGGGGCCGAATCCGGCTACTACGAATCCCTGACCGAGCCCTACCAGTGCAAGAACGGCCCGTTTGAGACGGTGGAGGAACTCTTGCTGGTGGACGGCGTGACGCCGCAATTGCTGTGGGGATACGACTTGAATCGGAACGGAATTCTCGAACCTGCCGAGCGCGCCGCCGGCGGCTCCAACGTGGAGGCCTTCACCGGCGGCGGTTCCGGCGTCGATGGACGCGGAATCTACAATTACCTCACCTGTTACAGTACACAACCCGCGGCGCGCGGCAGGGCCGCCGCGACCGGGCAAGTGAACATCAATACCGCTTCGGATGTCGTTCTCGTCGCCTTGGGAATGACGCAGGGCAATGCCGAGTCGTTGATTTCCCAGCGCCAGGGCCAGGATTACACAAACACGACTTGGGCCCGTTCGTACCTCGCCGGCATCCCTGCCACCCGGATCACCGGCCAGTCTTACCAATATTCCGCCGACATCGTCGCCGTCAGCGGCGACGGCCGCGCCTTCAAACGCGTCCGCATCGTCGTCGATTGCCAATCGTCTCCCGCGAAGATCATTTATCGAAAAGATTTGACGTCCTTCGGCTGGCCCTTGCCGCAGAGCATTCGTGATACCCTGCGCCTGGGCAAGCCGATACAGACCGGAATGTTTCAGTCGAATATGACTTCGTCCGGCACGATTGGCCAGAACCATTAAATGATGCCCAAAGACTTAGGAGAACCTTGAAACCGGTGCGACAGAAAAAGGTGCTTGGAATTGCGATGGGCGAGCGGTCGCTGCTGGCCGCGGAGGTCGTCGCCGCCGATCGCCCGCAGGTCCGGCGCCTCGCCGAGCTTGTTTATCCCGAGGGAATCTCCCTATCCCAGCCGGCCGAACTCGGCAAGCTCCTGGCCCATTTCCTGAAGGACAATCAATTTTCCTCGCGCTCCGCGGTCATCGGCATCCCGCTGAAATGGATCGTCGTCAAGCCCAAGAACGTTCCGCCTGCCGATGATGCCACCATCGCCCAACTCCTGCGCCTGGAGGCCGAGGCGGAATTCTCCACGGAGCTGAAGGACCTTGTTTACGATTTCGCCGGCGGTTCGAAAGACGCAGCCCCCCGCAGCGCCGCCACGGCGGACGCCGGCCGCACCGTCCTCCTGACCGCCACGCCCAAAAAATACATCGATTCCATCCAGGCGATGTGCGAGCCGGCCCGGCTGCAAGCGCTGGCCGTCACGCCGTCGGCCATGGTGCTCGGGTCGATCACCGGCTCATCCCTGAAACGGAATGTCCTGGTTCTTTCCCTGAACTCCGGCGGGGGGGAATTGTCCTGTCAGCGTCAGGCAACCGCGACGGCCGTTCGCAGCTTGCGCTCGGCGTCGCCGGAGCCTTCGTTCGTCAGCGAATTGCGCCGCGCGGTCTCCGCCCTGGTGGTCCCTGGGGTCCAGCGCGAACTGGTCCTGTGGGACGGCGCCGGCATTGACGCGGCTTCGCTTGGCCGGCAGCTTGGCGTGACCATCAGCAGCGGCGAATTGCCGTCGCTTGGCGTTGATACCGCCGTGGCCGGGGCCAACGGCCAGGGCGCCAAATACGCCGCCGCCGTCGCACTGGCGCTTTCGGCCATGGACGAGGCGGGCCCCAGCATCGATTTCCTCCATTCTCGCCTCGCCCCGCCGCGCGAGCATCGCATCCCGCGATGGGCTTACCTCACCATGGCCGCCGTTGTCCTCCTCATCGGCATTTGCATCTACGCCTATACCGACCTGGAGCGGCGCCAAAAAACCGTCGATGATCTTCAATTCCAAATCGCCAGGCAGCAGAAACAGGTTGATGCCGCCGGCGATTTTGTTTCCAAGGTCACGCTTGCCCAGTATTGGCACGGCGGCGACGCGCGATATCTGGCCTGCCTGCGCGATCTGGATAACGTGATTCCCCAGGATGGCCAGACCTACGCCACGAGCCTGGACATCAAGGCTCAAACCCCGCCGCTGGCCCAGGGCAACGGCGCTGCCGCCCCAGGTTCCCCTGCCAGCGCCGATGCAGCCCGGATTCTCACCGTTACGCTTCAGGGCCACACCGCCAACCCGGACAGCGTTACCGCGCTCGGCGATCTCATGCAGCGCAATCCCACCGCCTTCACGGACATCAAGATCGGGCCGGGAACCAAGGTGCCGCGCACGCAGGAATGGCTCTTCTCCATTACTTTCAATTACGTGCCGCCGAAAACGACGCCGGCGAAAACAGGACAACCGAAATGACTTTCAGAATTATGGAGTGAACGTGGTTCTATCGAAACGGGAAAAATACATCGCCATCGGCGCCATCAGCGCGGTGGTCCTGCTGGGGATCAACAGCCTGGTGATCGGTCCCTACACCGACAAACTCAGTGCGCTCGATGACCAGGAAACGGCGGCCAAGAAAACCCTCAGCGACGATACGCTTCTTCTGCACAAACAGCAGAGCCTCCAGTCAGACTGGCAGGAAATGCTCGCCAGCGGACTGGAGGCGGACGACTCCGTCGCCCAAAGCAAAACGCAGCAGGCCCTTCAGGATTGGGCCAGGGCCGCCAACATCAATCTCGAAGCCCTCAGCTCCGAGCACGTCGCGACCCAGCACGGGCCGTTCCAGGTCATCAATTTCAATCTCGATTTCAATTCCAGCGGCTCGCAATCGATGCGGCAGATCGCCCGCGTCCTCTGGTCCATTGAAAGCGCGAATGTTCCCATTCGTCTGAACGACATGAAAATCACCACGACCCGGGAAGGCACGGACAATTTGGACGTGAAGTTGATCGTTTCCTCGCTGTACATGCCGCCGACGGGCCAGCCCGCTGCCACGGGCCAGCCCGGCGCAACCGACGAGCAAGTCAATGAAACGGAAGATGTGCAATGAAGAGGTGGCTCCTGATCCTGGCAGTTTGCGCGGGCGCGGCCATCGCGGCGATCGCCGCCGAGACCACCACTCGCCCGGAAGTCTCGCCGTCGGCGCCGGCTTCGAGGCCTTCGGAGCGTCCGCTCCGCGCCGCTCGCTCCCGCTCCTTTGCCCAGCGCTCGGTTTCCGCCTCGCCAAACCTCCCCACCATTTACGAGGAAGTCGCCAGCCGAAATATCTTCGTCAGGGGAAATCAGCGGCCTGGGCGCCCCGACTCCGAAGGCAACGGTTCATTCAACAACGTCCCTACGCCCAATCAACTGCTGCTCACCGGCGTTTCACTCACGAACAACGGCAAGGTCGCCTTCCTCGAAAACCAGGACGCCAATCAGGTCACCCTCGTAAGAATCGGCGACAAGGTTTCCACGGGCAAGGCTGTGAACATGACCCTGGATTCGCTGGACTATCAGGACGCCGGCGGCAAGGTGATCCGAGTGAACGTCGGTTTCAACCTGGCCGGCGGGGATGTCTGGGGCGTTTCCGGATCGTCCTCCACGCAGGCGTCAACCCAGCCGTCGCGCACCGGTCCGCGCGGGCCGGGGGAATCGATGGAAGACTATCTCCGTCGCCGAAGGGCCGCGGAAGTTGGAAGATGAACCATACGAATTCAAAAAAATCGCCGCGCCTGTTTAGCCGCGACCCGAAGGGGAGCGCGTTTCGGCGAAGTGGAAACCGCGACACGAACCAAACCATTCGCGAATGAAAGGCCTACCATGAAACGGAATTTGCGAGGGATGACATTATTCGCCGCCACGCTGGCCGGTCTGATGTTTCACCCGGTCGCCTCGGACGCGCAGGTCGCCGACGGCGCTAATCCCGGCGCCCAGCCATCCGCCGACGTGATCGCATCCGGCGGCCAGGTCCTGACGCCATCCACCCAGCCCGCCGCCACCCAGATCACCATGAACTTCAAGGACGCCTCCATCGATGCCGTCCTGGATTATCTCTCGCAAACAGCCGGGTTCTTTGTCATCAAGGAGGTCCCCGTCACCGGCCGCGTGACCGTTTTCAACCGCTCCCCCATCAGCCCCGAAGACGCCGTCAAATATCTGAACAGCGCCCTGAAAAACGACGGATTCACCGCCATTCAAATGGGCAAGGTGCTGAAGATCACCACCCTGGCCAATGCGAAACATGCCGATATTCCGGTGCACATCGGAAACGACCCGTCGAGGATCGACACCACCGACGAACTGATCACCCAGATCATTCCCGTGCGCAGCGTTGATGCCGTGAAACTCAAGACCGACATTCTGCCCCTGGTGAACACCGAGGCCGATCTCACCGCCAACGCCGCCAGCAACACGCTGATCATCACCGACACCTCCGCCAACGTTCGCCGCGTGGTGGAGATCGTTTCCAGCCTCGATAAGCGCGAATCTACCGCCAGCGACATTCGTGTTCGCCAGCTCAAATATGCCGACGCAACCGCGGCGGCGAAGCTCATCATGGACATCTTCAGTCCCCAGCAGAATCAGAATCAAACCGGCCCGTTCGGAGGATTCCCGTTCTTCCGGTTCGGCGGCGGCGGCGGGCCCGGCGGCGGACCGGGCGGCGGCGGGGGAGCCGGGGGCCGCGGCGGTTTTGGTGGAGGCTTCGGCGGCCCGCCCGGCGCCGGCGCGGGCGCCGCTCAGCAGGCTGACGCCGGCGACACCGGACACGTGCAGGCATCGGCCGATCAGCGAACCAATACCGTTGTCGTTTCCGGCCCGCCCGATACCTTGGCCGTCATCGATCACATGCTCACTCAACTCGATTCCGATCCCGCCGCGGAAGAGGATTTCTTCATCTATCCCGTGAAAAACGGCCAGGCCGTTGACATGGCCTCCACGCTCAACGGCCTGTTCAGCGGAACCAGCGCCAGCAGCGCAACCGCCAACCGCTCGCAATTCGCCAGCGGCACCGGCAACCGCGTCAGCGGAACCGGCGCCTTCGGCGGCGGAGGAGGCGGCGGCTTTGGCGGAGGTGGTGGCGTTGGCGGCGGCGGCGGCTTCGGTGGCGGAGGCGGATTCGGAGCAGGCGCTGGCACGCTCGGCACCGCCAATCGAACCGGTGCAACCGGCGGCGCCGCCGGAATCGGCAATGGCTTGGCCGCCCGGACTGGCGCCGCCACCCTCGGCGCAGCCGGTATTGGCAGCGCTGCCGGCATGGGGGGCGTGGCCGATCTCATCGGCCAGGTCTATGTCGTCGCCGATCAGGACACCAATTCCCTCCTCGTCGCCACCGCCACGAAATTCGAGTCGCGCGTGAAAGGGGTGATCGAGCAGCTCGACCGCCGCGTCCCGCAGGTCCTGATCAAGGTCCTCATCGCCGAAGTCACCCACGACAACAATCTCGATTTCGGAACCGATTTTTCCATCCTCGACGTGAATCGCAATCCAGCCGGAAAGGGACAGACGTTCACGAGCACCCTCGGCGCCGCTGCCGCCGCCGCGTCCACCACAACCCCCGGCGGGCTCGTCGCCACGCTCCTCGAGGGCAACATCAGCGTCACCCTCCAGGCCCTCGCCCAGCAGAACAAGCTCGACGTCCTTTCCCGTCCTTACATCCTCACCAGCGATAACCAGGAAGCCGATATCACCGTCGGCAGCGAAGTCCCCTTCATCACCAACACCACGGTGGATTCCAACGGCGGCGTGCACAATAACGCGCAATATCAGGACATCGGCATCATTCTCACCGTGACCCCGCACATCAATCCCGAGGGAATGGTCACCATGCTGGTCTCCCCGCAGATTTCCGCCCTGACTTCACAGACCGTGACAATCCAGCAAGGCGTCAGCCTGCCCGTCTTCGACGTCCGATCGGCAGACAGCTATCTCACCGTGCGCGACGGGCAGACCGTCGTCATCGGCGGCATGATGCAGGACCAGAAGACCGAGAGCGTCAACAAGATCCCGCTCCTGGGAGACATTCCCTGGCTGGGCAAGCTGCTCTTCTCCTACAACACCACAGCCAAAACCAAGACCGAGCTGCTGATCTTCCTCACCCCACACGTGGCCGAGGAACCAAGCGCGCTGAAGCCCCTGGCCAATGACGAAATGCACGGGCTGCGCCTGACCCCCGACGCCGTGGAGCGCGGCGTGTTCCAGGAACACATGAGGGGATTGCAGCGGGGCAGCACCGCCACGGAGCCCTCGACGTTGCCGTCGTCCATCTATATTCCTCCGCCGTCAGCAGGCGGATCGATTTTGGAGCCGTCTCAGCCCGGCGGAAAATGAAAATCGGGTAAAATCCAAGCCATGCCCGCTCGATACGCCTCAATCGCGCTCGCTCCCATGGCCGCGGCAGCGCTCGTTCTGGCCGCTTGCCAATCCCACGGTCCGCCACCGAACCCGGCTCCGCCGGCCAATTTCCTCGCCGCCCCGGCCTCCCCCGACCAGATCGTTGACACCGACCCCGCAGCCGCGCGACTCCAGGACATCGGCGGTTTCGTCCTTCTCTATTACCGCCAGCACCAGCAGATGCCCCGAGCGCTCGACGATTTGCGAACCATTCCCGGCGGCGGCGATCTCGATTTCACTTCCCCGTCATCCGGCCAGCCGTTCGCTTACTATCAAACCGGAATCTGGGCCCCAGATAAAGGGGACAAGTGCATTATCGCCTGCGATCCCGTCCCTTCGGCCAGCGGCAAGCGCTGGTGCCTGTTCATGATGGCCCCCAAGAACGGCGCGGCTCTCGCCGTCGATGTCGTCGCCGTTCCGGAGTCGATGTTTCGCAATTACCGGTCGGCGGCCGAGTGAGGAGGCCAACCCAGTTCTTCTTTCCCGGCCGCAGGATAGCCGCCTTTCCGCCAAAAACTCTCAAATAAAAAGGCCACAGTCCGTCGCCTATGTCGCGCAGGGCTGTGGCCGATTGCTCAAACTGTTGCTGCCGTCGCTGCGCCGCGGATTACTGGGCCGGGTTAGTGCTCGGCGGCAACTCCGTGGTCACGTTTTTCGAACTGCTGAGGAAATTATCGAGTTTCGGCAGACTCTTTTTAATCGCATCGTCCAGGGCCAGACGCAGGATTTTTCCCTTGTCATCGTCGCTGAGTTCGATCTCCGCGCCGGAGCTGGCGCTGGCGCCCAGGATCGCCAGGCCCATGGAACTGGCCGAGTCGGTTCTGCTGAACTCGCTGAAATTGGAGCAAATCAATTCGCCGGTGTTCGGATTGACTAAGCGGATGTCCACGCCGCAATCCGTCTTGATCGAGACGCCGGAGTTGGAGACCGCGGCCCCGCCGATGTCGTTGGTAACTTCCCCGAGATTGAAGGTATTACTGGTCTCCTCCTTCTTCACGCGCAGATTCGTCACCTTGCCGATGAGGAGATAATCCACGCCCTTGACCTGGGCCCCGCGGGCCAATTGGTCGGAACGAACGACCCCTTCCAGACCTTGCTCGTTCAGGAGCTTCTGGAGTTGCGCCCGTTCGATCACGCTGAAGCGATTGGTCTGATCCAACAGGGTCGTCATCTGGTCGGCGGCCAGTTCGTTGATGTCTCCGCCGCCGCCCATGCCTTCACCGGTCGTTACTTCAAACGGCGGCACGCCGACGCGCGGGTGATAGACGCCGGACGGCCCCGGCGGATAGACCCCGACGTTCGCCGTCAAAGTGTCCGGGCTAGCGCTCTCCTCTGAATGCGAACAGGCCGTCAGCGAAACAACCCCCGTCCACGCCGCCAATGCCAATGATGAAACCAGAATCCTCCGCAGCATAGCGCCTCCTTCACAGGTTTTTGATGGACACTTCAAGAAATGCACCGCACGAATTTACATTACGCCATTACTGGAGCTTGTTGTCAAGCACAACATTGGGCGGTTTTCAACAGGGCCACGAGCGGCCGCGTCGTGCGGGTTTAAGAGGATTGACACGCGGGAAGCAGACCCCGGGTAGAGCATGCCGTCATTTCACGCAATTACGCGGCCGCCAATCCTTCAAGGCTGGTGACCTGGCGCAACGCGATCAATGCCCAGGATTCATCCCCCAGGGCCATGAAAAGTCTCGTCTCCATCGCCACGACCCGTCGCGGATTCGTTATGTCAAAGTGTTTTCCGTCGGCCGTATTCACCCTAAACGGCTCAAACGGCTCGCGGTTGAGCCGCTCTTCTATTTCGGTTCTGGTCATGCGACCTACCTCGCCAGGCTCCCGGGCAAGAATCCCTCCAGCTTCCTGGCCCGCACGGGATGCTGCAGTTTGCGGATGGCCTTGGCCTCCACCTGCCGCACACGCTCGCGCGTCACCTTGAAGATTCGCCCCACTTCCTCCAGCGTGTAGGTATATCCGTCCCCGATCCCGTAGCGGAGCTTGATGATTTCCCGCTCGCGATAAGTCAGCGTCTTCAGAACCTGCTCGATCTTGTCCTTCAGCATCTCCTGCGTGGCCGATTCGACGGGATTGTCCGCCTTCTCGTCTTCGATGAAATCCCCGAAATAGCTGTCTTCGCTCTCGCCGACAGGCCGGTCCAGCGAGATGGGATGCCGGCTGATCTTCAAAACCCGCCGCGTCTCCGCCACGGTCATCTTCGCCCGCCGGGCGATCTCCTCGATCGTCGGCTCGCGCCCCACCTCCTGCATCAGCGCCTTGCTGATGTTGCGCAGCTTGCTCATCGTCTCGATCATGTGCACGGGAATGCGGATCGTCCGCGCATGATCGGCGATGGCGCGCGTGATCGCCTGGCGAATCCACCACGTCGCGTACGTGCTGAACTTGAACCCGCGCCGATATTCGTATTTGTCCACCGCCCGCATCAATCCGGTGTTCCCCTCCTGGATGATATCCAGGAACGACAAACCCCGGTTCCGGTATTTCTTGGCAATCGAAACCACCAGGCGCAGGTTTCCCCCCGACAGCTTCCGCTTGGCATCCTCGTATTTGTTGTAAATCTTCCGGATCGCCACCACCCGCCGATGCAGGTTCTGGGCATCTTCCAGCACCAGGTCTTCCAGACCGCTCAACTCCTCCTGGCAAACCTCCAGGTCTTCCCCGGGGTCTTTCAGTTTCTTCAGCTCCTCGATCCGCTGCTCCAACTCCACCATCTTCGTGCTGATCGACGAGAGCTTCTTCATCAGCGGCGTGACTTTGCTCGTCCGCAGCGCCAGCTCTTCCAGGAGCTTTACGCTTCGGCGGCGACGGCGGCGAATGGCGAGCCGCACTTCTTCCTGATCTTTTTTCCCCTTGGACGCGCTGAGCTCTTCCCAATTCTCGCGATTGCGCGACAGCATCTGACGCACCGACGCCAGATTCATCGGAATCCGCTGCCCGATCGTTCCCTTGTCCGCCATCCCCTCGTCCGTGCTGATCTTCATCGTCCGGTCGAACGGCAGGTCGCCATCATCCACCTGCTGCAAGATTTCCACCGCCGACTGAAGGCAATAATCGCTCTCCAGCACCTTGGACCGGAAAATCTTCCGCGTGATTTCAATCTTCTTGGCCAGAGCGATTTCCTGCTCGCGCGTCAGCAGGGGGATTTCCCCCATCTGCGTCAGATACATCCGAACCGGATCGTCGATCCGCTTGGTCGAAGCTTCCGCAAGCTCCGCCTCCAGGTTCAGATCCAGCGCCTCATCATCGTCCTCTTCCTCCGCCGCCTCTTCCTCCGCCGGACCCGGCTTCTGCGCCGACTTGTCCTGCCGGGTCACCTTCTCAACCTTTACGCTGACCTTTTCCAGCTTCACGCGCACGATCGCCTTCTGACCCGGCACGTCGCCCTCGTCGATGAGCTTGATCCCCATCTCGTCGATCATCATCAGAAGCGAATCGAGCTTATCCGGAGAAACAACCTCGTCCGGCAGCCGCTCGTTCAATTCTTCGTAGGTCAAATACCCACGCGATGTGCCCAGATCCAACAATGCCTGCACGCGAAGATCGACTTCCTCTTGCGAGCCCGACCCAATCAGGGGTGATTCAATCCTTGCCATGTCTAAACATCCACTTTCCGCGGCAACCGGCGGGAACACCGCCGGTCATTGACGACGCTAGTCCGGGCCAAGGAGTTCAGGGATATTCCCGATCCTTGCAACGCGGACGCCAGCGCCATCCACTTATTCAGTTGTTAAAAACCGGACGCCCTTGGGCGCCCAAGCCTTAGCCTGACCCCGGAAGGTCACAATGCGACGCGTTTCAGGTCAGGCTTACCGGCTTTTTCCTGCAATCTACGCAACCTGTCAATGTCCGCCGACATATCATCCGCGCCGCCGGGCGACGGCTCCCGTGAGCGTCGCAACTCGGCAACGAGTTTCTTTGCTTCCTCCCGCCGCTTCTGATTGGACAACTCCGACAGGCATCCGGCCAGGCTCGCGTTTGCATCCGATGCCGACGACGCTTCATTCGCCCATTTTATCGCCGCCCCTTTCAGGGCCGCATCGTCGAGCAACTCCAGGAACTCATCAAATTCCGGCTCTGGCTCGTCCTGCGCATGCCGCCAGAACGTTTGAGCAATCTTCCGCAAAACATCGTCCACAAAATCACTTGGCTGGACGTGCTGCTGAATTCTAGGCCAGCGACTCGGCTCCGAGAGCAAAAGTCCCATAATAAATCCTTCGGCTCGCTGGCGAGCCGTCAACCCACCGGCCGGAGCATTGCTTTTCGGCTCATTCGCCTCGCCAACTTGAACCGCCGGTCCGCCTCGCAAACGCTTGGCCGGACGTATTCGAAACCGCCGGTTCAACTCCTCGGCAGGGATTTCCGTCAGCCGGCTCACCTGCGCCAAGGCCGCGCCCCACCGGAGGGGATCCACAGGTCCCGATCCCCGCGCGCCGGCCAGCGTCTCCAAATAATGTTGCACCGCCTGCTGCCGCGCTGTGATGTTGTCGCCGGCCTTCACGTCTTTAACCAATTGCTTCCACTTATAGGACAGCGCATCGGTCGCCCCGGCCAGGACCTGGTTAAACGCCTCGGCTCCGTGCGCCAGCAGATATTCATCCGGGTCCATTCCCTGCGGCAGCAATGCGATGGCGATCTCCACCGGCTGCGTCAAAAACAATTCCAGCGCCCTATTGGCCGCTCCCTCGCCGGCGCGATCTCCGTCGAACAGCAGGACAATTCGATCCGCGAATCGCCGCAGCATCGTCACGTGATGTTCCGTCAATGCCGTTCCCAGCACCGAAACCACATTGCTGACGCCGAACTGGTGCGCCATCACCACATCGGTATATCCCTCGACGACCGCCACCGTTCGCGTCTCGACGATTTTCGCGCGCGCCAAATCCAGCCCGAAAACCGTCCGGCTCTTGGAAAACAGCGCTGTTTCCGGGCTGTTCAGGTACTTCGCCGGGTCTTGCGATCCCGGCATCACCCGCCCGCCGAATGCGATGATTCGACCCGTCTCATCCCGGATCGGAAACATCAGCCGATTGCGGAACGCGTCATAGTATCCCGACCCGTTCTCGCGCGGCTTGGCCAGGCCCGCCAACGCCATCTGCTGCGGCGTGAACTTCTTCATCGGCACGCTGCTCAGCAGCGCATCCCAACTGTCCGCCGCCAGCCCGATCCTGAAATCATGGATCGACTCGGCATTGAATCCCCGGCCGGCCAAATATTTCCTGGCGGCTTCGCCCTGCTGCGGATGGGCGAGCAACTTTTCAAAGAACATCAGCGCAGCCGACTGCGCCTCGAGGAGAATCTGCCGTTCACTGACCGATTCCTTGCTTCTCCCAGGCGCAGCGCGCCTCGCCGCCGGCAAATCGATGTTCGCCGCCTCCGCCAGCACGCGCAGCGAGTCCATGAACTCGACCCGGTCGCGCAGCATCACAAAGTCGATCGCGTTTCCGCCTTTTTCGCAGCCATAGCAGTAGAATCGCTGCTTGGCTGGACTGACCGAAAACGACGGCGTTTTTTCCTGATGAAACGGGCAAAGCCCGACGTAATCCTTGCCGCGACGCTTCAGCCGAACGCTCTGTCCGATAAGCGCAACGATATCCGTCGCTTGCAGAACACGGCCCTTGGCATCGTCAAAATTACCGTACGCATCGGTGCGCATCACACCTCCCACCCGAAGGCTGCAACTCCCCTAAATCCTTCGCGCAACTAGCGTAAGAAACGCCGCCCTACAGCGCTTCCGTTGAATATATCACCACTTCGGATCAGGGTCAAATAACTCATATGCCTCTCAACACAAAAGTCCTGTAACTAGCGAATGTTACGTAATAACCCGCAACCCTTGTCCAAAGGCTCACCCCGACGGGGCGCAAGGGGGCGCCAATTCTTCAATGGTTGCCTCTCCACGTCCGATATGATTAAATCGCTTGGCGGAGTAACTGCTCAAAATTCGGGCAATCGGAACCAACATGACCCGCTTCACCCTGGAAATCGAAACCGACGGCGGCCACGACATCATCAACCTCAACGTCCCGCTGAAACCGCTGGTGCGCGAACTCCGCGGCGACGGGATCCTCCATCTTTTCATCGTAGGCAGCACCGCCGCCCTGACCACGATGGAATACGAATCCGGCCTGGTCAAAACTGACATGGCCGAGGTCATGCAGCGATTGATTCCCGACGACGCGCATTATGCCCACGAAGCAACCTGGAACGACGACAACGGGCACAGCCACGTCCGAGCCGCCCTGGTCGGTCCCAGCGTAACGGTCCCCTACGCCGACGGCCGGCTTCTGACCGGGGAATATCAACAAATCGTCCTGATGGAATTCGACACCCGCCCGCGCAAGCGCACAATCATCTGCACGGCCCTCCCCTGAAGCAAAAATATTTAGCGGCGGTGCGACCTGTTCCGAGCGTGTCGAGGAGAGCACCGCGGGTTCGCGGTCTCCCTCACCGCCGCCCGCGACCCCGATGCAGGTCCGTCTCCTTATGCCCCTTGTCCCTTGTCTGCAACAGCCGCTGCGCCTTGGCATGATCTCCAGCCTTAAACACTCCGGTCGTCCTCCCACCCGGCGCGCCGCTGGTGCAATAAGCATAGTTGATATTGATGTGTTCCCGCCCCAGCAAGCTCGCCACATCCGCCAGCGCCCCGGCCTGGTTCGGCAAATCAACGCACAAAACCTCCGTCTCAGTCATCGGCAGATTCAATATGCGCAGCACCGTCCGAGCGGCCTGCGGGTTCTCCGCCACCAGCCGCAGCACGCCGTGCTCCTGCGAATCCACCAGCGTCAACGCGATGATGTTGATCTTCTCATCGGCCAGCGCCCGCGTCACCTGCGCCAAAACCCCCGGCTTATTCACCAGAAAAACGCTGAATTGCACTCCCGTGCGAACGTCCGGCATAAAAAACCTCCTGGCGCTTCCTTCGCCGCTCTAGCCGCGTCGGCCTCGACGCGCGCATCGGCGAAAAGCGCCTAAATCCACGGAAAAATCTCTCTCACAACCCAGCCAGCGAATTGACCGCTTCCTGCTGCGTAGGCTTCAGCGTCAGCACCCGATCCAGCCGCGTGATCTTCAGCAACTGCATGAGCTTCGCGTTCACTCCGCAAAGCATCAGCTTGCTGTGCGGCAAAGCCGACAGCCTCCGATGAAGCGCGATGACAATCCCTATCGCCTGGCTCGATAAAAATTCCACCCTTGAAAAATCCAGGATCAGCACGCGGCGGTCTTCCTCATCCACCAGCTTATTGAGATTCTGTCCAATCGATTCCAGTTGGACCGGATCCATCAACGACGGCGCGCGGAATTCGATCACGTTTGCCTTGTCGATGCGGGTAACGAGGTATTCCGACGCCATGGGTCCTCAATTTTCCTTTCTTGCCTCAAACCCCGCCGCCAATCCGCGGCCGCGTCGCTTCCGCCGCTTCTTAGGCGCTTCCACGAGCGCGATCTTCAGCACCTGATCGATGTTCTCCACGAGATGAAACTTCAGCGTATCGCGCACTTCCTTGGGGATTTCCGCCAAATCGCGCTCGTTGCGCTTCGGAACGATCACCTCCTTGATGCCTGCCCGCTTCGCCGCCAGCGTCTTCTCCTTCAAGCCGCCGATCGGCAGAACCAGCCCGCGCAGGGTGATCTCGCCGGTCATCGCCACATCATGTCGCACCGGTCGGTTCAGCATCAGCGACGCCAGCGCCGTGAACATCGCCACGCCGGCGCTGGGCCCGTCCTTCGGCACCGCGCCCGCCGGCACGTGGATGTGAACGTCGCTCTCGGCCAGCATTTTCGAATCGATTCCCATGCCTTGGGCCCGCGAGCGAATCAGCGCGTACGCCGCGATCGCCGATTCCTTCATCACTTCTCCGATCTGCCCGGTGAGGGTCGTCAGCCCCTTGCCCGGCATGCGCGTCGCTTCGATGAACAGAATCTCCCCACCGACCGGCGTGTACGCCATCCCCGTCGCCACGCCCGGAATGCTGGTCCGGCTCGCCAGCTCCGGATCAAATTTCCGCGGCCCCAAAACCTTGCCGATCGTCTCCCGCGTGACCAGCACCTTCCCCGTCTTCCCGTTGACGATCTCGGCCGCGATCGACCGCGCCACCGCCCCGATCTCTCGCTCCAGGTTCCTTACCCCGGCCTCCCGCGTGTATCCCTCGATGAGCCAACTCAGCGCCTGGTCCTGGAATTTCACCTGCTTCACCGGCACGCCGTTGGCCTCCAGTTGCCGCGGCACCAGGAAACGCCGCGCGATATCCAGCTTGTCGCTGTTGGTGTAACCCGGAATTTCGATCACTTCCATTCGATCCCGCAGCGGGCCCGGCACAGGGTCCATCGTGTTCGCCGTCGCGATGAACAGCGCGTGCGACAAGTCAAACGGCACGTCGAGATAATGGTCCGTGAAGGTGTGGTTCTGCGCCGGGTCCAGCACTTCCAGCAGCGCCGCCGCCGGATCGCCCCGAAAATCCGTCCCCACTTTGTCGATCTCGTCCAGCATCATCACCGGATTCCGAGTCCCCGCCTTCCGCAACTCCGCGATGATCCGTCCCGGCATCGACCCTATATAAGTCCGGCGATGGCCGCGAATATCCGCCTCATCCCGCACCCCGCCCAGCGCAACCCGAATGAATTTCCGACCCATCGCCTCCGCGATGCTCTTGCCCAGCGAAGTCTTGCCCACCCCCGGCGGCCCCACGAAGCAAAGAATCGCCCCGCCCCCGTCCGGCTTAAGTTTCCGCACCGCCAGGTATTCGATGATCCGCCGCTTCACCTTCTCCAGATCGTGATGATCGCGGTCCAGGATTTTCCGCGCCTCCTTCAAATCGAGCTTGTCCGTCGTCATCACCGCCCACGGCAGCTCGCTGAGAATCTGAAGGTAGGTCCGAATGACCCCATATTCCGGGCTGGCGTTGGGGATGGACTCAAGCCGATTCAGCTCCCGGGTGGCCTCTTTCATCACGGCCTCCGGAAGCTGCGCCGCCTCCAGCCGCGTGCGCAGCGTCTCCATTTCGCTGCCGCCGGCCCCCGCATCCCCGTCCCCCAATTCCTTTCGGATCGCCTTGAGCTGCTCCTGGAGGTAATAGCGACGCTGGCTCTTGTCGATGTTCTCCTTCACCTGCGACTGAATCTTGTTCTGAAGCTCCAGCACGTCCAACTGCGTCGCCAGCCGCCCCGCGATGATCCGCAGACGCTTCTCCACATCCGTCTCATCCAGCATCCGCTGCTTTTCGCTGATGTCGTCTTTTTCCACCGGCAGGTTCGCCGCCAGAAAATCGCTCAGCGACGACGCCGTCGTGATGCTGTTCAGCACCTGCGCCGCTTCGTCCGGCGTATTCGGCGAAAGCTCGATCACCCGATTCGCCTGCTGCCGAATCGACGCCACCAGCGCATCCAGCTCCGGCCCCGGCGTCACCCGCTCTTCCAGAACTTCGATCCGCCCCATCGCAAACGGCTCGGTTTGCTCGATCCCCATCAGCCGGAATCGCACCAGCCCGTGCACGATGATCGACTGATTCCCATCGGGAAGCTTGAACAGCTTGAGGATCATGCACGCCGTTCCAACCGTGAACAGCTCGTTGTACCCCGGATCCTCCACCTCCGCGTTCTTCTGGGTCACCACCCCGATCAGCTTTTCCCCCGGCATCACCTCGTCCAGCAGGTGCTTGCTCTTCTGCCTCCCCACATTCAGCGGCATCACCGTACCGGGAAACACCACGATGTTCCGGATCGGCAGGATCGGCACCAAACTCGGGATCGTCAGTTGCTGCCCGTTGCCTGACGTGCGGATGATCGTCGCCGTCGGATTGCGCTCAATGATTTGCGATTCGGCCATGTCAGTTCTTGTCAGTTCTTCTTCGGCAGGTCAATCCACAGCAAGCCATCCTGATACCGCGCCGAAATGCGTTCCCGATGCACATCGTCGGGCAGTTCCACCTCGCGCGAAAACGCCCCGTGGTCGATCTCCATCAAATGCATCCGAACGCGCGCATGCGGCGCTTCGGCATTTTCGATGCACATCGGCACCGCCCGTTTTCCTCGCAGCCGCAGCCGACCCTCAATCACCTCAATGTCGATCTTCTCCTTCTCCACCCCAGCCAGGTCCACGCACACCAGATACGCCCCGTCCGTCTCGTACAAATTCACGTTCGGCGTCCAATTCTCGTTGGGAAAGAACGTGTAGTATCCCTTGGATTGAAGCTCCATCATCTTGCTCTGCGGTGTCTGCGGACTTCTAAACGGCCTATCGGCGCACTGGATCATAGCTGCCTCCCGGGCACATCTTACGGTTCTGTCAGTCAAATTCACCGCTCAAAATCGGCGATTTTCCAGCCGAGGGCGGACCCGCCGTGATTTCCAATCGATCCCGGCTCTTCACCCCGCTGGCGCGGAACTGATAAACGCTGACTCCGGCTTTCGGCTCAATCCCCGCTATTCTTATCGGCTCATCCGATCCGCGCTTTACCCACAGCTCGTACGCGCTGGCCGGCTCCAACGCCTTAAGATCATCGCAAAGCAAATATCCCTTCTGTTCCACAGAATTCCAGGCGATCACCGCGTTAGCAATGGGCGAAGAATTCGCCCCCGCGAGCCGGATCAGCCGCGTCTGCGGCTCGGCAAGAAATTTGCCCAGATCTTCCAGTTGTCCCTCAACCTCCGAATCCGCGGTCGCCAGCAGTCCAGCCCGTTCGCGTTCCCCCTTCACCCGCACGCGTTCATATTCCACCGCACTGGCAGTAAACCCCAGCGCCAGACAAGCCAGCACCAAAATAGTCCCCCCCCCTGTCCCCCCCAAACCCCGCCCCCAAGCCCACCCCAAAGCCCACCCTTGGCCAAGGGTGGGCTTTTCATCCGCATCCCAAACCCGATTCACCATAAGAATCTTCCAATTCCAAACGCAACCACGTCGCCACCCAATTTTCCACCCCATCACGGTATCCCGTCAATCAATCAAAATCCAAATCCCCGAGATATTTCGCCCTATCGCCCCTGCCGGCCCGCTGATACACTTAACCCCAGCCCACCACGCGGGAAAGACGACGTTCATATGCTTATCCGCATTGGTTTCGACCTGACCTTCGAGTTGCCGGCCCCGGTCTCGATGGTCCTGATGCTCTACACGCATCCCTCCCGCTCCAACAGCCTCCTGGTGCCCGAGAAAATCCACTCCGCCCCAGCCCTGTCGATCGACACCTTCATCGATCATTTCGGCAATCGCTGCGGCCGCGTCGCCGTCCCGGCCGGCGAATTGCGCCTCTGGCACGAAGCCGTCGTCCGCGATTCAGGCTTGCCCGATCCCGTCCATCCCCAGGCCGCCCAATGGGAGGTCCAGGATTTGCCTCGCGACGTCTTACCCTTCCTTTTCGCCAGCCGATATTGCGAAACCGATCACCTCGGGGCCATCGCCTGGGAACTTTTCGGCAACACGCTCCCCGGCTGGGCCCGCGCCCAGGCCGTCTGCGACTGGGTCCACAACAACATTCAATTCGGCTACGAATTCGCCCGCCCAACCAAATCAGCCCACGAAACTTACCAGGAGCGCCGCGGTGTCTGCCGCGATTTCTCCCATCTCCTCATCACCTTCTTACGCTGTCTGAACATCCCCGCCCGATACGCCACAGGCTATCTCGGCGACATCGGCGTCCCCCTCATGCCCGAGCCGATGGATTTCAGCGCCTGGACCGAAGTTTTCCTCGACGGTCGCTGGTTCACCTTCGACGGCCGGCACAACACGCCGCGCATTGGGCGAATCGTCATGGCCCGCGGCAAGGACGCCGTCGATGTCGCCCTGACGACCTCCTTCGGAAGCTCCACCCTGAAAAAATTCACGGTGATCACCGACGAAATCCCCGTGGACGAAGACCCCGTTTCCGAACCCCGCACCGCCAGCGCCCCGGCCTCCGCCGCACAATTATCCTGAAAAATCGACACCCCCCTCTTCCGTTTAGCGTCGACCCAAAGGGCAACGCCTTTTTTTGAACCTTCCTTGGCGTCTGGCCCTTCCGGCGTCCATAATTCTATTTGAGATGACCCCAAGCGATGCGGAGTTGCTCGAGGAATTCGTGCGCCGAAAGTCGGACGCGGCGTTCCGGCTCATCGTCCAGAGATATTCCAACCTGGTCTTTGCTGCCGCCAAGAGACAAGTCCGCGACGCCAACCTGGCCCAAGACGTCGCTCAGGCGGCGTTTCTCGTGCTGGCAAGGAAAGCTTCCTCGGTGCGCAGCGGATGCTTGCCCGCCTGGTTGCTGATGACGACACGCTACTGCGCCAGGGATGCGATCAAGAAGCAGACCCGTCGATCCCATTATGAGCGGGAGGCTGCCATGGCCAAGTCCGAAGTGTCCCAGGTCGGCGAAACGCCCGATCCCCGCCTGGCCCTTTGGCTGGACGAGGCGATGACGCACTTGCGGTCGCGCGATTGCACCGCGGTGGCGCTGCGGTATTTGCAGGATCGGCCCATCGATGATGTGGCAGCCGCGATCGGCGTGAGCCCCAACGCGGCACAGAAAATCGTGGCCCGCTCCCTGCTGAAAATGCGAAAAATCCTCATGAATAAGGGCGTCGTCCTGTCCTCGACGGCGGTGCTGGCGACGGCGCTGCTACACGAATCGGCCCAAGCGGCCCCCGCCGGGTTGGTGATCTCCGCATCTTCCTCAACGGCGGCCAGTTTCTCTATCGCCAAAGGAGTTTCACAAATGATGCTCTGGACCAAAATCAAAATCGCCGCGGCCATCATCGCGACAACAACGCTCTTTGCCGGGACCGGATCGGTGCTGCTTATTCGCGCGCTCGCCGATGCGCCCGCGCCGGATTCGAATTTACCGCCTCCGCCTCCGCCCGCCGCAGCGGCGTCGGCGGCGCCGTTCGACACGCCGTTCCTGGAATTGGTGGGATGCCGGATCAAGCAATCGGTTTCTCTGAAATTGCCCGCCGATACCAATCACCCGACCAGCGTCACCTGGGTCGAGCAGCAATATCCCCAGGTGCAATGGAGCATCGATCCAGCGCTGGCGGACAAGGTGGGCGGATACACCATTACCGTGACGCCGCTCAACGACCCCGCAGGCGCGCAGACACTCCGGGCGGACAAATCGGCTCAAGTGCAATCCCTTGTCGAGCAGCTAAAGCGGCCGGGCGAATACAACCTAACCGTCAGCGCGGTGACGGCTGATTCACAGGCCATCGCGTCGGCGGCCCTTCACGTCGTGGTGAATCCGTTGCCCTACACGCAGATTTCCATCAGCGACATTCAGCCGGACGGCACGATCCGCTTCACCTACGTGAATCAGGAACTCAACCTGAACGGCCACCCGTTGACTGAAGACCGATTCATGAACTCCGACTTTGTGCACGTGGAGAAGATGACGGATGATCAGGGCAAACCGCTGCGGTTTACAGCCTCGCATCAAGGCGACACCTTTCGATACCGCTGCAAACTCAACGAACCCGTTCAGCCCGGAGACGCGGAACTATTCTCCAACAGCGGCACGGAAACGGGTTTGGTCAGGACCCTGGGCTCAAGAGCATTTCTTTACACAATGACTCACTGGCCCGGCAGCAACTTCCCGACCCGGCGAATTGACTTGTTCCGCCTGCCGGCCGATGCAACGCTGATCTACGCCTCGCCGAATCTCGTCAGCCGAGTCGTCGACGGCCGAACGCAGATGTTCCTGGACCTGGTCATTCCCCCCGGCGGAAGCAATACGATGACGTTCCGATATCGATTGGCTCCCCCGCATTAGATCGCTTTCAGAAGACAATTGTAGCGGCCCGCCGCGGTGGGTCCTCCACGCGCCGCATGACGGAACATTGAACTGAACGCGAGGTGTATGCCACTCATCGTGACATCGAAAGCGGCGGCGGACGCGAAGCATCATCCCTCGCCGTGTACCAGGCCAGCGCCGCCGAAAAATGCCGGTATTCAATTCGTCGAACATGCGTCAGCCGCTGCGGCATGGCGCGCGACCAGGCGTCATATTCATAGTTGTCCAACAGCATCCATCGGCTGGTCGGAAATTCCCGCGGCAAGTAAAGCGAATCCGGGTACGACCGCACATTCAGGCCCGCGTAGTAAAAAATCTCCGGCTGGTCCAGAATCAAATGTCCGGTCGTCACCGTTTCGCCCCTGGCCACATTTGCCGCCACCACCTCCGCGCACCTTTCACCCGAGCGGCGCTGCCGATCGGCCATTTGCGCCAGCCCATAGGGCCCACTGGCGGCGAGAATGACCACAATCACGCCCCATCCGACCCACGCCATCCGGTTTTGTCCGATCCAGCGAACGATCAAACCGGTCATCCCCGCCGCGATCATCCCGCAGGTCCATAGCAAAGCCCAATGTCCTACGTGTCCGCGCCAGCAGAGGGCGGCCATCACAATGATCCCCACCGTGAAGGCGATCCCGACGCAGACCAGAGCGATATTCATCAGGTCGATCAACTTGGCCCGGTACAATCCCCGTTCCCACGCCGCCGCCGCCGCGCCCGCCACGGGGCAGATCAGCGGCAACCACATGTAGCTGTAGCGTGGAAACCACATTCCGCAAACCATCGTCACCCCGCAGGCGATCAACATGGATCCCAGCAGCGCCCGAAGCACTTGCCGATCGCGAACCGACCAACTTCCCGACCGGCCGCGAGCTTCCCCATCGCCTCTCCACAGTGGCCCATGCAGCGCCATCGGCAGAAAAAACGAGACGGGCATCGCGTAGACCAGCAGCAGGACCGGGATGAGCAGCGTCTGCGGCAGATTACGGATTCGATCATCATTCCACAGGTTGATCCAGATTTCATTCACTCCCGATGTCTCCGGCGCCAATTGGAGTTGATGAAACTTCCACAAGGCGGCCAAGCCGTAAACGCCAAACATTCCGGTCCCGATTGCAAGGGCGATCCACGGCCAAGGCTGCTTTAACGTTGCCAAGGTTCGATTGAGAATTGCCGGCCCAGCCAGCGCTCCGACGATCGCGGCCAATCCCGCCGGGCCTTTGAGCAAAAGTTCGGCTCCGAACGCCAACCCCGCCGCCAGCGCGCACGCGATCCGCCGCCGCGGCGTCACAAATCCCAGATGAATCAGCAGGCAAGCCGTCACCACGCCGGCCAGCGAATTGGTCGCGTCGATCTCGGCCGTGTGATTTTGCCCCCACAGCGCCACGAGGCTACAGCAGGCGACTCCGCTGACCAGCCCCGCGAGCCGGCCGAACCACACCCCGCCCATGAAGCACAAAAACCCCGCGATCGCCGCCCCCGCCACGGCCGACGGCAGCCGCCATACCAGCTCGCTGGCCCGCCCCGTCAGCTTCTCCATGGCCGCCAGAATCCAGTAGTGCAGCGGCGGCTTGGCGAGATACATCTGGTCGTACAGCCGCGGCAAAAGCCAATCCCCGCTTTGCACCATCTGGTGCGCCACCAGCGCCCGGTGTCCCTCCGTGCCCGCCAGCGGGCCTTCGCCGAGGCTGGCGCAATTCACGATCAGGCCAATGGCTAATACCAGCAGAACATCGATTGCTCTCGTGCCGCCCGTCAGTGGTCGCATCGGGCCGCGGACTTGTTCATTCATGATGGATCTGCGGCAGCGGATCGGGAATGTGATCGATCGCCGCCTTATCCACCAGAATTGCCGCAATCTCCCGGATATGCAAGTTCAGATAAGGAATCAGGGCCGGATTGTTCCGGGGATCATGGCCATTGCGAAGCATTTCCTGAGCGGCCGAGTCCGCGTCCCAATGTTCGACCAGCACGCGATAATAATAGACCGCCCCGTTGGACCGCTGGGCGCCGCTGGAGCAATGGACCAGCACCGGCTTTCCATTTTTCCGCGCCTCGCCGATCTGCGCCACCGCGTCGGCATAGGAATGAAAATCGCCCGTTCCGTCGCCGGCCAATGGATCGACGAACCGCTCGATTCCCATGTCCTTAGTCGCCTCAAGCTCCGCTGCCACGTCCGGATCGGTCGGATCGTCGGCCACGAGGCAAACGATCACCTTGATCCGATCATCGCTCAAGACTTGCCGGATGAGATGCCGATCGATCTGCCCGCCGGCATAAATCTGTCCCGGCTCGACGGTGCGAAGCTTGCGGGGAATAAATCGATCCTTCCACCGCCCGGCGTTGTCGCAGACGTACCAGATCGCCAGGGCCGCTGCGATCAGCATCAAACCCCAGGCCCACCATCGCCGCGAAGTGGGCGTGCCCGCTCGTTCGGAAATTTCAGCGGAATCCGCCTTCATCCAATAAAATCCGCGGCATCGCCGAGAAGGGTTTCAAATCCATCCGGACGGCGGGAGTCGAACCCGCACGGCCCTTGCGGGCCAACGGATTTTAAGTCCGTAGCGTCTGCCATTCCGCCACGCCCGGTCATTCTTCACCGCCGCAACATCCACAGTGACAAAATCCCAAAAACGATGCAATACCACCCGAACGGTCCCAATCGGTGACTGCGGAAATAGCGCATGAGAAATCTCGTGCTCAAATAGGCGCAAATCCCGGCCACCAGCGCCGAGGCGGCCGTCATTTGCAGCATCGCCCGGGCCTCGGGTTTGAACAACGTTGGCACTTTCAATATCGCGGCCAAACCGATGACCGGCGTCGCCAGCATGAACGAGAACCGGCCGGCCTGCTCGTAGCTCAGGCCCGCCAGCAACCCCGCCGCGATCGTCACGCCGGCGCGCGAAACCCCCGGCACCAGCGCCAACGTTTGCGTCGCGCCGATCGAAGCTCCTTCGATCAGGGTCAGATCTTCAGCCTTGCCACGTTGCTCGGGGGTGCTCCTGGTCAAGCGCCGCTTCACCACATCCGCCAGCAGCATGCCAAATCCATTGACAACCAGCACGACCGCCACGATCCAGGTCTTTGAGGGGTCCTCAAACAGCAAGCGCAGTTTCTTTTCAAACACCAGGCCCATTAGCCCCACGACGATTGTCCCCGCCACCAGAAGCCAGGCGAATTTGCTGGGCTCGTCATAAATCAGCCGGCCGCGCTTGGCGCTGCCGATGAATGCCGCGATGACCACCCGCCAATCCTTCCAGAAATAGATAAACAGGGCGATTGCCGTCGCCAGGTGCAGGGCCACAAGGAATGCCAGGAAATCCGGCCGTTCCCGCTCGTTGGGGCCTAAATTCCATCCCAGCAGCGCCGGCCAAAGAATCGTCTGCGCCAAGCTGCTCACCGGAAAAAGTTCCGTAATCCCTTGCAATGCGCCCAGAATCAAGGCTTGCCACATTTCCATATCGCCAGAGACTACGAAACGCGGCGGCAGTTCGCCAGTGTTGTCATTGGTCATTTGTCGTTGGTCATTTGCGGTGACTTTGCCAATGACAAATGGCCAGTGACCAGTGACAGATTTGGCATTCGGCATTCGGCAATCTATCATGTTCCCCCGGAGGTTCGGGACACGCCCATGTTCCTGCAAATCCTAAGAGCGCTTTTTGTCCTGCTGATGGCCGCCATCGGCTATTACTTCCTTAAAGAACAAGTCGGCGTTTACCAGATCCCTCCCTGGCTCATGCTCATGATCACGCTCTCCATCGGCGTGCTGGTCGTGTGCATCGATATCCTCTCGCCAAGACGAAAGCTGGCGATCTTCTCTGGAACATTTCTGGGACTGATCGTGGGCATCACGACGTCGTTCGGCTTTAGCTTCATCGTGACCCTGCTGGTCGATCGCTACATGCCCGATTCCACGGATTCGCAGAGAAACGCGCTGACCACTTATCTCAACATCGTGATCGCCGTCGTCTTTTCCTATCTGGCCATCAGTTTCATTCTTCAAACCAAGGATGACTTCCGCTTCATCATCCCCTACGTGGAATTCAGCAAACAGACCAAAGGCGCCCGGCCCATTCTGCTGGACACCAGCGTTCTGATCGACGGCCGCATCGCCGACATCGCCGAGACCGGCATCCTCGAATGCCGGCTCGTCGTCCCGCGATTTGTCCTGAGCGAATTGCAAACCATCGCCGACAGCGGGGACAAGCTGAAGCGCAACCGCGGCCGGCGCGGTCTGGACGTCCTTCAGCGCCTTCAAGGCAACAAGCGCACGGAGGTGGTCCTCTATGATTCCTCCGCGCGAGACGGCGGGCCCGAAGACGTCGATGGCAAGCTCATCAACCTCGCTGCCGACCTGAGCGCGCGAGTCCTGACCAACGATTTCAATCTAAATAAAGTCGCCAGCCTTCGCGGCGTCGATGTCATCAACATCAACGATCTGGCCAACGCCCTCAAGCCCGTTGTCCTGCCCGGCGAGCGGATGACCGTTCGCCTGCTCAAACCCGGCGAATCCCCGGGCCAGGGCGTGGGCTATCTCGTGGACGGGACCATGGTCGTGGTCGAGCAGGGCCGTCAATACATCAACGAGGAAATCGAATTCACCGTTACCAGCGTCCTGCAAACCAGCGCCGGCAAGATGATCTTCGGGCGGATGCCGCACGAGTCGGCCTCGAAGGTTTCCTAGAAGCTCTGAACCAACTGATTCATCCATGCCCGATTTTGCCGTGATTCTTCCCGCCGCCGGGCGATCGACGCGTTTTGGCGGAAGCATCAGCAAGCTGCTTCAGCCGCTGGCCGGCCGACCGGTTCTCGCCTGGACGCTGAGCACTTTTGCCAACCGAGACGATGTCCGCCAGATCGTCGTCGCCACGACCGATCCCGATGCGATCCGCCATTGCGCTGCATCGCTCGAAAATTCGGCCCTGGCCAAGCTCAAGATCTGTCCCGGCGGAGCCTGCCGCGCCGACAGCGTTCGGCTCGCCGCGCTGGCGTGCGATCCATCGATTGTCTGGCTCGCCGTCCACGACGCGGCCCGTCCCCTGGTCTCACAGGCCCTGATCGACCGAACGTTCCAATCCGCGCTCGCCCACGGCGCTGCGGCAGCGGCGCTAGCGGTCCATCTCACGATCAAACAAGCCGCCGGCCCGTTACCCGCGCCGGTCAGGCAGACGCTTGCTCGCCACGATCTCTGGGCCATGCAAACCCCGCAGGCCATGCGGCGTCAGGATTTGATCGACGCCTTTGCCGCCTGCCCCATTCCCCTCGATCAAGTCACCGACGACGTTCAGTTGTTGGAATTGGCCGGCAAGCCGGTTTGGCTCGTCGATGGCGAAGAGCGAAACCTCAAGATCACCACGCCCCTCGATCTTCAGATCGCTCGCGCGCTGATCGGCAGCCAGCCAACTTAAACAATGTTTTTCACGATCATCGTAACCCCATGATTTATCTCCCTTTCAATCCAAAATTGAACCGCAGAGCACGCGGAGAGCGCTGAGAAGAGCTGAGAAGAATTCGTCTTTGTGTTTCTTCTCCGCGTCTGTCTCTGCATTGCAAAGCTGTGGCATCTTGTTTTTTTGGCAAGGTTCAGTGGTCATGCGGCAAGTTTGGTTACGTCGGCCTCGCGAAGAATCAACGCGGCGCTCATCGTCTTG
>JBEKHH010000049.1:0-32842 GCA_050012375.1 Tepidisphaeraceae bacterium
ATGATGGTGTAAAAAAGCCTCCATGGCATTGCTCCTGTAGGACGGTAAGTGCTTCGCAACACGCACCGTACCTTAACGAGCAATGCCTAATTATTTGGGTTGCGGGCGAAGCCCGCGCCAGGCACTCAGCGATCTCCGCGGTAAAACAAAACCATGACCACGCCAACAACTATCGATGCGAAGAACCGGCTTCTCGATCCCGCCTTCATGGCGCGGCTGGATCAACTCGATATTCTCTCCCGCAAGCTTTTGGCCGGAAAACTCAAGGGCGAACGCCGCTCCAAACGCCGCGGCCAATCCGTCGAATTTGCCGATTACCGCGATTACGCCGTCGGTGACGATCTGCGATTCATCGACTGGAACATTTACGCCCGGCTCGATCGGCTCTTCCTCAAGCTGTTTCTGGAGGAAGAGGATCTTTCCCTGTTCATCCTGGTCGATGTGAGCAAGAGCTGTGACTACGGCGTTCCGAACAAGGCGTTCTACATCAAGCAAGTCGCCGCGGCGCTCGGCTACGTCGGGCTGGTGAACTACAACCGCGTGCATATCTCGGCTGTTTCGGATGGGATCGTCGCCGAGACCGGCGCGATGCGCGGCCGGCGGCGCGTGGGCCAGATGATCGACTTCATCAGCAATCTTAAGCCCGAGGGATCCAGCCATTTCGCCGAGGCCTGCCGGCGATTCGCCCTCACCCACCGCCAAAAGGGTGTATGCGTCGTGCTGTCTGATTTCTTCGTCAAGGAAGGATTCGAGCAGGGCCTTCGTTACGTGGCCGGCGGAAAATACGACCTGTTCTGCGTCCAGGTCCTCTCGCCGCAGGAAATTGAGCCGGACCTTGTCGGAGATCTGAAACTCAGGGATGTCGAGGATGAGGACATGGCCGAGGTGTCCATCACCCAGCCGCTGCTGGCCCAATACAAGAAGAACTTGACCGCGTATTGCATGAGCCTGAAGGACTATCTTCGCCGCCGCGGCGGAACGTACTTGTTCACCAGCACGGCCGTGCCGTTCGATACGCTGGTGCTGAATTATTTGCGCGAGCGCGGGCTTCTGGGATGAGTGCGGAGATTTGAAATCCGAAAACGGATTTACACCCCATGACCTGGCTTCCTCATTTCCTCAATCCCTTTGCCGCCGCCGTGGCTGCCGCGGTGTTCATTCCCTCATTACTCGCGCTCTATTTTCTGAAGTTGCGGCGAAGAATCATGCCGGTTCCCTCCACCCTGCTCTGGCGAAAGGCCGTGCAGGATTTGCAGGTCAACGCCCCGTTCCAGCGGCTGCGCAAAAATCTTCTGCTGCTCCTCCAGCTTCTGCTGCTGGCCGCCCTGCTGCTGGCGCTGGCCCGGCCAATCTTGAATTATTCGCCGGGAGCCGGGCCGCGAACGATCATCCTGATCCATCGCTCCGCGTCGATGTCCGCCGACGATGTGCCCGGCGGCAAAACGCGCCTGCAAGAAGCCAAGCGACGGGCCAAGGATCTCCTCGACACCCTCGGGCGCAATGGCGCTGCCATGGTGATTGCCTTCGACGACTCGGCTGAAACTCTCGCTCCCTTCACCACCGACGTTCGCCTGCTGCGCAATGTCATCGATTCCATCCAGCCGACCGATCGCAGGTCCAAGCTGGAGGCGGCCTATCAGCTTGCCGATGCCCAGGCGGCATTCACCGCCGGGGATTCGCAGGCGTTTCGCCAGGCTCCCGATGTTTACCTTTTTTCCGACGGCAGAATGCTGGACAGCGATAAGGCGACCGTTCAGGGCAATCTGCATTACGAGCAGCTCGGCACGCCAACCGCCGGCAACATCGCCATCGTTTCCCTCAGCGCCAAGCGCGATTACCAGCAGCCCACCGAGGTTCAAGTTTTTGCGCGCCTCGCGAATTTCGGCCCCGACCCGGTCAATGACGTGCAGGTGCAGCTCCGCATCGATGGCCGGGTCCGCAGCAGCGGCAGAGTCAACCTCTTGCCCGAACGATTCACCGACGATCAGCGCAACCAGGCCATCGCCGGCGGATTCAATCCGCGCGACGGCATCGAGTTTCCCACCATCGAATTGACCTCCTCGGCGATTGTGACCGTCGAGCAGATGAATCGCGATAACGACTGCCTCGCCGCGGATGACTCCGCCAGCGTGATCGTCCCGCCTCCGAAAATTGTCGCCGTCCTTCTCGTGACCGATGGCAACTGGTTCCTCGAACAAGGCCTGCGAAGCCAGCGGCTTCAGGTCTTCGACAAGATGCTCCCTCAGCAGTACCACGATCTTGGCCAGGCGGAAGGCGGCGGCAAGAAGCTGCCCAAACCTTACGACGTGATCGTTTTTGATCGCGACGACGATCTGACAAGCCAGGAAATCCCCAAGACCGGCGCGGCGATTTACTTCGGATGCGTCCCGCCGGGATTGGAGATCAAGCCCGCGCTGGACCCCGCCGGCCGCAGAGTCGTCTTGGACGACAATTGGGTCCTGGACTGGGACCGCGATCATCCTATGCTGCGCCATTTGAATCTTGGAAAGTTGTATGCCGCCCATGCCTTCAAAGTTTTGCCCACGCTCAATTCACAGGTCTTGGTGGACGGCACGAACTGCCCGCTGGTGGTATTGCATCGGGAAAACCGGGCGTTTCACCTGATCGTTCCCTTCGACATCATCAACAGCTCTTGGCCGTTGCAGCCGACCTTTCCGGTGTTTTTGTATCAGGCCTTGCAATACATGGCCCTCGGCACGGACATGGAAGTGCGCCCGTCATATGAGCCGGGCGTGACCCTGCGGATTCCGCGCTTCAACTTGCAGAAGTTGAACCCCGTGCCGCAAAGCGTGACCATCACCGGCCCGATGGGAGCGATGCAGGCAAAAGTCCCGCCCAGCGGCGATTTTGTCTTGCCGGCCCTCAACAAAGTTGGCTTATATCAAACGGACCCCCCGATTCCGCAATACGAAAACATCGCGGTGAACCTGCTGGATCCCAACGAGAGCAATCTATTGCCCGCCGATGTCGCGCCCGGTTCCGGCGGACACGCCACCGCGGTCGCCTCGGCCAAGACCCGCATGGAGATATGGTGGTGGCTCGTCGCCGCCGCCCTTCCGCTGCTGATCCTTGAATGGTGGGTTTACACGCGGCGGGTGCATTTGTGAGAAACCCGAAATTGGAAACCAGAAACCCGAAACCAGAATGACGAAATGATCTTCGTTTCGGATTTCTCACTTTCGGGCTTGATTCGTCATTCTGGTTTCGCACTTTCTGGTTTTTCCCTTCCCTCTCATTCCACCGTCGCATCGATCCCGTGCTCCTCCAGCGTTTTTCGGATTTCGGCAATATGATCGAAGTCTCGCGTTTCCAGCGTGCAAACCACCACGACTCGCGCGACGTCCGCGGGGCCGAAATGCCGGTCGTGCGAAACGTCCTGAATGCTCGCCCCGGTGGAAGCCAGCAGCGCCGCCAGGTTCGCCAGCGCGCCGGGACGATCGAGCAGCCGGGCGAAGACGCGGCAAAACCGGCCGTCAGCCGCCAGCCCGCGGTCGATCACCCGCGCTATCGTCGTCACGTCGATGTTGCCCCCGCACAGGGCCAGAACCACATTCTTGCCGGCCAGCCCCATGGACTTATCCATCGCCGCCGCCAGCGGCACAGCCCCCGCCCCTTCCACCACCGTCTTTTCCAATTCCAGCAGGCGAAGAATTGACAGCGCGATCTGGCCTTCATCCACCAGCACCACGCGATCGACCAATTTCTGAATGATCGCAAAGCAGAGCTTGCCTCCCTCGGCGACCGCCAGGCCGTCGGCCAGCGTCGGCTTCGTATCGATCCGAACGAGCCGCCCGAGCCGTAGGGATTCGTGCAATGTCGGCGCGTGCGCTGGCTCAACGCCGATCACGCGCACTTCCGGCTTGAGCGATTTGATCGCCAGCGCGACCCCGGAGATCAGCCCCCCGCCGCCGATCGGAACGATCACCGCGTCAACCTCCGGCACATCCTCAAGGATTTCCAGCCCCATCGTTCCCTGCCCGGCGATGATATCGGGATCGTCGAAACCCGGGATGTACGCCAGCTTCTTTTCATCGGCCAGTTGCGTGGCCAGGGCCTTGGCATGGTCGTAACTCTCGCCATGCAGAACCACCGTGGCGCCGAATCCCCGGCAATTGGAGACCTTCACCAGCGGCGCCCATTTCGGCATGACTACCGTCACGGGGATCTGAAGCTGCTGGCCGTGATAGGCAACGCCCAGGGCATGATTTCCAGCGGAGGCGGCCACGACGCCGCTTTTACGCTGCTTGGGATTCAGCAGCATCAGCTTGTTGCGCGCCCCGCGCTCCTTGAAGCTGCCGGTCATCTGCAAATGGTCCAGCTTGCAAAAGACTCGACACCCGCAGAGCCGGCTCAGTTGCAGCGAATACGGACAGGGACTGCGGTAGATCGCGTCTTTGATGCGCTCGTGGGCGGCGAGAACGTCTTTGAGGGTCACAGGTAAATCGCGCGGTGGGGCCATGGCAATTATTTTAGTTTGACCCGCCGCGGCGGGCCGCGTTACTGAGGCGCGCTTATTTCGCGCGGCAGCCGCTCGATCAACTCAAGCTCGGGCAATTCTTTGTCGGTGCGAGCGCCAAGCTCGGCCATCTTGCGGGACGTCGGCATTACGCGGGTTTCCAGCGAACCGAGAACCGAATTGTAATTGGTCACCGCCGTGTTCAGGCTCGTACCCAGTTTGGCGATGTGGGCCAACACCGTGCTGATGCGGTCGTACAATTCCATGCCCAGCGATTTGATTTGCTCCGCATTTTCCGTGATCTCCTCCTGCCGCCATCCGAATTCGATGGTCTTGAGCAGCGCGATCAACGTGGTCGGCGTGGCGATCAGGACGTGATTCTTGATGCAATCCTCCACCAGCGAAGCGTCCTGCTCGACGGCCGCGTACAAAAACGCTTCGCCCGGCAGGAACATGATGACATATTCCGGCGAGCGCGAAAATTGCGACCAATAGCTCTTGGCGGATAACTCCCGGGCCCGGCCGCGGACTTGCTGCGCGTGCCGCTGAAGGTGCGCTTTTCGCGTGTCTTCATCGACCGCCGCCGCCGCGTCCAGGAACGCGTCGAGGCAGGTCTTGCAATCGATCACCACGTCGCGGTCGCCGGGGAGCTTCACGACCATATCCGGCCGCAGCTTGCCCTGCTCGCCGTCAACGGTTTTCTGCTCCACGAAATCGCACTTGCTCGACAACCCCGCGAGTTCCACCAGTCGGCGGAGTGAAATTTCGCCCCATTGGCCACGAACCGTCGGACGCGACAGCGCCGTCACGAGCTGCGACGTCTGCGTGTTGAGCGTCCGCTGCGTCTCGCTCAACGTGCCCAGTTGCTCGCGCAACATGCTGTAGGATTCCACCCGCGATTTCTCGATCTCGCCCACGCGAATCTGGTATTGGTCCATCAATCCCCGGAGGGGTTTGAGCAGCCCGTCGATCTGCTCCTTGCGCTGGTCCAGCGATCCGGCCGCCTCCGCCGCCATCGTGGCGAATCGCTCCTTGGCCAATTGGAGAAATGTTTCGTTGTTGCGGGCCAGCACCTCCGCCGATGCGCTGGCGAACGCCTGACGCAACTGCTCCTGCGCTTGTTCCAGGAGTTGGCGCTGTTCGAGGAGGTTCTGTTGACCGGCGGCGAATTGGGTTTTGGCGGTGGCCAGATCGCGCTCGCTTTGCGCCAGGGTGTCGCGAAGGCCTTGGGTCTGCGCTTTTTCCGCGGCGATTTGCTGGGCAAGATCGGCCAGCCGCTGCTCGGCCACTTGCCAGCGCCGCGATGCCAGCGAAATGCCGAGCAGCGCGCCGATGGCGATTCCAATCACTAAGCCTGCGATGCTTGCCGCCAAGAGCATTCGACTCCGTTCCGTGCTGGGCTGAACGATAACCTAACGCCAAGTAGGCGATTGGGAAAGGCCCCACGGCCCACGGCCATGGCGGGGGAATCTACCGAATGCGGCAAAATCTTCCGCGCCGGGGTTGCGGCTTCGACAGCCTTCGCGCATGTTATCCACACTCTGTTCATGAATCGCATGATTTTCAGAATAATTGCCTCCGTAGGTGTGCTGCTGATGGCGGGCTGTCAGGCCGATCCCTATCCATTGGCAACGCCAAGGCGGGTGGCTGACGTGACCGCCGCGATTTCCCCCGCCGTCGTCCGGATCGATGTCGCTCAGGCGATTTACAAAGACGGCAAACAAAGCCTTGTCCGCGGCAATGGATCGGGCGTCATCATTGACCAGCAGGGCCGGATCCTCACCAATTACCACGTCGCCGGCCGGGCCATTGAAATTTATGTCACCCTCGCCGACCGCGAGCGTGTGCCGGCCCGGCTCATTGGCGACGACCATTGGACCGACTTGGCCGTCATTCAGATGGATATGGACGCCGTCAAGCGCCAGAACATCACCTTCAGCTCGGCCCAGCTCGGCGACAGCAGCAGCCTCGTGGTCGGACAGGACGTGATGGCGTTCGGCACGCCGTTCGGCCTGGCGCGGACCGTCACGCGCGGCAGCATTTCCAACACCGACCGCACGTTTTACGACGTCCAGCAGCGCATGGACATCGACGGCTACGAAACCGGCGACTTTTCCAACTGGATTCAGATGGATGTGCCGATCAATCCCGGCAACAGCGGCGGACCGCTTGTGGATATCAACGCAAAAGTCGTCGGCATCAACACGCGCGGGGGCGGGCAAAACCTCAATTTCGCAATTCCCATCGACACCGCCAAGCCCGTCATCGCGGCCATTCTGCAAACCGCCGCACCGGCCGTGAGGGGCAAGGTCGATCGCAGCGATCTGGGCCTTGAACTGATGCCCATGCACGAATTGGAAACCTTTTACGACATCGACATCAACCGCGGCGTGCTGATCAACAGCGTGGACAAGATCGGCCCCTACGCCGACGCCGGCGGAAAGGCCCAGGACATTTTGCTCGCGATCAACGGCCGGCCGACCAACGTGCGCTTCCCGGAGGAACTCGCGGCGGTGCGGCAGCGGCTGGCATCCCTGCCCATCGGCGCCGACGTCCAGCTCACCGTCAAGCGTGGCAAGGATATACTCACTCTCACCGCCAAAACCACGCCCTTGGAAGGATTCCTCGGTGAAGAGCGCGGCTTCACGCAATGGGGCGCTTCCATGCGCCAAGTCACCCGACCTTACGCCATCGCCTCTCAGCTTGACCAGGTCGCGGGGGTGTGGATCACCAGCATGGCCGACGGCGAGCCGGTGGAACGCGCCCATCTTGAGACCGGCGATGTGATTCTTTCCGTCAATAACACCCCCGTAAAGGACATGGCCCAGTTCCAGGGCTTGTACGACAAGACCCTTGAGGCGAAGCTGGATCGCGTTGCATTGGAAGTGGAGCGAGGCCGGGAGGTTTTCACGGCGATTCTGAAAGTGAAGGAGTACGCGCCGGACACCGAACCCGGCGAATAGGAGCCTCATGAAGAATATCCAACGAATGATCGGATGGATCGCGATTCTGCTTCCGTTATCGAGCGCGGTTGCCTCCGCCCAGGACGCCAAAACCATTCGTGCCATGTACGACCTGGTCAAGCCCTCGCTGGTTGCCGTCAAATACACCTGGACCAGCGAACTCGGCTCGCAGGAACTCTCGGCCGCCGGCGTGATCGTCAGCGACGATGGACTGGTCATCATGCCCATCGGCATCGTGACGCCGGCGATCGTTCCCGACGATCAGATGCAGAAATTCAAGATCGTCGTGCCCAGCGAAACGGGTGACGAAACGGAAATCGATGCCACGCTTCAGGGCCGCGATGAGCGCTCGAGCCTGGCGTTTGTCCGCGCCGATTCTCCGCAGAAATGGAAGTCGATTAGATTCGTCGATGCCTCGCCGCAAACCGGTGATCCGCTCTATTCCGTGGGGATTCTGCCCAAGGGGGCCGGATACAAGACGCTGGTAACCACCGCGTTCATGTCCACGCGCCTGCGCGGTCCGGTCCCGCAGATTCTGGTGGGCGGGCAATTGGCCGGGGTCGGCGCGGTCGTTCTCGACGCCAAGGGCCGGCCCATCGGTTATGTCCACGCCCGCAGCCTGGGCGAGGCGCTTCTGGATAATCCCGAGAATCCCGACGACCTCCCCATGTTGAACACCACGCTGCGGCTTTTCATTCCCGCCGGCGATTTTCTGGCCGCGATTCACCAGCCCCCCTCCCCGGACAAGCCCATCGTCATTCCCTGGATCGGTTGCGAGATGAAGGGTCTGGAGAAGGAGGATGCCGAGTATTTCGGGCTGGAGAACGTGCCCGCCGTCCAGGTCGGCGATGTCGTGCCCGATTCCCCCGCCGCCAAGGCCGGGCTGAATAAGCTCGACGTCATCACCCAGATCGACGGCCAAGCGATCGAGCGGGGCGACCTCCCGGTGGAACTGCCCGAGATCGTCACCCGCAAGATTCAGCGGATGCAGGCCGGGGACAAAGTGACCTTGTCGGTGATCCGCGCCAAGGGTGATGTTCCCAAGCAGATCGTCGTGACCCTGGACCCGCGTCCCAAGCAGCCGCACCAGGCCAAACGTTTTTATGCCAAGGACCTCGGTTTTGTGGCCCGCGAAGTCACCTTTGTGGACACCTATCGGCGGAAGATGGGCGCGACAACCGGCGGCGTCGTGGTGGCCCTGCTCCGCCCCCAGGCCGCCGCGCAGGCCGCTAGGCTTGGACTCAACGACCTGATTATTCAGATGAACGCCAAGCCCGTGGAAAATCTCGATCAGTTCAAAAAAGACTACCTCGAGTTTAGAAAGAATCGGCCCAACGATCCGCTCGTCCTGGAAGTGATGCAGGTGGACGGCAAGCAACGGACGATCAACATCGAGCCCCCGCAGACCGACGTCCAGCCGGGAAACCGATAGGAACCTTCATTTAGCCCCCGCAGACCGACGTCCATCCGGGAAACTGATTGGAACCTCCATTTAGCCCCGCAGACCGACGTCCATCCGGGAAACTGATTGGAACCTCCATTTAGCCCCCGGTGATTCACCGGGGGCCAATTCCTATCCCCGCGTCACCTTCTCCACGTCGATGCGATACACGCTCTGCACATGCCCCTCGGCCGCCTGCACGCCCACGTGCAGCGTCCCCACCACGTCCACAAAATCGCTGCTATATTCCGCCTCATGTCCGGGAAGCACCGACGCGGCGACGAAATGTTGAATCTTCGGCGGCCCGTTGAAGCAGCAGTTGGTAATGGAATAAACCAGCGTGAAGGTGCGCGTTTTTCCGTCGGCGACGTATGGCTCGTACATTTGCCCGGTGAGCAAAACCCGTTTCCCGTCAAGCTGGCGGTATCGCAGCGGGATGTCCTCGTTGGTGCCGGCATCCTGATCCATCTCGAAGTTGCTCATCTCCTTGAGATCCACCACCAGCAGATCGCCGCGGCGCGTGATGCCGCCGGTGATGAGGGAATCCATGTACAAATACGTCGGATATCCAAAGAGGAAGACGACGGTCGCCACGAGCATCAGGCCGCGCCACGACAGCCTTTGCCACCAGGACTTCCGCCACCGATTTTGTGACAATACGCGCGTCATCAGGTAACGACGAGATTCGTCGCGACCGGCGTGCGATAGGCCTTCATGGCCGGCACAAGCCCGGCGATGATCGCCAGCACGATCACGGCAATTACATAAATCCCTTCGTTGAATAGTTCCCACACATCATAGCCGAGGCTCTCGCCGTAGTTGTGGAGCATATACCACGCCCCCGCCGCGTTGACGCCGTGGCCCACCAGCAGACCCAGGACCGATCCGAACGCGGCGATGAATCCCGCTTCCAGGCAGATAAGCGTCAGCACCGTCTTGCGCTTCGCGCCCAGCGCTCGCAAAATCGCGATTTCCTTCAGCCGGGCCGAAACCGAATTATAGATGCTCACCAGGATTCCCACCGCGGCGACGATCGTCACCAGCGAGCAGATCAGCAGCAGGAGTTTTCGCGTCGGACTCAGGAACGTGTTGAAGAAATCCCGCATCACCGACGCCGGATTGACGGCCATAACGTCGGTTGAATTGTTCAGATCGTATTCCAGGGCCGCTTCGGTGTCGCCGCCGCGCGATTGCACCAGGATTGCCGATACCGCCCAAATTTCCGGAGGCAGCTTGAGCTTGATCGTCTGCTCCTTGGTGTCTAAATCGTAATTGCTGAAGTGCTGGATGCCATTGGCATCGACCGGATGAGGCTGATCGGAGTCGCTGTCCGGATCAAACGTTACAGGCGCGTCGCCCGCCCGCAGCTTGGCCTGGGCTATCAGCCCGGCGCCGTGCTCCGCGATCGTATAAAAACTCAGCAGCGGAATGAATACGACCCGATCGATCGCCGTATGCGTCGGGGCAAGGACGCCGACGACTGTCCAGACCTGCATGTGAATGTCCGGCGGCTGACCGGGGATCGTGATTCCGTGAGTGGCCTGGAACGTCGTGCCGATGCCCTGCTTGGTCAGGCGGGGAATCTCGCTCCCGACGATCGCCTCAAATTTGTTTCCGGCGAACACCCGGCCTTCGGCGATCTCCAGCTTCTGGTCGGGACGATAGTCCATCACCTCATCGCTCGGCAGAGGATTGCCATGGTCGTCATATCCGAAGAGTTTCGGCAGCGTTCCCACGATGCGGTACTGGCCGTTGAGCGTATCCCCGACGACCGTGGGAACCGCGAGCTTCACATATTTGTAGTAATTGTCCGGCGGCGCGGGAATTCCCGCCGGCGGCTTCAGCAGGTTCGTGTACTGGCTGAAGGGAATGTTCCCCGGGCTGACGTCCAGGTGATAAATCGTGTTCAACACCAGTTGCAGCTTGGAGCCTTTCTTCCCGATGATCGCGTCGTAGCCGTAGTCGTTCTGGCCGAAGAGAGATTCGCTCTCGCGGCCGAGGACCATGATCGCCACCGCCAGCCCGACGCCCAGCATGACCGACAGGGTGGTGAGCCACGTTGACAGCGCCCGCTGGCGCATTTGCTTGAATACCAGTTGGAAGTAATTCATGGTTGGTGTCCCCTTAAGCTCCCACGGCGACGCCGTGGGCTTTGGTTTGATTGATCTCTGAAAGGACGATCACCCGCGGCAGTTGCCGGGCGATGTCCAGGTCGTGACTCACCAGCAGCAGCGATGCCCCGACCTCCCCGCATAGCTTGCGGATCAGCTCCAAAACCTGCTGGGCGTTGGCCGCATCCAGCGCGCCGGTCGGCTCGTCGGCCAGCACCAGCTTCGGCCGGCTCGCCAGCGCCCGCGCCACCGCGACGCGCTGCTGCTGCCCAACGGACAATTTCTGCGGGCGGTAATGCAGGCGATCGCTCAGCGCCACTTCCGCCAGAAGATGCTCGGCCCATGGCCGGTCGTGCGGCCGCCCCGTGAAGCTCATCCCCAGCAGCACGTTTTCCAGCGCCGTGAATCCCGGCAGAAGGTGGTGCGTCTGGAAGATGTACCCGATGTTCCGGCCGCGGAATTCATCGCGCTGCGGTTCGGCAAGCGACGTCAAATCAATCGACTCCTGCGAATCGGGTTTGTTCGGATCGAATCCGAAAACGATGTTGCCGCTGTCGGGAACGAGAATCCCCGCGATCATGTGCAGCAGCGTCGTCTTGCCCGATCCGCTCGTGCCGATGAGAGCAACCTGCTCGCCATCGGCGAGATAAAGTTCGGGAATGTCGATCACCGGCACGCTGCTGGCGTCCGGCGCGACGAAGGTTTTCTTCAGCTTGTGAAGTAGCAGTCCCATGCCTGGCTCCTAAATGCCGCCGCGCAACAAATTGCGCGGCAGCGAATGATGGATCGCAATGACGAAATGGCCAAAGCTCAGGCGGACGGGGGACCGCGGCACTGTTCGGCGGCCGTGCAAATCGGCGAATATTGCAATGGGGACTCGACCGGCGAATATCCCAGCCGTGCCGTTGGCCCCAGCGGCATTGGCGGCGAATGCTGCGCCGTCAGTGGAGCGTGCAACATGACGCAGATCGCGCAGGTCGATGGGTCATGGACCGGCGGCCGCACCGGCAGACGTTTCGCAGGATGCGATCCACCTGCCGTCACCGGCTTGACGCGCGCCCAGGATCGATTCGCCTCGGCCAGATGCAGGCGCTCGAAGGGTGCCGGCCCAAGCGTGAGAAATATGCCGATCAGAAAAATGACGGGATAGCGCAACACCAATGATTATTTTCCGCCTCCGCTCGCTCGCGGTCAAGTTGGACCTTGGCGCAAAGGCAGCCCAAGCATTATCCTGTTGATATGCTAGCCAAACTCCGCTGGGGAATCCTCGGAACCGGCAACATCGCCACGCAATTCGCCAAGGGCATCGCCCTCAGCCAACGTGGAGCGGCCGCAGCCGTCGGATCGCGCCGGCAAAAATCCGCCGAAGAATTCGCTCGAAATCACACCATTTCCCGCCCCTTTGGAAGCTATGAATCGCTGATCGCTGATGGCGAGATTGACGCGATCTATAATTCGCTGCCCAATTCGCTCCATGCCCATTGGACCATCCGCGCCCTCAAGGCCCAAAAACACGTCTTATGCGAGAAGCCCCTGGCGATGAACGCCGCCGAGGCCCAGGAAATGTTCGACGCCGCCCGCAAGGCGGGTCGCGTGCTCCTGGAAGCGTTCATGTACCGCTCGCATCCGCAGACGCTCGCGTTGGTTGAAACTGTGCGGAGCGGCGCGATTGGGCCGCTTCGGCTTATCCGCTCCAGCTTCTGCTATCGCACCCGCTCGATCGACGGCAACGTGCGCTTCGCGCGTGAACTTGGTGGCGGCGGGTTGATGGACGTCGGCTGCTACTGCATCAATTTCGCCCGCCTCTTCGCCGGCGCCGAGCCAACCGCCGTTCATGCCGTGGCCAATTTCCATCCCAGCGGCGTGGATGAGTTGGCGGCTGGAACGCTGGTTTTTCCGAACAACATTGTTTCCAGTTTCACCTGCGGCATGTGCCTGCACGCGGATAACACCGCGTATCTCTGCGGCGAGGAAGGCTTCATCGAAGTGCCCGTGCCGTGGAAACCCGCGCCGGGCAGTTCCAAATTCATCGTGACCCGCGGCAACGAGCCGAAGATGGATAAACCGAAATCAGCCGCCCCGCCGCCTCGCGAGGTACGCAACATCGAGGCCCCGGGCGACTTGTATCAGATGGAGGCCGACGACTTTGCGGCTACTGTTCTTGACGGGCAGCTCCCGCGCATCAGCCGGGAGGATTCCGTCGGCAACATGCGCGTGCTCGATGAAATGCGGCGGCAGATCGGATTGGAGTTCTAAAGCGAATATGCAGATCCTACAAGACACCGGCGGCGTTGCCGCCACCAATTGTTACCTGATCGCCGACGAAGCCGCCGGCCAGGCGGTCCTGTTTGACGCGCCCGATCACACGGTCGCCCCGCTTCTTGAGGAAGTGAAAAAACGAAAGTGGGAAATCGTCGGTTTGTGGCTCACGCACGGCCATTTCGATCACCTGGCCGATCATGCCCTGGTCACCGAGAAGTTTCCCAAGGCCAAGCTGCTCATCCATCGCCTCGATGAGCCGAAGCTTATCCAGCCGCACAGCCGTTCTTTCCCGCTGCCCTTTGTGATTCCGTCGCGGAAGGCCGATGGATACGTCGAAGATGGCCAGACGCTGAAGATTGGGGCAATCTCACTGACCGCCATCCACACCCCGGGCCATTCGCCGGGACACGTGATGTACCATTTCCCCGATCAAAACATTCTTGTCGGCGGGGATTTGATCTTCATAAACTCGGTGGGCCGGACCGATTTGCCGGATTCGGATTCCATTCAGATGCGCCAGTCGATCCGGCGCGTGATGAACCTGCCGCCGCAAACGCGGCTTCTTCCCGGCCACGGAGCGGTCACCACCTTGGCCGATGAAGCGGCGCAGAATCCATATGTGATTGAGGCAATGTCCGCCGGATGAAACCGCCTATTGCCCGGACGGGGCGGTGGTTGCTCCGCCATTGCCGGCATCCACCGCCGCGAAATTGATCGTGACCGTGCCGTTGGGCGCATCGTCGGTTATGTTCACGGTCGCCGAGGCCTTGGACCCCGTCTTCTTGTATGACGCGTTGATCTTGTAGTCGCCGCTGGCCAGGCCCGAGAACGTGTACTTGCCGTCTTCATCGGTCTTGCCGGTGGAAATCGCTTTGGGCTTCTTCGTCTCCCCATTCGCGTCGACGTCCGATTTCTTCTTTTTGTTGTAGAGTTTGACGCTGGCCTTGACGACGGGTTTGCCGCTGGAATCCAGGACCGTGACGACGATGCTGCCGCTCGGCGAACTGGGCTGCGACGCGGGGGCGTCATCCGCCCTGACCGCGTGACTGGCGAACATCGCCAAGGCGATCAGGGCAACAACCGGCGCAAACGAATTGACCAACCGAAACATGCTTGAGCCTCCTCATTTCGATGAATTACCCGTGACTGTGGCTGGATTGTTCGCAATGAAATCCCTTTTGTCAATTGCAAAAAAAGCCCCGGGCTTTTGCACCCGGGGCTTCGGAAGCTTCAATTGCGAATTCTGAATTAGAACTGCATGATCACATCCACCGCGGCGGTAAGTTCGCTGTATTCGCCGCGACCGGCGTTGCTGCTGAGGTTGAATACCCTTTGGTCGGCGTCATCGACGCGGACTTCAGGGCGGAATTGCAGATATTGGAAGATGTTGTCGTTCGGGAGCGGGTGAATCTGCACGCCAACGGTCGCTTCATAATAGTTCGCCTGCGTGCCGGTCGTAAAACCGCCCTGGTCACGATACCACTCGGCCCGTACGTTGAAAGCGAACATCGGATTGAACTTGTAGTTGGAATACAGCGCCGCGCCGTACCACTGGGCCGTTTCTCCGACGGCGGTGACGGCCCCGTGTGGGAAATCGCTGTACAGCAGATCGCTCGATACGGTCCACGAACTCGTGATGGTATAGCTCGGGATCAGTTCGGCGGTTGTCCAATAATCGGCGTTGTCATTGGTGCCCTCGGGGCCTTCCTCGAGGTTCACCACCAGACTCAGCGCGCTCGTCAGGTTGCCCTTAACTTCCCCCAGAAAATCGATCGCGCCGTTGTTGTCCCAGGTGCTTTGGTTCCAGCCGCGCGTGACGCCCGCCGACGCTGTCCAATCATTTCCGTTGATCAGCTTTGCAAACGTGTAAGAGGTCTCGACGCCCGTGTTGGTTGCGGGAATGCCGTAGAAGAAAGAGTAGCTGTGAGTGAAGAACAGGTTTCCAGTCGGATTGATGACTTCCTCGCCGAGGAACGCGACGAATTTCCCGGCGTTAATCGTCACGCCCGCGCCCAGCGGAATCAGCACCGAAACGTTGGCCTGAACGAGGTCCAATTGGTTCTGCGGATTATTGGGGGGGCGATTGTCGAGGATTCCGTGGGAGTGGATGAACGAGTCGTCGGTGCCGTAGCCGCCCTCTACCAGGAATCCCCAATCCCAACTCTTGGTCGAGTCAACGCCTTTCGAGAAGGTCATATCCGCCTGATCCAGCAGGAATCGATTGCTATAAGGCCCGGCGAACGTGACCAGCGTCGGTGCATCGCCATGGGGGCCCGTCCCCAGGCGCGGATTATTCGTGTCGATGAAATATCCCCCTTCCACGAAGCCGGTCACGCTGAATTTATATTTCTCCAGCCACTGCCCGAATGCCGTGGGATCGAGAAGATACATCACCGGCGTCAGCGTGGTTTCAGCAGGCGCGGATGCCGGCGCAGCCTCGGTCGTGGGGGCGGTGGCGGGAGCAGTCGTCGCGTCGTCAAGGAACACGGGACTGACCAGTTGTGAACTGCCCCCTATGCTTTCCACCTGCTCATCCTGCGATGCATATGCGACCGAACCGCACGCCAACACCGCCAATGCGGCGGTGCTCGTGAATCCTTTCCAACTCATACCGGTTGTCTCCTTCCTACAAGGCCAATTCTGCGCGGTCAGCCTCTGCCAAGGCCACACCTCATCCGATGGCAAATCCAATGCCACCGCGACACATGGGCGCGTTTCCCCTTACAACCCGACCCATTGAAAAATCTCGGCCTTTCTCGCCGGGGTGGGGATTTCGACAAGTGCCTAAACCCTAGGCAGCGGCGTTCTACTGCCCGGTTCTCTGCCGCGAATGGCGGCTGGGGAATGGAGAGCGTGGCCTGAACCACCTCTTTTTTTTGATGATATCCGATGGTCATACTCGGCGGATGAATCACTTTCTTAGACCGAGCGCTTCGAAGAGCGGCCCCAGATGCCGTTCATAATTTCGCCAGCGGCCCACGGAGCGGGTGTAGATCGGCTGGCGAACCTGCCAGGCGCTGGCTGTCTTTACCGTCCTCTGCGTCCGGTGAAAATCCAGACATGCAGCGTGCCAGGGCAAACCCAGGAAGCTGATGATGCGGCGGCTTTGTCCTTCCAAATCCGCGATCAGGTCTTCGTACTGCATCTCGAGGATTTGCAACGGCAGCACCTTCAGCCAGTGGGCGATGATCCGATCGGTATCGACGTGATGGCGGCCGCATTCCGCCAGGTCGAAGGAGAAAAGATTGCCGGCGGCGCTAAACCGCTGGAAGAAACAGGAGAGGCAGGTGTCGCGAGGGTCGCGGCGGCAGAAAATAACACGCGCCGAGCGAAAGAGCGTGGCGATCAATCCAAGCGCCTCGACGTTGCCGGGCATTTTGTCGATCACGCGCAATGCCGAACCGCCGAGGACCCGCAGGCGATCCAATTGTTTGCGGGCGGCGTCCTTGATGGGACCCGGCTCGCATTGGGTGAAACTCAGCGCGGTCGCGATGTTGCGGATGTCCATCAGCTCGCCGGCGCCGAACACATCGGGGTGACTGGAGGCGATCTGTTCGACAAGGCTCGTTCCGGAACGCGGCATTCCCACGATGAAGACGGGCAACTCCGAAGGCTCGCCCCAGTCCCGCCTGCGCGCAAAAAAGTTCGGCGTGAACATGGCGATCGAGTCATCGACCCGACGCGCAAACAGATCACTGCTGTACCGCTCGCCAGCGGCGTGGCGCATCTGTAATACCAGCGAATTGGCCCGGGCGTAGTGAGCAAATGCTTCATCGAAACGGTCGGCCTCGTCCAGCATCTTTCCGAGGACAAAACCGAGGTCGGCGCGGTCGCCAATGGACATTTGCGGGTCATCGAGGGATGCCGTGAGCCGGGCCATTTCCTCGGCGTCGGTGGTCGCGCCCACGCTGGCCATAAGGGTGTAGGCCTGAACCGCGCCCGGTCGCCGGACCAGGATTTGGCGGACGCAGTCGGCGACCTCGGCGAACCGCCCAAGATGGCGCAAGGTCTGGCCGAGGTTAATCCAACCCGACGCCGATTCGGGCGCGATTTCAACGGCGCGGCGAAAACTATGCACCGCCTCCACGCTTTGGCCGCTGCGCGACAGGATCGTGCCGCGCGCCTCATGGGTCAACGCCGAATCGGGGGCGAGCGCCGCGGCGCGATCCAGAGCCTTGGCCGCCTCATCAAACCTCTGCAACTCGGCCAGGGCGGTGGCCAAGAAGTTATGGGCGTCGGAGTTATTCGGCTCGCATTGAACGGCTTTCTGGAAGGCCAAACGCGCTTCCTCGAACCGGTTCTGCTCATAGAACACCCAGCCGAGATTAAGCCGAGGCGTTGGCCAATCGGGCCTTTTCTCGATCGCCTTGGAAAAGGCGGCGATGGCCTCGTCGAGTTGCCCCACGTCCTGTAAGACGGCACCCAGATTGTTGTGCCCTAGGGCAATATCAGGCTCAATCCGAATCACCTGCCGATAGGCAGCGATGGCCTCATCCAGTTGCCCTTTGTCTTTTAGAGCATTGCCGAGATTGTTGTGCGCTTCGGCGAAATCAGGCTTGAGCCGAATGGCCCGCCGATAGGAAGCGATCGCCTCGTCAAGCTGCCCCTTGGCCTTCAGCGCGTTACCGAGATTCGTGTGCGCTTCGGCGTCATCAGGCTTGAGGCGAATGGCCTGCCGATGGGCAGCGATAGCCTCGTCAAGCCGTCCAATGTCCAATAGGGCTTTGCCGAGGTTGCGGTAATAAAACGCACGGGTCGAACAAATCGCGATCGCTCGCCGGATCAATTCGATCCCCGCGTCCAACTGGCCCGCCTGTACGGCCAGCACCCCCAACATATGCAATGCGTCCGCATGATTGGGCTGCAGCGCCAGGATCTGCCGGTAAATCCTCTCCGCCTCCGCCAAACGGCCGGCCCGGTAGTGCGACAAGCCGGAATCGTATTGCTTCTGAAGTGTCATGCGGCCGCGCATTGTAATCGCGAAACCCCGTTCCGGTCCCATCGGATACCGATCCTAAGGTGACGGCAACGGATTTCGGCGCTTCCAATCACCCGGCAACCACCGGCTGATTTGGCTGATCGGCGTAGCTGGCAAATTTGTCAACAATTGATTTTAGTACCACAACGCTATCGCCGCGACGGTCATGGTGGGATGCACGAGGTCAATCGCTCGGGCCGGATGCCATCGAACCGCACCCGCTGATGGGTGAGGTGTAATTCGCCGACCGTTTACGTAGGCCGCTACAGTGAGTCCGCTACTTGCCTGACCGTCAATGATCTGACGCCATTCTTCCGGGCCAGGGCGCCTCGGTTTGTTCATGCCGAGCCCAGCATGCCGACCGTCCGCGAAAGAAAAAAGACGCGGTTCACCTAGCGCACGCGGGGAATGGGTCGCGAAGCACCCAAATTGGCTGTAATATCCGTGAGCGGCCCACAGGGACGCGGCATGCTGCGGCCACACCGCGCAAAATGCCGCAGGCGGCAACGGAGCCAAGCGTGCAAACCCATCGAATCGGGATCATTCTCAACGGCGTCACCGGCCGAATGGGAATGAACCAGCATTTGCAACGATCCATCATAGCGATCCGCCGCCAAGGCGGTGTGAAAGCAGCCGATGGTTCGCGCATCATGCCCGAGCCGATTCTCCTCGGCCGAAACCCCCGGAAGCTCAAATCCCTATCGGAACTCCACGGCGATATTGCGTATTCAACCGATCTGGATTCGCTGCTCAGTGATTCGAATTATCCGATTTACTTCGACGCGCAGATAACTTCGTTGCGCTTTGCCGCGCTGACCAAAGCGCTGGCCGCGGGCAAACACGTATATTGCGAGAAGCCCGCCGCGGCCACTTCCGCCCAGGCCATGCAACTGGTGCGGCAAGCGGAGAAGGCCGGCGTCAGAAATGGCGCCGTCCAGGACAAGCTTTGGATGCCCGGGATTCGCAAGCTCAGGCATCTCATCGATTCCGCCTTCTTCGGAAGAATTCTCTCCGTGCGAGGCGAGTTCGGCTACTGGGTCTTTACCGGCGAGGACCGCCCGGCCCAGCGACCCAGTTGGAATTACCGCTCCGAGGACGGCGGCGGGATCATCCGCGACATGCTCTGTCATTGGCGGTATCTCGTGGACGACCTTTTCGGCAACGTGACCAGCGTGTCGTGCTTGGGCGCGACACACATCGATCATCGAATCGACGAAGAAGGCCGCAAATACAATTGCACCGCCGACGACAGCGCCTATGCCACGATGCTCACCGACCGCAACATCGTCTGCCATTTCAATTCCTCCTGGTGTGTCCGCGTGCGGCGCGATGATCTGCTGACGCTCCAGGTGGATGGAACAGCCGGCTCCGCCGTTGCCGGTCTGCGCGAGTGTCGAATGCAACCGGCCCTCCGGACTCCCAGCCCAGTCTGGAATCCCGACATCGATAGCCCGATCGACTTCTTTGCCGATTGGACCAGCGTGCCCGCCAACCAGGATTACGACAACCCCTTCAAGGTCCAATGGGAACTCTTTCTGCGCCACGTTGTGCTGGGCGAGCCGTTCAAGTGGACGCTTCGCGAGGCGGCCAAGGGCGTGCAACTGGCGGAATTGGCGATCGAATCCTGGAACCAGCGCCGCTGGATCGACGTTCCGCCGCTGATTTGAGACCGTTTCGACCGAGGTCTGATGCATCATGGCAACGGCATCGCTTTCACGCCTGTGCATCCACACCGTCACGACCAAGCCGCTGGCGCTGCCGGCCGCGGTGAGCGCCTATCGCCACGCCGGTATCGCGGGAATCACCGTCTGGCGTGAGGCGCTAGCCGCCCTGGGAGTCAAGGAATCGGCACGCATCCTCGCCGATTCCGGATTGAAAGTGGTCAGCCTTTGCCGCGGCGGTTTTTTCCCCGCGCCCGCCAAATCGGATCGGCAAAAGGCGCTGGATGATAATCGCCTCGCGATTGATGAAGCACGCGCCATCGGCGCTCCGCTGCTGGTGCTGGTCTGCGGGGCCGTGCCCGGCATTCCCTTGCCGGACGCCCGCCGCCATATCGCCGATGGAATCGCCGCGGTGCTTCCCCATGCCGCCAAGCTCGGCGTGAAGCTCGCCGTCGAGCCCCTTCACCCCATGTACGCCGACACCCGCAGCGCCATTTGCACGCTGGCCCAGGCCAACGACATCATCGAGAAACTTCACTCCCCGCTTGTGGGCGTCACCATCGACGTCTATCACCTCTGGTGGGACGATCAGTTGGAAGCCCAGATCGCCCGCGCCGGCCGCGCTAAATCCATTTTCTCCTATCACGTTTGCGATTGGCGCTCGCCGACGCGCGACCTGCTTTTGGACCGCGCCCTGATGGGCGAGGGATGCATCCCCCTCCGCCAGATCCGCTCCTGGGTGGAAAACGCCGGCTTTGACGGCATGATTGAAGTCGAAATATTTTCCACCGAATTTTGGCGATTGAATCAACTGGAATTCCTGGAACGGGTAAAATCCGCCTACCTGGAGCACGCTTGAAGATTGACGCGAAATTAATCGCCGCTGATCTGGCCAAACCCGCGGCGCGCGTATTGGAACTGGCCGGCGACAAGGCTCGCTTGCTTCACCGCCATTGGGATGACGCGCGCGGCGCGCCGGTATTCACGGTCCAGGGGAAATACACCGCCCACCCCTGGACCGAATGGACGCGGGGGTTTCAATACGGCCTGGCCATCCTCGCCTTCGACGGCACCGACCAGTTGGATCTCCTTGAACTGGGACGAACCAAGACGGTCCAATTCATGGCCCCGCACGTTTCGAATCTTGGCGTGCACGATCATGGATTCAACAATATTTCCACCTACGGCAATCTTCGCCGGCTCATGCGCGAAAAACGGATCACCTTCGACAAATGGGAACTGGCGTTTTACGAAATGGCCATCAAAGCCAGCGGCGCGGTGCAGGCCGCTCGTTGGTCGCAATTGCCGGATGGGGGATACATTTATTCCTTCAACGGCCCGCATTCGCTGTTCATCGACGCCATCCGAAGCCTGCGAATCCTCGCTCTCGCCCACCAGTTGGGACAGGTGCTGATGGCCCAAAACGGCGACAAGGTTTCGCTCCTCGACCGCCTCATCGCCCACGCGAAAACGACGGCCCAATACAACATTTACTATGGCACAGGCCGTGACGCATATGACACCCCGGCCGCTCGCGGCCGAACGGCCCAGGAGGTGATTTTCGCCGGCCGAGACTCCCTGCTTCACTACCCCGCTTCCCAGCAGGGATACTCCCCGCGGAGCACCTGGACGCGGGGCCTGGCCTGGGCGATCCTGGGTTGCGTCGAGCAACTGGAATTTTTGCGCTCCCTCGGCCCCGCGCAGCGCCAGCATGAAATCATGGAGACCCTCGAGAAAGCCGCCCGGGCCACCGCGGATCTTTACATCGATCACGCCACGGCGGCCGACGGCATTCCTTATTGGGACACCGCCGCGCCCAACTTACATCGCCTGGGCGAATGGCGCTTGCGCAATGCCGAGCCCTTCAACGAACATGAGCCGGTTGACTCCAGCGCCGCCGCGATCGCGGCCCAGGGGTTGCTCCGATTGGGAAAATATGTCGCCGCCGGCGGCTCCCGCTACACGGCCGCGGGGTTGACCGTGGCCAGGACCCTCTTCAATGCCGGCTATCTGTCCGAATCAGCCGAGCATCAGGGCCTGTTGTTGCATTCGGTTTACCATCGTCCTAGCGCCTGGGATTTCATCCCCCCCGAGTGCAAGGTCCCCTGCGGGGAATCCAGCCTCTGGGGCGATTATCACGCCGCGGAACTGGCAATCTATCTGCAACGCATGGCCGACCCGAAACGGCCGTATTACGCGTTCTTTGATGCGGCTGATTAGGGCTTTTGGCAAATTTGGATTGGGAATTCAAAGCAATGACAAGCTTGAAAAAAGTTGCGTTGGTTACCGGCGGCAGCCGTGGGATCGGATTCAGCATCGCCGCGGCGCTGGCCGACAGCGGGTTCGACATCGCAATCAACGGCCGGCGCGATTCCGCGCAGGTCGTCGAGGCCGTCGCCAAGCTCCAATCCGCCGGCTCCAAAGTCATGTATTTTCGCGCGGACATCGCCGATCGCCCCGCTCGCGCCGCCATGCTGCTGGAGGTTGAGCAGAACTTCGGCCGCCTCGATGTGCTGGTCAACAACGCCGGCGTTGCCCCCGACGAGCGAGCCGATTTGCTCGATGCCACCGAAGAAAGTTTCGACCGCTTGATCGCCGTCAACCTCAAGGCGCCCTATTTTCTCACCCAGGCCGTGGCCCGATGGATGGCCCGCCAGCGACACGACCTCGGCCAGAGCTGGCGCGGATGCATCATCAACATCTCATCGGTAAGCGCCACCGTGGCCTCGACCGATCGCGGCGATTACTGCATCGCCAAGGCCGGTCTCGCAATGACCACGCGCCTGTGGGCGGCGCGATTGGCCGAATTCGGCATCGACGTTTATGAAATCCGCCCCGGCATCGTGGCCACCGACATGACCGCTTTGGTGAAGGAAAAATACGACCGTCTGATCGCCGCCGGTTTGACCGTCGATAACCGCTGGGGAACGCCCCAGGACGTCGCACGCGCCGCCGCCATGCTCGCCAGGGGCGAAATCTCTTACGCCACCGGCCAGGTGCTGCACATCGACGGCGGCCTGACGATCGCCAGGCTCTGAATCAGCCCTGACCATCTCATACGCATCGTGATTATTCGGCGCGCTTGCTCGTTTAGCGCCCCCGCTTGCGGGGCGCGCCGCCGCGGTCTATGGCGCGCGACGATCATTCACGAACGGTCTCACTTCCCATTGCCCGCGCTCTCGACGGCGGCGATCAGATCGTTGTCCTGCATTCCGTTGGCGGGCAGGCCGGCAAGAATGTTGTGCTGGAACGCCATGTGCGCCTCCTTGTCGCTCAGCCCAAGCGTCCCCAACTGCTGGAGCAGCGAATTCAGTTGAACCAGCTCGTTCGACGCCTTCGCTGCCGAGGGCGTTGCCGCGACGTACTGCTGGAACCCCGCGCCCGTCGCCTGCTTGTAGCCGTTTTGGCTCACGTACGCGTCCCACGCCTCCTGTAAATCGCCGGCGATCTGCGCCCGCCGGCTGGGCATGTTGGGCGAATTCCCCGGACCATTGGAGAACATCTCCTGATATTGATCCAGGAACTTCTGCACGCGGCTGGAATTCATTCGACTGACCACCGCCGCGAAATCCTCCGCACTTGGACGCCGTTTCCGCGGCGTATCGTTGTATTCCACGATCGAATCCGTGGCTGCGAGAATCTCCTCGACCGACGGCTCACGCGTGAAAACGCCGTCGTCTCTGAGGTCCTGCTCAACGATCGGTCCGGGGTAGCTCGCCATGAAGGCGTTCTTGAAGTCCGCCGTCACCGTGCCCGCCACAAGTTGTTGCCGCGGCACCGCCCCGGCGATGGGCAGATCGAACACGAACGGAATCGGCGGAATGAATGCCGGAAGTCTCGCCCCCAACGTTGCCGGGGTCAAATCGAGAAGCAGGTTCGGCGACGAATAGAACAACGCCGTCGCCGAAATCGACGGAACGATCGAGATCACTGTTTTCAACGAGCTGGCGGTGGCGGCGATGTTGGAACTGGGGTTGAAGGAACGGGCGATGAAACCAGGCACGCCAAACGCTCCCGGACCCGACGGCGAAACCGCGGAATACGTCGCATTGGCCGGCAAACTGATCTCCCCATTGGCGATCAGGTCCACTCCCTCATCGAGGGCGGTCTGCCCCTCGAGCGTCGGCGTGCGAAGGAGGAATTCGATATTGGCGGCGTTGATGGTGAGATTGCCGAAGGCGCTCAGGTCTCCCGCCTGGGCGGTCCCGCCGTTGGTGTTGATCGTCAGGTCCCCGTAAGTCGTGAGCTTTTCGTATTGTCCCATGGCGAAAAGATTGGCGGCATTCGGGCTGGACGCCGAGCCGATGTTGATGGTCAGCGGCCCGTAAGAACCAATGCTGGCGATGATGGTCGATTCCCGCTTTGGGCTCGGAACGATATTATTGACCGTAAAGCTGCCGCCCGAGGCGATATCCACAACCGTGGCAGGCTGCGGGTCGGCGATTCCCGGCAGATCGATCAGCGAGGATCCCGGAAGCCCCCCTCGGAAAAAGATAAAGCCTTCCGCGCCCGAATTTGCAGCCAAATACGCCAGCGGCGTTTGGTCCCCGATATTGCTGTTGAAACGGATCTGCTCCAAGTTGCCGTTACCAAGGGGCATCGCCAGGGTCAGGCCCTGCGGTCCCTCAATCGTGCCGTCGAATTCGAGATCGTGATTGGCTGTGCTCGAGGCGCTGATATCCGAAGCGGTGATGGCGACGTTGGCGGCTAGAACGACGCTGCCTCCGAAAACGACGTCTCCGACCGTGAAGATGTTGCCGTTCAAGGTCGTGACCGGCTCGGCGCTGGACCCGTTGGTGGTGACGGTCAGCGAGCCGATGGGGCTGGCGCTGGTCCCCACCGTCGCAAAGCTGACCGCGCCGGCGGATTGCACGGTCAAAGCGGGAGACGTGGTGTTGTCCGGGTTTACGATCGTTCCGAACGTGATGTTCCCGCCGGAAACCGTGGCCGCCGTGCCCACCAGAGACACCGTAAACCCCGTGAAATTGAGCGGCTCGGACGGGTTGACGGTGATGGCGGCGCCGAGATTCAGACTCGATCCGGACGGCATGACGAAAGCGACAGGGGCGAGGCTGGCGGACCAATTGATATCGCCGCCCGTGTTCAGGGTTATGTCACCCCCGGTGGTCGTGATCGACAGTCCCTGTGCGTCGTTGATGCCGCCGTCGGTTATCTCGCCCGAACTTGTAAACGTGGTTCCGCTTGCCGAGAAACTGCCGCCGCCGGTGTTGATTTCATCTCCAATGCTGATCTCTCCGGTGCCGCTGGAAACAGCCCCAGTGGAAGTGATCGTCACCGCCCCGCCCACCGTGGTGATTGTTCCCCCGCTTGTGCTGGTGAAGTCGTTGTCGAGGGTGGCGTTAAAGGTGCCGCCGCCCGTGTTGACAGCCGCTCCAAGGTTCACCGTGCCGCTCGTGAGAAGATCAACGTTGCCCCCGTTGGTCGTGACTGAACCGCCTCCGCTGGAGGTGAAGGATGTCCCGCCGGCCGTGAAGATGCCCGCGTTGGTGGTCACCCCTCCGGCGATGTTGACAGCCCCCGGCGTGACAGGCTTGCTGTCGGCCGCTGCCGTGGCAATGTTAAGCGTGACGTTCTGAGCGGTGAGGGTCCCGCCGGAGGCGACGTTGAACGCGCCCCCGCTGCTGACGAACGCGCCCGTTGTATTGACCGTCCCGTTGATCGTCACACTGTTGCCGGCGCCCGTGGTGAAAAATGAGACCGGCAACGCCGCCGCCCCGCTGGACGCGATGCTGCCCACGTTCACATCGCCGCCGCCTTGAATGACAACGCTGCGCCCCGTTCCGCCGATCCAGGTGATCGCCCCGTTTATCGTGATGACGCCCGTTCCGGAAGTCGTGTCAATGTTCAGGGTTCCATTCGCCGTGGCTACCCCGCCGTCAGAAATGGTGGAATCGTTCTCAAAGGTCTGAGCGGACACCGTGAAGCTTCCGCCCCCGGTGTTGACCGGCGAACCGCTGCTGATCACCGCCCCGTCGGTCGTGGTGGTCGTAATCGTGACGCTGCCGCCCGAGGTGGTGATCGGCGCGCTGGATGCTGTGAAGTTGCTCGAGCCCGTCACGGAGAATGCCCCACCGGCCGTGACCACCGCATTGCCCAGCCCAATCAGGCCGGTGTTGGTGATGGCCACCGGGCCGCCGTTGGTGGTGAGGGTGCCCGTCCCGTTATCCGTCAACAATATCGTGCCGCCGATGTCGATAGCCCCATTGGCAGCGACGCCAGTGACAACGATCGGTCCGCCGATCGTGACCGTTCCCGGGTTGGTTGCCCCGCCCGGCGAAGTGGTGGCGACGTTGAGGGAAACGCTAGCAGCGGTGAGAGCGATGCCGGAGGAGAGGATGAAATTACCTCCGCTGGCGACAAACGCCCCGTTGGTATTGACCGCCGCGCCCACGGTGACGCCCGTTTGGCCGGAGGATCCCTGGGCGGCAACGGTGGTAAACAGCGAAACGGGCGTCGCCGCCGCCCCTGTAGAGGCGGAGGTAATGGTTCCAAGCGACGTAGTTGAAACTTGTCCGTCGCCCGTAATCGTCACGCCCCCGTGACCCGCCCAGGTGACCGGGCCGTTGATGCTGATGCTGCCGGAGCCCGCGGTGGTCACGGAGAATGCGTTGGTTGACGTCGTGCCGGTGCCGACGGTGATCGCAGCGTTATTCGTAAAACCTTCGGGGGCCGTCGCGCTGAATGCGCCGCCTCCCGTGTTGACCTCTGCTCCCAAGGTAGTGGTTAAGGATGTCGTGATCGACACGCTGCCGCCGCCGCTTGTGATGGTCCCCGTGGCGTTCGAGGTGAAAGTGGTGCCCCCGCCCTGGAAGTTGCCGCTGGCCGCGGTCACGACCGGTTCGTTGATGGCAACCGTGCTCGGAGTGACGGTCTTGCTGTCGAGTGCCGAGATGGTGGCGACGTTGATCGAAGCGCTGTTGGCCGTCAGGGCCGCCCCCAGCGTGAAATTCGCTCCGCTGGCGGTGAAAGCCCCGTTCGTATTAACTGCGGCGCCAACCGTTATGCCATTGCCGGAACCAACGCCCGTCGTGTAAAGGGAAACGGGCACTGCCGCCGAGCCTTCGGAGGCGATCGTGCCGTTGGCGCTGGTCGTGACGGTGGTCGCTCCCTCGATATCCACGCCCCCCGTCCCCGCCCAGGTGATCGCCCCGTTGATGTTGATCGTGCCGGTGCCTGAACTGGTGTTGACGGCGAATGGGTGGTTCGATGGGTTGCTGCCGCCGTCGGTGATCGCAACGTCGTTTTCAAAGTTTCCGCCCGCGGTCACCGCGAAGCCGCCGCCACCGGTGTTGACCAGGGCGCCGATCAAGACCGCGCCGGTGGGGGAGAGCGTCAAACTGCCGCCCGACGTGGTGAGCGTGCCGGCCGGCGTGGTGGTGCCGGTGGGCGCGGCGCTGGAAGTAAAGGTCGTTCCACCCGCCGAAAACACTCCGCCTCCGGTGGCGAGGGCCGCGCCGATCGAGATCGGTCCGCCGTGCGTGGCGACCGGACTGCCGGAGTTGCCGAAATCGATGTAGATCCCTCCACCCCCGCTCGTGCTTCCAGTCGTGATCGTGTCGCCGATGATAATCGCCCCCGAGGAGCTGATGTCCACCTCGCCGTTGGTGGCGCCGGTGGTGTTGATCGTTCCCCCGGTGTTGGTGGTGAATGAACTCCCCCCCGTTGCCGAGAACTTGCCCCCGCTGGTGGCGACCAACGCGTCCAAGGTAGTCCCGGTGGAGACCGTGATCAACACGTTGCCGTCGGTGGTGGTGATCGTTCCCGTGCTTGCCGCCGAAACAAGAGACAGACCCCCCACCAGGACCTGTCCGCCGCTGACGGTTGCGTCAATCGACCCGTCGATGGAAACAGTCGAGGGGGTAACCGCCTTGGCGTCGATCGTGGTCGTGGCCGCAACGTTGATCGAAGCACTGCTGGCCCTCAGGCTGTTCGCCGCGCCGAGCGTGAAATTCCCTCCGCTGGCGGTGAAGACGCCGCTCGTGTTGACGTTCCCACCGACCGTCAGGGCTGCGCCGGCTCCGGTGGTGAACAGCGACACGGTCGTCCCCGACGATCCAGCGTACGTGATGGTCCCCGCGGCTGTGCTGCCGACGCCGCCGCCCCCTTCTATGTCCACGCCTCCCGTGCCCGCCCAGGTGATTGCCCCGTTGATGTCAATCGTGCCTATGCCTGAGCTGGTGTTGACCGTCATCGCGGCGCTGCCCGTGCCGCCGGAGATCGCCGCATCGTTTTCAAAACTGGTCCCTGTCGCGGCGAAGCCTCCCCCGCCGGTGCTGACGGCCGCGCCGATCAAGACCGCGCCGGTGGTGGAGATCGTCACGTTGCTGCCGGTCGTGGCGATGGATCCGCTGGACGTGGTGGTGAATGTGGTCGCGCCGGTCGCCGAGAACGCGCCGGCCCCGGTGCTGACGGCTGCGCCGATTGAATCCGCGCCGGTGGCGCGCAGAGTGACGTTCCCGCCGGCCGTGGTGATGCCGCCCGTGGAAGAGAACGCGGTTCCCCCCGCGGAAAACACGCCGCCGCCCGTGCCGATGGCCGCGCCGATCGTGATGGGTCCGCCGGCCGTGGGAGCGGGGCTGCCGGAATTGCCGAAATCGATGTAGACCCCTCCGCCCCCGCTTGTCGTTCCCGTGGTGATCCTGTCGCCGATCGAAATCGCCCCGCTGGAGCTGATGTCCACCTCGCCGTTTGTGGCCCCGGTGGTGTTGATGGTTCCGCCCGCATTGCTCGTCACCGACGTTGCCGTCGTGATGCTGGCGGTTCCCCCGTTGGTCACGATCGGTGCGTCGATGATTACCGCCCCCAACGCGCTGGGATACGAGGTCGTGGACAGACCCGTGACCGGCCCGCTCGTGAGCGTGACGCTGGACGCCGTCAGATTCCCGCCGCTTGCCACCGTGACATTGCCCCCCACGATCTTCAGCGTGCCGTTGATGTTGATGGGCGCGCTAATGTTGACGGCACTGAGGGTGCCGTTGACCTGGTCGAGTTCGACATTGAGCACGGTTGAACCGGAGCCGGTGGATATTCCCCCAGGAAGCGTCAGACCCAAATTCGCCTGGAGCGTCAAAGTAACGGCGCCGGCGTTGGCCAACGTGACGGCAATCGGAGCATTGGAAGACTGAACGATGTTGCCCAAAAGGCCCGTCTGGTCCGTGCTGATGATCACGTTGGTGCCTGCTCCCAGCGCGGTATCGATCGATCCGTTGTTTACGGTGCTCCCGGTATTGGATGCCGGATTGGTGGCCGTAAGCTGAGTGGCGTCGTTTGCGGCGTTGACAATGTCCACATCAGTAGCGGGATCCAAATACCACACGCCGCCTGTCCCATGCGGCGCCGAGGCGTTCGGCGCCGAGATGACCTGCAGGACCGCACCGGAGGTCTCGATATACCCGCCGTTGCCGCCCAGTGCCCCGCCGCGAGCGCTGAGCGCGCCCGAGTCGCTGGTCGTGCCGTCGGACCAGAGTGCGATTGTTCCACCGGGCCCGTTGCTCATGGCATCGGCATCGATCGTCGAGTTGGAATCGACAGATACGATCTGGGCGTGCGGCAGATCGCCACCGCCGTGTTCCCCGCCGCCGATCTCCACCGAACCGCCGCCCCCGGGACCGCTGGCGTTGATCTCCGCAGAGACAAGATCGACCTCTCCCCCGGTGATGGCGACGTTGCCGCCCACAGCGCCGGCGCTGTGGGTTGACGCGTCGATTGACCCGGAGACCTGCACCTGCCCGCCCCCGCCGTTGATCAGGACATTGCTCGCCTCGATCCTGCCGGTGTGCCGGATCGCCAACGAATAAACGTCTCCCGCCGCCATCGCCGAATTGCGCAGATCACGCGCCGCCGCGGCCGCGCTGCTTGACCCGGAAGCCGTTGCACCCGCCCCTGCAACCGGCGCGGCAACCCTGGCGGTAATGTGGCTGCCCTCTTCGCTGACCAGCACGTCGGAGCCCGCCAGCATCGCCACGTACCCGTTCGGTGCGACGATGTTCCCCTGGTTCATCACTTGCGACCCGATCAGCGAGACCTGATTGGCTCGGATTTGCCCGCTGTTGGAGACCATCCCCGACACGCCCGTGAAGTGATCGATGCCGCTCAGAAAATCCTGGTTGGAGAAGTTGGCCGCCGCCGCGTAAAAGCGGTTCACATCCACCACCGCTCCCGCCCCGAAAATAACCCCCGCCGGGTTGATGAGATAAACCGTGCCGTTGGATTCGAGCGTGCCGTTGATCAATGACGGCGTTGCCGAGGTGACATGATCCAGCACCCGACCCGCCGCCGAGGGCTGCAGAAAATTAACCGTCGAGCCCCCCGCGATATCAAATTTGGAAAAGTACAGGATCGTGTTATTCGTGCCCGTGCGGATCGTCGTGATGGAACCTTGTTGCGAAATCGACGCGCTCCCGGCCGCGACGTTGCTGAGCTGTACCCCCGCCCACGACCAAGGCGCCAGCGCCGCCACAATCGGCCCGACCGCGCACGCGACGATGATTCTGCCGCGAAGCCGTCGCCGTTGGTTCCACCGGGAATTTGCCGCAGCGCTGGCTCGAGATTGTATCGTGTTCACAAAAACCTCAGTAAAGCAAGGTTACTAGCACCGTAAAGCGACTGCTTCCAGTCTTAACCTGATTGGGTAAATTGGTCAGGGCCAGCGCCCAATCGCCGCGGACGTCGATGTTCTGGTAGACCTGCAACTCCGCCCCCACGCCCGCCCCGACCAGCGTGTCGTTCACCTCGCCGGCGACGATGCTGCTCTGTAAAACCTGTCCCCCATCGATGAACCCGCGGAGAATCAAATCCCAATCCGGACGCTGATACGGCTGTTGGGGCAGGAGCCGGAATGGATCCCCGAACACCTTGAAATTCGTCGGATTCGGCGCGATGCCCAGCGCTCGCGGCAGATGGAATCGATATTCCGCCGTGCCCAGCAGAACGTTGTCCCCCGCCGTCACCGCCTCCGGATACCCCCGCACCGAATAAAAGCCCCCAGCCGTCTGCTCGAACTGCGGAATCACCCGGTAATTGAACGCCCATTGACCCCGGAACGATAGGTAGATTTCGTGCGCCAACGTGCTGTGCCCCGCCTCGAAATCTCCCCCATCCACCAGCGGCTCCAGATAAAACGATCCCTGCGCATTCGGCTGGGCGAGGATAAAATCCTTGTCGGGCGTGGCCCGTCCCATTTCCTCCAGCGTCGTGGTGTCCGCTGAGGTGATGCCCCCTTCCACATTCATCGCCACCGAGTAGTTGTACGTCAACCGGTTATCCTCGACTCGCGCCCCGGCGTACGGGATGATGTAGCTGGCGCTGGCCTTGGTCTGCTCAAAGGAACTCTTCACGTCGGAATCCTGGTATCGAGCCCCGCCGATGATGTCCACGAACATGCTGTGTCGCTGATAGACGTTGAAAATCGCCTCGATCCCCGCCGAGTAATCGTTCCCGCTGAACGTGTCCCCCGCAAATCCTAAATCCGCGGCCGCGTATTGATCCCACGTTCCATACACCCTCCCCCGCAGCCGATCGGTCCCGAAGCTCGGGCTGTTGGGAACCAGCGGGAATTCGTACGAGCCCACCACGTTCGTCGAGTGGTCCAGGTCGCTCACCACGTCCACATTCAAAATGTCGTCGTTCCCCGTCAGTTGGTTGTCCACCAAGCCAACTCGCTCCCGCCACGTCGGCGTGTTGATCGGTCCGGTGTTGGAAGCCTGCGCATAGACGTACCACGGCTTCGCCTCATTGACGAGGTAATCCAGCGTGTACTGATCCGGCGCATCCGCCGCGGAAAGTGCCACATCCACTCGCCGGCCCGGCTGGCGATTCAGCCGATCCACGTAATCGTTGATCACCTGCTGATTGAAAAACGGCGTCGTCTCGTCCGTAACCGGAGCGTTGTGCTGCACCGGCGAGTTCGCAACGATCCGCTCGTAGGCCGGGTTGTTCACCCGCTCTGCCGACGAACCCAAACGCTTGCCCGTCGCCACCGTCCTGACCGTGGCCGCCGTGGGAATCGAGATGAACAGATGCAGCGTGCCGGTCTTGTGCGGCCGCAAATCGCTGTTGTCCAGCGGATCGATGTCGTTCGGGCTGGGCACCGCCAGCACCGCCCCATAACCCTGCGCGTTGAGGCTGCGCACAATCGCCTGATCGATCGCCAGGATCGCCCCTTGGGAATACAAAGCCGCACCCGCCACATTCAGATCGGAGATTCTGGGGTGTGAGATCGGAACGTCGCCGCTCGGGGCCACGTACAAATCTTTGCTTTGCCCAAGATCGACCTCCGTGTCCCCAATGATTTCCGTCCACGCCGCCTGCAAGGCGGCGTTGGCGGCGGCTTGCCCGGCATGACTCTCAAACACCGGAGCAAAAAAGCTCACCGAATACGTCTTTTCCTCAGCAGCGGGCTTGAGTTTGGTCCCCTCCGCCGCCGCCGCAATCCCCGGCCCCATCGCGCTTGCCACCCCCATAAACACCAGCGCAGAGCACAGTGCCCTTGGCAGGCGATCAACCAGATGGAACAAGCGGCGGACAGATCGGACGGAAGGAGCCGAGAGACTTCGCATAGCTACGGACTCCATAGAAATAATGGAACCTGGAAAGGGATCGCCGCAACCAGACACCGGTCTCATTACACGGCAAGGAATATCCCCGGTCAAGTCCCATCAAAACCGGGAATATTTCCTGCCCCCCCCACCCCGCCTGATTCACATATGCCCTAGCGGCTTGCCGACATTCAGTCGGCAGGATCTTCACGGCAACCCTGTTCCCAACGCCCCCCAGATCGATCGAAAGCGATCTAGAGCGTTTTGCATCCGCCCGTAGCGTCCGCGTTGCGTTCCAAGGGGTCGGATGCAAGGAAGAGCGACGAAGCGGGTTAAATTTCGACCCGTTGAGGAGCGATGACGCCGCAGACGACCCCTTGGAACGCGACCCG
>JBEKHH010000050.1:0-32060 GCA_050012375.1 Tepidisphaeraceae bacterium
CGTCGCGTTCAGAGCGAAACGGCCCCACCCCTTGGCATGATGGCCTCTCTCGGCTGGATTTCAAGATAGTGGAGAAATTTGCCTGGATGGCGGCAGGTTCTGCGCCTGCTTTGCGTTTCGGACGACGGAACCGCTGTCCGCCGGTGATCGCAATGAGCTGATGGATCGACTGAAGCAGCCGTATGACGGGTTTGCTGAATAGGGGCACAAATGCGGGTGTCTGGGCCCTTCAGCCGCGAAGAGTTTTGAAATCCACAAACTCCTGTTTTCGGCAAACACGTCCAAAACTTGCACCTCCTCCCCATGGACATAGAGACGACGTTGGTTTCCGTCGCCCGAGGTGCGCGCCGAACTTATCGTTTCGAGACGTTGCCCGCAAGATCAACTGCTTACAAGCAAGCTGGCCGAGGCCAATCGTTGAAGTGTTAAGTCGAGCAATTGCATGAGACTCTGCGGGTCACGGTTGGCCCAGGGACTTTCGGCCTTGGCAGGGTCCGCGGCCTCATTCCCTCTGATGCATTCCGCCACCAGCGCTTTGCGATCTCGCGTGCCGTCCAACAGCGGAAGAATCTGGCGGAGCAAATCTTCCGTCATGACCCGCGAATGGCGCAACGAGGTGATCGTCGGAAGATGAGCCGCCTGCCACCGAGCCCATCGCGTGGCTCGGGGATATTGACCGGCCGCGGGCGAGATATGGTTCGTCGGGCGACTCCACAGCTCGACGATGTTCAGTGAATGACAGGTTTCGATCACATGGGCGAGGGCCACGGAGGTTTTTTCGGGATCTTGTTGATCGGCCGGTGAATGGGTGAACGCCGCCGCCGCCAGTTCTGAAAATGACACCGCCGACGGCCAAACGCGGCAAAGATGCCGCATCGCGGCAATGGGTCGGGGATCGGAAAGCTGCACCTTGTCCTGCTCGTTTCCGAACTGGATCGCGGGCTGCCCGGCGGCGTTGGCGCCGGCTGGTGTCTCCTCTGGAATGCCCGCAATATACAGCTTGCGGATATGGCTCGCTGCCGCGCCGTCTGCCCCGGCCGCCGCTTCGGCACGGCACAACACCGATTGCCGGAACGTGCGATTCAGCAGAAAGTCCATGTATTGGTCCCGCTCCACGGTGTCGGCCGACATCTTCGAAATCGATTCACGCAGCGGCGCCGGGATTCTGTCCCAATAATCGTCTTTGGCATTGGCGTCGCCGAGATGCGCCAGGCCATGTGCCTGCGCTTCGCTAACAAAATCCCGAAAATAGACGGCGTCGTTAATCAACTCCATTTGATCGTGAAAAAGATAGCTGTCGTCATCACCGGACATTGATTTGTGGAATTCGCGCACCATGTCGCGGTAATAAGCGGTGCTAAGGGTGTGGTCGGCCACGAACTGCACCATCTCGCGTCCGCGTTTGATGCGCTCGGCGGGATCGGCGGCGTTGCGGGCGTTGTAGAGCATCATGTCACGGATCACCCCTTTTGGCCGCCAGCCGGGAAAGGTGTTATAGCTGATGTACGCCAATCCGTTTTCCGCCAGGTGGCTTCGGCAGACCTCCATCAGCTTCTGGCGCACCACCTTCGGCACCCAGGAGTAAAAGCCGTGGGCGATGATGTAGTCGAAAGTCCCGGCGTTTTCGGGAAAATCCATCAGGTCCTGGCAACGCAGTTCGATGTTGGTGAGGCCCAGTTCGCGAACCAGCGCGGATCCGTTTTCAATCTGACGCGGGGACAAATCGATGCCGACGAAGCGGCTTGCCGGCATCTGCTCTGCCATGGGGAGCAGGTTGCCGCCTCTGGCGCAGGCGATCTCCAGCACGCGGCAATTGTTGACAGGCGGCGGGACAAGGCCTCGCATCGCCGCAACCACAGCGATCCGGTCGGGATGGGCGTGAAAGTGTTCCCAGGCCTCATAGGTCACCGCGTCGTAGTCGGCCCTCAGTTTTTCGACAATCTCGTTCATCGATAGCCGCCATTGGAACGTCGCGTTCAGAGCGAAACGGCCCCACCCCTTGGCATGATGGCCTCTCTCGGCTGGATTTCAAGATAGTGGAGAAATTTGCCTGGATGGCGGCAGGTTCTGCGCCTGCTTTGCGTCTCGATGGATCGCCACTGGGGACTAGACCTGACGAAAATTCAGGGGTTCATATCACGCGTCTGAGGCTGTTTTTTCGGGGTATTTCGATTTGCCGGTCCTATCGCATCCGCTTGCGATGCGCCTCGGCGGCGTTTCCTGGCACGCGGCTTGTTTAGCCTCGCCGGACGTTGGGTCGCTTTGCGGAGCAAGTGCGTATGCAGGATGTCCCGAAGGATTTGGGTCGGCGCATCGTCGAGGCCGCTCGCCTTGCCGTTGCCCTTCATCTCCAGCGCGCCTTCGGTCTTGAGCCTCAAATCGGCGGAGCCGATCCAGACGGCGGAGCGCCCATGGACGGGGGCGCTTTGGCGACTCGCTCGGCGAATTCCACCGCCGGCGCACTTGCCGAAGGAGAGGCCGAATGATTTACGGCCTCTATCTCTCAGCCTCGGGCGTGATGACCAATTCGTACCGGCAGGACGTAATTGCCAACAATATCGCCAACTCCGAAACCGTCGGTTTCAAGAAAGACCTGGCGATTCTCCAGCAGCGCACAACCGCCGCTCAGGAACTCGGCCGCCAGAATCAGACCAATCCTCAGTTGGAAAAGATCGGCGGGGGACTGCTGGCGGCGCGGCTAGCGGTTGACACTCGCCCCGGCGAATACGAGCCGACCGGCAACAACATGGATCTCGCCCTGGAAGGCAACGGCTTCTTCGCCGTCAGCGGCGGCGGGAAAATGCATCTCACGCGAAACGGGCAACTCATCCTCAATCGCAACGGCACCCTGGCTCTATCCAACAATCCGGCCCAGACCGTTCTTGATGATAAACAAAGCCCCATCACTCTGGATGGCACGCAGCCAATAAGCATTGCTTCGGATGGAACCATCGCCCAGGCCGGCAAGAAGGTGGCGCGCATCGGTCTTTTCGACGCCGGCGATCCGGAGGAGCTTCAAAAGGATGGCGGCACGCTTCTATCCATCCCCGAAGGAGCAACCCTGACGCAGGCCACCCCGACCGTACGCACGGGATTCATCGAACGATCCAACGTCGATCCGGCAACGGAACTGACGGAGTTGATGGACACCCAGCGCCAGCTCGAAGCCAACGCGAACATGATCCACATTCAGGACGAAACGCTCGACAAGCTTGTGAACGATGTAGGCAAAATCGGTTGATTGAGGAGCTAAGGGACTCACGGGTTTCACATGGCAATTACCGCGCTACATTCCGCGGCCACCGGATTACGGGGGCTTTCCACCGCGATCGACGTCATCGCCAACAATTTGGCCAACGCCGAAACCAACGCCTTCAAAGGCAGCCGGGTCAACTTCGAGGACCTGTTTTATCAGACGCAACGGTTGCCCGGCACAACCAGCGGCAACGGGGATATCTCCCCGTCGGGAATCTTTGTCGGAACTGGAACGCGCATCAGCAACACCCAACTGGACCTGACCGAAGGCAGCATGCAGAGCACCGGCAACACCCTGGATGTGGGCATCCAGGGCACCGGATTTTTCCGCGTGAAAGTTCTGAGCACGCTGGGGGATGGGACCGCATACACCCGAAACGGACAGTTCTTCGTCAACAATCAGAATCAATTGGTCGTCGGGATGGGAGACGGGTACGAGCTTGATCCGCCCCTGACCATCCCGACGGGAGTGACCAACATCCAGATCAGTCAGGATGGCATCATCACCGGCATCCAGCCCGGCGCCACCACGCCGGCGCAACTCGGTCAGTTCAAGCTTATTCAATTCGTCAATCCTCAGGGGCTGCAATTACTCGGCGGGAATCTCTACCAGGAAACCGAGGCGTCCGGCCCGCCGATCATTTCCACTCCGGGCGATCAAGGCTCAGGCACGCTCCTTCAGAGTTACCTCGAAGCCAGCAACGTCGATCCCGTCAACGAGCTGGTTACCCTGATCCAGACGCAGCGGGCGTTCGAATTGAACAGCCAGACGATTCAGACAGCCAATCAGGCCCTTCAGACCATCACCAATCTGGGGCGTCAATAAACGCAACAGGGAATAAGAGTTCGCCATGAATAACTCACCGCTGAGCAAGCGAAAGCAAGTCCAATTGCTCGTGCTCATGACCATTCTCGCCTGGGCGACGCAGACGCTGCTGCATCAGTGGGGCTTCGGCCAGGAGGTTGGGTCGATTCCACTGAGCGACGCGGCCGCGCTGGCGGCAATGCCCGATCTCCCGAGCGGCGAGAAATTTGTTCCAGGCGATGCCAACAGCACGCCGGCGGGGACGCTGGAGTTGCGGCAGGAAGCTTCCATCTACGGCGCGGATGTCGCGCTCAAACAGGTTTGCCGCTGGTCGGAAGCCGATGCCGCCGTCTTCACGCCGATCGCCGATCTGACGCTGGTCCATCTGCCCGCGGGCGTCTCGTTCCGCACGATCACCGTTGACGATGTTCGCCAAACGCTTCACGGCGCGGGCGTCAACATCGCCATGATCAACTTTTCCGGCGTCACGAGCTGCGCCGTCACGCGCAGCGACGCGCAGGCCGGCGATTCGCAGGCGTCCATCCAGCAATGGATCGGCGCTCAGCAGCCCAGTTCGGCCAAGCCGGCGAATCCCTCCACCCTGGCCCAGAATGCCAGCGCGGTCGATCCGAATTGCCATACGCTTCGCGATTTGCTGGTCAGCGATCTTTCCCAGCGGCTGAGCATTTTGCCGGAGACCCTGCAATTGACGTTCAGTCCGGAGGACGAAAAAGTGATTTCGCTGGCCGAGCCGTGCTTTAAGTTTGACATTCGCCCTTCGCGTGCCCGCACCTTGGGAAACGTCTCGTGGGACGTGAAGGTCTTGACCGATTCGTCCAGCAAAAAGATGACGATCAACGCCGTTGCCCGTGCCTGGGAAGAGCAGGTGATCGTGGCCCGGCCTCTGGCCATTCACAAGATTCTCTCCGATGCCGACTTCACCTCGCGTCGCGTTTTGGTTGATTCCCTGTCAGACCATCAGCTTCTGGGATTGGACCAATGCGTCGGGCAGCAGGCGGCGACGGACCTTCGGCCCGGCGTGGTGATGACGGCACAGCTCGTCGATGCCGTGCCGCTCGTCAAGGCCGGCCAGCTCGTCACCGTGAATCTGACGCGCGGCACGGTCCAACTCCGCGCCGTCGCCCGCGCCATGGAGCAGGGGGCGCTGGGCCAAACCATCAAGGTTCGAAACGAGAATACCCGTGATTTGCTGGATGTCACCGTTACCGGCCCACAGGAAGCCCGTCTCGGCGAACCCGCGCCTGCCGATCAGGTTTCACAAGCCAATTGAAGGAATTTGAACCTATGTCCAAACCGTCGCGAATGTTCATTGGGACAATCAGTGCGGCAGCGGCCTTGACCGTGGCGGCGGCAGCCGTCGCGCAGGTTGCGCCGCCGTCGGAGAAATCTCCCTCCGCCTATACCACGAATCCCGACGCGGCCGGGCTTGGCCCGATCTCTCCACCGGCTCCGGCTCTGCCGATTGGCGTAATGGTTCAGCGTACCGGTGGATCGCTCTTGCGCGCAGAGACCGCCGGCCAATCCGACGGCGGGGCCCTGACTCCCGATCTCGCCAGCTACTACAATGTTCCGCCGGCCAAGCCCAAGCTGCTCCGCAAGCACGACCTGGTCACCATCGTCATCCGCGAGAACAGCCAGTTTCAGACCAACGGCACCACCGATTTGAAGCGCAAAAATGACCTGGACGCCATCATCGACAGCTACGTGACCCTCGGGTGGGAGAAGGGTCCGGTTATGGGCGAGCACTTGCCGGTCACTCCCATTGAGATGAAAACCAGCGGTCAGCGGGATTTCAAGGGCACCGCGCAGCTCGAACGCGACGATTCATATACGGGCCGCATCACCGCAGAAGTTCTCGATGTGAAGCCGAACGGCACGCTCATTCTTGAAGCGACGGAAAACATAAAAACGGACGATGAGGAGCAAAAGGTCACTCTCATCGGCACCTGCCGCGTCGAGGACATCACGGCCGATAATACCGTGCTCAGCAATCAGCTTTTCAACCTTTCGCTGAACAAACAGCACAAAGGCGCGGTGAAGGACACGACCAAACGCGGGTGGTTCGAACGATTTTTTGACTGGGTCAACCCATTCTGACGATGGTTATCGGTCGTATGCGCGAAATGCGCGGTTAGCGGCGGCCCCCGGGGCGCCGCGGGCTTTTGAAGATGACGCGAATGTCCATCCGCCTTCCAATCCTTCTGCTGGCGATCGCGCTGATGGCAGCGCCTGCCGCGGCCGTCAAAGTCGCGGACATCACTCGCATCGGCGGTGAACGGACCAACATCCTGACGGGCCTCGGGCTGGTCTACGGCCTCAAAGGCACCGGCGACGGCGGGGGCTTCACGGCGGCCATCGCGCCGCTGCGGTCGATGCTCTCCAAATTCGGCGACCCCGTTACCGTCCAGGAACTGAATAATGCCGCCAACGTCGCCGTCGTCATGGTGACGGCCACGGTTCCGGCGGCGGGAGCTCGCGACGGCGATCATTTGGATGTGCACGTCTCGAGCGTCGGCGCCGCCGCCAGCCTGAGAGGTGGACGGCTCTTCGTTACGCCCATGCAAGGGCCGTTGCCCGGCGGGCCGCTTCTGGCGCTGGCCGAAGGGCCGGTGACGCTTGAGGATCCGAGCACGCCGACGGTGGGTGTGATCCGCGCCGCCGCCGGTGGGGCGGTGATGGAGGCGGACCTTCCCGCCCGCGTGATCGATGCTGCGGGCCGATTCACCCTGATCATCGATGAATACTCCTCGAGCTGGGGAACCGCCAGCCGAATCGCCAAGATCATCAACGATTCCGAGTCCACCAACGGCGAAACGCTTGCCACGGCTATCGATGGCAAGAATATCATCGTCACCATTCCATCCAACGAGCGCGATCACCCCGACAGCTTCATCGGCCGCATCCAGCAATTGCCCGTGCAGATGCTTTCCACCAAGGCCCGGGTCACGATCAACCAGAAGACCGGCACGATCATCATGACCGGCGACGTTGAAATCAGCCCGGTGGTAATCAGCCACAACGGCCTTTCGATCTCAACGATCCTGCCGCCGCCGCAGCCCACGCTCCGCAACCCCGTCATTACGGATCATCAGGCGATCGCCATCTCCACGACGAGCGAGGGCACCGGAAATCTGCTGGACCTTGTCGCCGCCATGGAACAGCTCAAGGTGCCGGCGCAGGATCGCATCCAGATCGTCGAGGAGCTTTACAAGACCGGCAAGCTGCATGCCGAACTCGTTGAGGAATAAGGAGCGACATGACCGTTTCCACCATTCCATTTCCGACCACGCGCCGCGGCGCGGGGCATCCGATCGCAAACTTTGGCGCCCGCGGGCCGATGTCGCAGCACGACAAGCTTGTCCAGCAGACCCGCAAATGGGTCGCGATGGCTTTTTTCGAGCCGATGCTCAAGCAGGCGAGGCAAAGTCCGTTTCACAGCACGCTGCTGGACGGCGGCGAGGCGGGTCAGGCGTTTGGCGCCCTGTACGACGAGCGATTGGCTGAACGCATGGCCAGCAACGCTTCCGACTCGCTGGTCCAATCCATCGTCAACCGAATCGAGGCCAAGAGGTCACACCCGGGCCGTTCATTCGGTGGTCTGAACGCCGAGCGCGAAGGAGCGGATCGCGTGCGAGCCGCCCGTGCCGCGGCAGCCAGGCCGGTTCTGTCCGGAGACCAACATGTCCCGCCATATATCTGATCTGCAAGCCATCCTCATGCAGTTGGCGGCCGAGCATCGCAAGCTGTTCGATCAGCTTGAGGCCCAGCACGCCGCGATGAAGGAATTCGACCTTCCCGCCATCGCCGATTGGATCACGCGCAGCGAATCGACACGGCTGCGCATCAACGACCTGGAGAGCCGGCGTCGGAATTTGATGCGTCAAATCACCGTCGCCCTGAAACTTTCCGAGGAGCCCCGGCTTACCCGGCTGGCCGAGCTTTTTCCGCCGCAAGCCGCCGGTCTGCTGAAGGTCCGCCAGGAGCTGCGCGATCTGGCGACCAAGATATCGCGGCGGTCGCAAGGCTCTTCGCGCCTTGCATCGGCCGTGCTGGGGCATTTGAACACCGTCGTCCGTCTTCTCGCCGGCGCCGTCGAACGAGCGGGGCTATACAACAAGCAGGGAATTCCGCGCGTCGTGTCACGCGTCGGCGTCATGGACGCCGTCGGATAATTCGAGTCGGTCATGTCCATCAACGGAGCACTCAACATCGGCGCCAGCGCACTGACGGCCGCTCAGTCGGCATTGCAGGTTACCGGCAACAACATCGCCAATCTCGGCAATCCGAACTACTCCCGCGAAGTTGCCGTCGCAAGCGACCTGCCGGATCAGCAGCTCTCGCCCGGCGTGTATATCGGGACGGGCGTCGATCTTTCGGCCATCCAGCGGCAGGTCGACCAATCCCTCAACAGCCGGCTCAACGCCGCTGTCAGCGACTACCAGGCCGCCAACACTACGCAGGAGTTAAGCGGACAAATTGAGACCCTTTTCAACGCCCTGGGCAGCAATAGCCTTGATACGCAGATGACCACGTTCATGAACGATTGGTCTCAGCTTGCCAACAATCCCACGGACACCGCGCAACGCCAAGTCGTCATTCAGGATGGGCAGGCGCTGGCACAGCAATTCAACGGCCTCGGCACGCAACTCGAATCCATGCAGAGCAACATCGGCTCTCAGCTCACATCCCTGTCCGCAAACGCCGGCCAGTTGGCGCAGCAGATTGCCAGCCTCAATCAGCAAATAGCCACCAGCCAGGGCGCCGGGGGCGAGGACAACCAGTTGCTGGATCAGCGCGACGCGGCCGTTCAGAGCCTCGCGCAACTGGTCAATGTGCAAACCATCGATCAGAGCAACGGTACTGAGAACGTTTACATCGGTTCCGAGCCTCTGGTCGTCGGCACGACGAGCAACGGATTGGCGGTCCAGCAGAGCGAGGTCAACGGACAGCCAAACTATTCGCTGGCCTTCGCGTCCAACGGCGGTCCGGTCCAGGCCACCAGCGGGCAAATCGGCGCGACCCTCAGCGCGCAAACTCAGCTCAATACCGTTCAACAGCAGTTTAATTCCCTGTCGAGCGGACTGATTTTCGGCCTGAATTCCATTTATTCCAGCGGCCAGGGACTCAACGGTGTTGCCAGCGTGACCAGCACCAACCAGGTGCAAGACACCACCAGCGCGCTGAACAGTGCCGCCGCCGATCTGCCATTCCAACCGGTCAATGGCAGTTTTGTCCTCACTACGACGAATACTCAAACGGGCTTGTCCAGCAGTACGCTCGTGCCGGTCAATCTGACGGGCCAGCCGGGGGACGCGACGCTGAACAGTCTCGCCGCCAGCCTGAATGCGATACCGAACGTCCAAGCCACGATCCAGGGCGGGAAGCTGACCATCGCGTCCACCGATCCGAACGTGCAGATCACATTCAGCCAGGACAGCAGCCATGCCCTTGCCGCTCTGGGGCTGAACACGTTTTTCACCGGATCGGATGCAGCCTCGATCGCCGTCAATCCGATTGCCGCCGCGAATCCCAATCTTTTGGCTGCCGCCCAGAACGGCGACCCCGGCGACAATTCGAACGCCCTTGCGATCGCCCAATTTCCGTCGAGCACCCAATCGAGCCTGGGCAATCAATCCTGGACGGATGCGTACAACGCGATGATCGGCGGCATTGCCACGACGTCCGCCCAAGCTCAGAGCGACACCCAGTCCACGCAGGACATTCAGCAAACCCTGCAAACGCAGCAACAGTCGGTCAGCGGAGTCAACATTGACCAGGAGACCGTGAACATGCTTCAGCAGCAGCGCAGCTACCAGGGCGCCGCCATGTTCATTTCCACGGTCAATCAAATGATGACCACACTTCTGTCGATCACACTCTAGGAATACGAGTCATGTCCGTTCTTCCCATAGGTTTCACGAATGTCAGCACCCTGATGCAGGGCGACCTTACGTCGCAACACATCGACAGCACGCAAGCGCAGCTTCTGAAGGTGGAAAACGAACTGTCCACGGGTCAGGCGATCACCGTGCCCAGCGACAATCCTTCCGCCGCGTCGATGATCATGCAGCTCAACCAGACCCTCAACCGTCAACAGACCTACAACGACACCATCAACACCGCCAGCGCGCAGCTCGCCGAGACGGACACCAGCCTGGGCAACCTCACCACGCTCCTTCAGCAGGCGCAGCAGATTGCCTCCGCGGACGTTGGCTCCGACGTCACCCAAACTCAGCGACAAAGCGATAGCGCGGTGGTGCAGAGTCTCTATAACCAGGCTCTGTCCATCGCCAACCAGCAACTCAACGGGCAATACCTCTTCGGCGGGGCCACCGGGAATTCGCAACCGTTTACCGAAGCCAACGGCGTCGTTCAATTCTCGGGCACCGCGCAAACCCTGCAAAACAACGTCGATGACGGCATCTTCGTCTCCTTGCAGGCCAACGGCGCTCAGGTTTTCGGGGCGCTGTCATCCGGCGTAACCGGATCGGCTGACATCACTTCCGCGCTCACGGCGCAGACGCGTTTGTCCGATCTGGGCGGCGCTGCCAACGACGGCATTCAGCTTGGCTCCATCCAACTCGGCAACGGGACCGTCACCCAGAGCGTCGATCTCTCCTCGGCCTCCAGCGTCGGCGACATCGTCAACCTCATCAACCAGGCGGCCGTCGGCGGAATCACCGCTTCCATTACCGGACAGGGCCTGACCCTTTCAGGCGCGCCGACCGACAATATCACCGTCACCGGCGCCGCGGCGCAGGACCTGGGGATTGCCACCCCCGCGACCGGCGAAGGCGCGGGCGTTTCGGATGTCGGCAGCTCCCTCAATCCGCGCGTTACGCTGCTCACGCCCCTCTCCACCCTGGACAACGGCAGCGGAATCGACAACTCCGGCCTGACCATCAGCAACGGCCAACTCAGTAAAACAATTACCTGGTCTCCGACCGGCACCGTGCAGGATATGCTCAACGCCATCAACGGCTCCGGCCTGGGCGTACAGGCGCAGATCAATGCCGCCGGCACCGGAATCAACATCCTCAACGCCTCGCAGGGCACGAGTCTGAGCGTTGGTGAAAACGGCGGGCAGACCGCCGCCGACCTGGGCCTCCAAACCCTCTCGCTTTCCACGCCGCTGGCTCAATTGAACAACGGGCAGGGCGTTCAAACCGCCGGTGGAGCCACGCCCGATTTTCAGATCACGGCCAGTGACGGCTCCACGTTCAAGGTTTCCGTCTCCAACGCGGTGACCGTCCAGGATGTGATCAACGACATCAACACTGCCGCTGGACCGAAGATCACGGCGTCGCTGGCGACGACCGGCAGCGGGATTGTCCTGACCGATTCCAGCGGCGGGGCGGGCACTTTCAGCGTTACGCCGCTCAATGCATCCAATGCCGCCGCCGACCTTGGGCTCACCGTGGCGGCATCCGGCGCCACCATCACCGGCGCCGACGTCGGGGCGCCGACCTCCACGGGAATATTCGGCAATCTCCAGGCGCTGATGACCGCGTTGCAATCCGGCAACCAGAAGGCCATCACCGCGGCCGGCGGCAACCTTCAGAGCGATACCAACCGTGTGATCGAGGTTCGGGGCCAGACCGGGGCGGTCGAGCAGGAGCTGACCAGCCGCCAGACGGACCTGTCGCAACAGAAAACGGCGACGCAATCGTTGCTGTCGCAGCTTCAGAATGTCGATATGGCGCAGGCGATTACGCAGTTCCAGACTCTGCAAACGGCGCTGGAGGCGGGTTTGCAGACGGCGGCTCACACGCTTCAGATATCGCTGCTGAATTTTATAGCGTGAGGTCTTTTGGCACGCGGATTGCCTGCGGATTGATGCAACGTAGATTGTGATTGGAAAATAAACAACCAATCACTGGAAGCGCAGAAAAATCTGCCGGGAGCGGCAGAAATCGCCGGACGCCTGCGGCCGAGGATCGGCTGGCGGCGAAAGCGCAATCCGCGGTGGAAGCCGCGGCAAGCTATGCCGGATCGCGGGTTGCGGTCCGGTTCCAAGGCCGTGGCCGCCGGATGCGGCTGGGCGGCCCAAGCCCGTGGCGGATGCCGCGGCGCACGCGGGCGGCATGACGCCGCCGGCAGAACTTCCGCTTCCGCCGCTCGGCGGGCACACGCCGCCGGCCGCGGTCCGGATGCGAGATTGGAGCTCAGATGGAGATCAGAACTTCTCGTTTCGGCGTCATTACGGTTGATGAGGACCGCCTTATGACCTTTCCGCGCGGGCTGCTCGGGTTTCCCGATCAGACGCGTTTCGCTCTCATACAAACCGGCCACGGGAATTATTTCTTCTGGCTGCAAAGCGTTGATGAACCCGGTGTGGCCTTCATCGTGACGGACCCCAACACGTTTTTCAAGGAGTACGATGTTCCGCTGCGCAACGAAACGTTTGAGGACCTTGCCTTTACGGATTTGAAGTTCGCGCAGGTCCTCGTGATCTGCAACAAGGTCGGTGAGTGGCTCACCGGAAACCTTCTGGGCCCGATCGTCGTCAACGGTGAGAACCGCATGGCGCAACAGGTCGTCCTCACCGAGAAAAAGTGGACGACGCGTCAGCCCCTTCTGAGGCTTACCTCCGAAGTGCCGCTGGCCAAGTCGGCCTAAACCGCCGGCTCCGGGTGGGAAATGAGTCCGTGAGGGCGGAATGCCCGGACAGGGATGTCCGGGCCAGCGCCGGTTGCCGCCGCGAATGCCGCGGCGCGGTCAAAAGCAGGAAGGAGCCTGAACATGCTGGTTCTATCCCGTCAGCGCGATGAGACGATCATGATTGGTGACAACATAGAGGTCACCGTGGTCGACATCCGCGGAGACAAGGTCCGACTGGGCATTAACGCCCCGAAGGAGATCAGCGTTCATCGCAAGGAAGTCTATGACGCCATCCGCCGCGAGAACAAAGCCGCGGCGCAGGTCAAGCCCGAGGATCTTTCGGGATTTGGAAAGATCGGTTCCAAGCAGGACAATGAACAGAAGAAGTAGGCAACTGTCGCCTTTTTGCCATTAACAATCACGGAGGATTGACATGGGCAGCATCAACACGAACGTCGCTTCGCTAATAGCCCAGACCGCTTTGGGCAATTCGCAAACAGCCCTCGACACGTCGTTGCAGCGGCTGAGCACTGGTCTGCGCATCAACAGTGGCGCGGACGATCCGGCAGGTCTGATCGAAAGCCAGAACCTGCAGAGCGAAATGAGCGGCCTTCAGCAGGCGGTCAAGAACAGTTCGCAGGCGACCAACGTCATCACCACCGCCGACGGCGCGCTGACCGAAGTCAGCTCCCTGCTCGACGACATCAACGGTCTGGTCGTCAAATCCGCCAACTCCGGCGCCCTGTCGTCGGCCGAGTTGCAGGCCAACCAATTGCAGATCGATTCGGACGTCCAGAGCATCACCCGGCTCGCCGGCACCACGAGCTTCGGGGGGCTGAACCTTCTGGATGGAAGCCTCGATTACATCACCAGCGGCGTGGCGACCAGCGCGATCAGCGGGCTGACCATTTCCCAGGCCAATCTCGGCACGGCAACCAGCATCCCGGTGGACGTCAACGTCATCAGCAGCGCCAAGCTCGCGGATCTTCAATTCCGCGCCAGCGCGATCACCAAGAGCGTCACGCTGGAAATCGCGGGCAGCACCGGCGCCCAGACCCTTTCGTTTATCAGCGGGACCACCGCCTCGGCGATCGGATTTGCCGTCAACAATATTTCCGACAGCACCGGCGTTACCGCCAACCTCATCAACAGCGCTAACGCCAATTCCGGAATCAATTTCGAGAGCGGCGGCTATGGTTCGGCGAGCTTCGTCTCGATCCAGGCCCAAAGCGGCACGTTCCAGACGAAGAATACCACCGGCGGGGACACGCAGCGCGCCGTCGGCGCCGATGTCGTTGCCACCATCAATGGGGCCCTTACCGTCGGAAACGGGCTTGAGCTGAAGCTCAATACATCCGCTCTCGACCTGGATATGACCCTGAGCGACACCTTCGGCGCTGGAAAAACCAGCTTCGCCATCACCGGCGGAGGGGCGTTGTTCCAGCTTGGGGCCGATGTCAATAGTCAGCAGCAAACGAGCATCGGCATCGGCTCGGTCGCAGCCAGCTCATTGGGAAATAGCAGCGTCGGATTCCTGAACGACATCGTGACCGGCGGCGACGCATCGGTGGCAGCCGGCCATGCCGAGAAGGCCAGTCAAATCGTTAACGTCGCCATTCAACAGGTTGCGGTGTTGCAGGGCCGGCTTGGGGCGTTTGAGAAAAACACGCTGGAGACGAATTCCGCGAGTTTGCAGGTGGTTCTGGAAAACGTGACCTCCAGCGAAAGCGATATCTCCGACACCGATTTCGCTTCCGAAACCGCCAACCTCACCCGGGCGCAGATTCTGGTGCAGGCCGGAACGAGCGTTCTGGCCACCGCCAACAACACGCCCCAGACCGTGCTGACGTTGCTTCAGGGTCACTGATTCTTCGGCGCCGAATAATTGAGTTTTAAGCGGACGACCCGGTTTTTCCGGGTCATCCGTTTTTTCGCAGGCGAGGGACTCCGCGGTTATCGGTCCAACACGTCACATAAATTCAGGGTTTGGGGTCTAGCGGCCGGGGGGCCGGGTCATTCCCCTATCTTCCGAAAATCTTCGCTCAGTTCCCTAAAGTGTTTTCCCACCTCCGTCGATAGGCCGCGTATGCCCCGCGGTGGCGTGTGATGCGTCTCACGCCGGGCATACTTGCGGGAAAGGAGTTGGTCAGAATTTGAATTCCGCGCGGGGCCGTCGCAGAACGGTTCGGCGCCAGTGAGTGCTGGAGGTTCACCCTGACCGGCCAGCGATCATGATTACAGGGATTGGCTTTTCAGTCACGGAGAGACAGACATGAGTAGCGTAATCAACACGAACGTCAGTTCGCTTATTGCACAGAATTCTCTGTTGCAAAACAACAGAAATTTGAATACGAGCCTGCAACGGCTCAGCACGGGTTTGCAGATCAATACCGGGGCAGACAATCCGGCCGGCCTGATCGCCGGTCTGAGTCTGCAACAGGAACAGACCGGCATTCAGACCGCCATCAACAACGCCAGCCTCGCTGGCAATGTTATCGGCACCGCCGAGGGTGGTTTGAACGAAGTCAGCTCGCTTCTGACCCAGCTCCAGGGCCTGATCGGACAAGCGGCCAACTCCGGCGGCCAAAGCGGCTCCGCAATCGCCGCTGACCAGTTGCAGGTCGACTCGATCCTGTCCACCATCAACCGCATCGTGCAGTCGACCACCTTCGAGGGTCGCCAACTCCTCAATGGCAACCTGGCGTACACGACCAGCAGCGTGGGCTCCGCGGTCACCAACCTACAGATCAACAGCGCGCTTGTTCCCGGTGGGGGCAAGGTCGCGGTTGCGGTCCAGGTGGTTTCCTCGGGCAAGACGGCGATCTTGACCTACAACGGCGGCGCCATCAGCGGCAACACGGTCACCCTCCAGGTGGCCGGCAACCTGGGCAGCACTCAGTTGTCGTTCGCATCGGGTTCGACGGTCAGTTCAATCGCAACGGCGATCAACGGCGTGAAGAACGCGACGGGCCTTTCCGCGCAAACCAGCGCGGGCGGGTTACGCATCAACTCCACGCAGTACGGCTCGGCCCAGTTCACCAGCGTGCAGGTCATTTCCGGCAAGCTGAAATCGGCCTTCAGCGGCACCGAGGCCACCGGCGCGGATGCCAACGTGACGGTCAATGGCGCTCAAGCCCAGGCCGCGGGCCTGGACATCAGCTATCGCAACTCGTCGCTGGACGTGAGCTTTAACGTTGCGACGAAATTCGACAAGCCCAACACCAGCACGTTCTACATCACCGGCGGTGGTGCGACGTTCCAGCTTGGCTCTCAGGTTTCTGAGACCGGCCTGGCGTCGATCGGGGTCGGCTCGGTTTCCACGGGCAATCTGGGCGATTCGTTCAATGGCTATTTGAGTTCGCTGGGAAGCGGCGGAGCCAACGACCTCTCCAGCAGCAACCTGACAACTGCCCAGAATGTTCTCAACAGCGCCATCACGCAGGTGAGCACGCTGCGAGGCCGGCTGGGTGCGTTCCAGACCTTCACCATCGGTTCGACGGTGGCCAGCCTGGGCGTCGCGTACGAGAACCTGTCGGCCGCCGAATCGTCCATTATGGACACGGATTTCGCGGCGGAGACCTCGAACGTGACGCGGGACCAGATTCTGACGCAGGCGGCGACCACGGTCCTGTCCACGGCGAACGCGCAGCCTCAGAATGTGTTGACGCTCCTGCAACATATTTGAGCGAACCTGACTGGATCGCCGAACTCTTTCTCGCGAGCGTAACAACGCCCCCGGCCTGAAAAAGGTCGGGGGCGCTTTTCTTTTCTCTCGATCGGGCATTTATCATTTCGTCCCCCGATTTGCTACATTCTTCACCATGCCCCAGGTCGCGCTGTTCATTACCTGTCTGACGGACCAGTTCTATCCCCAGGTCGGCGTGGCCGTCGCCAAAATCCTGGAGCATTTCGGCTGCCAGGTGGTTTTTCCGGAAGCCCAGACCTGTTGCGGCCAGCCATTCTTCAACAACGGATTCCCTTCCGAAGCTCGCGCGCTCGCCACCCGGATGATCGAAATCTTCGCGCCCTACCGGCATATCGTCACCCCGTCCGGATCCTGCTGCGCGATGGTTCGCCAGCAGTACCACGAGCTTCTGCAAAATGATCCCCAGTGGCAAAAGCCCATGAACGATCTTCGCTCAAAGACCTACGAATTCGTGGAGTACCTCGATAAGGTCCTGAAGGTCGATCTTCACCAATTCAAACTTCCGGCCGTGCAGGAAATCACCTATCACTACACGTGCCATCTCCGCGGCATCGGCGTCAAGGACGAAGGCGTTCGCCTGCTGCGGCAAATCGGAAACGTTGAGTTCAAACCGCTGGAAAAGACCGACCAATGCTGCGGCTTCGGCGGAACATTCGCGATCAAATATCCCGCCATCAGCGGCGCGATCGTTGAAGACAAGATCAACTGCATTGCCCGGACCGGCGCCCAAACGGTCATTTGCAACGACGCCGGCTGCACCCTGAACATTTCCGGAATGTGCCACAGGCGAAAAATGGAAACGCGCGTCAAGCATATTGCCGAGCTGATGGCCGAGGCGATGGGAATCGATATACAGGCGTGGTAGACTTTGGCTCGGGCGCCCTCGCCCGCGCTTGCGACTCATGGCTTCGATCGTTCAGGACCAATTGCCCGACCCCAACGCCAACGCCGTCAGCGATCCCCACGCCGCCAAGTTCGATTTCCATTCCCTCAGTGTAAAAGCCGCGGGCGATGAGCGCCTTACAAATGCCCTCAACGCCAACACGCTTAGACAATACGAAGGCCGCCGGGAGCGCCTGCTCGAATTACCCGACCCGGATGGAATGCGATCCCTCGCCGGCGACATCAAGCAGCACACGCTCGACCATCTGGATTATTACCTGGAGCAGTTCCAGTCTTCGGTCGAGGGCAACGGCGGGCGCGTTCATTTCGCTCACGACGGCGCCGCGGCCCGGCGCATCATCGCCGAGATCGCCAAACAAGCCGGCTGCACCCGCGTCATCAAGAGCAAATCCATGACCAGCGAGGAAATCGAGTTGGCGCATCATTTGCAAGCCGAGGGTCTGGATCTCGTGGAAACCGACCTGGCCGAATTCATTCTCCAAATCAGCCACGACAAGCCGAGCCATTTGGTCGCGCCGGTGATGCACAAGGACCGCGCGTCGATTGCGAGGCTGTTCAACGAATACTTCAAAACGCCGTACAACGATGATCCTCCGACTCTGACCGCGCAGGCGAGGATTTTTCTTCGCAACAAATTCCGCCGCGCGGATTTGGGAATCACCGGGGGGAATTTCCTCATCGCCGAAACCGGCCAGGTCTGCGTCGTTGAAAACGAGGGCAATGCTCGGCAATCAGTGACCACGCCGCGCGTGCTGGTCAGCCTGGTCGGCATTGAAAAGCTGGTTCCGCGCCTGGCTGATTTGGCGGTCATGCTCAAGCTCCTGGGGCGCAGCGCAACCGGTCAGGTGATGACGGTCTACACCAGCATCTTTGGCGGGCCGCGGCTCGGCGGCGAAAAGGACGGGCCCGAGGAATTTCACATCGTCCTGCTGGACAATGGTCGAACCGAGATTCTCGCCAGTCGCGAATACCGCGAAACGCTTCGCTGCATCCGCTGCGGGGCGTGCCTCAATGCGTGCCCCGTCTACCGAAAGATCGGCGGCCATGCCTACGGCAGCGTATATCCCGGTCCCATCGGAGCGCTCATCACGCCGCTGTTTCAAGGCCTGGAGAAATTCAAGGACCTGCCGCACGCCAGCAGCCTTTGCGGGGCGTGTTACGAAGTCTGCCCCGTAAAAATCGACATCCCCAAACACCTCATCAACCTCCGCCGCGACATCAACACGCGGCGAATCAGCGGCCGTTCGGAGCGTTTCATCTACAAGGCCTGGGCTTGGGGGATGAAGAGCCCATGGGTTTATTACGTCCTGGGCATCTTGCAGAAATTCGATCTTCGCCGCCGAGCGCACAAAACCGGCTGGATTCGCTCGCTGCCGCCATTCGTCGCCGGATGGACCCAGGTGCGCGATATGCCCGCGCCGCCAAAGCGGACGTTTCATCAAATCTGGAAGGATCGGACGTGAGTCCCCGTTGGGCGGGCGCTGCGCTGGCGGTGGTTCTGGGCGCGTCGTTCGCCCTGAAGGTTCACCATCTGGACCACGCGGCCATCAAGCCGCTCGACGAGGTTTTCCACGCCATCGTCGCCAGGAACTTTCTCAAGCATCCGCTGTCCCCCACGCTGGTCGATCGACCCTTCCTTACGTACGACCGTGATGATTGGCTCGCGAACCATGTTTGGCTTCACAAACCGCCGATGGCGATGTGGCAAATCGCGCTCTCGTTTGCCATACTCGGGGTCAATACCCTGGCCCTGCGTCTTCCCTCGGCGATTCTCTCCACGCTGGCGGCGGGGCTGACCTATCTGATCGGCAGCCGTCTGCTCGACCGCACCTCCGGGCTTATCGCCGCGGTGCTTCAGGCTTTCAATCCGGTCATCCTGATGCTGACGCACGGCTACGTGTTCAGCGATCACGTCGATATTTCACTGCTATTCTGGACGGAGCTGTCAATCTATTTTCTGGTCCGCGCCATGGAGTCGCCCGGGCGCTGGGCGCTGGTGCTTTGCGGCGTTTGTCAGGGACTGGCATTTCTTTCAAAGAGTTTTCCGGCTTTGATCGTTACTCTGCTCGCGCTGGTTGCGTTGCCGAACTGGGGCCGGACCGGGCCGGCACGGCCCGGCTCTGTTCGGAAACTCCTCATCCTGTTGCTCGCCACGTTCTTCACGATCGCCCCATGGATGACGTCGATCGCCGTTCGCTTCCCGCACGAATTCATCCACGAGAACGCTCAAATCCTCCATCATCTGAACCAGAACGTCGAGAACTGGGCCGCGCCCTGGGACCAAGTGGTCTTTTACTATTGGATCAGCATCTTCCATGTCTATTACCCGGCCATCATCGCCGCCGCCGCCATCTTTCTCTTTCGCGCATTCGGGGAGAAAAAGGTCGGCCATTGGTTGATCCTCGCCTGGGCCGGCGGCGTGATGCTCCCCAATCTCGTGGCGACCTCCAAACCGATGTGCGCAACGCTCATCGGCTGGCCGGCGGCCTGGCTCATGTTCGGATGGCTCATCTCTCAGGCCATCCGAGGCGATCGGCTGGCCCTTGGAACCTGGCTGGCCTCCGCGCTCCTGGCGGTCGCTTTTCTCAATCCCAATTCCATCCCCGCCGGCGGCGAAAACTGGGGCCAGCACTCGTTTGCATTCGGCGCCATCATGCGACAGCATCTTTGGGTCGCGTGGCACGTGCTCGCCGCATTGGGCGGCGGGGTTGTGTTTCGCACGATGAAATATTCCGCCCAAGCCCGTGGCCCCGCCGTGGGTCTTGCCACTTTCGCCACGATCCTCCTCGCGGCAACCTGGTGGAAGAGCAGCCACGCGCCCGGGTATTTCAAAGTCGCAGTTGAAGTCACGCAGATCGACGCCGATTCCCCCAGCTTCGATAAGGTCGGCGCATTCGCATCGAAATTGCCGGACAACGCGGCTTTCCTCGTTGACGAGCAATCTCGCCTGGAGAGCAAGCTCGTCGAATTCGCCACGGATCGCTCCTGCTATCCCGCGGGGCGTGAAAACTGGCCGGAACAGGCGCTGGCACTGGAACAATCCGGCGCGTTGCCGTATCTGTTGAGCCGCGCGAGGCTGCCTCTGCCGATCGTCTACGTGGATATCGTCGGAGAGCGGACGATTTACGCGTGCACGCGGGACGCCCGAGACGCTGCAATTCCTGCGAAGGAAATCCGATGATCGAACAGGTTCGCAAAGCTCTTGGCCGATCTCAGCCACTGAATAACCCTCCTGTTCCGCCGGAGATTCCCGAGACAATCGCGCGCCTCGCGCCCCGGGACGGCGATCTCGCCGAGTTGTTCGCGAAATCGGCCGCTGGCGCCAAGTTCAATCTGGAGCGGGTGACGACGGGCCAGATCTGTTCCCGACTCGTGGAGTTTCTGCAGCTTCACCAATGCCGGGAGATCGGCATTTGCGTCTCGCCGCTGCTGGATCGCCTCGGCATCGAGCCGGCCATCCGAGCCGCCAATCTCACTTTGCATCGCTGGGACGAAACGACGCTGGATGCCGCTTACGATCTGGATTGCGGGATCACGGATGTTTACGCCGCCGTCGCCGAAACCGGCTCGCTGGTCATACGCCCAAGTGTGGGCCACGGCCGGGCGCTCTCGCTGGTTCCGGCCATCCACATTGCCATCGTCGAATCGGCCAATATCCTGCCGGACCTGATCGACCTGATGGAAAAGCTGCGGGCCGATTCTCGCGCGGCGAATATCACGCTGATCACCGGTCCGTCCCAGACCGCCGACATCGAAGGCGCGCTGGTTACCGGCGTCCACGGTCCCGGCCTCGTACAAGTCTTCCTCCTGAACAGCGACCCACCGACTTAAATCGGCGCGCCGCCTTCTAATTCCAAGAACGCCAAAACCCTCAGAACGACCAAATATCGAGGGTATTCGTGACATCGTCCACGGCGGCGAAGATCGTGTGATTGCCCTCGGTTTCCACCGCCAGGCCGAATGCTCCGCCGGCGCCCGGATCCACCTGGAACTCGGAGACGAAATTGCCGGTCGTCGTGAACTCCACGATCTCACTGTTTTGAGTCGGGTCCGGATTGATCGCGTCGCCGTTGGTGGTCAACAAATCGCCGTTGGTGGCAAATGCCAATCCCAGCGGTCCGCGCAGGTGAGGATCGCTGAAGATCATCGTTCCCGTTCCGCTGTGCGAGTGCGCGGAATCCTCCGCGTTCTTGACGGCAAAGATGGCGTTGTCGCCACTGGATGCGACAAAGAGAGTGTCTGTGCGATCGTCGAAGGCCAGTCCCGTCAGCCCGATCGCAAACACCACGGGATCAGTCCGGAACGCGTAACCGGAAGCGACGGTGACCTTGTTGAAAAGGAATAAGTCGTCCCTATCCCCGTCGCCAAAAAGATTGTCGAAGAAGTCCAGCCGCGAAACGGTGCCGTTCAGAACGTTCGATACGAACACGTGCTGGACAAATCCGTCGTTGTCCACGGTCAGGTCCCAGGGCCCGTCCAGGAATTTGGAGTCCGTCAGCGTCTGAATCACATGGCCCCACCGGTCGATGATGAGCAGCGAACCGGATCCATTTGGAGTTCCCTGCGAAGTGGTGGGCATGTTCCCCACCAGGACGTACCCACCGGGCAGAATCCCCAAGGCGGTAGTCAGACCCAGGCCCGGTTGGCCCTGGAAAAACAGGGTCTGGTTCCCGGTCTTTGGGTCGATTTCGACAATCGTGGTTCCAGTGGCCTCCTGGTTGGTGTTGGCGTTGAAGTTGGAGACCAGAATGTCACCAGCGACCAGTTTGCCGCCCGCCTCGTTCTTCTGGACGAACGCCACTCCGTATGGGTTCAAGTCCCCGTTGCTGGGACTGGTATTGGCGATAACCGTCGGGGTTGGCGTCAAATGGGATAAGAAAGACGTAGAAAACAGAGTGCGCGATTCCAGCGATTCGAGACAAAGCATTGATCGACCAGCGGTTGACATTGGTCTCTCCATAAAGGGAAGACATCGGGCCATTGGGAACCTTGGGCCGGCCAAAACGCTTCGCCCAGCCCACCAGTCGAGACCTCGGCCGGATACCGGATATTCCCCCGAAATTGTCCGATTTTGGCAGGGGAGCAACCCGGATGATTCCGCCGCCTGGTGGATTTTGGGATATGATGGTGGGCCATGGAACGCGAGCAACTGTTCAACCTGCTGGATCAATTTGCCATCGAAACGCCGAGTTGGGGTTATGCGGATACGGGGACGCGGTTCGGGAAGTTCCTCCAGCCGGAGGCAGCTTCCACCATCGACGAGAAACTCGCCGACGCCGGGGTCGTCCATCGCTACACGGGCTGCTGCCCGAGTGTGGCCGTGCACGTGCTGTGGGATTTTTCGGTTGGAGTCGATGCCACCGCCACCGCCGCCGTCGCCGCCAAACATGGGATCCGCATCGGTTCGATCAACCCCAACTTCTTCCAGGACCAAGTGTACAAATTCGGCTCGGTTTGCAATCCCGATGAATCGGTGCGCATTCATGCCCATCGCCACATGATGAGCTGCATCGCCATCGCCAAGGCGGTCAAGAGCAACCTGCTGAGCGTCTGGTTCGCCGACGGGACGAATTACCCCGGCCAGGACGACATCGCCGAGCGCAAGCAGCGGATGCACGGCGCGCTGCGGCAATGGCACGAGGCGATGCCGGCGGGCATGAAGATGCTGGTGGAATACAAGCCGTTCGAGCCGTCGCTGTATCACACCGACATCGCGGATTGGGGGATGAGTTACGTATTTGCAAAAGACGCCGGACCGAACGCCCGCGTGCTGGTGGATACGGGCCACCATTTTCTCGGCCAGAACGTCGAGCACATCGTCGCGTTCCTGATCGATGAGGAGATGCTGGGCGGATTTCATTTCAACGACCGCAAATACGCGGACGATGATTTGACGATGGGGAGCATCGACCCGTACGCCGCTTTCCGGATTTTCCACGAGATTCGCAACGCCGCGGAATTGCATGGCCGGGACGTTTCGGACATCGCTTACATGATCGATCAAAGCCATAACCTCAAGCCGAAGATCGAGGCGATGATCCAGACGGCCGTCACCGCGCAGGAGTTGTACGCCAAGGCCTGCCTGGTTGACCGCCGAAAGCTTCGCGATGCGCAGACGGTCGGAAATATCGTGGATGCCGAGCAGTGCTTGCGAGAGGCGTTCTTCACGGATGTGCGTCCGCTGCTGGTCGATTGGCGGAAGAGAAAGAATCTCGATGCCGATCCGCTGTCGGCGTATCGGTCCAGCGGGTACGAAGCGAAGGTGGCGGCGGAGCGCGAAGCCTCGCGGGGGGCGCACGGGGCGAAATCGTCGGGTTCGTACGCGTGAACGGGGAAATGAGATTCCGTTGCACATCCTGGTAGGGGGCGGGTCGCACGGCGGGCAAGCCCGCCCGCTAAACATCAAACGGATCCGCTTCCCGAAGCGGAGGCTCGTCGAACCTGGAGGCCAAGCGGTCCAGGTTTTGGGCCGGGAAAATGTCACAACGTATCTCAGAATATCCCATTTAGGGGGGAGGGGGGTGGGGGTCGCTCCGCGAGAGAGGGAAGCAGGCGCTTCGCGAGAGGGTGGAGCAGTTGACAGTTGAACAGTAGAGCAAAGGTCGGATTCAGATCGTTCGCGGGGATTCGTGAGGCGGTGGGATTGTGGGGGTCATTTGTCATTGGTCGTTTGCTACCGGATTCAGTATGGCTGGCCAAACTACGCGAACCGGGTGCGCAGGAGCAGCCCGATGCTGCTGCGTCGCGGCCCGAACTAATACCTAACATTTGTCGAATTTGCAAGGATAAAATTTGGAGGTTTTTTGTGGCGTAATGGAGAGGGTCAAAACCCTTGGCGGCATTTGAACTTGGCGTCCTTGGCGTCCTTGGCGTCTTGGCGGTGTCCTTCGTCCCGGCGCGCCGGGGTTTAATCGTATTCCGATTCCCCCGGGAAAATGCGATTCAACCCCGGCGCGCCGGGATGAAGGACACCGCCATGACGCCAAGATCGCCAAGAAGGGAAAAGGTGGAGACTGGCGGGTTGCACCTTCTAAGCCTGATGTCCGGTTATCCGACTTCTTCTCGTCTGAAATGGGCGGCTGTTCCTATTTTTGTGTTCATCTGAAATAGGCGGCTGTCCCTGTTTTTGTGTCCTGGGACCATTCGCGTTCGACCCAGCCGGGTCAAAAGAGGTAGGAACATCCATGTTGGTTAGCTCGGCATCCATGCCGCTGCATTATATGCACACCGGTCCACCTAAAACTTGTGGTCGGCCCAGAAACCGTGAATGGTGACCAACTTACTTAGCAAAGACAGTCGTGGGCTTGGCATCAGTTTCCGGGGTTCCCTTGGTTCCCCTTGTTCCCTTGGTTCCCTTGCGAGCCTGTGTTGCCCCGGCTTCCGGTGGCACCAGTATCACCCGTATTTCCTTGGTTTCCGGTGGCACCCTGCTGGCCAGTATTGCCCGTGTTTCCCTGCTCGCCGGTGACTCCTTGTTCGCCGGTAGCTCCCTGCGGCCCGGCAGGGCCGGTGCAAGCCGATAGGCCCAGCGCCGAAACCAGAAAGCCGGCTAGGATTAAAGATTTCATAAGGCTTCTCCTGAGATTGAAGTACCCGGGATTTCCCGTTTGACCGACGCCGCACGACCGTCGTGTGGCGATGGCTCTCAGGATACCGGGCTTTGGAGTTCGGCACAAGGTATGTTTTGTTCGCAGCCAGCGAAATTACAACGTTCTTTCGGCAAGCCGCCTATCTTGCGACGTCGGACCGCTTCCCGATGGCAAGCCCGCATCACTGGTGACGGCAGAGCCGTGGAACTCTAGCTTGATTTGGCTGTCGAAATGGACCCGCAACGCCTCCTTGCGTACTTCACCCATTGGATTCTCCAAATTTCAGCGGCTTGAGGTTCATGTTCGCCTGTATTCATCCGGTCAAACGACAACTCATTGTACGTTTCGTCCACGGCCATCCGGGAAATCCGGGTCAACACTCTGTCAGACTGCATCGCATCATCAGATGAGGGCTGGAAGCGGCGGTGGGGCATCAATTAAAAACGGAACTATTCCGTTCACAAAACCGGCCCCTATTGGCGGTATAAGGGGGTCCGGGCCAGCGTCCGGTTCGCTAGCGCTTGCCGGACTTTCGTTCGGTTAGCCTTGCTTCGTCTCTGACCCTCTTGGCGTCTGCGGGGCTTAAGCTGAGCAAACCCTTTAGAGCCTGATCGGGAGTGAGGGGGTGCAGGGATACGTTATTGCCGCCGCGCCCCGGATGGCTTACGCCCTTTTTTGCGCCGCGCTTCATTGATGGCCTTTCGCATGATGCAATGGATTGTACCGTAGGTGTCGCCGCAAAGGCATTCTGGATTTTCGTGCTCAATATCCTCATCTCGTCCGAGCTTACTCGTCCACTTGCCGTTTGGAAGCTGGCGTGCGGCGTGCGTCCACATTTCGCCCTTTGCATAAATTGCAACTTTGTCAATTCCGGGCTGTAGCGATGTATCCCCGCGCCGGTCCATTTTGTAACCCAGACCCGCGAAGACTTTCACAAGCGATTTGGCTAATGGGCTGCGAGTTACCGGCCATTTGTAGGGAATCTCGTGACTCCACCATTCTGTTTGGACGCCAGCGGCCCACGCAATACAGTTGTAATCTCCGCTGGCTTGGCTGGTGATTTTGTGTTGGTTGCGCGCAAGTGGAATTTTCTCGTCAATCCACGTCACCCAAATACCCCTTTCCCTTTCCCCATCTGATCCAGGCATCGGACATGAGGCCGATCTTTCCCTCGGCGTATGGGGAAACTGGATTGAATCCGGTTATCTCACTGAGCGCTGGGAACCAATGATCCGGTTGACGTTTTAATTCGCGCAGGATTAGCGGAATCGTCTCTGCCCCAAGCTGGATGATTTTTCGATAGGCTGGGTGTTGTGACATCAGCGCTACGTCAACACCGCGCGGCCTCTCTGATTTCCACGTCTTTGAATATTCTGAGAACCAGCGCGCCACGCTCCTGCGGTATGCGTCCCGATCCGCGCAGAAGGATCAATCACTTCCCGCATGGCGGATTTCAGATTGTTGGCCGTGATGTGTTCCATCGGCGTCGAATGTACGCTTCCGTTTGTTTCGACTAATGCGAGGACCGGAGTCTTAGTTGTCCCGCGCCCGCGCTTGCGAACCTCACCGGAGCCGGGGCGCGGCTTGCCGCCGACGTAGGTTTCATCAATCTGCACGTCGCCCTTGAGCATCCCGGCGATAGGGCCGCGCTTCATGGCCAGCCGGATACGATGCCCCAGGTGCCACGCCGTCTTGTAAGAGCCAAGGCCAAGGTTGCGCTGAAGCTGTAGGGCACTGATTCCCTTCTTGCTCGTGGCCATCAGGTGAATCGCCCGGACCCAAGTCGCCAGCGGCAAGTGAGAATCTTCAAAAATTGTCCCAACCGTGACGGTGAATTGCCTTTTGCAATCGTGGCAGCGGCATAGGCCGGAACGGCAGGTAGAGCCTTGCATCCGGTAGGCATTGACCGATCCGCAATGGCGGCAGACTGGCTTACCATCCAGCCAAAGGATTCTTTCGACGTGCTGTCTGGCCTGATCTTCGGTGAGGTTCATCACCTGCTGATTCTTTTGCGTCCGAAGCTGTTTGTTCGTTTCCATATCCCCATACTAGCGGCGGGGGCTGGTTTTGTCAAGGGAATAATTCCGATTAAAAATAAATCGTAAACTCGATGATTTCGCCGTGGATCGTGCCGGTCTTTGGGTCCTTCATCGGTTCGAACCACCAGGTGTAGGCTGCACGCTGGCAGGGGAGATCGATGTCATCGCTGCCGGCGGAATGGGCGATTTTTACGTCGGTGACGTTTCCGCTGGGATCGATTTTCAGGTAAAGCACGACGTAGGGGTTGTCCATGGCCTCTAAATCGGCGATGGCGGCCTCGCCCAGGCGGGGGAGTTCGCGGGCACGCATCTTTCGGCCGATGCGGGCTTCGATGCGGCCGCCGATGAATCGGCTGGCGACGTGGGAAACGGGATAGGATTCAAAGTCGGCGGTGGGAATGGGATTGCCGGAGCCGGGCTCGGGGGAGCCGGGTTTTCCGCCGTTGCCGCCGCTGCCGGCATTCGCGGCGGCTTGCTGGGAACCTTTTTGCTGATTGGCCGGCTCGGAGTTATCGGGCGAGCCTGTCGATGGGGATTCGGTTTTTGAGGACTGTTTGGGCGGCTGAATCGGAAGCGGGCCGCGCGACAGGGGATCGAAGACATTGTCTGTTCCATTTGGACTCTTGGCGACGGAGCCGGCTGGTGGGGTTTTGGTGATTTTTGGGGTGGATTCGGCCAGGGCGGATTCTCGCGAGCCGAAAACGGCGGAGGCGTTTTTGGCGGAGGATTTTGTTCCTTGTGGGGCGTTGTCGCCGTTATCGCCTTGCAGGGTTTGTTCGAGTTGGCGGTTGGAGCCTTTGCCGCCGAAGCCGGCCGGGTCGCGCTGCATGGCCGCCTGCTCCTGGCGGGCATCGGCCAGGGCGGATTCCATCGGCTGGGATCCCGGCGCGCTGTTGATGGATTCTCCGCGATCTTCGTGCTCGCCGAGGCGTTGCATCGGATCCTCGCGCGGCGTGGAGACGGGGACGAGTTGAGCCTGGGCCTGCGGTCCCTGGAGCCACCAGCCCAGGTCGCGACGGGCCGTGCGCACGCCGAAGCCGAGCAGAGCCAGGTGAGCCCCCAGCGCGATGAGCAATGCGATCAGAATGGTCGGGTCGCGCCGCTTCATCCGAACAACTCATACGGTTCGTGAATGATCGTCGCGTGCCGTGGACCGCGGCGGCGCGCCCCGCAAGCGGGGCCGCTAAACGAGCAAGCGCGCCGAGTAATCACGATGCGTATTATTCTGCATCGCATCGGGTCAAATATCCAATGGCTTGCTCGACGGTTTCGGCCACGAAAAACAGCTTGCGGGCCTCGGGCTTGATGAACTGGTGCTCGATGCCATGGTCGATCATGGCCAGCAGAGGGGTGAAATAACCGGCGACATTCAGCAGCACAATGGGCTTGCGATGGAAACCCAATTGCCTGCCGACGACGACCTCGAAGAATTCTTCCAGCGTGCCAAGGCCGCCGGGAAGGGCGAGGAGGGCGTCGCCGCGGTCTTCGAGCATTTCCTTTCGATGGCGCATGTCGCGGGCGGGGACCAGTTCGGTGCAGCGTTCGTTCACGACTTCGGGTTTCATCATGCGCTTGGGAATGATTCCGATGACCTTTCCGCCGGCGGCGGATGCGCCATCGGCGACAAGGCCCATCAGCCCGGCACGATCTCCGCCATAAATCAGGCCCCAACCGCGCAGGGCGATGGCGCGGCCGAGGGACGTGGCAGCTTGGCGATAGATTTCGGCCAGTTTTCGGCTGCTGGCACAATAAACGGTGACGTTCTGAATCATGCGATGTATTTTTTCTCCCGGAAATATTGGATCGCCTCATCGGTGCGGCTAAATATTTTAGTCGCGGTCTCGGTGATGAAGGGCGAGGGCATCGCCTTGCAGGCCCAGATCACGTAAACCTCCTTGCCGCCTTCGAAGGCGTGGTGAAGCTCCCTTTCCACGCCGCTGGACAATCCGGGCTTTCCGCCGGGCAATTCGGGGACGAGGCTGATGATCATGTCGCTCTGATCGATGGTTTTGAAATCGCGGGCGTAAATCTGGCCCATGATGTCACCGCTGATCTGGGCGACATCGGCGGTCTTGAGGGCGATGGGGCCTTCGGGGCCTTGGGCTTCAATGAGGGTTCGGCCCTCCTCCATCGCCTTCAGGGCCATGGTATGCAGCGCGAATTCATCCACGTCGCCGGGATCAAAGCAGACGAAATGGTCGGCGAGGTCTGATTTGAATCGTTCGATTTGGGCCATTGTGTCGGGCAGGTCCAGCACGTGGCTCATGGGGAAGGACAGGTAAACGCGCTTCCTGGTGGTTTGGAACAGGAGGCCGTACATGGTCTTGATGGTCATCGCTTTGCGTCCGCGGCTGACCATGAAGAAGTGTCCGTAGCCGCTGGAGACGTTGGCGATGATTTCCGTGGCGAGCAGCTCCTCCTCGCGCCAGACCATGATGTCCTTGAGGGAGTGCTCGAGGTCGTGATCGCGCAGAAGGCGCTGATGGACGGATTCGGCATTGTCCAGGAGGGTGACGTAGAAATCGGCGCGGAGGGCCTTGATCTGATCGAAATCGAAGGCGGAAAACAGGCCATGCCGCCAGCGGAAAGTGGCGTGGGAGTTGACCACCACGTGCTCGTGACGATCAGCGATGCGCAGAATCTCCTTGAATACGGCCCGCCGCAGGGCATTGAGGCGGGTGATCGGCAAATTGAGGATTCTGCCGGCGGGGACATCCGGGGCTTCGGCATACATCATGTTTCCCACGTGGCAGACTTCCAGGTCCAATCCGTTGCGGAGGGCCTCGGCCTTGACGGCTTCCAGGTAGGGGCCTTTTTCGACTCCGACTTGTCCGGTGATGAAAGCTCTCATATCCCCAAAGCATAACACGACGAAGGGCAATGCATCGAAGGCATCATACAAATGAAACGGTTCAGTTGCTTAAAAGGTCCTTTCGACAATCACAGGGGTTACAATTCCGCGATCTTCATGGCCGCCGTCGGCGACCCCTTTGAAGGGATTTTTGTCTGTTTTTCCGTTCGGCAAGGTACATTCAGTTCAGAACGCAGCTTATGAACGACGCCGAACTTCTTCACGACTATCTCGTCACGGGCTCCGAGCCGGCGTTCGCCGAGTTGGTGGAGCGTTACATCAATCTGGTCTATTCCGCCGCCCGCCGCCAGATACGCGACACGCACCTGGCCGAGGACGTTACGCAGGCCGTGTTTATAATTCTGGCCCGGAAGGCGGCGGCGATTCGCAAACCGGCTGTGCTGGGGGCATGGCTACTGAAGACCGCGCGGCAGACCTCGTGCAATGCTCTTCGGTTTGAGCGCTGCCGGCGCCGCCACGAACAAGAGGCCGCCACCATGAAGACCGCACAAGAGCAAACCGGCGCGGGGCCGGCCGCCGCGCGCATTGAAGGGGTTCTGGATGAAATGCTTTCGCGGCTTGGGGAACGGGACCGTGGCGCCCTGGTCCTTCGATTTTTGCAGGACCAAAGCGTGAACGACGTGGCGTTGGCCCTGAATATTTCTCCACCCGCGGCGCAGAAACGCATCGCTCGCGCTCTGTCCCGCCTTAAAAACCTCCTGGCCCGCCACGGCATTGTCACCGCCGGCGACGCGCTGGAACAAGGTCTGGGCTCCCAGGTTTTGCACGCCGCGCCGCCGGGTCTGGCGCGACTGGCCAGTTCCGGGGCGATTGGAAAAGTCGCCGGCGGCGCGGGGCATTTGCTGGCTCATGCCACGGCCAAGACTGTCTTCTGGGCGAAGGTTCAAGCGCTCGCGCTGGGGCTCGCCGCCTCGGGGGCCGTCGTTGCGATGGTGGCGAGCGTCGCCGTCAATTCAATTCCCGATACGCGCGCCTCCGCCGCTGACGCCTCCGCCGCCGGCGCGGCTGTCAACAATCTCTCCGCTGCGACAACGGTTCCCGCGACAACTCCTGCGCCCATTGCTGCTGCCGACGAATTTCCGGCCGTTCATTTGGCCAATGACGCCTTCCGGGGCGTGGGTCCGGCCGATGAATATCTCAACGAAGTCGATCCCAACACCTTGCGCACGCCCGACTCCGCCCCGGCCGGGCACATTAAATCATTGATCCCCAACATTCCCAAGAACGGCATCTATACCGATCTCGGCAAAATCCGGGCGGGCCGATTCTTTGCCGGCCCGCTGGAGAACAATCTCTATACCAATGTCGGCAATATCCTGGCGGGGCGGCCGCTTGTTGGTTCGCTCAATGAGGTTTGCGGAAAGCGGATTCGCATCTCCGGCTGGATCAAGACCAAAGACGTCCGCGAGTGCGCCGGATTGGACATGTACGCCTATGGCGCGGGCGGTGAAATGCTCGCGATGGACGAAATGATGTGCGCGCGCCCCATCCACGGCACCACCGACTGGCGCAAATATGAGATCGTCCAGGACATTCCCCAGGACGCCACAAAGATCTTTCTGGGCGCCACCTTATTCTGCTCGGGGGAAATCTGGACCGATGATTTCCAGGTTGAGGTCGTCGGCAGCGACGTCCCGCTCACCGACGATCAATACTGGCAGATTTTCAGTCCAATTGCCGAGCAATACACGGAAGCCCTCGATCCCACCGCACAGCACAACGGGCACGCCACGACCTGCTTCCAGTCCAGGACCGCCCCCTACAACGGATGGGCCATCTATGGACGTGACGAAATCCGCCCCGATGCAAAATTCCTCGGCCATCGCATTCGCGTGACAGGGTGGATCAAATCCAGCGGCGTCACCGGGGGCTCCGGCTTTCAGATCCTCGCTTTCGGAGCTTGGGACAAGGAACTCGCCAACGAAGGCCAGCGCGGCCATCGTCCGATCATCGGCACGCGTGATTGGCAGCGGTGCACCGCCGTCGCCGATGTTCCGCCGGAAACCAAATCCATATTCTGGGGCTTGACGATGAACGGACGGGGAAAACTCTGGATCGACCTGGACAGCGTTCAAATCGATCTGGCTGACGCTCCCAATCCCCCCGCCGCGGCAGGGCGGTAGCGGTTCGTGAATGATCGTCGCGCGCCGTAAACCGCGGCGGCGCGCCCCGCAAGCGGGGCCGCTAAGGGCTAGGGGAAAAAACCCCTGGACGTTGGTAAACTTGTGGCGTTCGGACAAGGAGGTCTGGATGACGTTAGAGAGTTTGG
>JBEKHH010000051.1:0-31790 GCA_050012375.1 Tepidisphaeraceae bacterium
TAGGACGGTAAGTGCTTCGCAACACGCACCGTACCTTAACGAGCAATGCCTAATTATTTGGGTTGCGGGCGAAGCCCGCGCCAGGCCCTCGGCGCACTCTGCGGTTCAATTAGACTTTGAAATGAAGCGGCTCGCGGACCCATAATCCACGCCACTGCCCACATCCCTTCAAGTTTTTCCGCCGTTCCGTCCGATAACCACTCCAGACCTTTTTGCGAAAGGACCCGATGAGACATGGCATCACCATCTGCGGCGGATTCCTGGCCCTGGCAATGGCTTTTCAGGTGACCGGTTGCACCGGCGACGGGCGGCCGACGCTGTTGCCAAACGCCGATCCGGCTTTGCGAAGGAGTTCCACCGAACTGGCGGCCGATTCGGCCAAGCGATCCTACCCGGCCAATGCTCCGAAGGATCCGAAGGCAATCGCGCGGGCGGATTACAACCTCATGGCTCGCAAGTTCAACCTGGCCAACCTTTCCGATTCGGATTGGAAGAACGTGGAAGTATGGGTCAATCAGGCCTACGTCTTGAACGTGCCGAACTTCCCGAAGAATTCGGATGAGGCTTTGAATTTCGAGCTTTTCTACGATCAGTACGGACATCATTTCCAGACCAACGGCGGAAAGAACCCGGTGCAGAGCCTGCAAATCTATCGCGCGGGCAAGATGTACGACGTGGTGGCCACGCTGGAATGAGCGGCGGTTGTCGAAGGGAATTGCCCGGCGTATAGTGGCGCGGCCCTATGCTTTTCACGGACCCGTGCTTCCTATTCCTGTTTTTGCCGGTCGTTTTGGCCGTCTATTATTTCACGCCGCGAGCGGGGAAGAATTTTGTCCTGCTGGGGGCGAGCGTTCTTTTTTACGCGCTGGGCGAGGGGTGGTCGACGTTTGTCGTCCTGGGGTCGGTGGGCATCAATTTTTTCATCGGGCGATGGATCGAAAAGGCGGGGGAGGGCCAGCGGCCCTGGGGCGCGATCGTGACGGGGGTGATCGCCAATCTCGTTTTGCTTTCGACGTTCAAATACTGCGCGTTTCTGGTGGCAAATCTGAATGTTCTGCTGGCGGCCGTTCACGTGCCGCGGCTGCCATTGCCCAAGATTCATCTTCCGCTGGGGATCTCGTTTTTCACCTTCCACGCGCTGTCGTACATCACGGACTGCTGGCGGCAGGAAGTGAAACCGATGAGGCGGCTGAGCAGCTTCGGGCTGTACATCATGCTCTTCCCGCAATTGATCGCCGGGCCGATCATCCGGTACAAGACGATCTGCGATCAATTCGCGATCGGCGGCCAGCGTGGGCGGCGGCATTCGTGGGACCTCTTCGCCGAGGGAGTGAGGCGATTCATCATCGGCTTCGGCAAGAAGATGCTGATCGCCAACACCGTCGCCCAGACCGCCGACACCATCTTCACCATTCGCCCGACGCTTATGACGCCGGCGGTGGCCTGGCTGGGGGTGGTCTGCTACACGCTACAGATTTATTTCGATTTCTCCGGCTATTCCGACATGGCGATCGGGCTGGGAAGGATGTTCGGCTTCACGTTTCCGGAAAACTTCAATTATCCCTACATCGCTTCGAGCATCACCGACTTCTGGCATCGCTGGCACATGACGCTTTCAAGCTGGTTCCGCGATTATCTGTACATCCCGCTGGGCGGAAACCGCGTGCCGAAGTGGCGGGTCTATTTGAATCTCCTCATCGTGTTTTTCCTTTGCGGGCTGTGGCACGGGGCGATGTGGACATTTGTGGTCTGGGGACTGTTCCACGGCGCGTTCCTGATCATCGAGCGGGTGGGATTGCGCAAATGGCTGGAGCGGCGGCCAATTCTCCAGCATGTTTACGTTCTGCTGGTGGTGATGGTGGGATGGGTCTTCTTCCGGTCCAATACGTTCACCGGGGCAAGTGAATTCCTGATGCGGATGGCGTTCATCGGAGGAAGCGCCTCGGCGTTCTTCACGCTGAGCCAGTGCGTGAGCCGGACCCTGGTGATCGCCGTCGCAGTCGGCGCGCTGGGCAGCTTGCCGCTGGCATCCTGGGCGGGCGCCGCGCTGGATCGGGCCGGGGCGGCGGCGCGTGGGGGACGGCTGTGGCTGGTGGATCTGGCGGCGGGGGTGGGCGAGTTCGCGGCGATGGTGGCGATTTTCCTGGCATCCACGGCCCTGTCGGCCGCGGGAACCTACAATCCCTTCATCTATTTTCGTTTTTGAGCGTTCATGGCCTGGGCAACCACCATAGCGGCGACGCCGCCACGGCAAATCGAGCGGGGCGGGTCGGCGCGCGGGCCGCGTCATCGGGCTCGCGTGGTGGGTGCGGTGTTTTTTGCGGCCGCTCTGTTCCTGCCGTTCGTGGGAGCCGGTTTGCATTGGGACCCGGTTGCATCGAGCGAGAACCGGGCCCTGGCCAAGTTTCCCGGGATGCCCAAAAACTTTCAGCAGGTGAGGATGTTCTCCGACCTGTTCATGGGGTTCTATCGGGACCACTTCGGGTTCCGCAACACGCTGATCCGAGGGCTGGCGCTGGGGCGATATCACGGCGGATTGGGGATGGACCTGAGCACGAACATCATCATCGGGAGGGATGGATGGCTGTTCTATCCGGTGTCGATCCGCGATGGTTTCCTGGCCGAGCGCAATCTCGATCCCTTTTCCCCAAGCGAGCTGGACGAGTGGCAGCAGTTGCTGGAAAAGCGGAATAAGTTCTTCACGGAGCATGGATTTCCTTTCATCGTCATCATCCCGCCGGATAAACAGAGCATCTATGCCGAGATGATGCCGGAGCGATTCTCGCGGGTGGGACCGAAGACGCGGCTGGATCAACTCATCGATCGCCTGCGCGAAACGCATTCGCCCGTGCGGCTGATCGATCTTCGACCGGCGTTGCTCGAAGCCAAGAAACATCATCGAATCTATTTCCAGACGGACACGCATTGGAATGATTACGGCGCGTTTGCGGCGTATCCGGTCATTCTGGACGCGATCCAGAGCGTGCTGCCGGGGCGAAAGCTCGCTGCGCAGCCGATGAGCGATTTTTCCCCCCGCACGACGCGCCGGTCGGGCGACCTGGCGCGGTACATGGATTTGTATTACGAATACAACGAGGATTGGCCGGAACTGGTGCGGCGCGAACCGTTTCCGGCCATCACGTCGCCGGACAACGGCATGGTCGTGACGCACGGGCCGGACCCGAAGGCGCCGTCGCTGTTCATGTATCATGATTCATTTACGAGATACCTGGGCAAATTCCTCGGGCCGAATTTCAGCCGGGTGAACTGGCTGTGGACCAACACTCTGGATGGCGAGCTGGCGCTGAAGGCCAAGCCCGATGTGGTGGTGGATGAATTCCTGGAGCGACTGCTGTACGCGCCGGTTCCGCCGGACTCCGAGGACATCCGCGATCAAAAGCTGCCGTAGGGCACGAATATGACGCTAGCGGGAGAGAGAACAACCGCGCCGCAAACGCAGGTCACGGCGGAGCCGGAGCATCCCGTTTATCGATGCGTATTGAAGCGGATTCTGGCGATGGTTTTCATCGCCGCGTTGTTCGTGCCGGTGGTGGGAGCATGGCGGAAGTGGGATCCCAGCGGGGAATCGAATGAAAACCGGCGGCTGGCGGAGCGACCGCCCGTGCCGCGGAATTTCACGGAGGCGAAGCTCTACAGCGACCGCTGGCTGAATTTTTATCGCGACCATTTCGGGTTCCGCAACACGCTGATCCGGGGCGTGGCGCTGACGAGGTTCCGTGGGCTGGGGGCGGACACCGACGGACGGGTGCTCGTGGGGCGGGACGGCTGGCTGTTTCTTCGGCCGGACGGGGACGTGAACTTCATCGCCTTTCGCGGTCTCAATCCATTCAGCGAAGACGATCTGGATGGGTGGCAACATTTCTTGGAGCAGCGCGCGAAATGGCTGGCGGCCCGCGGCATTCCCATGCTGGTGGTGATTGCGCCGAATAAAGAAACGATCTATCGGGAATATCTGCCGGATGAAGTTTCTCCGATCCGGCCGCCGTCCCGCCTGGACCAGCTCGTCGAGCGTCTTGGCCGCGCGCATTCCCCGGTTCATTTGCTGGACCTGCGTCCGGCGCTGATGGCGGCGAAAAAATCCGGGCGGCTCTACTTCAAAACGGATACGCACTGGAACGATGAGGGCGCGTATGTGGCATACCGGGCGATGATGGATGCCGTTAAATATCTGCTGCCCGACTGGAAAATCGTGCCGCAGCCGCGCGGCAATTTTGTCCCGGGAAAAGCGCCGGTGGTGGAAGGCGATTTGGCGCGGATGATGGACATGCCGGATCAATATCCGGATGAGTGGCTGATCCTGAGGCGAAAAGTCCCGTTCGAGGTTCCGCCGGGGGCGATGGATCCGAAGGGGATTTGCGTAACGGATTTGAACGACCCGACGTTGCCGCGGCTGGTTTTTTACCACGATTCATTTGCGATTGCCCTGGCGCCGATGCTCGGGCCGAATTTCAATCGGGTGTTCTGGTCGTTCAATTACGAGATGGATCCGAAGGCGATCGAGCGTGAAAAGCCCGACGTGGTCATCGACGAGTTTCTGGAGCGGAATTTGTATCTGGACCCTCCGACCGATCCGCCGGAGATTCGGCGGTGGAAGGAGCGGTGAGCCGCGATTCTCGAACATCCGAAGAACGCGCTCCCCTTCGGGTCGCGGCTAAACTAAAAATCAAATGCTGCGTTGGCGCGGGCGAGGAGCTTGACGGCGTTGTCGTGGTAGATTTTCTGCAACACTTCGTCGGGCAGGGCTAGGCCGCGAAGCGTTGGCTGCTCGTCTTCTTTCAAATCCGGGTCGAAGATGGGGCTTGGGCCGGTATAGGCGGTTTCCCAGAGCTTGCGATGGGCCCAGCATCGACTGGCGAGAAAATCGAAGCCGCGGTCGTCGCCGCTGACCTGGTCCGTTCCGAAGAGAATTCGGTCGGCGTTGCGGATGAGGAATTCTCGGGCGGCATCGCGGCGGGCGCTGAGTTCCCGCACCATCCAGCGGGTGGCGCTGTTGTCGAGGTAAAGATTGGGAAAGCGATCAAGCAACGCCTGAAGCCGGGGGAGGTTTTCCGGATTGCCGCCCATGTGCGCGCCCAGCCAGGGGCGGTCCTTGTATTCTTCCAGCACGCCCTCCCACATGCGATAGTGCTCATCTCGCGTTCCGTATTTTGCGGTATCGGAGTATTTGCCGGCGTACCAGGTATCGGGATCGCCGACGTGGCTCATGAGGATCATTCCCCGCGCCGCCGCCTCCTTCAGCACCGGTCGAAGAACGGGCGAATCAAGGCGAATGTGCCGCGTCGCCATGGTGCTGGGTGCCATGTGGAATTTGATGATGCGGCTGCCGAGGTTGTAGAACATTTCCAGGCGGCGCAGCCAGTCGTCAATGGACGGATTCTGCCAAGCCGGAACGGCGATGAACTGGATCCTCCCCGGCCAGTCGCGTTGAAGGCCGAGGACCTCTTCCAGGGGGGACATGGTGACGTAGGCGTCAAAGCCGAAATGATCGGCGGTTTGGAACCAGGGTTTGGCGTGGCGCGCGGCGATGAGGTGGGTGTGGAAATCAACGACGATGCCCTTGACGTTTGGGCGGGGCATGGGCCGGCGGAAATCGAGGTTGAGGCGGTTGTATTCGCTCGCCTTGGCGGGCGCGAGCGCGGCTGCCGCGGCGGCGGTGAGATTAGTCGGCGGCGGCAAATTCGCCGAGGCCTGGGTTGCACTACTCATCCGGCAAAGGGTATGCGGGGGTTACGCCGGATTCAAATTGTTCGGCAAATCCGGCGGGAAAACGGTGTGAAGGGGCGCTCGCGATTCTCGAACATCAAAGAGAACGCGCTCCCCTTCGGGTCGCGGCTAAACGGTGTGGGGGTTCGAGAATTGTGCGCTTCCAGTTAGCCTTTTTTCATGCGCTCGATGGCGGCCTCGACCTCGGGGGCCAGTGATTCAATGTCGGCGGTGGCGCCGGCCTGATCTTCGCGGAAATTCTTGGCCCGATCGGCCAGGGATTTAAGGATCCTGACGTCGGAGTCCTCGCTGCGCTGGGCGAGGCGGGAACTCATCTCCTGGAGCAACTCGGCGTTCTCCGACGAGCCAAGCGACAACGGGGCGCGGCAGAGGCGATCGAAATCGGCGAGCTTCGCCGCCAGGTCCTTTCCCTTCTGCTCGAGCTTGGCGGCATTGGCCTGCATCATGCCGATCTGGCGATTGGAGACCGATTTTGAATATTCGCCGAAGATCGTCAGCAGCATGCGCGCGACGGGAGCAAGGGTTCGCAGGTTGGCGGAGATGCGGCTGTTCATTTGGCCGACGAGTTGGTCCACTTCGGCATTGCCCGTGACCAGGTCCTCGCTGGAAGAGGAGCGGGGCGTCCAGGTTTCGCCGGGTGAAGCGGCGGTATCGTCGCTCGGCGGCTGCTCGGAGCCGAAAAGGTCGGGCACGGCGCCGACGGAATGAACGGTGGTGAAGCTGAAGAGCGGTCCAAGTTCGAGGTAATGGGCCCGGAGTTTATCCCAGTCCTCCTCCAGCATGGATTGAATCCGCGACAGCACGCCCAGAGAGTCACCGACCAAGTCCGAAACATCCTGCCTGCGAAACAGATGTTTGCGGAGTTTTTTGAATACGAGCACGTCGGCGACGATGACCAGGATCAGCAATGCGCCGCAGATGGCGTCGGAGGTGATGTCGGCAAACTTCGCCGGCGCACAGGCCACGACCAGGGCGACGAGCAACGGAAAGACGGCGGCCTGATAAAACGCGAAATCGGTGCGGGACATGCGGGATTTCAGAACCGTTTTGGACCAGAGGGCGGCGATCCATGCGGCGATTCCGGCAAAGAGAAGCGGGTGCTGGACGAATTGGATCAAAAACGGCTTCATGGCCAAGGGGTTGGTGGCCCGTAGTGACGGGAGGACGGCCAAGGCAATTAGCGCGACGGCGATGAGCGTTCCCGGGAAGAGCTGCAACTGGGCCATGCGTTTGCGAACCAGCGCCGCATGCGCCAGAGCGTCTTCGTGTCCGGGAACGAGTTGCCCGGCCTTGGCGGAAAACTCCAGGCTTTCCAGCCAGCCAAAGGATTTGAATTGCTGCCTGGCTTCGACGACATAAGCCGCGGCGAGCTTTCCTCGGAAGGCGCCGAGAATCACGGCGGCTTTGGATTCCCACTGGGCGTCATCCAAGGCGCGGCGCAGTTCCTTGATTCCCTGGAAGATCTGCTCGCCGTTGAGCAGGACGGCGGCGCGTTTGGTCGGCTCTTGACGGATTCTGGTGAACGGCTCGCCGGCCGACACGACGCTCAGGGCGTTGCCGACCATGAAGGCGCGAAACTTACGCTGCTCGAAGCGATAGGCGGCGCTGATGACGTTGGCGCGGAAGATGAGCAAGTCCTCGCGTTGAATGCGGCCGAAGAACTCGCGGTGCGCCTCGCGGGTCAGGTTCATGATGGCCGAGCGCAGGGCCTGGCTGGCGATGGATTCGAGGATTTTTTCGTTCAGGACGGTCGCGGAGAAATGAGCGATCAACCGATAGTCGGCCGCGTGCAGCACGGCGGAGGCTTTGTCCGCGATGGGATGCTCGAGGGTTTGGGATCGCTCCGGCTCATCGCCGCGGGTCGAGCGGAACAGGAATTTCACGACATACAACGGCCTTGCGGCGGCGTTGATCAGCAGAATCTGATCGTCCAATTCGGATTGTCCACCGGCAAGGGCGGCAGCCCATTTCATCACGCGAAGGCGAATATTGGCCGATTCGCCGGTGTCCAGGTCTCGCAATTCGAAATAGCCTTTGAGGGCCGCTTTCAAATCTTCGGCGGTGCGAACCTGCCTTTTGTTCAGTTCGTCAAAAATCGCCTCGAGATCGGCGGGGGAGGCGACTCGTGAAATGGCGGGAAGGATGGGCTCGCCGCCGACCTGCTCCTCGGGCAAGACGGCGGTATCCGCGCCGGCGGCCTGCTGCTCTTCCTTGAATTGATCCTCGTCGGCCGGAGACTGCTCATCGCCTTGCTGCTCCAGGGCAACGCCGCCGGCATCGTCCGGGGGGGGCTCGATCGGGGAATCGGGGGGAGGGGAGACATCAATCTCGCGAGCCAGAGGGATATCATTGCCATGGGAATCCTGTTCAGGGGGGGCGGAGGCGGGAACTGACGCGGGCTCCATGCGAAGTTTGATTGCAGTGGATTGCGGCGGAGTCGCGGGGGCTTCGGGGGCGCTTCGGGGCGGGGAAATCGCCGCGCTGGGCGAAGCCATCGCATCGAGAAATGCCCTAGCGGAATCAAATCGCCGTTCGCGCCGGGCGTAGGATTTTCGAAAGACATCGTCCAGCCAGAGGGGCACCTGGGGGTTTAATTCACTGGGCAGCTCGGCGCCGCCGGGCCGCTCGCCGGTGAGCATCTCGAAGAGCACGACGCCGACGGCGTAGATGTCGGATTTAACGTCGGGGGGCGCGCCCTCGCGTTGCTCGGGGGCGATGTAAGCAAGGGAACTGCCCTTCGGCTGGGCGCGGGCGGCGGCATCGCGGGTGAGCGTGGCGGCGGCTGCCAGGCCGACTCCGAAATCCGTCACCTTCACGGAACCACTGGCGGCGAAATTGGCCTCGACGGCCGAGGCTTCGAGAAGAATATTTTCCGGCTTGATGTCGCCGTGAACGACCTGCTGCTCGTGTCCATATTGAAGGGCTTCGAGGACCTGTCGCAGAATGTTCACCGACTGAGCGACGGTCAAGCGTTTGCCGGCAATCCAGGCGCGGAGGGATTCGCCTTTGACATATTCGGTGATGAGGTAGGGCGGCTCGGCGTTGGGATCGAATCCGATGGGGCGAACGATGTTGGGATGCACGAGGCGGTGAACCTTAATTCCCTCCTGGCGGAGATTGTTGACATATTGCGGATCGGTGGGAATTTTGACCATCGCCTCCTGGTCGGACCACATGTGGTGGTGCGCGCGCCACTGCTGGGCGTAGGCGTTCTGGCCTACAAGCTCCTCAAGCACGTATTCTCCGACGCGCTGCTTCGCTTGAAACATCAAGCCCTGCCTAATGGCTGAATTCGGCCAGCGAGCATTCACCAAACCCGACCAAACAACCAACCAATATCATTGACGCGGCCGTTTGGCTAATGCGTTATTATCTTAAGAAATGCGCGACTCCTTAAATACCGGCTTGGGCATCTAAAATATAGCCCCGAAAGGGTCTTTTACCTCGAAGCATCCTCATTCGCGACAAAATGCGTCCCGATTTGCGAAAATATCTCCATTCTTTCATTGAAAACTGATTCTCTCCGGTTAAACTGATCTTCATTACCTAGGAAATCGGCACAGGTCGGACGGAGGGTTTATGCGCATTAAATGGATTCTGGCGGGCGTCTTCGGAACGTCGGCCATCGCAGTTGCGTCGCCGTCGCTTCAATTCTACACGGTCATCAATCAGGGCGACTCGATCGCGGGGGACCAATTCGGAGTTGCCGGGCAAGTCGTGGTGGGGGACGGCGGCGTTGTCGGCATGGTGGCCCAACTGAATACCTCGGGCAACGCGATCGTCATTTATTCCACGCCCGCGGCAGGCAACACCTGGAACAGCCAGACGGTGCTTGAAGCCAGCACACCCACAGCCGTCAGCGGGCTGGGGGCGAATCAGCTATTCGAATCCTTCGATAATCTGGCTTTGACAAGCAATCCATCGGGAGGAACGCGGCTGACTTTCGCGGCTGTGAATCCCAGCGACCAGGCCGGCATCCTTCAGTGGGACGACAATGCGAGCATCACATCGCTCGGCGATGTTGCATTCGAAGGCGACGGCAAAGGCTACAGCAAGGTCGGAAACGACGGAACTGACAGCGGCGCGGGAACGCTGGAAATGCAGGTCAACGGCTCGGGCCAGGTTTTGTTTCCGGCCGTCGTCTCTGCCAAGCAATCGCTGGTTCGCGGCGATACGTCATCGCTGACAACGGTGCTGACGAGCGGCGGCGGAGCGACTATTTCGGATCCGGGCTCGCGCGTGGGATTGGGGTCCAACAATACTTCGGCCTCGGTATTAAACACCGGGACAAACCGCGCCATATTCACCATCCCCGCCAGCGGAGGAGTTCCAACCCAAATCACCGGGTCACCAGCTCCCGTGTCATTTGATCCGCTGATCGGCTACTCCAGCAGCACCGGCGCGGTGATCGTGGTGAACGGCTCGGGCAGCGGCAAGGAGAACGTGGAATACGTCCCTGCTGGAGGGGGCGCACCGCAGCCGGTCGCGGTTAATGAGTTCACTCCCGGGTCGAGTCCTCTGAGTCCTCCTGTCGGCGAGATTACGCCCAACGGGCAAATCGCGGTGTACATTCCCGATACTGTCGCCGGCGATACGATCCAGTATGGGAACGCCGGAACCGGTAATCCTCAGGCGTCGGTCATAGCTTCGGTCGCGGGTTCGTTGCAGGCCGCGGCCCATCCGGCCACGGATATCGCGCTGGATCCGAGTGCGAGTAGTCTGGAGATCGAAGCGCTGCAAGATCCCAGCGGAGCCACGCCCTGGGTGCCGCAAATCAATGCCAATGGGACGACCGTCTTCAACGCGGAGATCGGCACGTCTCCGAGCAGCGAAAAGAAAGCGCTGCTGGATTGGCAAGTGGGGGCGGCAAGCCCGACGGTGGTCCTGGCGGTGGGAGATCAGCTCAACATTGGCGGTCAGCCAGTGGAGATCGACGACTTCTTGCTGAACAGCCTCCAAAACGAGAACGATTATTTCAAGAACGCGCTGAGCGACGACAACTATCTGGCCATCAGCGTGGAATACACCGACTTGGGAGGCGCGGACGCCGGGGACACCGGGACGGCTGTCATCATCACACAGGTTCCGGAGCCGGCCGCGATGGCATTGGTCTCGATCGGCGGGTTGAGCCTGCTGGCCCGCCGAAAACGGCGGCACTAGGGCCTTGCCGAAACGGCAGGAGCCGCCCGACAACTGTCGATTTGGCATCCAGAGGATTGATTGTGCGCGAGCCAAGCCCTGACCATTTCTGCCATAACTCAATTATTTTCAAGTAGATGCAACCGCGATTCCCTCGCCCTATCTTGGCACGGGCTTTGCCAAGTCTCTTAGGTTTCACGGACTTGTTATGGAGTGAAATTTTATGGCAAAAATCATCGGCATCGATCTGGGAACAACCAACAGCGTGGTCGCCATCATGGAAGGCGATCAGCCGAAGGTACTGGTTAACGCACAAGGCAGTCGGCTGACGCCCTCGGTGGTCGCGTTTACCGACAAGGGCGAGCGCATCGTTGGGCAAAACGCCAAACATCAACAGGTCACCAACCCCAAGAATACGGTTTTCAGCATCAAGCGATTCATGGGCCGGCGTCACAGCGAGGTCAGCTCGGAAGAGAAGATGGTGCCCTATACCGTTTTGGGGGCGCCGCAAGAGTTGGTGCAGGTGGAGATTCGCGGCAAGAAATATACCCCCGAGGCGATCAGCGCGATGGTGCTGGGAGACCTGAAGAAAACCGCGGAGGATTATCTGGGCGAAAAGGTCGCCGAAGCGGTGATCACGGTTCCAGCCTATTTCAATGACGCGCAGCGGAAGGCCACGAAGGACGCCGGGGAAATCGCCGGCTTGAAGGTCCTGCGCGTGCTTCCCGAACCGACCGCGGCGGCGCTGGCGTACGGGCTGGACAAGAAGAAGAACGAGAAAATCTGCGTGTTCGACCTCGGCGGCGGAACGTTCGACGTTTCGGTTCTGGACGTCGGCGACGGTGTCTTCGAAGTTCTCAGCATCAACGGCGACACCCATCTCGGCGGCGATGATTTCGACCAGGTCCTGATCAACTACCTGGCCGACGAATTCAAGCGCACCGAAGGGATTGATCTTCGCAATGACGCCATGGCGCTGCAGCGGCTGAAGGAGGCGGCGGAGAAGGCCAAGATCGAACTGTCGGGCGCGATGGAAACGACGGTGAACCTGCCGTTCATCACGGCGGACCAGAACGGCCCCAAGCACCTGCAAATCACGATCACCCGCACCAAGCTGGAGCAATTGATCGGCCCGCTGGTGGAGAAGTGCCGCAAGCCGGTGATCGACGCGTTGAGCGACGCGCAGTTGAAGCCGGCTCAGATCGACGAAGTGGTGTTGGTGGGCGGCTCGACGCGCGTGCCGATGGTTCAGCGGCTGGTCAAGGAACTGTTCGGCGGCAAGGAACCGAACAAGAGCGTCAACCCGGACGAAGTGGTCGCGGTGGGCGCGGCGATTCAAGGCGCGATCGCCACCGGCGACGTCAAGGACATCCTGGTTCTCGACGCCACGCCGCTTTCATTGGGCGTCGAAACCCTGGGCGGAGTGATGACGGTGCTGATTCCGCGGAACACGACGATTCCCACGAGCAAGGCGGAGACGTTCTCGACGGCGGCGGACAATCAAAGCGCCGTCACGATCAACGTCCTGCAAGGGGAGCGTGAATTCGCTCGCGACAATCGGCTGCTGGGAACGTTCAATCTGGAAGGGATTCCCCCGTCTCCGCGGGGAGTCCCGCAGATCGAGGTCACGTTCAACATCGACGTCAACGGCATCCTTTCCGTTTCCGCCAAGGACAAGGCCACGGGCAAGGAAAGCAAGATTACGGTGCAAAATGCCGGCGGGCTGAGCAAGGAAGAAATCGAGAAGATGAAGCGTGATGCCGAGCAGCACGCCGCCGAGGACAAGAAACGCCGCGAGGTGATCGACGTGAAGAACCGCGCGGAATCGTTCGCCTACGAGACCGAAAAATCGCTGCGCGAGCATGGCGACAAGGTGTCGGCTGATGTTCGCGGGAACATTGAAAGCGCCCTGAACAGTCTCAAGGACGCGATCAAGAGCGACGATGGCGATCGCATCAAGAAAACGATGGAAGCGCTGCAACAGGCGAGCCTGAAACTGGGCGAGGAGATTTACAAGGCGACGGCGCAGCATCCTGCCGGCGCGCCCGGTGCGGCGCCGGAGGCCAGCACCGATGGCGGCACCACCGGCGAGGCCAAGAAGGACGAGGATGTCATCGACGCCGAATACGAGGTGAAGGAATAGCGCCGCCCTGCTATTCTTCAACCATGATCGACAAGTCGTTTGTAAAATGGTGGCTGAGCCGGGTCACGCCGTTTCGCGAGGTGGCGCCGGAAAAGCTTGCCGCCGAGCACGAGGCGGTCGAGCGGCTGGGGGACTACAACCAGAACTACGCGGAATTCCTCAACCGGGCCGTTTTTCCGGCGGTCGATGACCTGGTGAAATTCCTGGCCAAGTACGGCATCACGCATCGAGTCAGCACCTGGGGGAATCAGCTTTCGCTGCGGATTCATCTTGCCTGGCGGTGGGGCGAGCTGGTCATCATGCAGAGCCATGAGGACTGCGTGACCTTCGAGCACCACATCATCACCGAGGGGGAAAAGCGCGGCGAGGACAGTTCCGAGGACCACAGCCATCAATATGATCTGCGCGATCCGATTCCCGGTCCGATCGCGGAGAATGAATTGCAGTTTTTCCTGAGCCGGGTGGCGCAGGATTTGGTTGAGCCGCCCCCGGAGGCGGAAATGCCGCCTGGCAGCGATGTGCCGGATGTGCAAGGCTGAATCGGCGTCCGTGATTCTCGAACCGCGCTCGAAATTCCGCCGCGAGGCCGCGGCGGCTAAACAAATGCAAGGTTCGAGAATTGTGCGCTTCTATTTGGAGTGCGGGTGTGAGCAAAGTTCTTCTCGTGGGCCATTGCGGGCCGGACAGCACGTATCTCCGCATGGCCGTCAAATCGGCCGTGGAGGATGTTACGCTCAGCTCGGCTGATGAGAATGCGGGGCTTGAGCAAGCGCTGAAGCAGGGGGTTGACCTGATCCTGTTCAATCGCGAGCTGGACTTTGGCTTCGACCCGGGCACGGGCGTGGAGATGATCCGCGTGCTGAAGCGGCGATATCCGGGGGTGCGGATGATGCTGATCAGCAATCACGCGGACGCGCAAGCGGCGGCCGTGACGGCGGGGGCAGTTCCCGGATTCGGCAAGCGCGAAATAGGCGCGGCGCGGGTTCGCCAATTGCTTCGCGATGCGATGGGCGTGGAAACCAGGCCCTAAAAATCGCGTCAAACCGCCTTGCGTTTAAGTCCGGCGGCCACAAAACCAGCGATCAACTCCGAGCGCTTCATGCCCTTTTTTCTCGCCAATGCGTCGGCCTTGTGGAGCAAATCGCCTTCCAGGGAAATGCTGATTTTTCTGGCCCCCTTGCCAATCTTCGGCCGCCCGCGGCCACGCTTCGCTCGCTCCCACAATCTCCGCTCTTGCCGATTTAGCGGCCGCGTCTTGTCGATCACCAATGCATCGTACTGTTTCGTCGCCTCGGCCAATTCGGCGGCGGTCATCTGCTCATAGGGCTTTGCTCGCTTCATCGAATCCTCCTGCGGAAAACCCGCATTTCGTTGTCTTCCAGCGGGCGGGCATGAATGACGTAAATCATGGGCGGCGGATCAATGACGAAAACAACTTGAATATAGGTGCCGCCGGGGGTCTGGCCCGCGACATAAAACTTGCGGTTCTCCCGCTTCTGGGGATACGGTCGCCGCGCGTGACGCACGACGTATTCCACTTCCGCCACGGTGACGTTGTGCTTCCCGATGTGTTCCCGGTTGGCATCGTTCCATCGGAATTCCAGCACGGCGATTATCTTACTACCAAATTCCTCCCGGCGTCAACAATGATGCTAAACGGCCCTTGCCGTTGACATTTTGTCATCGCCTGCCGGGGCGATCAGGCTGACGGGGAGGTGATGGGGAGATTTAACCCGGTTGATTCAAGGCTGCCGGGCCAATTCCGCTTCAATCGCGCCGACGACTTGCGGGGACAGCGGCTGCGTCCTGGGTTTGAACCGGGCCGCGATCCTGCCATCCCGGCCGATCAGGAATTTCTCGAAGTTCCAGGTGATATCGCCGGCGAACGGCTTGTCCGTTTCGGGGCTCGTAAGCAGCTTGTATAGGTCGCACTGGTTCGGACCTTTTACGTCCACCTTGGAGAACATGTCGAAGGTCACGCCATAGTTCTTCGTGCAGAACTCGCTGATCTGCAAATCGGTGCCGGGCTCCTGATGCCCGAAGTCGTTGGATGGAAATCCCAGGATCACGAAACCCTGGCTGGAGTATTTGTTGTACAGCTCCTCCAGCGGCGCGTATTGCGGCGTATTCCCGCATTTGCTGGCGACGTTCACCATCAGCAGCACCTTCCCCTTGTACTGGGCCAGATCGACGTCCTTGCCGCTCAGCGACTTCATGGTGAATCGCAGAACCGGGGGAACGGCATCAACCGTTGGCTGTGTGGATGGCTGGGTTGTCGGCTCGGCTCCGAGCCAAGCGGCCAATCCCAGGGTCAAAAGCGCCGCCGAGCACCAAATGGCAGTATTCATCATTTCTCCCGAAAAAGAGGGTTTTCAACAGAATACAACCGCCGCGGCTTTTTGGCTATTGCTCCAGCGGCCGCCCAAAGACCGATTCCGATGATTCCATGAACGGCGGCACATGCGGCGGGGCTGCTGGGCAGGCGTATGGGCACATCCTGATTCAGGTTGGTCAGATGGTAGGCCAGGGACATTTCCGTCCAGGCCGGCTCGCGGGTCAGGATTCCATTGATGACCAGCGGGGGATGGACGTTCACCATGCTCTGCACGGCCGCGTTTGACTCGCTCTTTGCGAGCGTCGCCGATAGCCAGACCGGCCAAGTCAGCCAGGCCAATCCGATGACGATCGCCGCGGCGGCGGCAAAGATTTCGGGCAATTTGCACGCAGCCAGCAGCGCGGCAATCCCCGCAATGGCCAGGGCAAAGCTCAGGAGAACCGTGGTAGCGCCGATCCATTGTGCGATGGTGTCGGAGGTTTTGAGGGTCGCGATCAGCCAAACCACCGCAATGGGTCCGACCGTCGCCGCGAGCGCGCCGGCTGCCCCGCGGAGATTCTTTTGGTCCAGCATTGCCGCGGGCGTCAAGAACGTTATGACAAACAATCCGCCGAAGAAGAGCCCCAGGGAAGTCCCCGCCGCCCACCAGCACGCCGCACAACCCGCCAGCGACGCCCCAACCAGACAGATACATCGGACGAAGGCCATTTCCTCATTCGGATTTCGGATTTGATTCGCCATCGCCAGATCCCGGCGCGCCGGGGTTCGGATTTTGAGTTTCGGGTTTCTCCTCCTCGCGCTCTTCCTTGTCGACCTTGGCCATGGCGACGAGTTTGTCGCCTTCGTCGAGTTTGATCAGTCGCACTCCCGCGGCGTTTCGGCCGGTCTCGCGGATCTCGGATACGGCGGTGCGAATGAGGATTCCGCGCTCGGTGATGAGCATGACCTCGTCGACATCGGTGACCAGCTTCATGCCGACGACATCGCCGTTGCGTTCGTTGGCGTCGATGTTGATCACGCCGCGCGTCCCGCGGCCCTTGACGGGGTAATCCTCGAGCGGGGTGCGCTTGCCGTACCCGTTCACGCAAGCGGTGAGCACCTTCAATTCGGTGTTGTGACCATTGGGAACGACGAGCATGGCGACGACGCCATCGCCCTCTCGCTTGAATCGCGCCCCGGTCACGCCGCCGGCAGGGCGGCCCATGGCGCGCACGTCTGTTTCCTCAAAGCGGATGGCCAGCCCGCTGCGCGTGCCGAGGAGGATGTGGTCTTTGCCGCCGGTCACGCAGACGTCGATCAGCGAATCGCCGTCTTCCAATCCGATGGCGATGATACCGTTGGTGCGGATGTTGCCATAGGCGCTGAGGGCGGTTTTTTTCACGGTGCCCTTGGCGGTGGCGAAGAGCAGAAACTGTTCGCCACCGGTGAAATCTTTGATCGCCAGCACGCTGGCGATTTTTTCGCCGGTCTGGAATTCCAGCAGGTTGGCGACGGCGCGGCCCTGGCTGGTGCGGCTGAGTTCGGGAACATCGTAAACGCGCCGCTGATAGACCCGGCCCTGATTGGTGAAAAACAGCAGGTGATCGTGGGTATTAGCGACGAATAGCTGCTCGACGAAATCGCCCTCCTTGGCCTCGGAGCCGCGTATGCCACGGCCGCCACGGCCCTGGCTGCGATAGGTATCCACCGGGAGGCGCTTGATATACCCCTCGTGCGAGACGGTTACGACAACCTCCTCCTGGGCGATGAGCTTCTCCATGTTGAATTCGCTGACGCCGCCTTCCACTTTTGTGCGCCGGTCGTCGCCGTACTTTTCCCTGATCTCAAAGGTGTCTTCGCGAATGATGTCCATGACCAGCGACTCATTGCCCAGAATCGCCTCATATCCCTCGATCTCCTCGACCACGGCGCGGTATTCCGCCACGAGCTTTTCCAATTCCAGGCCAACGAGCTGAATGAGCTGCAAACGGCCGATGGCTTCGGCTTGCGCCTGGGTGAGGAGGACGGGCTTGGTGGCGGTGCGCTCCATCAGGCTGGCGGGAATCTTTGCCGCCGCGGGATGATCCGGAGCAATTCGAAATGCCCGCTCGCGCAGGCGGGCGATCGCTTCCTCGCGCGTTTTGCAGGATCGGATGAGCTTGACCACTTCGTCGATATCGCACACGGCGAAGATCAACCCTTCCAGGATATGCCCCCGCTGCTGGGCCTTTCTCAGCAAAAAACGCGTGCGGCGGGTGATCACTTCCTTGCGATGATCGATGAAATGCTGGATCAACTCCTTCAGCCCCATCGTGCGCGGCTGACGGTTCACCAGGGCGATGTTGATCATGCTCACGGTGATCTGGCAGGGCGTGTATTCGTAAAGCTGGTTGATGACCACGTTCGGGTCGGAGTCACGCTTCAGATCGATGACGATGCGGCATTTGTGCTGGCGACCGCTCTCGTCGTTGATGGCGGAAATGTCGTTGATGACGTCTTTCTTCACGCACTCCGCGACCGATTCGATGATCGTCCGCCGGATCACCCCATAGGGAATCTCCTCAATGATGACGGAGTTTCTCCCGTTCTTCTGCTCTTCAACCGACATTTTGGCCTGAAGGGTGATCCGGCCGCGGCCGGTGCGGTATCCATCGAGGATTCCGTCCTTGCCGCGAATGATTCCGGCGGTTGGAAAATCGGGCCCGGGCACGATCTCCAGCAACTCGGCGAGTTCACAATCGGGATGGTCGATGACGTGGACGATGGCGTCGCAGATCTCCCGCAGGTTGTGCGGCAGGAGATTGCAGGCCATACCCACGGCGATCCCCGTTGAGCCGTTGACCAGGAGATTGGGGAATCGGGCGGGGAGAACGGTCGGCTCCATCAAACGGTCGTCGTAATTGGGCTGGAAATCGACGGTGTCGTATTCGAGATCGACCATTGTTTCCTGCTCGACGGCGGCGGGGCGGGCCTCGGTGTATCGCATGGCGGCCGGGGGGTCGCCGTCGGTGCTGCCGAAGTTCCCCTGCCCGTCGATCAGCGGATAGCGCAAGTTCCAATGCTGGGCCATTCGCACCAGGGTGGGGTAGACAATCGCTTCGCCGTGGGGGTGATAATCGCCGCTGGTGTTGCCGGCGATCTTGGCGCATTTCAGATGCTTGCTGCCCGGCCGCAGGTTCAAATCGTTCATGGCGACGAGAATTCGCCGCTGGCTAGGCTTGAGGCCGTCGCGGACATCGGGGAGGGCCCGGTCCATGATCGTGCTCATCGCGTAGGTAAGATAACTGTCCTGAAGCTCCTGCTCGATCTGAAGATTTTCGGTTCGATCAGCTGGTGAATTCGTCTCTGTCATGAAGGGGAAATTCTACGCGATTTCGAGCCAAAAATCATTCCGCAATTGGAGTTGCCTCCTCGGAGCACTTGCTTACACTTCCCGGTTCGTGCCGATCGATCTATCAGCCTATCAAGCGGTGCTGCTCGATCTCGACGGAACCGTTTATCACGAGGACCAGCCGCTGCCCGGCGCCATCCAACTGATTCGCCGGCTCCATGAGCAGGGGAGGAACTACGCGTGTCTGTCCAACAGCACTTCCAGCCCGCTGCGCGTGGCGACGCGGCTGGGGAAAATGGGGGTGGATGTCGATCTGGATCGGGTGTACACGGCCGCGGCGGCCGCGGCCGATTACGTCCTCAACCACTTTCACCATGAGGACAATACCCGGCCGCGTATTTACAACCTGGCCACGGGGGGCGTTGGGGACATGCTCGAGGGGCTGGTGGATTGGGTGCAGACCGAAGCGGAACCCTGCGACGCGGTGATCATCGGCGCCCCCACGAATTCGCAGGCGACGCCCCAGCGCCAGCGCGTGGCGCTGCACCTGGTGCTCAAGGGCGCGGCGGCGGTGGGGATATGCTCGGATCGGGTCTATCCCAGCGAGCGCGGCCTGGAATTCGGCAGCGGGGCGCTCTCCTGGCTGCTTTGCTTTGCCGCCGCCGTGGAACCGATCTTCTGCGGAAAGCCACAGAAAATCTTCTTCGAGGAACTGTGCCGCCGGCTTAACGTTGAGCCCAATGGGTGCCTGCTCATCGGCGATAATCTGGAATCGGACATTATCGGGGCCAAGGCGGTGGGGATGCGCACGATTCTCACGCTGACCGGCGTCGCGAGCCGAGGGGACCTGGCAAAACTGCCGGCGGATTGGCAACCGGACCTGGTTATCGAGGATTTGACGGAGTTGCTGTAGAACGCGCTCCCCTTCGGGTCGCGGCTAAACAAAAATAGATGTTCTAATGATTCGCGTCGTCGTCCGCGGGGGGCGGGCTTTTCAGGAAGATGTAGCGCTTGCCGTTGACCTGCACGATGAAAGCGCCAGGCGTGTCGGCCACGACTGTGCCCGGGCCCACCGGGGGCATGCTGGGAATGCCGATCGGCTGCGTCGAGGCGGTGGAGATCTGATCGGAAATCTGGGATGAGGCTGTTTCGAGTTGCTCGATGGCCTGAGTGCTGGCGATGGCGGCCTGCGTAGCGGCGATCTCGGCGGCCTGCTGGGCTACCGAGGCGGCCATGGCCTCGCCCATCTCCGCGCACGCTGCCAACGCCAAGCCGCTGACCGCCAGTGCCAGCATCATTGCCCATCTAAGCAACATCCACGGACCTCCCAAACCGGCGGCGAATGAGCCGACTATTTTGCCCCATTGCTCACCCAGATACAAGGTAGTACTCAACATAGGTGTTTACCCCTATTTTTCCGGCCGTTGGTTGACCTTAGATTTATTTGCTGCGATATAAATTTTGCTCTTCACCGAATAATCTTCCGGAGAAGTGTCATGAGCCCCCTCGAACCCCTCAGCCAGGCCATCAACAAGGGCAATCGCAATGACGCCAAGCGGTTGACCGAGGAAGCCATCGGCCCATCACTTGCCCCTCGTCAGATTCTCGATGCCCTCGTGTCCGGCATGGATGAAGTCGGCCGACGATTTCAAGCCGGCGAGGTGTTTGTCCCGGAAATGCTGATGTCTTCCCGGGCGATGAAAGAGGCCATGGGGCTGCTCGAACCTCTGCTTGTCAAGGCCGGCGTCAAGCCCGAATTCACCGCCGTTATCGGCACCGTCCAGGGCGACTTGCACGATATCGGCAAGAACCTTGTCGCGATGATGTGGAAGGGCGCCAACTTCAGCGTGATCGATCTGGGCACCAACGTCTCGCCGCAGAAGTTCATTTCAGCGGCGCGCCAGCACGGCGCGAAGATCGTGGGCCTCTCGGCCCTGGTTACCACGACCATGCCCGCCATGAGGCAACCCGTGGAGGCGATCAGGGAGGCCAAACTTCAGGGCCTGAAGATCGTGATTGGCGGCGCGCCGATCACGCAGTCCTTCGCAGATGAAATCGGGGCCGATGGCTTCGCCCCTGACGCCGCCAGCGCCGTGGAGGTGGCTCGCAAGCTCGTCGCTGCCGGGTGAGTTGGCTCGCCTTCTTCGCGAGGTCGCCTGTGGATCGAAATTATTACATTGATCTGGCAAATCGAGGCCTGCGCATGCCGCTGGGCACCGATTTGCTTCTGCATGAAAGCCCCGACGCCGACGCGATCAAAACCGACGTGAAACGGCTCGCCGCCGTGGTCATCAAATCCGCCCGCCGCTATCGGACGCCGCTGGCGATGCCGCTGATGGACCTGACGCGCGAGAAGGCCGCCTTGCTCCATTTGCTCGGCATCGAAGAGGGCGAGAACGAATTCCATTTCACCGAGCCCCCGGACACCGCGGCTTTGGAGCGATTCGATGGTAGCCTCGGCGGCGAGACGACCCCCGCCGTTCACGCCAGTACCGAATCGATCTGTCTCGTCGCGACCCAGCGCGATCTGCTGCCCATGGGCCTGTGCATCGGACCGTTTTCGCTGATGACCAAGTTACTGAGCGACCCAATCACGCCGGTTTTCCTCGCCGGCTCCGGCGCAACCGCCGATGAGGAGCCGGAAGTGAAGCTCATGGAGATCGCCCTGGAACTCTCCACGCGTCTGGCCCTGGGCATCATTCAGCGGCAAATCGACGCCGGCGCAAAGATGATGGTCATCGCCGAGCCCGCGGCCAACAAAGTCTTTTTCTCCCCCGCCCAAATCGCCGCCGGGTCCGACGTTTTCGAGAAAATCGCCATGGCTCCGAACCGCCGTATCCGCGCGCTCCTCAAAGGAGCCGGGGTCGATCTGTTCTTCCACTGCTGCGGCGAACTCGTCGATCCCATGGTGCGGGCCTTCGCATCGCTGGACCCGGCCATCCTCAGCCTCGGCAGTTCCCGCGTCCTGTGGAACGACGCCGCGCTGGTGCCCAAATCCACAGTCCTGTTCGGGAATCTGCCCAGCAAACAGTTTTACTCCGATTCGCTCGTTTCGGTTGACGACGTCCGTCATCGGTCCCGCGAGTTGATCGAACGGATGAGGGAGGCGCGTCATCCGTTCATCCTCGGCACCGAATGCGACGTGCTCAGCGTGCCAGACTGCCGGCCCACAATCCTCGCCAAGGTGGATGCAATGCTGGAACGAGACGACGTAGCGAAATGAGCGCACTGCTCACTGGCCGCCGTTTAACCCCGGCCCGGGGTTGTACTGATCGGCGGGCTTGCCCTGCACCGGCCGAGTGGCGGCGTCGGAGCCGCCTGGCTCGATGATCATGGTGACCGGCGCACCGGGCGGCGGAACGAGGTCGGGGTTATATTCCCATTCCAAAGTCTCATTGGCATTGCTCGCCAGCTCAGGCACGTCGATCATCGTCATGTCAAAATTGACGATGCTGACCACGTACCCCGTGAGGTCGGCGGCGTAGCGTCCATCGGGCAATATCCGCGAGCCGTCGAACACCCAGGACATCGGCGGCATCTCCTGCTTGGTTTTTACCGAACGCATCATTCGATTGGCCGGAACCAGCACGGTCTTTCCGTTGAGGGAAAATTCACAGGAGATCTTGAGCGGCGGCCCGGTGGGGGGAAACCAGGTGCGATCGGCCTGGGCAAGATGGGCCGGCTCGCCGGGTTTCAATCCCATCGCCAGCAGGGCGAAATGAATGACCGATGGCCTGGCATCGGTGCGCAAGACGGTCTCGTGCTCCTGGCCTCCGCGCTCGACGCAGAAGAACTCCAATGGCATATGGGCGTGGAGCGCTTCGCAATTCACACGGATTTGCTTGTTTTTCAGGTCGATCAGGACATGCCGCAGCCTGCCGATGCTCTCAGGCGCGGGGGGGGTTGAGGGTTGGGTGGTTGGCGCCGGCTCGGCGTCGTCCGCCCGCGCTTCCACTAATATCGCCAGAAGCGACAGCGTGACGGCCAGCAAACATCGGAGAAACATTCACGGCTCCCGGCAAAGCGTTGCAGTCTATGCCGGAGTCGGGGCATTTTCACTCATCGCCTACGAAATCTTCGCATTCGTCGTCGACCAAAAATTCCCACTGATCGCGGTTGAAATGGAGGGCGCCCTCATACCATCCCACGGCCGCCAGGCAGCACCGAGACAGCGTGCATTGAATGGTCAGTATCTTCGCCGGGGTGCGGAGGCTGGGCAGTTGGAGGATTCCCCCGTACCCCAGGGGAAGGCGAGCCCGGGTGACAAACCCGATGCCGCGATGATTGGCGTCGCGCGTGTAGAGAATCCGCGCGGGCTCGTCGGAGCAATCGGTAAACAATTTCAACGAGGCCCGCACCCGAAAAGCGGCTCGGGTTTGCTTGCGGCGATCATCCTTGGGGATTGCCGCCTCCAATGCGGAGAGCACCATATCGGCCTGAGGGTGCCAATCCGCGGTATTTTGCGTCTGTGTGTCTTGAATCTGCGCTGGCATAGGGTCCTCCACCCCAAGAGGTACAATATGTTTACCCCCAAGGGCAACCGATCGGGGGCGCCGCGGCTAAAGCGTCCGATAAGAACGCGCGCCGGGGGGCTTGCCGTTTCTTTGACACCACCAGCGCCCGCTCCTACATTTTGGCCATGGGATCTGCCGTTCGCCTTGCGCTGTCCGCCGCGTTGGTTCTTGCCGGGTGCTCCTCGCAGATAGTGCCTCGGCCGCAGACGGCGGAGGAAAGCCAGCTTTTCGGCCCGGTGTCGATGAAATTTGACACCTTTTCGAAGGTGAAGGACTGGTCCGGCCGAGGCGCTCCCGATGGAGTCGAAGCTCTGGTCGAATTCGTCGATCGCTTCGGAGACCGGACGAAGGCGGCGGGGACGATTCTGTTCGAGCTGTTCGAATACCGTCCGGGCTGGCCGGACCCTCGGGGGGCGCGACTTGCCAATCCATGGACCGCTTCGCTTTCCACTTATGATGAGCAGAAAGCCCATTGGGAGACGGCCAGCGGCGCCTACCTGTTTCGCCTGGCGTATGACCAGATGGCATGGAATCGCAACTACGTGCTCACGGCGACGTTCCAATCTTCCAGCGGCGGGCGATTTTTCTCCCAAACCGTTTTGCGTGCCCGATCGCCGGAGAACCGAGAGCCAACCGCCCGCTCGATCCCAAATGAGGGGGCCCGCATTGCCGGGTGAGGCCATGCGCGGCGCAGACTTGTTGTCACTCGATCCGGTTGGGGCGTTGCTGAGCCGGGTGCGCGCCGAATTGGCGGCTGATTTCCTTCCCCATCGGCCGATCCGCATCAGCCGGGCTCCGGGACGGCTGGATGTCATGGGGGGCATCGCGGATTACACCGGCTCGCTGGTATGCGAAGCTCTGCTCGACCGCGCCGCCGCCATTGCCCTGCAACGACGCGACGACCGGAATGTCCAGGTCTTTTCGTTCAATCTATACGATGCGCATAGGCCCTTTACCTTCCGCATTCCTTTGGATGCTTTGGCTCTTCACTCGATTGACTCGCTGCGATCTGAATTCAACCAACCGGGCCGGCGATGGGCGGGATATCTGGCCGGCTGCCTGGCCATCCTCCATCACCACGGGCGAATCGATCTGACCGATCCATCGCTGCGTGGAATGAACCTGGCGCTGCTCAGCACCGTTCCGCTCGGCGCGGGCGTCAGCAGCTCGGCGGCCATCGAGGTGGCGGCGATGATCGGCTTCATGGATGAGCTGAATGTCCGGGACAAGGACCCCATGGTTCTGGCTGGGCTGTGTCAGGAAGTGGAGAACCGCGTCGTCGGCGCCCCGTGCGGAATCATGGATCAAGTGAGCAGTTGCGTCGGCGAGGAGGGAACGCTGCTGCGCCTGATTTGCCAGCCACATGAGCTTCAGCCTCCCCTGCGTCTTCCGCCGGGGATTCGGGTCGTGGGCATCAACAGCAACGTCAAGCACAACATAGGCGGGGGAATGTACGGCAGGACGCGCTGCGCCGCGTTCATGGGCCATCGCATCATCCTTGCAAAGATGCGGGAGATGGGCCAGGCCGCCAGCGCGATGATGGAATCCGATCCGATGCGGGGTTATCTGGCGAATCTGGACGCCGATGACTACAAAAAACTTTTCCGCGCGTTTCTGCCGGAGGAGATCGACGGCAAAACGTTTCTCGCCAAGTTCGGCCCGACGGACGACACGGCGACGCGCGTCGAGTCGGATCAAGTCTATCACGTCGTGAAGGCGACGGATCACCACGTGCTGGAAGCGCGTCGGGTGAGGAATTTTTCCGGTCATCTGGAATCGGCGGCGGCGCTGGCCGTGGGCTCGCCGCAGCGGAAGCTGGCGCTGGATAAGGCGGGGCATCTGATGTACGCGTCACACGTTTCGTACAGCAACGACGCGCTGCTCGGCGCTGCCGAATGCGATCTGCTGGTGCAACTGGTTCGCCAGCGCGAATCGGCGGGCCTGTATGGGGCGAAGATCACCGGCGGGGGCAGCGGCGGGACCGTCGCGGTTCTGGCCAATGAAGGCACCGACGCAGCGATATCGGAAATCATGGCTGAATATGAAAAACAAACCGGCCGCAAACCCGAAGCGTTCCTCGGCTCCAGCCCGGGAGCATGGGCTGTGGGGACGGTTGGATTGAATTCGATCTAATTACCATTTGTGGTAGCGGTGAAGCGGCTTACTACCAATTCGAGCCAAATCTGGTAATAAAAAATCACGTGCCACCGGAAACGGCGGAGGACAAAATCCAAGCGATTGATCCCCAACCCATCATCGAACGTCTCATCGCTTTCCAGCGCACGGTTCGCGACATGATCGTCCGTTCGCGAACGAGCACGGGGCTGAATGAAATCAGCCGATCGAGTTCCGCGGATACCATTTACAAAATGGACACCGAAGTCGATCCCATTCTCGAGTCCTTTTGCGAGGAATGGGGCCGGCAAACTCCGATCGTGGTCGTGGCCGAGGGGCTGGAGGACAAAGAGGGGCGCGAAGTGGCGAGCCGGGTCTTTCCGCCTGAGGCGCGAGAAAAGGACGCATCGCTGCGGGTGATTTTTGATCCGATCGACGGAACGCGCGGGATCATGTACGACAAGCGTCCGGCCTGGGCGCTGGCGGGGGTCGCGCCCAACAAGGGGGCCGATACGCGGCTCCGCGACATCGAGATCGCCGTCATGACGGAACTGCCCACCAGCAAATCCGGCTTCGCCGATGTCCTCTGGGCCGTCAAGGGAAGGGGAACCCATGGCGTTCGCGTCGATCTGCGGAACAACGATTCCCAGCCGCTGGCGATCAATCCTTCCACGGCCGGCACGATCAACCATGGTTTTGCAACCATCACGAACTTTTTTCCGGGGACCAAAGTGCTCGCCGGCGATCTGATGGAACACCTGGCGAAAAATCTCATCGGCCCGGCCGACGTAACCCAGGCCACGGTTTTTGAGGATCAATACATTTCCACGGGCGGGCAGTTTTATGAGTTGATTGTGGGTCACGATCGCTTCAACGCGGACCTTCGGCCGCTGTTCTACAGGATTCAGCGCCAGCCGGAGGGGCTATGTTGTCATCCATACGATTGCGCGACATGGCTGGTGGCTGAAGAGGCGGGGGTCATCCTGACCGACGGTATGGGTCAGCCGCTCGATGGACCGCTGGATGTCACAACTGGAATCTCCTGGGCGGCATTCGCCAACCCGGCGCTTCGCCAGGCGATTGAGCCGATTCTGACGGGTTATCTCGCCAAAAAACTGCGGGGACCTAATACTTAAAGCCCAGGCCCATCCCGCCCCAGACGGCGTTGGTTGCCGTGATGTTGCTCGACAGCCTGTCGTCATAATAGCCGTATCCCTTTACGTCGAACTCTCCGAATTTCCTGGACAAATTCAGCAGCACGTTCAGGGAATAGGAAACGGTCACTCCCACTTCAACATGCTGCCAGCCCGTATTGTGCAGGGGATTCAGGATGACAAACTGCTGTATCAGGCCGCTGATCCATCCGACATCGACCTGGGGTGAAATCACCAGGCCAATGTCCTGGAAAGCAAAATCGTGCTTGAGGCCGGTTTCGACGTACCAGCCCTGATTCTTCTGATAGACATAGGCGCCCAGCACGTAGGGAGAAAAAATCGGCTTCTCGGTGTTGAACAGCAGCGAATCGTCGAAAGTGATCTTCGTGTCCACCTCGGGAAGGTTGAACTCCTCGCGTTCGGGATAGATATAGCTGACGTGTTCCAATTCCAGATCGAAAGGCCGGAGATTCCAGTCCGCGCCGGCGATGGGACGGATTTCCTGAAACCGCGAGAGCGGGTCCGCATCGTAAATATTGGTGAAAAGCTCCACGAACGGATGCGGATAGCGGCCCAAATCGAACTCCAGCCGGCCGTCGAACAGCAGATTCAGCGAATTCCCGTGGGAGGCGACGATGTCATGATCCACGCCGCGGTAGACGTAGCGATTGGCGTAAGCAAAATCGAGGGAGAAATGCGCTCCGCCGTTATTGAGATGCTGATCGCCCCACTGCGGGGCGGGGGAGGGAGGGCCGGAGGAATACGGGTCTTCCTGCGCCGTGAGAGATTCGTTCAAAGTGAGATTGGTCGCCGCAGTCTGGATGCCTGTGCCCCCGGGCGCCGGCGGCGGCGAATCGTCGGCGCGCGCGTAGCCACCGGGCGACATCACCGCCGCGAAGATCGCCAAGCAAATCCCCAGTCTCATTCCGGCTCCTTACAATTGTCGAAATGTATCGACGCCGGCGCGAATTGTCACGGATACGCAAAGCCACGATTTTCATGCTTGCAGGAAATCTCATCGCGCATGCTAAAATGGCGTCATTCCGTTTGGGAGGTGCCGATGGAAAGCCTGAAGAATCGAGTGGCCCTGGTGACGGGGGGAAGTCGCGGCATTGGCCGGGAAATCGCCATCGCATTGGCAACCGCTGGGGTGAACGTGGCGGTCAACTATCGAGGAAATGCGCAGGCGGCCGAGGAGACGTGTAAGCACGTGCGAAGCCTGGGCGGCAAGGTGGCGGCCGTGCAGGGGGATGTGTCCGTGGCGGGGGATGTACGGCGCGTCGTGGCGGCAGCCCAGCGGGAACTGGGGCCCATCGACATCCTGGTCAACAATGCCGGGATTTCCCGGCGGATGCCGCTGGAGCAACTCGATGAGCGAGTGTGGGATGAGCTGATCCGCGTGAACCTGACGTCGGCGTTTTTGATGACGCAGGCGGTGCTGCCGGGGATGCGGGCGCAACGGTGGGGGCGGATCATCAATGTCTCCTCGGTGGCGGCGCAGACGGGCGGTGTAATCGGCCCGCACTATGCGGCCTCGAAGGCGGGGATGCTCGGACTGACGCATTCCTACGCCTCGCTGCTGGCCAAGGAAGGGATCACGGCCAATTCGATTGCGCCGGCACTGATCGTGACGGACATGCTCGACGATTTGCCCAAGGGCTCGGTGGAAAAGATCCCGGTGGGACGCCTGGGCACTGCCGATGAGGTTGCCGATGTCGCCGTGATGCTGGCCCGCAACGGATACATCACGGGCCAGACCATCAATGTGAATGGGGGCTGGTATATGAGTTGAGACTTGAGTCCAACTGCATCCAGCCATTTCGGGACAACAAGACGGCTATTGAATTTTTGTTAGGGGATCGGCTGGTTGGGAAATGAAATTCCCGGACTAATTATGAGTGTCCCGAATCCAGTTCACATTGCCCCGAAGCCACAATGATGACCCGCGAACGCTCGGGTAGTTTAACCGCGGGGTCAAGCGGGCGCACCAATCCGTTTTCCACCACGCCCGCCACAGCGACAGGCTGCCGGCGGTTTCGTCCGAGGTGAGTTTCCATCGGCGAGAGGGGCGCGTCGGGCGGCAATTGGAGCGGCGCCATCTGCGGCTCGGCGGCGATATGCTCGTCCTTCGCTCGGCGCTGAGGGCTGCGAGGGTCAACTTCAGAGTTTGCCATAGGATTGTTCCTCTCGATCAATACGCGGTGATCACGAAAATCGGCACTTCGCTCACCTCGTCAAAGAAGATGTCGGGAACTTCATCTGCCGACGCCACTTCAACGGCAATCGTGCGGAACGGTGGTGCCATAAGGTAGATTCTGTCTTCTTCCGCCGCGAACCGATGGACCCTTTCAGGTGTCACAAGGCATCGAAGATTCTGAGCCATCGCAGTTTTGGCGTCAGTAGGCCATTTGCCGGCTGCCAATAACTCTTTGAGAAGTGAGGGAACGGCGTGCTCCATGGCGCTCCATTTTCTTCGAGCACCATTTTAAAAGCCAGTTCCACGCCGTGCCGATCTTGAGTGCCGCTGGCGGCGTGGAGTTTGTGCTCCGAAATGCCCGACGGTAGGCAATCATCACGAGACACAGAAACCACGTTTAAAGGCCAATTCCAGCGAAAAGTTCAAATCCCGTTGCCAGCCTCGCGCAAGTGCTGATTCCGGAGTCTTTCACACACGAATCGTTGAACTCACGGTTTTATGTTAACGCTCGCTCTGGCAATGGAATCCGGCCAGGTCAGTCAGAATGGATCATTCTGCGAATTAAACTCGGGACAACAAGACGGCTATTGAACTTTTTCTGGCCGGAGTCCGGGGCTGGGAAAGCATTCTACAGAGGCGATTGGATCACACAACACCCGGAACAACCTAACCTTACGGCTGCTCGTAACTTCTTTCGTCGTCGCGAACACCGCCGTTCCAGTGAAATGGAACGGGGCAATTCCTGGCGACAGCACCGGATGGTCGGATCGGGTGTCCTTCGTGTCGATGGTCGCATCCGACGGTAGAAGCCGGGCGATAGCGGTATAATCTTGATCGCCCGCACCGCTCCATTCGCCAAAACTGTATTCGCCGACCGCTGCACTTCGCGGGCGATGGAGGCTTCCATGCCGCTCACCGGCAAATTATTCACGTCATTCATTTCGTGCAAGTACAAGGCCCATCTTCATGCCATGGGCGAAACCGGAGACATTTCGGCCCACGAGCGTCTATTGACCGACCTTGACCAGAACTATCTGAAGGAATCACTAAACTTATATCGCGACCAGCTCGGGTCCGGTCAGGTGCGCGATAACCCAGAATCTATTGTTGCGGCTATCAGCGAAGGCCGCGGGCTGATTACAAACAGCTTAGCCACAACGGGTCGTTTGTCGGTCGTCTTTGAAGCATTGGAACGAGTTCCAAGCGACACCAAGGTCGGCGCAAGCACGCAACAATACGTTCCGCTGGTATTTGGTCACCGGGAAAAGGTCACTGGACATGACAAGCTGCTTGCCACGTTCTACGCCGTCGCCCTCGCGGAGATTATTGGCACGCTGCCAACCCATGCGAAGATCATTCACGGACACGACCGCACTGCGACGAAGGTCGCCCTCGTCAAGCCCACCGGAATAACAGAGATTGGGATTAAGGTCCGCCGGTTGATGGACGAGTTAGCAACTCAAATCGGCGGCTCATCACCGCCGCAACTTACTCTCAACAACCATTGCGCCCAATGTGAATTTCGCCACCGCTGCCATGATACTGCGGTTGAGAAGGATGACATCAGCCTGCTTCGGGGCCTTTCGATGGGCGAGGTCGAGCAGTGGCGGAAGAGGGGAGTGTTCACTGTCACCCAGCTTGCCTATACGTTCCGCGCCAAGAGCGTGACCGGAAAGGGGGCGAAAACGGGCAGGCATTTGCCTCCACTCCAAGCTTTAGCTGTGCGAGATAAGAAGATTTATTTGGTACATCAACCAGATCTTTCTGAGGCGCGAGTAAGGGTGTTCCTCGACGTGGAGGGAGTGCCGGATCGGGACTTCTACTATTTGGTCGGTGTTGCTGTCGAGGAAGGTGGTCAGACCCGGACCCATTCCTTTTGGGCAGATGGCCGAGAGGCAGAAAGTCGCATCTGGTTTGACCTGATCACGCTTCTTCTTGGTCTCGGCAATTTCACTGCCTACCACTATGGCAGGTATGACCGTACGTTTCTTGACCACATGATCAGCCGCTACGGTGTGCCTCATGGTTCGGAGCTACTGGTTGAGCGGCTCAAGGCCGAGACTGTGGACGTGTTGGCGAACATCTCCGGAAACATCTATTTCCCGGTCTATTCCCGAAGCCTCAAGGCTGTTGGAGCATTCGTGGGAGCCATTTGGTCTGACAAATCCGCGTCCGGTGTCCAGAGCCTCGTCTGGCGACACCAATGGGAGGAAACTGGGGACGCTGCGCTTAGGCAGTCCCTAATTCAGTACAACTTAGAAGACTGCTTCGCGCTTCGGTTGGTGATCGACTTTCTCCGGAATCTGTCTCGTGGTTCGACGGGCGCACTGGAGGTGGTTCGGTCGGATGAACTTCGCACGAGCACAATTCATCGCTTTGGCATGGGAAGGGCTGCGACTCCGGAGATTGGGAACATCATCAAATGCGCTTACTTTGATTATCAGATAAGCAAGGTGTTCTTCCGCACAAATCCCGCTGTACGCAAAATCTTAAGGAGGAAGAAGATCCGATGGCGTAGCCCCAAGGTCAATAAAGTGATTGAGTGTTGCGCGCCTAAAACGTGCCCCCACTGTCGCAGCGAGAAAGTGTATGTCTATCAGAACAGTGCGGTGAAGAAGCTTGTTTACGACCTCCGCTTCACGGCCTCTGGTGTTCGTCGGTGGGTCGTGCGGTATGAGACAAAGCGCTATGGCTGCAACTCCTGCGCCGCCACGACATATTCGCCAGATTATCCGACCCATGGAAGCCATCTCGGGGACGGGCTATGCAGTTGGGTGATTCATGCGCATGTCGGATTGAAGCAGTCGTTTGCTGATATCAGCAGCGGAGTTAATGATTCGTTCGGATACTCGTTCGCAGACAGGCTCGCGTACCGAATCAAGCTTCAGGCGGCAAAGGAATATGCGCCGATGTTGGAACGCCTACTGGCCAAGCTCCGGGCCAGCCATGTCCTGTACATCGACGAGACAAAGGTTCTGAACGGAGAAAAGAGGGGATACGTCTGGGCTGTAACGAACCTTGAGGAAGTCGTCTATCTGTTTAGGGCTAGGGGAAAAAACCCCTGGACGTTGGTAAACTTGTGGCGTTCGGACAAGGAGGTCTGGATGACGTTAGAGAGTTTGGCCCGTCGGCTGCCGG
>JBEKHH010000052.1:0-30456 GCA_050012375.1 Tepidisphaeraceae bacterium
GGTGTAAAAAAGCCTCCATGGCATTGCTCCTGTAGGACGGTAAGTGCTTCGCAACACGCACCGTACCTTAACGAGCAATGCCTAATTATTTGGGTTGCGGGCGAAGCCCGCGCCAGGCACTCCGCGAACTCTGCGGTTAAATTAAACTCTGATATTTAGGAGCCTGCACGATTGATGAACATAGCTACGTCATTCGGCAGGTCCCGAACGCGCCGCATCGAAACATCCCGCCAAGCCTCGTCAATTCGCCGACGCCTGCCGGGCCAGCAAACTCGGTGGGAGAATGCTCGCCATCACCGACGTGTTGACCTTCGACTCATCCACCGCCAGCGCATCCGTCGGATCGATGACGCGGAGGCTCAACTGCGGATCGTCCGTCCGCTGACCGTTCACGCCGATGAACTGGCCCATGAGACCGGTGATCTTTGGATCGCTGGTTCGGACGTAAACTTCGGTTCGGCCCGTGGCTGGATCGACCAGCCGATACAGCGTTCCGCCGCCCACCTGCAAGCTCGAAGGTTGAAGCTGCCCGACGGCCACAAAGACCTGGATTTGAGACTGCTTCAATCTCTCCTCCAACTCCTGCTGCTCGGCCTGAAGCGCGAGCTGCCGGGCCTGGGCCAACTTCTCCAACCGGTGAATTTCCACGAGTTTTGCCTTGTTATCCAAACGCGCCTTCAGCGTCGCCAGGCGAATATTGACCACGCTCTTGAGCTCATCGGAAAGCGTCTCGCTGCTCGCGATCGTTTGATACTTGCCCATCAATTCCTCCACCGGCTGGGAATCCAACGGCTGCTTGCTGATCTGGGCAAACGTCGCTTCGTATTGAGCGAACAATTCCTCCGCGCTGGGCGGCGGAACTGCGGCGGTCGGCTGCGTCGCGGGCGCCGCCGCCACGGAGGATGGATTGGTCGTCGGCGATGCCGCCGCCTGCGATGGCGCGGTGGTCGGCGTGCGGGTCACAATGGCTCCCTCGATCGACGAGCCGCTATCCTTCGCCGCGGGCTTTTGATTGTCTGTGGCGATCGAATCCGGCTTCGGCGCGGGCAACAAAGGCGTGGCGCTGGTTGGCGTGGAAGTGTCCGCAACCGCCGGCCGCGCGATCGTTACGTATTGTTTGTTGATGTACAGATACGCCCCGGCGGGGGACTTGATCTTCAGGTATTCATCTTCCTTGCCGATGATCTCCACCTGGTCCCCGGTGTTCAGGCGCGTTTGCACGGTGGTCTTCATCGCATTGACCAGGCTGCCGGCGCGAATGTTGACGTCGTTGCGATTGATTTTGCCGGTGGTTCCATCGGCGCTTCGGTCCACGAAAACCGCGCCAACGTATGAGAAGCTGTTTTCCGGCGGGAGGATCTTCAGCCAGTCGAATTTGATCCCGACCACGGTGATCGCCGCGCCCTTGGACAGCGTCTGCGTGGGATAATATCCCTCGCCTGGTCCGCTGCGGACGTAGACCGAATCCACGTTAACAACGCCGTCGATTTGGTACTTGGAATTGGCGACATCCGGCTGCGGAACGGCGTCCTGGGCAAGCGCCCCCGCGGCGGGAACGATCGACAACGCGATAGCTACGAAAAGAGTTCGGAAAGACATTGCAGCACCTCCATGTGCGAGTGGGCAGTCCATTTACCGGCCGCTCAAATTGCGTCCGGCCGAGTTTTCTTGCTATTAGAACATATCGTCCTCCACGCAAAAGTAAAGGGGAGATCCAACAGAGAGATGGGATGGGCGGTTTGAAATTGCCGGGCCGGGGTGTGCCGCCCGGGTCCGGGCCGACCCGGCCGGCTCTTTTCCACTTCAGGACGTCTTCGCCGCAGTCCAAGCGGATTGCGATCGGCACGGCGCCACTTCCCGCAATCGATCGATGAACGTCGCCCCGAGCAGGGCAGCACGTTCCGGCGGGATGATGGCCGGGCGATACGTCAACCCCACCGACAGTCCCTTGCCGAGCGTCGTCGTGGTGAAAACCAGCGGGGTCATCGGCCCGGTGGGCGCCACACGAATGTAATCCAGCAGGTCGTGGCCGTGATATTTCGCCGGCCAGCACCGATTGAGATTGACGTTTGAATTTGCCCCCGCCAGCGAGACGCGCTTCCGATAGAGTTCGATCACGCCCTCGCGAGACAGATATTTCCCCGCGATCAGCCCGACCAACATTCGGAAACTGCTCGCCAGCGGCAGTCCGCCGAGCTTTTGGCGACGGGTCTGTCTCGCCACCGACGCCAGAAGGGTTTGCCAATCCCCGAGATGTCTTGCCCGGCCGCAAATGCTGGTGAATCCAAGCAGCAGATCGAAAACATCGCCCAGCGGCCGATCGGCACTGGGCCGCAGATCGACGATCGTGCCCACGGCCAGATCGCGACGGCGCAATTTCCGCCGCACGGGCACGTGTTGATCGCACACTTGCGCGATGGCCGCGAGGAAGACATCGTTCACCGTCGCCCCGGCCTGCCGCGCGGTGACGCACAGTCCATCAATCAGCCCCTCAGGCGCATTGAACAGCGCAAAACGCTGCGACATATCCTGGAATTTCTTCCGGTCCTCGATGCGTCTGATGCGGCGGAACTGGCAGTGCCATCGCAGCGACGACATCAGCGCCTCCGCGGCACCGTAGCGGTCGCGATGGGGACCAAAGAGCGACAGATATCCACCGGCGTGGATTCGCACCGGACGTCTCGACGCCGCTGGCGGATCGAACTGACGTACGAACCATTCCCGCATGAGCATGCGGATCGACGCGCTGTCGGCCACCCAATGCTGGTAACAGACTCCCATCCAGAAATGCCCGGCTTCCTGAAGGAGAAACGGCCGGAACGGCACGCCGCCGAACGCCTCAAACGGACAGTTCATCTCGTCGGAAATCCACTGATCCAATTTCGTCCCATCGGGGCAGGGCATGACGCCGTGTGTGATCGCCTCACCATTGAGGCATCGGTAGTGATAGGAATTCTCCGAAATGCATAGCGCCCCCAGGTTCAAGGCTTCGAGCGCTTCGATCCAGGCGCTGCGCGATGCCGCCAGATCCGCTTGCCCGCGAATTTTGATGACCTGCGCGCCGTTGTACGGATGGAACTGCTCCCATTGACGGACCAGCCGCTGGAAGACATTGAATTTTGCCGGGCGATTCTCATGCCAGAGCGGGCGCGAAACGGACTGGGTTTGCCGCGCCCGCGGCGTCGAATGGGTCAGTCGATCTATTTCTGACGGCCGCTTAAGCATGCTGCGCCTGATGATCTTTTGCCCTACGATCCTTCGGATGCCGGGCGTGTTGCCTTGTGGACGCGATCCCGCGCCGCATCCCATTGGCCTCCGGCGGGCGGAACCTCAATCCAGATCATATCGACGTGCCGGTCATCCGCTTCACGTAAAGCCGCGTACAGCCGCCGCGCATATTCCGCGGCATCGGATGGCAATTCCACAATGGCGTCATGATCGGCCCACTGCGGCAGCTGTCCCGCCAATTCCGAACCATGAATTATCAGGAATATCGCTTTCCTGCCAAGTCGATGTCGGAAAAAAGTTGAGAAAAGATGTTCGTCGCCTTGTGCAATCCGAAATGCCGGCGTGACCGGTGCATAGTGAATCGCCTGGCGGCCGGGGCTTTTTGCCGCTGATGATGTCCCCGCCGCTGGGTCTTGGACCTCGACGGGACCGACGATTTCTTCCAGCCGCCCGCGCGCAATGCCGCCCAGACGAAGGATGCTCGGCTTTGACGAAGTCAGGTCGATCACCGTGGATTCGATCCCGACGCGGCAAGGCCCGCCATCCAGGATCAGGTCCACCCCCTTCCCCAGATCCTGCCGGACGTGATCCGCGGTTGTCGGGCTCACCCGCGTTGACCGATTCGCGCTGGGCGCAGCCACGGGACCGTCAAATTCCCGCAAGAGTTCGCCGGCCAGCGGATGGTCGGGGCAGCGGATCGCCATCGTCGCCAGACCCGCCGTGACCGCCGGTACGATTTGAATCCCCTTGGGCACCACCATCGTCAGCGGTCCCGGCCAGAAGGCTCGTGCCAGACGTTCGGCCGATTCCGGCCACGCTCCCACGTAACGCTTGGCCACCGCCTTATCCACGACATGGACGATCAGCGGATTGGCCGCGGGCCGGCCCTTCGCCGCGAAGACCTTCGCCACGGCTTCGGAATTGGTTGCGTCCGCGCCGAGGCCATAGACGGTCTCGGTGGCGAATGCCACCAATCCTCCGTGCCGCAGAACTTCAACGGCCTTACGAATGTCCGCGCGCTGTTGGCTGGGCATTAAGCATGATCTTAATGATGATCGTCGTGGTGGTCACCACCATGGTCGTCGTGATGGTCCCAGCCGCCGCCGCCGTGATCGTCATGGCCTCCCGCAAAGCAACCGGGCAGGTAGGTCATAAGAATGCACAGTCCCAGCAGAAAAATGATGATGCGCATAGGGCAACTCTCCTGATGAGAAGCTAAACCAAAGGCCACCGGATGGGAACGGGCAAAATCCCGCAACCGCCGGTCCGCGGCGATCATTTTTTCGGCTCCGTAAACCCTTGTTCCTCCAGCCAGCCAATGGCCTTCGGGCCATCCGTGCAAATAAGGAAAACCTCCTGCACGGTGCCGGTGCCGACATATAGACACTTCAGCCCGGCGGTCGTTTGATATTGGAATTTGAAGCTCGGGTCGCCTTTTCCTCGCCTGACCTTGATCCGCCCGGGAACGATTCGCGAGACGAAGGGACATCCAGCGACGATTCGATCCAGAATCGCATCCAGTCCCGCCACCCGTCCGTGTTGCCGTTTGATGCGGCCGAATTTCATGTTCGAGATATTAGAAGCCATTTGCCGCGGATACAAAGGCGAACGCGCTTGCGCGCGACAAGCATCCTGGCAAACGTCGGACTGACCGAGTTAATCGCCCGCCTTGATCGCCGCTTTTCATCTTCGCCATGTTGCCCTACCATTTCGCATAAGGAGTCACTCATGGAAAACGCGTCGTTGAAGATCGGCCAGCCGGCCCCCGACTTCGAGCTGATGAATCAGGATAAAAACAAGGTGAAGCTTTCGGATTATCGCGGCAAGCGAAAAGTAATCCTCCTCTTTTATCCGATGGATTTCAGCCCGGTTTGCACGCAGGAGCATTGCACGTTTGGGCCGGAGCTTGGGCGCATCGCCAAAGACGATGAAACCATTGTTTTCGGCGTGAGCTGCGACAGTCCGTTTTGCCATGCTGCGTTCCGCAAGCAGTACGGGATTCCCTACGATTTGCTTTCCGATCCGACGCGGAGGATGGCCAAGGCATACGGCATGTGGGCCGGCGAGGAGCCGTACAACTGCACCAGGCGGGGTACGGTCATTATCGCCAAGGACGGCAAGGTCGCGTTCTTCAAGGAGCAGCCGATGAAGGACCCACGCACGGTAGACGCGCTGGAAAGTGCGTCGCTGATTGCCGATGAATTGGCCAATCGCGCCGACGAGTTTGGCGTGAGCGTGTAGAGGAAATGCCGAATGCCGATTGCCAAATGCCTAATTGAAATGCATTTCATTCGGCATTTGGCAATCGGCATTCGGCATTAAACATCATGCACATCGGCCCCATCCATCTCTCGACTTCCTTCTGCCAGGCCGGCTTGGCCGGCTACAGCGATCGCGCGATGCGACTGGTGGCTCGGCGGCGCGGCTGCGGCTACGCCGTCACCGAAGCCCTTCTCGATGTCATTCTCTGCAACGGGGGCGAGGGATTGCGAAAATCCATCGACATCAACGACGAGGACCATCCCATCGCCGGGCAAATCATCGGCAGCGAGCCGGATACCATGTCACAGGCGGCGGCGATTATCGCCGGGGCGGGCTATGACGTGATTGACCTGAATTTCGCCTGCCCCGTGAAAAAGATCAAAAACAAGGCGCGCGGCGGGCACATGCTGCTCGATGTGCCTCGCGCCCTGGCCGTCATGAGAGCAGTGCGCGATCGGCTGGGTGATCGGCCCCTGACCGTCAGCCTTCGCCGGGCGTTCGATGATTCGCCGGAGGCGGAGGATCGCTTTTTTGAGATCATCGAAACCGCCTGGTCCCTCGGCTTCGTTGCCGCCCGCGTTCATGCCCGCACAGTCGAGCAGAAATACATCGGTTCGGCCCGATGGCCGTTCCTCGCGGAGCTGAAGCGGCGATACCCGGCGAAAACCATCTTCGGCAGCGGGGACGTTTTCACCGCCGCCGACGCCGTGCGAATGTATCGCCAAACCCGCGTCGATATGGTCTGGATCGCCCGCGGCGCCATCGGAAATCCTTGGATTTTCCAGCATTCAGCTCGGCTGCTGCTCGACCCCACAAGCGAGATTCTTCCGCCGACAATTGGCCAGCAGCGCGAAGCGTTGATCGAGCATTTTCAAATCGCGCAAGAGATTCACGGTGAATCGCTGGCCGCCCGGCGGATGCGGAAGATGGGGATCAAGTACAGCCGCTTCCATCCCCTCTCCCGGGACGTGAAGCGCGAATTCATCCGGGTCCAAAGCCTGCGCGACTGGCAGGGCGTGCTGGATCGCTGGTACGGCAACGACGGCCCCGGCGTGTGGCCCGATGCCAATGCCGCCGACGAGGTGAATTCTTGCGAGGCGGTTCAAGCCAATTGATATGCACTCCCGCACTCCACGGCGAAATCGGCTGGCCAAGGTCCTGCCTGAAGAATGGCGGAAATTTCTGGTTGCCAATGGGGCGCCAAAACGCAAATACACCGCCGTTTGCCGGGCAACTTTGACCGGCGGACGGATGATCGACGATCTGATCATCGAAGAGGGCTGGATCATCGCCCTGGGAAGAACGGGGCTGAGCGGGGTTTTCGAGCAGCGCATCGATTTCGACCCGCGCACGATTGTCGAGCTTAATTTAATTCAGGTGATTTGAAACTCTCGCGGGGGGACCGGCCGCGCTTTAACCATTCGTTCGGCGCGGAACATTCCTCCGGCTCACATCAGCCCCGAAAGTCTGATTGTGTCCAACCTGCTTGCCCGCGCCGAACGGAAGACCCGAGCGTTTCTGCCCACTCGGCGTCAGCTTGTCCAGCAGCCCACCGATGGCCTGCGCGTGCGGCTTGGCCAGCGACTCCTTGAGATTGCGAAAGCCGCTGGATTCAACCTTCGGGCCTTGCGCCGCGGTGGGATTGGAAACCTTATGCGCCACCAGCGCCGCCGCCGAGGCGGCCGATTGTGCCGGATCAATGCCCTGCGCCGCGGCTGCCCCGGTCGATGCCGGTTTTGATTCGGTGCTTTTCTTTGAATTGCCCTGCGGCTTGGCCGCCTTCTTCTGGTTTGCCATGCCCGGCATGTTACCCGAAATCCCGGCGGATTACAGGCTCTCGAGCCTTTGCCGCTTGTCCAACTCCAGCAGGGCGTCGATCAGCGGATCGAGCATTCCCTGCATGACCTGGTCCAGATTGAAATTCTTTTCCCCGCCGCCTTCGCCGCCGAGGCGGTGATCCGTGCAGCGATTCTGTGGAAAATTGTAGGTTCGAATCCGCTGGCTGCGATCGCCGCTGCCCATCATCGCCTTGCGCGCGCTGGTGACGGCGGCGTGCCGCTTGGCCCGTTCCGCCTCGTAAAGCATCGCCCGCAGCAGCGCCCAGGCCCGCTCCTTGTTTTGAGCCTGGCTCTTGTGCTCGGTCATCTTGAATTGCAATCCGGACGGCTTGTGCAGGATTCGCCAGCCGGTCTCCACCTTGTTGACGTTCTGCCCGCCCGGCCCACCGCCGCGGCAGCCGAATTCCTCCACATCCTTCGCATTGATGTCGATCTTCACATCGGGCATTTCCGGCAGGACCGCCACCGTCGCCGCGCTGGTGTGGATGCGGCCCTGCGCCTCTGTTTCCGGCACGCGCTGCACCCGGTGCCCGCCCCCTTCAAATTGCAGCCGGCGATAGACGCCGTTTCCGCGGATATTCACGATCACCTCTTTGAATCCGCCGCGATCGGATGTCGAAAAATCGCTCACCTCGAAGCGATATCCTTTGGATTCGCAGTATCTGCGGTACATCTCGTAGAGATCGCGGGCGAACAGCGCCGCCTCCTCGCCGCCCGTGCCGGCCCGAACCTCCAGGAAGAAGGAGGTGACGGCGTTGTCCTCGGCGGCGATGAATTCGTCGGTGAGCATATCGAGCAACCCAGCCGCCTGGGTCTGAATCGTCGGCAATTCAACCGCCGCAAGCTCGGCCATCTCGGCATCACCCCGATGGCCGGCCATCTCCTGCAATTCCGTGATCGTTTGAAGGCTCGCGCGGTATTGCTCGAATTTATGGATGATCGGCTCGAGTTGGCCCGCTTCCTTGCTCGTGGCCACCAATTTCTGTGAATTGGCCAGGAAGGCCGGATCGCTCATCGACGCCTGGAGGGATAGATAGCGCTGCCGCATCTCCTCCAGCTTGCGCATTAATGGAGTTTGAAGGGGGTCCGGAGGAATAGCCATTTTTAGGAACTCTCAATCAAACCCGACGGGTGGGCATGTCCTGTTGTGGCTGAAGGTCGCTCCCCGCATCCGCGGCGGGCGTCTCCACCAACTGGATCGATTCCTGCGTTTTCTCCGCCGCCTTTTCCAGCGCGAAGCGAATATTCGGCAACCGCGCCACCGCGCCGCGCAACGCCTGCTGCCAGCGCTGCCCGATTTTCAACAGGTCCGCATCATCCGCATTGAATCGCCGCTGATGCGTGATCGCCAATTGATCGCATTCGTACGCCAGCAAATCTATCGGCGCCCCGACCGTTACGTTCGATTTCATCGTCGAATCCAGCGAAAGCAGCGCGTATTTGGCGGCTTCTTCGAGTGTGGTCTTGTCAAACCGGATTCCGCGGTCGAGGATCGGCCGGCCATATTTCGTCTCGCCGATCTGAAGGTACGGCGACTCCTCGGTGGCTTGCAGCGGATTTCCCTGCGGATAAATGAGAAACAGTGCCGGCGCTTCGCCGCGCACCTGTCCTCCGAGAAGGAAATGGACGTTGAATTTGTAATCGTCGCGTTCCAGGGCGGGCCGGTCCATTTCCCCGACGCGGCGCACTTCGTTGCCGATGATGCGGGCCGCGTCATACAGCGACGTCGCCTGGGCCAGTCCTTCGCCCTTGTCGAAATCCCGCCGCAGCAGCGTGATCACCGACTGCGTGCACGACAAGCTGCCGCTGGCCAGCAGCACGAAAACGCGTTCGCCCTCGGTGACGAAGGTGTACATTTTCCGGCAGGTGTTGACCTGGTCATATCCCGCATTGGTGCGGGAATCCGAGGCCATCACCAGACCGAATTTTGTGACGATGCCCAGGCAATAGGTCATTTGCGCTTGTAATCCTTTCATCGAGCTTCATATTGCGGTTGCGACATTGTATGTTAGCAGGCGAGACAATTCCTGCAAAAAGAAGGCAAACATGGCCTCCACAATCGCGGCTCAATTGTACACGCTGCGGGATTTCACCAAGACCCCGCGCGATATCGCTTCGACCCTCGCCCGCGTGAAAAAAATCGGCTACGACGCCGTCCAGCTTTCGGCGCTGGGCAAGATCGATCCCCCGGAGCTGGCCGCCATTCTGCGCGGAGAAGGCTTGATCTGCTGCGCGACGCACGTCTCGCTGGAACGCCTGCGCGATGAAACAACAAAGGTGATCGACGAGCACCATCTATGGGGCTGCAAATACACGGCCGTCGGCGGGTTCTTCCCGAACAATCCTCAGCCGGGCGACTGGCCGGATTTCGCCCACGCCTACAACGCGATTGCCGCCAAATTCCATGGCTCCGGCATATCGCTGGGCTATCACAATCACAGCCACGAACTGGCCCGCTTTGAAGGCAAGACCGCTTTACAGATTCTGTTGGACCATTTCTCCCCAAGCATCTGGATGGAAATCGACACCTACTGGATTCAGCACGGCGGCGGCGATCCCGCGGCGTGGATTGGCAAAGTCGCCGGCCGGATTCCCTGTGTCCATTTGAAGGACATGGCCATTGCCCAGGACCGGACGCAGGTCATGGCGGAGGTGGGCGAAGGAAATCTGAACTGGCCCGCCATTCTGCAAGCCTGCCGCGAGGCTCGGGTGCAGTGGTACATCATCGAGCAGGACATTTGCCAGCGCGATCCGTTCGAGAGTCTGGCAATCAGCTTGAACAACGCGCGGGAAATGGATTTGCAGTAGAGCGCAACACAAGATGCGAAAGGGGGCAGGCCAGGCGCCGGGCTCTACCTACCGTTGGTAGACGGTCCGGCCGGGACAGGGGGTCTGCGGACTTCCGGCACGCGGAAGGTCGTTTGGCAATGCTCGCATTTGACCTGTTTGCCCCGAACATTGTCAGGAACGGATAATATCTTGCGGCATTGGAGGTTAGGACAAATAATTTGTACGGCCATACAGGATGCTCCGTGATCCATATCGGTCAATTGGAGGTATGGCTTGAATCGGTGGCGCCGTTTAGGGTGGCAGATTCCTGCCCCCTGAACGCCAGGGCTGCTCGCGGCGGCAGGTCCTCCACCTGCAGGGCTGGATTGGCCTTGTACGGGCAATACAGCGGATCGCCGATGACGTTGATCATCCAACCGGTCATCGGCGTCGTCTTCCAATAAACCTCCGCCAGCGTCAGCTTGCCCGTCAGCAGCAGGGGAAAGAATTCGTCCGGCCTGGGAAAAGCGTCAAGCGTCGGCTCGGCCACCGGACCCAGCGTTGCCACCACCCCGTCGCTCAGCAGCCCCCGCACCCAGTATGAACTGGGCTCGTGCAGCGAGACCATCTCAAAGCTGGCGATGTGATATCCCACCGCCCCGGCGTTGAAATCGCAGCCGGGAATGTAATGCCCCACGCTGTACCAACCGCAATACAGCGCCACGTTCTTCACCGAATGCGGCGGAAAGACAATGTCCTGATCGTCCAACCTGATCGTCAAATCCGTCTTGAGCCGAATCAATTGCGCCAGGTCCCGAAGGGTCTGGTCAAATTCGCCGTAGGCGCTTGGCTTTCCCTTGTCATCGATGGGCGTCAGGCCGCGGGCGTCGATGGCCACGATTCCCCGTAGTCCTCTCTTTTCGACTTCGACGCTGGTTTGCATCATTCGCCGCACGGTGGCCGGGTCCGGCCCGTCCAGCCGCATCACCATCAGCGTGTGCGTCGCAGAGTTCCTGTACTGGAGGTTTAGCGGATTGTTGAGCCCGCGTTGTCGGGGGTAATTATCTTCCCACAACAGCGTCAGCTCGTTGTCGGTGGCCGATGGCGTGGTGCCCGTCGTCAGATAATTGATTTGCATCTCCAGCACGCGCAATGTTCCGATGACCCCGAAATTCGCCGCGCACACCGCGCGGAGCCCCGCCCGCGCCTGGCTGTCCCAGCGGAGCGCCTGAAGCTGCTGCACCTGCGCGCGTGCGGCCACAACACGCTGGTGCAGATCGATCCAATACCGGCGCTGATCGTCGGTTTTCGACGGGTCGCCGCGCTCCGCCACCCCCATTCGCGCATCGATCTCGGCCTTGCCGCCGATGGTTTCCAAGCCGCTCAGCCATTGTCCCAATTGCTGATTTCGCGCCGTTTCGTCGGCGATCCCCGGGATTTTAGGCCCGATTGCCGATAGCCCCGCTTGCGCCCGGGCCAGCAGGGCGCGTACGGAATCACCCACGCCCGGCTGGAAAGACGGATCTAATCCACCGGCCTCGGTTTCAATCCGCCCGACGGTCTGCTTGAGCTGGTCGGTCAAGGACCATTGCAGCCTTTGCATCTCCGCCAATTCGTGTTGTTCGTCGAAGGTGTTCACCTTTGCGCGATTGCGAAACGGCACGCCATAGAACGTCAACAGGCATTTTACTTTCGTTTGAAGCTGATGGTCCTCCAGGAATTCCCGCACCGGCGCGACCACGCCCGTTTCATACGTGCTGAAGGCCATCTCCTCCTCGTTCGGCAGATCGAGGGCGACGATCTGGGCGGAGGGAACTCCGCGAAGCTGGCAATACAATTCCGCCAGCTTCTGGCTGTCGGGCGAATTTTTGTTGGTGACGAGCAGGATTTCATCGCTCTGCAGCGCCGCCGTCGCCCTCGCAGTGAAAGCGGTCAGCCACAGCGCGGCCGCAATGACCGCAAACACGCGAATAAGGCGATTGGATTTCACGAGCGGATTCTAGCTCGATGGGCCCAAGTAATCCCGCGATCACGGATTTTCACCCGGGCACTGCCGCGGCGTCCGAGGCCTGCACGGCGGCGGTTTGCTGCTGAGCAGTTTCGATCAGCGCCACCAGCGCCTTTATTTCCTGAAGCGATTCCGGGCTGCCCCACATCAGGACCCGGTCCACGTGCCAATTGCAGCGGTCGAACGTGCACCCCTCCAGGTGATACACCGTCTCCCGAAACACCAGCGTGCACGCGATGAAAGTGCATTTCACGAACGCCTGCCCGCTGATGTAGATGGTCTGATTTTGAAAGGTCGCGCCTTCATGTTTGGTCAATAGCATTGTCGCATTGTGAATGGATGGTTTACCCGTTGCAAGCCCCGCCCTTGGCGGGGGCCGGCGACATCCCCCTTGCCTGCTGAGCCTGCGTACCTAGAATCATCCGCGGCGGCGAATGGGTGCGGGAGATCGGATCCCGGCGATGTTCGATAATTATCAGGCTGACGGACTCTTCGACGAAGTTTTCGCCGCCCAAGGACGGCCGCGTCCCCATTACGCTTCCCTCGTCAGCAGCCTCCGGGCCCTCGGCCATCCGGCTTTTGAACGACGCCGCCGCATGACCGATGTCCTGTTCCGAAATCAGGGGATTACCTTTACCGTCTACAGCGATACGCGCGGGGTTGAGAAGATCTTCCCCTTCGATCTCGTCCCCCGCATCGTTCCCGCCAATGAATGGGATCTGATCGAGCGCGGCCTCGTCCAGCGGATCACCGCCCTGAATCTCTTTTGTCAGGACATCTATCACAACCAGCGCATCCTCAAGGAACGCATCATTCCGCCGGAGTTGATCTACGGCGCGAAAATGTTTCGCCGGGAGATGTTTGGCGTCAGGGTGCCGCGCGATATCTACATTCACATTTGCGGCACCGATCTCATTCGCGACAAGGATGGGAAATATTACGTTTTGGAAGACAACGGCCGAACGCCCAGCGGCGTCAGCTATGTGCTGGAAAACCGCGCGGTCATGAAACGCGTTTTCCCGTCGCTCTTCAGCGCCTACCGCGTCCGGGCCATCGAGGACTATCCCTACAACCTGCTTCAGTGCCTCAAATACGTCGCACCCCATCACGCCGATGATGCCAACATCGCCATCCTTACCCCGGGAATTTACAACTCGGCCTATTTCGAGCATAGCTTCCTGGCTCGGCAGATGGGCGTCGAACTCGTCGAAGGCCGCGACCTGCTCGTCGACAAAGGATTTCTTTACATGCGCACCACCCCCGGCCTGCGGCGGGTGGATGTGCTCTATCGCCGGGTGGATGATGATTTCCTCGATCCGCTCTGTTTCCGGCCCGACAGCGCTTTGGGCGTGCCGGGTCTGATGAACGCCTACCGTGTCGGAAATCTCGCTTTGGCCAACGCCGTCGGCACGGGCGTCGCCGATGACAAGGCGATTTATCCCTTCGTCCCCGACATGATCAAGTTTTATCTGGGGCAGGAGGCCATCCTCCCCAACATCCCAACTTACATCTGCGCCCGCGATTCCGACCGCAAATACGTACTGGAGCATCTGGATCAGCTTGTGGTGAAAAGCACCAATGAATCCGGCGGCTATGGAATGCTGATGGGTCACCAGGCGACCGATTCAGAGCGCGAGGATTTTGCCAGAAAAATCATCGACGACCCGCGAAATTTCATCGCCCAGCCCGTCGTTGAACTCAGCCAGCATCCCAGCTTCGTCGAGGACCACTTCGAAGGCCGACGCGTCGACCTTCGCCCCTACATACTCTATGGCCCGACCGCCCTGGTCATGCCCGGCGGCCTGACCCGCGTGGCGCTGCGGAAGGGGAGCCTCGTGGTCAACAGCAGCCAGGGCGGCGGCAGCAAGGACACCTGGGTCCTTGAAGAGGAAACATGACAGCCGCTTCCGAACCATTTTCCGCTTCCGCGTTCACGACGTTCGGCATCACTTCGCCTTCGACGCTCAAGCCCGAGCGCCCCATGCTCTCCCGCGACGCCGATGCCATGTATTGGATGGCCCGCTACGTCGAGCGCGCCGAGCACGTGGCCCGCATGTTGATCGTCAATTCCAATCTGCTGATCGACGTCGGCGACCTCGCCCCCGCGCTTCAGGCCCGCCATTGGCAAAGCCTTCTGACGATCCTGCGGCTTCCCGAGCTTCCCGATGGCCCGGACATCGCCCATCGCGTTCGCCAACACCTCATGTTCGATGCCGACAATCCCAACAGTATCCTGAGCTGTTTGACCCGCGCCAGGGAAAACGCCCGGGGCATCCGCGAGAATATCTCCGCCGAGATGTGGGAGAACCTCAACACGCTCTACTGGTCCCTTCGGGCCGATGATGCTCAGACGCGCTTCGATGAATCGCCGGATGATCTGTTTCGCTCGGTCATGATCGGGTCCATGTTGTTCCAGGGATTGACGGACCAGACCCTCGCTCACGACCAGAGATGGCTCTTCGCCCAGTTGGCCAAATATCTGGAGCGCACGGACGTGACCTGCCGGATCATCCAAACCAAATATGATCTCCTGATGTCCAACGAGCAGATTTTCGACAGCACGCTGCGCAACCTGCACTGGATGGCCTTGCTGCGAAGCTGCTGCTCGATTGAAGCCTATCGCCAGAACAACCTGGGGGACATGGACCCGATGCGCCTGGCGGCCTTTCTGATCCTGGAGCGGAATTTTCCGCGCAGCATTCGCTTCACCACCAGCGGCGCTTTGGCTGCGATCAGCGCCATCCGCGCCGCAGCGCGCGGCAGCGCGATTGACCCCGCCGAGCGCATCCTTGGCCGGCTGGACGCGCAGCTCGAGTACGCCGAGCTTTCCGAAATCCTCGCCGAGGGCGTTTCCAACTATCTCCGTCGCATCGAAGCCACCATCCACGACGCCGCCGTCGCGGTCCAACGTTCCTATTTTCTACACTGACGCAAAGCCCAACTATGCTTTTGAAAATCACCCATAAAACCGACGTCCTGTACTCCGATTTCATCAGCGAATTGGCCATGGAGCTGCGAATGGTCCCACGGCAGGAGCAGGATCAGCACCGGCTTTCCTTCGATCTGGCGATTGGTCCGCCGACCACCGTCAGCAGCTATTTCGATTGGCTCGGCAACACCGTTCACACCTTCAGCGTCAACGCGTTTCATAAGCAGATTTCCATCATCGCCAAGAGCGTCGTCGAGACCGATCGCCCGCGCAAGGAGCCCGAACGCTTTCGCGACGTCTGGCCCATTCCAACCGAAGCGTACGATTACGGCGTGTACGATTTTCTCCAGTTCGGCGGCCCGATCGTCGATTGTCCGCAACTCCACGATCTGGCCAATATGCTTGCGCCCAGGGAGGGCGTCAGCGCCGGCGAACTGGGGCTTCGCATCCTCTATCTCATCGACGATAAATTCACTTACAAGAAAGGCATGACCACTGCCGCCAGTCCGATCACCGACATGCTGGCCACGGGTTTCGGAGTCTGCCAGGATTTCACCCATCTCATGATCGCCCTGGGGCGGGCGCTGAAGATTCCGGCCCGATACGTCAGCGGCTTCATTCATCCCGACGCGGAAAAATACCGCGGGTACACTGAAACCCACGCCTGGTGTGAATTGTTATTTCCCTCGGCCGGTTGGGTGGGATTCGATCCGGCCAATCGTTGCGTCGTCGGCGGGAATTTTGTGAAGGTCGCCGTTGGCCGGGATTTCCGCGATGTGCCCCCCAACCGCGGCGTGTACCGCGGCAGCGCCGCCGAAGCCATTGAAGTGGCGATCAAATCCGAAGAGTTGCCGTACATTCCGCAGGAACTGGCCGCCGACCGCATGCAGTCCCTGGAGATTCCCGCCTATCCAAGCGGCGCCGCCGCCTTGCGCGGATCGCCCGACCAGCAGGAAGAGCAGCAGCAGCAATAGCGCCGGGCAGTGAATATTTTGTCGGGCTGTTCTCACTGAAACCGGGACGTGAGCGCTTTACCATAAACCGGGACGTGAGCGCTTTTCACCGGAAACCGGGACGTGAGCGCTTTGCGAAAACCGTCGCCATTGTTATACTCAGACCGTGCCCCGTTCGGCTCGCCAATCTCTCGGCGGCGAGGTCTATCACGTGCTCAACCGCGCCGCCCTGCGATACCGCATTTTCCGCACCGACAAGGATTTCCTGGCCTTCGAACGATTGCTCTACCAAGCTCACGACCGCTTTCCCAGCATACGAGTATTGGCATGGTGCCTGATGGGCAACCACTGGCATCTGCTGCTGTGGCCAACCGAGGACGGCCAATTGTCGGCGTTCATGTTCTGGCTCACCATGACGCACGCAGCGCGTTACCGCACCTCCCATCATACGGTGGGTTACGGGCCGCTCTATCAGGGCCGGTTCAAATCGTTCGTCGTGCAGCGAGATGAGTATCTGCTGACGGCTGGCCGCTACATCGAGCGCAACCCGCTACGGGCCAAGTTGGTGCGGCGTGCCGAGAATTGGCGTTGGTCGAGCCTGTGGGTTCGGCGCCAGGGCTCGGCCCAGCAAAAGGCTATCTTGCATGATTGGCCCATAGACTTCCCGCGGCGCTGGCTTGATCTGGTGAACGAGCCGCAGACGGCGGCGGAAGAGGCGGCAATGCAAGTGAGCATCAATCGGAGCCGCCCGCTGGGCGACGCCGCCTGGCAACAGAAGATGGCGGCCAAGCTGGGTTTGAAAAGTTGTTTCCGCGACCCCTGGCGGCCGATTGGCACGAAGAACGGTGGCACTTGAACCATGGAAGTGCTCACGTCCCGGTTTCGTTATCCGGTTTCGTTATCCCCGGTTTCGTTATCCCCGGTTTCGTTATCCCCGGTTTCGTTATCCCCGGTTTCATTCTCGCCGATCCTTGTATTTGTTAATATTCTCGGCATGCTGCGGGTTGCTCGAATCGCGCCAGGAGGATTCGTCTACCATCAGTCCTTGGAAATTCAGAGCTGTCCCGAGTTATTTCAGAGCTGTCCCGAGTTATTTGGCTATTCCCTACGAAACTGCGATTGGCAGATCGTGATTTTGGCGGTGGGCAAGTAAACGTTCAGCCAACATATAAAGCTATGACACAGACCGAGCACGTTCATCAAAAACTTTCATTCAGGGAAAAGGCCGGCTACAGCCTTGGTGACATTGCGACCAACTTTTTCTTCATGTCCATGCTCATCTACCAGAGCCGTTTTTATACGGATACGGTGGGCCTGTCACCAGTGGCGGTCGGTTGGATGTTCATTCTCGTCCGCTGGGCGGATGCTCTTTTCGATCCGCTTGTCGGCGCGCTCTCGGACCGCACCGAGACGCGATGGGGCAAGTTTCGTCCCTGGGTTCTCTTTACCGCGGTGCCCTTCGGCCTGGTTTTCTGGCTCACCTACACCACGCCCCACTTCGGGCCAACCGGTAAATTAATCTATGCCTACATCACCTACGTCCTGGCGATGGCGCTTTATTCGGCCAACAACACCCCGTATTCGGCGCTCATGGGGGTCATGACGCCCGACGCCAGCGAGCGCTCGAGCATTGCGACCTACCGTTTTTTCGCCGCCATCGTAATTGGCCAGCTTCTAATCCAGGCCTTGGCGCTGCCCCTTGTCGACAAATTCGGCCAGGGCGATTCCGCCAAGGGATGGTCTATCACCATGGGAATTTTCGGGGCGTCCATGGTCGTGCTCTATCTGCTCTCCTTCCTCAGCACCCGCGAACGTATGCAACCGGATCCAAAGCAGAAGTCCCGCTTTAGCGATGACGTCAAGGACCTCTTCATGTGCCGGCCGTGGATTGTGATGTTCATCCTCACGCTGTTCGCGTTCACCACGCTTTTCTTGCGCGGCGGTGCCATGAACTACTACTTCGCCTACTACCTTGATAAGGGTGCAATACGCGGGTTTCTCGACAAGGTTGGCCTCGCCTCACTCGGTGCGGGCCAGGTAACGGGTTGGAAATCCGTCCTCAATGCCCTCGGCCTGATTGTGAAGCCTGATGGTTCCAACGCTGCCTCGGTCGGATTCGCCTTCTTCCTCGTGACGGGCAACCTGATACAGATCATCGGTATTCTGGCCTCCAAGCCGCTCGCCGATCGTTTCAGCAAGAAGGCCGTCTTTATTGGTGGCATGGGTTTCTCGACCATCATCACGGCCCTTGTCTTCGTCGTGCCGCCCGGCGCTGTTACTCTGCTGTTCGTCTTGAGCCTGCTCTGGGGCGTTGGTTGGGGGTTTACGATCCCGTTGCTGTGGGTGATGATGGCTGACGTTGCTGATTATTCAGAATGGACAAATTCGCGCCGCGCCACGGGCTTAATTTTCGCGGGTATCGTCTTTGCGCTGAAGGCCGGCGTTGGTCTTGGTGGCGCGCTTAACGGCTGGTTGCTCGCCGCCTACGGCTATGTGCCCAACGTCGCGCAATCGGCGCAGGCGCTGCTCGGCATCCGCCTGAGCGCGACTATCTACTCCGCCATCCCGTTCGTTCTGGGCCTTGTCTGCCTGATGATGTACCCGATCAGTAAGGAACTCAACCTGCGCATCCAAGATGAACTGGCCGAGCGCCGGAAGAAATTCGCAACGGAAAATCCAGCCGTCCCTGAAGCATTGTGAGATCATTTCTTGCCCGTCAAGACGGTTCCAATCATCATGACGGCAGCCATATTCGTCGATTGCCTGGCAACCGGAAACCGGGACGCACCGGAAACCGGGACGAACGGCGGTTTAGAACTCGGCACTTACTGCCGGTTCTCTCCACGCTGATCCATTCGTTTCCATTCGCTCGTTCCCCCCACGTTCGGGTCGTATCCCGACTGGTTCGAGAGAATGTATTGGCCGTTGGCGTTCACCCACGCATCGTTGTAACCGCCGGGCAGTTCGACGGGGCGATCTTCGTAGGGGTTCGAGTAAGTGTTGACGCCACGGATCGTTTCGCTGAAATCCTGGTTGATCTTGTCGTTGGTATCCTGCGCCTTCTTGTACGAGTCGCTGTACTCCTGACGGATTGCGTCGCTGTTTTGCGAAATTGTCTGACTGATCGCGCCGGCGTCGTGAATTGCATCCATGTTCCGCTTCACGAACAGGTCGCGCACGTACATCAATCCGCCAAACCAGTCGGGATTCAGCCGTGTGGACTGCGAAACCGAAGTCAGCAGCGGTGTCATCGTATCCAACTGGCCCTTGGGGGCGCGAAACACTGCCGCCGAGTAAACCTCCCAAAGCGTCACCGACTCAGTCGGTGTGTAGACGAGCGTCAGATACACATCTTCTTCCCACGGCTGACCGTTCCGCGTGCATTCGTAACGAATTTTCTCCGATTTGACCTGCGATGGATCTCCATACGCCTGCTGCACCGCCGCCGCGAAATTTGAAAGCTCTTGCCGCGACGTAACCGACGCACCCTGCAATTCCGGCAAGACCTGAGGCGCATACGCCGTCCGCACGTATTGATCCAGATCGGTGATCGGCGCACCGACGACGCTGCCCATGTAGTTGGCCCCTTCCTGCAGCGGCATCACCGGATTGGGCATGTAGACGTACTTCTGCGGCGGCAGGAACTGAAGCTCCGCGCCGCTCTGCGGATCGGTTACTTTCAGCTGCAGATAAGCCAGCTCCATCAGGGTGGGTTCCCAGATGACTCCCGCTTGTTCGTTCCAGCCTTCGGGCACGAGGACGCTGAACGCCTCCATGTTGTTCATCTGGTCATCGTGGACGGAGATGCGGTTGAATTTAACCACCGACGCCCCCGGCGCCGCCGATTGCTGCGGGCCGGACCCCTGATCGCACCCGATCCAGACAATGGCAAATGCCCCCATGAACAGCGCCGCCAGAATTCGCATGACCAACAAGCTGTGAGGAATTCCCCGAAGCCGCCCCGGTATAAACGCGAGTCTGGGCATAAAAGACTCCTTCGGTAAGCGATATGCAAGTGGCCTGCTTTGCGCGGCAGAGGAATCGCCCTCTCGAAACGACCGGCCAACCATCATTGTTGAACAGGACAGGCGCCGGCGCGAATCGGCGGCGGGTCCTATTTCGCCGTAGGTGATTGTACCTACCTCGAATCTTCAGCGATTGGCGTTGAAGGACGCCTCCTCTGCTGATTGATGGTCAAGGTCTCGCCAGGCCGCCACGGTTAGCCCGCTGGAGCGCTGGCCGTCGATGATCAGACGCCATTCATCCGGACCAGGGCGCTATGATTTGTTCATGCCGCGTCAGCGTGCCGGCCGTCCGTCAAAACAAAAGATGCGGTTGGTGTATCGCACACAGGTCATCAGTGCTGAAGTTTCCACTTTCCTTCCTATTGTTTTCGCCGTCCTTGAATGAACGGCTAAATGTCACGCAATAGAGCCGGAAACCGGGACGTGAACCGGAAACCGGGACGAACCGGAAACCGCGACGTGAGCGTTTTGCCAGGGATTTAAACCGGGACAGGCGTGACATTCACCCTCGGCCGAATTCCCGCAAAAAACCAGTTGAGCCCGGTTGAACACTGTCTTGGCGATTCATCCCGCGTACGAACTCGGGAAACGCCATAAGCCATTTATGGAAATAATCTTGCTAGATCGATGATAAGTTAGCATCTACTAATACAATTCGAAAAAGTGTAAAGTTTTGTAAGCTTCTGTAAAGTGCCGTCCGCCGTTTCGCTCCGCGCGGCTTTTGAGTCAGCAGCGGGTTCATCCCATCCGCCCAAGAGAACGCTCAGGAACATCTCTCACCGATTCACCGCGCCCATCGCCGCTTCGGGATATCTCATCCCTACCACATCGTGAGCGCTCAGTGCTTGATCGATCTCGGCCAATTCCTTCGCGGACAATTTCACGCTGATCGCGGCGGCGTTTTCCTCCAGGTATTTCAGGCGCTTGGTTCCGGGGATCGGAACAACATCCTTGCCGCGAGAAAGAACCCACGCCAGCGCCAACTGCGATGGCTTGCACCCTTTGGCGACGGCCATTTGTTCGATCTTTTTCACCAGTTCCAGATTTTGCCGCAGGTTCTCCCCCTGGAAGCGTGGGAAATCGCGGCGGCGGTCGCCGGTTGGAAGATCGTCCGCCTTCTTGAATTGTCCGGTGAGAAAGCCACGCCCCAGCGGGCTGTACGCGACGAACCCGATGCCCAGCTCCCGGCAGGTCGGCAGGATTTCGGCTTCCACTTCCCGGGTCCAGAGGGAATACTCCGTTTGCAGCGCCGCAATGGGATGCACTTTCATCGCGCGGCGTAGAGTTTCCGCCGCCGCCTCCGACATGCCGAGGTATCGCACCTTTCCCGCGCGGACCAGATCGGCCATGGCGCCGATCGTTTCCTCAATTGGCGTCTGCGGATCGACACGGTGCTGGTAATATAGATCGATCACCTCCACGCCGAGGCGCTTGAGGCTTGCCTCGCATGCCGATCGGACGTCATCCGGCTTTCCGTTGACCCCCTTGAAGCTGCCGTCGGCCCCGCGAACGTTGCCGAATTTTGTGGCCAGAATAACCTTGCTCCGGCGGTCGCGGATGGCCTGGCCGACAAGTTCTTCATTGGCGCCGATGCCATACATGTCCGCGGTGTCGAGAAAATCGATTCCAAAGTCTATGCTGCGATGAATGACGCGGATGGACTCCTCATCGTTGCGGGTCCCATAAAATTCGGACATTCCCATACACCCCAAACCCATTGCTGAAACGGTCAAACCCGACTTTCCGAGCTTGCGGCGAGGCATTTTTGCGTTCATCCTGTTCAGCTCCCTTCAGAATGCGAAGTTAAAAGACAAAGCCAACCACTGGCGATAAGATACAAGTATAGGCCTGCATAGGGTGTAACTTTGCTGGAGTTAGCGCGTGTCACTGGATGAGAATGGACGGCTGCCTGAGGCCGCCGAGAGCACGAACGAGCTTTTTGAGCGTGCCGTGCGGCAACATTCGCGACGGCTCCTGGCAATAGCCAGGGCCATCGTGGGCAACCGCGCTTCTCCGGAAGATGTGGTGCAACAGGCGTTTATGAACCTGTACCAGCACCGCGACCGATATGATTGGCGCGAGCCCGGCGGGCTGATGCGGCGAACGGTGGTCAATGAGGCCCTGCGTATCCTTCGCCAGCCTCACATGTCTGTTTTGCCTGATGAGGCAAGCGACCATGGCCGTTCGCCCTCGCCTGGCCAGCACATGATCGAAAGCGAGACGGTTCTGCAAGTCCGACGTGCCATCGACCGATTGCCTGACAATTTTCGAGCGGCCATTGTGCTTTGTGAATATGAAAAGATGTCGTATGCCCAGATCGCAGAATCACTTGAGGCCAGCATTCCGCAGGTCAAGACCTGGATTCATCGCGGTCGTCGCCAATTGGCTGAATTGCTTCGGGCTTATGCCGAGCAAGTATGAAGGAGCATAGCTTTTGCGCAAAAAGCAGGGAGTCACATGGCGGTAAATGAAAACGATTTCGAGCTGATTAACGCCTATCTTGATGGTGAATTGCCGGTCGCCGAGTGCGAGGGGCTATGGCGACGGCTGGCCATTGAGCGCGAGTTGATGTCCGAGTTGGACAGCCTCCGCGCCAATCACGCCGTCAGGGGGATGGTTTGGTCGAGCCTCGATCCAGGCGATCATGCGGTCGCGCGCGTTGAGGCGCGGGTCATGCGGGCTGCCCGGCGCGAGGACTTTCTGGATCGCTTTCATTACATCAGCAGGATCGTCACGACCGTCGCGGCGTTGGTTCTCTTCGGGTTTACGGTCGGCTGGCTGGGGCGGGAACGCTACATCGTGTCTCCGAACACTGCCAGCGTCAGTTCAAACCCACCGATTCGCGTGGCCTCCTCGACGGGTCCTCAAATGCCGACCGGGGGGAAGGTTTTGGTGCAGGTGGATGACGGCGCTGGAAAGCTTGTCAATCTTCAATTTGATTCCCTCGATGAGGCAAATCGGTTCGTCCATGACTTCCGAGCGGCCCGAGCGGCCCCGGATGGCGGCGATTCCGCTATCGTGCCGGCGATGGACAAGTTCTGACCGAATGTCGGCATTTTAACGAATGTCCGAAATTGCATTCAATCCGTCTAGCAAAGCCCACGGTGCCGCCGTGGGGGTGTTTGTTGCCCTCCTAACTCTCCTCCCCGCGCTAGTAAAGGCCCAAATCCCGAGCACTCCCACCACACGCCCGTTGCTCAATGAACTGAATCGCGAAACCCAGGAACTATTCAAGCAGGTTTCATCCAGCATCGTCCGTGTTCAGATGCCTTTGCCGACCAGCATCTCACCCGTCCCGGACGATCCGCTTTCGAAATGGGCGGATCGCTTGGACCCGCAATCGCTCGCCAGGCTGGCCGAGCTGCAACGCCGCGCACCCGGAACTTCCTTCGCCACGGCCGAAATTCGGCCGACGACTGCTCCGTCCAGTTCCCAGCCGACGGTGGGCCAACGGGTGATCGTATTGAAGCTGGACCGTTTTTCGCCCAATAGCATCGGTATCGTTCTGGATGACGACAACCACCTGCTGATCCCGCGCTATGTGGACGAGGCCGCGTGCGCGTTTCCCATTCCGGTCGCCATTGGCGACGGGCGATATTCCACGGCCACTTTCATCGCCTCGGACCGCCAGACTGATCTGACCCTGCTGAAACTCCATGGCGTCAAAACCAGGCCCGCGGTCATCTCCAGCGGCAAAATCGGGCCCGGAGCGCTGCTGCTGGTGATGTCGCTGAACCCGGCTGCCAATCGGCTGGCCGTTTGGGAGGGCTGGGAGCCGGACGTTTCGGCACTGGTGAATATTGACGGGACCATCGCCGGCTTTACCAAGGGGGGCCGCTTCCTGTCCGCCAGCGCTTGTTCGCCCGTGGTCGCGGAATTGATGGACCACGGCTTCGTTCGCCGCGCCATTCTGGGCGTTTTCGTGAATCGGGTTAGCCCCGACGATCCCGACCGCCAGCGTTATCCCGCACTCGGCGCAACCCCCGCCCTGAGAGTCCAACAGGTTATCCCCGGCTCCGCGGCCGAACGCGCCGGATTGCAGCAGGACGATCTGCTCCTTAGCCTGGGCGGCCAATCGGTCGGCGACGGTCCCGCTTTCGCCGCCGCCATCGCCAATCGTCGCGGACGAACCGACATCGCCATTCTCCGCAATGGCCAGCTGCGTGAAGCCATAGTGGAATTGCAAGTGCAATAGCGTGGGAATTGGCGTTGGCGCGGCCATTTTAGAAAGCGACGCCGGTGGAGAAATATCCTGGTGAGCGACCCCATCTTTTCCGTCGTCATTCCGTGTTACAACAGTGGCGAGTACCTGCGGGAATGCGTCCTGAGCGTCTGGGCGCAGAAAATTCACTGCGAGGTGATCATCGTCGATGACGGCTCGACCGACGATTCATTTTAGCGCGCAAAGATGCTGATGGGTGATTATCCCCACCAGGTGGTGCTCGTCTCGCAGACAAATCAGTGAGCGGCCGCGGCGCGCAACGCGGGGCCGCGGATGGCCCGCGGGAAATACATTTCATTTCTCGACGCCGACGACCGATATGCCCCGGGATTTTTCGAGGCGGCGCAGCGGCATCTGGACGCAGATTCCACCCTCGTCGCCATCTGCTGCGAAATCGAATTCATCAACGCCCACCGGCCCATCGAGCCGTTGCAAAAGCAGGCCATGGAAGACGTCGTTCCGGGAGACCTCATCGTCCGGACGGAGATCGCCCGGCAAATCGGCGGATTCCCGGTTGATAAAGCTTTCCGCGGCCGCGGGGCCGGAGAGGATTGCATCTTTCGAAAGCAGGTTTTGGCCGCCGGCAAAATGGTCAAACTCTAGGCGCCAATGCTGAAATATACGGTGCGCCCCGGCAGCCATTTCGACTTCTTCCTCGACCGCGCCACCATGCGCGGCGGCAAAATCGACGTGCTCTTCCACACGGAGGAGGAAGTCGACGGCACCATGGCTCAGGCAACCTGGCAATACGAAGAGGAGGCTCGACGGCGCATGATCCGGCGGGTGGACGAACACTTACGCCTCGCGCTCCCCGCCGCGCTCGGATTCTTTCAGAACCTCCTGGATTTGGAGAAAATCGAGGGTTTTCTGCATCCCCTCGAAGGGTTTGCGCTCTATTGGCTGGCCCGTCATTGGCCGGGAAATGGATACGCCGTCGAGATCGGCAGTTTCAAAGGCAAGTAGGCTTGTTATCTGGCCAGGGGAATGAAGGCGGGAGCCGGCGCACGGCTCGCGGCGGTCGATCATTTTCATGGCTCGCCGGAGCATCAGCCGCACGGGACCCATCCGGACAAGGACATCGCCGCCAGCGGCAGCACCCTGGAGGCGTTCAAACGCAACATCGCCGTCGCCGGCGATCTCATCGACGTGCACGTGGGTTCCTCGGCCGAAATCGGCGCCAATTGGCGCGAGCCGATTCGCCTCCTGTTCATCGACGGCGACCATTCGTTTGAGGCTTCCTCCCAGGATTTCCTGGTCTGGTCATCCTGGGTTGCGATTCATGGGATCGTCGTGTTGCACGACATCGGAACCTACGAGGGCGTCACAATTCTCTACAACCAGGTCCGCCGCGACACGCAGCACTGGCGGCAGGTTGTGCGCATGCAATCTCTGGCGGTGCTGGAGCGGCTGGCGTGAAATGGCTGTGAAGAACGGCCGGTGTCACCCCGGCGCCGGCAGCGGTCCGCCGCCGAGCGAGAGGTCCGGGCCCTTGGAATCGGGCGAAGGCTGAATCACCACGCCGCGGCGGTTTTGTTCCTTTTCCAGCAAATCACCGACCGTCGGCTTGGTCAGCGTCTCGCCCTTCATGACCCGATCCACCTCCGATGCGTCAAGCGTCTCGTAACGCATCAGCGCCTTGGCCATGGCTTCCACGCGATCCTTGTTGACCTCAAGAATCTTGCGGGTTTCCTCGTACAGCCGGTCGATCAGGAGTTTGGTTTCCTCATCGATGGCCTTGGCGGTGGCGTCGGAATAATCTCGGCCGCCGCCCATTTCGAAGAAATTCATCTTCGAATCGTCATCGCCGTAGAAGACGAATCCCAGGCGGTCGCTCATTCCCCAATCGCGGATCATTTTTCGGGCCAGCGCGGTGGCCTGGCGAATATCGCCGGCCGCGCCGGTGTTCACGTCCCCGGTGAACATTTCCTCGGCGATGCGCCCGCCAAAGCAGACCCTCATGAACGCATAGCACCATTTCTTGGACTGGGACATGCGGTCCTTCTCCGGCAGCGCCATGGTCGCGCCGCCGAAGTTTCCGCGGGGGATGATCGTCACCTTGTGAATTGGATCGGCGTCCTTCTCCAGGTACTGCACCACCGCGTGACCGGCCTCGTGATAGGCGGTGGCGATCTTTTCCTTCTCGTCGATGGCCCGGCTCTTGCGCGCTCGGCCCCACCGGACCTTGTCGCGAGCTTCTTCCAGGTCATCCATCTCGATGAATTCCTTGCCCGCCAGCGTCGCGCCCAGCGCGGATTCGTTGATGATCGCCGCCAGGTCCGCGCCGCTGAATCCAGGAGTGGCCCGCGCCAATCTGTGCAAATCCACGTTCGGCCCGAGCTTCACTTTCCGGCTGTGGACTTTGAGGATTTCCAGCCGCCCTTTGACATCGGGCAGCGGCACGTAAATCTGACGGTCGAATCTTCCCGGCCGGGTCAAGGCGGGGTCGAGCACGTCCACACGGTTCGTCGCGGCGCAGACGATCACCTGGTCGTTGGTGTCGAATCCGTCCATCTCCACGAGAATGGCATTGAGCGTTTGCTCGCGCTCGTCGTGGCCGCCGCTGGAAAATCCGCTGCCGCGCCGGCGCCCCACCGCGTCAATTTCGTCCAGGAAGATGATGCAGGGGCTGTTGTCCTTGGCCTGCTTGAAGAGATCGCGGACCCGGCTTGCCCCGACGCCCACGAACATCTCCACGAAATCGGACCCGCTGATGCTGAAGAAGGGGCAGTCCGCCTCGCCAGCGATCGCCTTGGCGAGCAGCGTCTTGCCGGTCCCAGGCTCGCCAACGAGCAGCACGCCGCGCGGAATCCGGCCGCCGAGGCGCTGAAATTTCTTCGGGTTCTTCAGGAATTCCACGATCTCCATCACTTCTTCCTTCGCTTCTTCCACGCCGGCAACGTCGTCGAAGGTGATGTTCGTGTGATCCTTGGCGGTGATTTTGTGTTTGCTTTTTCCGAAGCTGCCCAGCATGCCGCCGGCGCCGGCGCTGTTGCGAAGCTGCCGGAAAACGAAGAACCAGATGAACCCGAAGATCAGCAGCCATGGCACCAGCGGCACCAGGATGTTCATCAGGATATTGGAGCTGTTCTCCGCCTCACCCTTGGCGTCGCCGCGCTCCTTGCTCAGCACGGCGAGATATGCCCCATTGGAAAATGTCCCGGCGGGATATTCCGTGTCGAACAGCTTGGAACCGGCCGGCGCTCCAGGAATCTGAACGTTGTCCTTGACCTCCCCTTTGACCTCATCCCCGTCGATCGTGAATTCCTTGACCCGATTGTCGTGCAGAAGGCTCTCGAAATCCGTCCAGGCGACTTTCTGGTAGGGCTGGTTGGTGCTCTTGAGGAGCATCACCAGCATGATGGCCAAGCTGATGAACAGCACCCACCCGAACAGGCCCCGACCGACGCGCATTCCGCCGCCGTTAGGCGGGGTCCGGCCGTTCTTGCGGAAGGGTCGCTCTGGGGGTTTGGGTTCTGACATATCATTCACCTTGCCGCAATTCTTTGGCCGGACGCAACCAGCATCGGCGACGTTGCGCCTCGCTTAGATTCAATATCGGCTTCCCTGCCATCATAAGGCCTGGTGCAGCCGATTTTCCAGCGTTAATCCCGATACAGGCCTCGCAAACGCTAAAAACTGACTCCAGCGGGTGAAAAATGTTACCATGGACCTTCCATTTCGTTGACGATTCCCAGAGCAAGCCGCTCTACGGCACTCTGCGACGCGACGTATTGCCCTTCGCCCAGATATGGAAAATAGGTCGAGGCCTGTTCAAACGCCTGCCGCGACACGAGCACCTTTCCAGTCCGCAGGTCTTTCCAGGTGAAATTGACAATGATCGTGTACTGCTGTTCCTGCGGCGTCGCGGTGAAAGGATCGAGCGTCAGGGTGGTCGGCGTAATTCCTACGATCTCCCCCTCCAGCACGGTGTCGGCCCGTTCGCGCGGCTCAACCTTGTAGGGCGTGAATTCCTCAATTTTTTTTGCCAGCGCATCGGACAATTGATACTCCACGCCAAGATGGTAGTCCCGCGTCGTGAAGACCGGCAGCGCCACGCTGTGAATGTCCTGCCTGTGGACCGATCCCCAATGCCAACCGCCGTCGCCGCCGCTCGATTGGGAGCCGCAGCCTGTCAGCGCCAGCGTCAAAATCCATTGAACCGCAGAGACGCGGAGCACGCAGAGTCCGGAGGAGAATTTCTTTGAATGATTCATCTCTGCGTCCGTCTCAGCGTCTCGGCGGCCGTAGGTCCCGATTACGTCTGGGTTGCATTTAACTTTTTCGCCGGGGCTCATCTCCCTTGCGCATCGGCGCTGGGTTCCGTCGCAGGAGCATAACCGCTCGCCGGCGGGGGCGGAGCATCGGCCAGCGCCAGCGCCGGCATGTGGGCAAGATGCCGCCGCGCCTCGGCCGCCTCAGGCGAACTCGGATAGGTCTGCGCCAAAAACCGATATTCATAAACCGCGCCGCGCGTCTCCTGCGTTCGCTCGTAAAACTCGCCCTGGTCCAAAAGCTTCTTGCAGAAGGCGCTGTCGATCTGATCCAGCACGGTTTGCACGTTCTCCTCGGCTGCCAGATCGGGGTATCTCCGCTGAATCTCCATGAGTTGCACCCTCGCGTCGATGATGTTGGTCGCGTCGAATTTCACGCCTCGAAACTGCGCCAAAGAGGCGAACGCCGCGCGGAGCTTCACGCGCGGGACCTCCTCGCTGCCGGGATAATTGCGCCAATATGCGTTGTAAGTGTCCTCCGCCAAATCGTAGTCCCGATCGCTGAAATAATAATCCGCGGTGCGCAACATCGCCTTTTCGGCCAGCGGCGATCCCGGCGACCGCTGTTGAATGCGCCACATCATCTGGACCGCTTCCGATCCCTCATCCAGAATCCGCATGAACAGAAAACGGTCCTTGTATCCGCTCAAGTATGCGTCGGCGATGTCGAACTGCTTCTGCAACGCCGCCCGAAACAACTTGCTTTCCGGATACTCATCCATCAGCTCGTCGCAGTAGAAAAACGATTTGATCCGGTCATCCGCCTGAAAGAACACGTCGGCGAGCAGGAAAACCGCGCGGTCCCTTTGCGGCGTATTAATCCTGGTGTGAATTTTCACCCATTTGACCAGGATTTTTTTGGCCGTTTGATAGTCGTGCTGAGTAAGCAGTTGTTCGGCTTGATCGAGCTGCGGTTCAGCCACGACCGGGGCCGTGGTGGGGGCTGGGGACGCTATCTCCATCCAATTGCCATCCCGAAATTCCCAGGTGCGATCCTCGATTCCCTTCGCCCCCTCGGCCCGCAAAAGGCAAAAGACCGCGCACACAACCAGCCGAATTCGCATGGATTGCGATTGTAATCGCCGATAAATCAGTTGCCAGTTGCCGGAAAGAAAATTAGACCGCGTCTCTGCGGTCCAATTCTATTCAGGCAACTGGCAACTAGCGGCTCATTTACACTAAAATCGAAGGAGATGGATAACGAACTTGATTTGCCTCGCAGGCCGCGGCGGGTCCGGATGTTGGCTCCACTCCGGGGCAGCCTCGCTGGCGTTCGCCTGCACCGCCGGGATCTGATCGTGCCCGTCTTCGTTCGCGACGGCAATGGCGTCCGGCGCGAAATCCCCTCCATGCCGGGGGTCCATCAGATGTCGGTGGATGTCGCGGCGGATTGGTTGCAGCAGCGCGCGGCCGCGGGGTTTGCCGCCTATCTCGCCTTTGGGGTCATCGACCGCGCCCGCAAAGACCCGGCCGGTTCGGTCGCCCTGGACTCCGACAACGTCGTCTGCCGACTATTGCGCGAGATGAGCGCTAGAAAGATCCAGATGATCGGCATCACCGACCTGTGCTTTTGCGAATACACGAGCCACGGCCACTGCGGAATTCTCTCCGATGACCGATCGACCGTCGTGAACGACGCAACGGTCAGTCGTCTGGTGGAACAGGCCGTCAACCACGCGCGGGCCGGTGCCGCAATCGTTGCCCCCAGCGGCATGATGGACGGCGCGGTCGGTGCGATTCGTCGCGGCCTCGATCTGGCCGGATTCACGGATGTCGCCATCTTGTCCTACTCCGTCAAGTACGCCAGCGCGTTTTACGGGCCTTTTCGAGACGCGGCCGATTCCGCCCCGCAGTTTGGCGATCGCCGGTCCTATCAGATGGACCCGGCGCGCGGAGTCAAGGAGGCCATTCATGAAGCCTTGCTCGATATCGAACAGGGCGCTGATATGGT
>JBEKHH010000053.1:0-30311 GCA_050012375.1 Tepidisphaeraceae bacterium
CGTCCGCTCACGTTCACAGGCAGATGTTTGTCCATGCCGCTGGGCGTTCCAGCGGCTTTTTCGTCTTTTCAAAATCCACAAGGAGATTTCTATGCCACATGAGATTGATACCACTACCGGCTCCGCGGCTGTCTTCGTTGCCGGCACGCCACCCTGGCACGGTCTGGGCCGCAATGTTCAGGAGGCCGTCACCAGTCAGCAGGCCATTGAATTATCCGGCCTGGACTGGCGGGTGGACCAGTGGCCTATTTCCGCCAGCGCCCCGGATGGCTGGGGAACTGTGCTGGCCAAGGATTCAGTAGCCAACGTCCGCTGCGACACCAAAGCGATCCTGGGTGTTGTCACCAAGAAATACCGTCCGTTTCAGAATGCCGAGGCCTTTCAGTTTGCCGATGCGGTCGTGGGCCAGGGTTTGGCCAGGTACGAGACCGCCGGAGCACTGCGCGGCGGCAAGCGCGTCTGGATGCTTCTGAAGTTGCCGGATCAGCTCAAAGCCGGCCGGGGCGATTCCATCCAGCCTTATCTTCTGATCTACAACACCTTCGACGGTTCTTCCTGCCTGCGGGCGATCCTCACTAGCGTCCGGGTGGTCTGTCAGAACACCCTGAACCTGGCTTTGGCCGGCGGCAAGGGAGAGGGAATCACCATCCGGCACCGCGGTGATTTGCAAGGTCGCGTCGAGGATGCCCAGCAGACTCTGGGCCTAGTTAAGAAGCGGCTGAAGACTTTTGGCCAGGAGATCGAGGTGCTGAGATCGGTGGAGATGGCCAATGGGCGTTTGCAAAGGTATTTCGATTCCCTACTGGCGCCCGTCGCCAACGATGCCTCGGATCGGGAGCGTGCCAACCGCCTGCGGGCGATGGACCAGCTCCATGCCAACTTCGCCGACGACCAGAACACGTTGCCGGGGATGCGGGGAACCCTCTGGGCGGCGCTGAACGCGGCGACGGAGTTTGCCGATCATCAGCGCCGATTCCGGGGCACCAGCGACCTGGCACGAAGGGAAAGCCGGCTCGATTCGATCTGGTTTGGGTCCAGCAATGATTTCAAGCAAGGGGCGTACCGCTCGGCGCTGGAGTTGGCCGGGCTGAATTGAAAGCTGTGGTTTTGGCTCCCGGAGCGGATGCGGTATTCGATCTTGCTCCGGGAGCTTTGCATTGGAGTGAACATGCGTTTTGCCGTCATTGTTTTGATCGTGTTGTATCTGTTGCTGGCATTCGTGGGTTGCTGGGATCGGGATCAGACAATCCGCGATGCCGGCGCAAGGGAGGTTCATGAGGACAATTCTAAAAATACTCGTGACGTTGGGGCTGGTATTGGGCGCGGGGATTCTGGGATGGTTCATGCGCGGGGAAATGACGACGGATCGACCGCCATCCACGCGCACCAGCGACGTGGGGCCGATTCTGGACCGAATCCATACGCTCTCTTCGCTGACAACGCTGCGCGTTGACGTGGCCGATGCCGTGGTAACGGAATTGCGGGGCAAGACGGGAGGAATTTCAGCGGTTTTGGTCGTGCATGGAGAGGCGACATTGGCGGTGGATCTGTCCCAGGCGAAATTCCAGGCCGTGAGTGAAGCGGATCGGCGGGCCATGCTGGTTCTGCCCCCACCGCGCGTGCAATCGGTGAAACTGGATCATCAGAAAACGAAACTAATCGGCCTGACCACCAGTGGCCTGTGGCTGATCGTGCCGGGCGGCGATGACGCGGATGCTGCCCTCAGTGATCTGACTTTCCGGCGCGGAGAAGAGATTGTTGCCGCGGCTGCGGCCGATCCGGAATTGGCCGGGCAAGCGCGGGGTCAGGCAGAACTGGTCATCCACTCGTTCATTCAGCCGCTTCACTGGACAATTGAGATTCGATGGAGCGGCTGAACCGCGGGCAGCGGCACCGTCGAGAAATTCTGGCTCGGTGATTCCCGTCCGGTCTCTGGCTGCTTAATGCGGCGAGTGACCGGGCGGGATCGCGGGTGGCGCGTGCATCTTCAACGGTGCGTTTTCCCTTTACCTATTCGGTTAGATCCATATCGGCATTGTCAGCGTTTCGGCACAGACGTGATTGCCCTGCAGATGGACATTGGTTGCGGTCACTGGCGCCTCGCCACATTTTGTCGGCGCGCGACTATGAAGGCGCCCAGGTTAGCCGGTTCATAAAACACTCTTGAGCCGATGCGGACGTGGGGTAAATCACCGGCCATCCTCAAACTGAATAGGGTCCGCACAGATAAGCTTAATCGCCGCGCCGCCTCAATTTCCGGTATCAACATCCGATCATCAACAGGCACGTCATTGGGCATGGTCGCCTCCAACTTTGTCGTGCGATAGTGCCAGCGGAAGAATCCGTCATAGGAGCTCTAATCTCAATGGATTTGGGCGGCAATCTAGGACTCCGCCCATGATTTTCGTTCCACAACCCGTTTTCAAAGCAGCCAAAGCTGTCCCGCCTTTCTATTTCTGAACCACGGGCTCGCGCGCTGGGCGGATGATCGCAATTATATGTCTGGTAAAATTTATAAAGGCCACCACGGCCAATAAACCACACGTCCAACTGATCCCAATGCGCGCAAGATCGGGTAGCCCACCCTGAAAGACGTGAACCAACATCAGGAAATTCTTGGCGACGCCAATCGCGAGGACGGTCGGCGACATGACCCGCACGATTGTTCCGCGACCAACTCTCAGATAGGTCGTCAAAGATTCCTTGGAAGCGTCCGCAGCCTTCAATTCGCTCAGCCCATCGCTGTCAGCAAGCGTTGATACCAGTGCGACCTCTTTCGGAGCCGTTTCTGCAATCTTGGTCACTTTTTCAAGCTCTTCGGTCGTGTTCACTTCCCGCATCACGTAGCCGATGCTCCCTTCGGGAACACGGTGGTAAAGTTTGACAACATCGGTTGTACAAGCTGCAAGCTCCTTCATGTGCTCTGCCGTTCTCGCACCCTTCGCAAGTGCGATTACCTTTTCCGCAAAATCAGTGGTCATTGCGCCGGCACGTTTTAGGGCCTTAAGCAGGCTGAAACCCGCTTCGGCGGGCGCGCCCTCTTCGATAGTGGGCGGAAAATAGGTTGCCACGTCGGCCACCAATCCCACTGTGGATAGCGCGACCACTAACCGGTCGACCGGCTGCCCGGTGACCTTGTTGTAACTTTGCTTGGCCAGGTCTCGCACGTTCCCGTAAACGAGAAAATTTGCCGCAAAGTCACCGATCATTCCTTGTGAACTGTCCGTGTTCCCGGTGAGAAAGCCCGAGGCCAGTCGCATGGACCGAGACCACCACGAGTTGTATTCCTGTTCAGCCCGATCACGTAGAGCAATAATCTCTTTCGCCTGCGGCAGGTCTGGGTTTTCCTTAATAAAATCACCGAGGTTGATCACGGCGCCGTAATCCCCGTCCGCGACGAATTTTTGCTCAATGGACAAATAGTCCGTCGGTGGACCGAAGCGTCGCTCAAAATGCTCCAGACTGACCGATGTGTCGCTCGGGAAAGCAGCGGCGAGAAACAGAATGCCGAAAACGAGAGCGACTAACAAACTGCGCATCGACCACCAAAGCCGTCGTGAAATCAGTCGAACGCGTGATGAACCTAATCCGATTGTCATGTTCTCCCGCTTTTGGCAACGTGATTGCGGACACGGCGCAACGAATCACCGTTGATTCCATCCTGACACGCATCCCGTGTCAAGAATTGGTTGCCGCATAGTTGGGGCATGGCGAAGGCCCAGCATTTTCCCAGCTACCGCCCAATTCCAGTTTTGCTGCGACATTTGCGCGAGGAGGCGGGGCTGACTCAGCGGGATTTGGGTAAACGAGTCGGCAAACCCCAATCATGGGTCTTCAACTGCGAAAGCGCGAACCGCCGGGTAGATATCGCCGAGTTCATTGTATGGTGCCGAGGATGTGGTGCTGATCCTGCCGCCGCTTTCAAACGCGCATTGGCCGCCTGCCGGTGACATTCAAGCGTAAAGATTGAAGACCTGCGGTCGGGACGCAATTTGCACGATTTGCGGATCTGACTCAACGCACGCTTGCCGATCGGATTGGGCAAAGCCAATGGTGGGTCGCCAGGAGCGAGTCAGGGAGCCGCCGGCTCGACGTGGCCGAATTCATTGAGTTCTGCATCGGCTGCCGCGTGGCGCCGCCGGCGGCGCTGGTTGAGCTGATGAAGATGCGACGATGAAGGCAGTTCGAGATGCGTAGCTGGCCGCGGGTTCGATCGCCAGAATCAAGATCCGATCGAAACCACCGTGCTGGCATTTTAGAATCGCTTTTAGAATCGCGATATGTTCTTTGAAACAACCTCGGTGGTCACACTTCGGCGATCCTTTCCAGCCTGACCAGCACTTGCCACCGGCGCGGAATCGACCCGCAGCGTTAGCCGAGTTTTGAAAACTCGATTTGGTCTCATCAGCAGCCTCGGTCGAGGCGGCGAGATCGGAGATTTCGAAATCAGGTCCTGTTCTAACCTCGCGTGCGCGACGATTCTCAGATCTTCCCGGATTTGTCGACGGCTTTCGCCATTCCCATCTGATCGAGCACCCGCGCCGCGTCCTCTACTTTCGGGTGGTAAAGTCGTACCCACTCGTCAAAGGCAATGTTCGCCTCATCAAGCTTTTGAGAACGAGCCAGACTTACGGCTAGCAAACATGAAGCGGTTTCAGCATATTTGAACTCGGGGTCGCTTGCGACGCTTCGAAATTGTGCGGCGGCGCCGGGGAAGTGGGCCGTCGAATAAAGTGTGAGTCCGCGAATCCAAGCAACGGCACGCTTTTCCTCATCGTTCATGGATACAGTGTCGATCGATTGAGCGGCTGAGAGCGCCTCATCATTCTTTCCGATGACCCAAAGACATTCCGCCGCTCCCACAAAGCCGTGCGCCTTTGCGTCCCGTAGACTTGGATCGTCCTTAGAAATCCAATGAACCAAATCGGAGTTCAGGACATAAAGGGCGTCGACGAAATTGCGGTCGCCATTATCCACGATTGACCAGAGGGTGGGTTTGGCGCTATTCAACGCGACCAGAATCGGACGCACTTCTCGCGCCCCAGCCGCAAAACTCCTAAGCTCTCTGTCTCCCCTCAACACAGCCGACGCATAGAAGGCTGCCGCAGTCCAGTCGTCAATCGATTGCATGGAAACGGCCCTGCCAATACCAACCAGCGTCAGACACGAAAGCGGAGTGTCTTTCAAAAGTTGTTGAAGCTCGTCTCGCCGATCTTTTGAGATTTCCGCGCGGAACCTCCTCCTTTGCCATTCCTCCAACCAAGCGGCGAGTCTCGCGTCTCCGGAAGCCTTTACCGATGGATCCTCCGGAGACTCGCACAACGCTAGCACTGGACTGTTTGCAAATATGCCGGACGGCGCCAAATTAGCGGCGGCTGCATGAACACGAGCCATTATAGAATTATTGGGAACATTCGCTGGAAGGTGCGGATCGCCTTTTATAGACAAAACAAACGCATCAGCCGGGATCGCCGAACCATCTTCATCCCGGATTGCTCGTGCGATACCCTCCAGTGCATGGCGCGCCTTTACTCGCTTTCCAGCCTTGCCCCTCACCGCAAGTTGTAAAGCGAATTCAAAACACTCTCGCGCATCACGCGGACGATCGGCCAGAAGTAGCAGATTGCCGCATCCAATCATTGATTCAATATTGTCGGTCTTGTCCTGCAGCTGGTGGATCGCCTTTTCGTAAACGGAAGAATCCACGGTAATTGTTGGCAACACTCCGCTTCGGTGAGCTACTCCGCTGAGTTTTAGAAGCGTTAGCGCGGCCGGAGATTGCTCTCGCCGGAATTGGTTGGCTATCGCTATTCCCCGCGCCTTGACCAAGGCGTTGCTCATTACCTCTATCGCGTCTCTCGTTTTCGCCAGCTCGGCAACATTGTAGTAGCTCTTCGCTTCAGCCAGGGCCATTTCATACTTACGTTGGGCCATCAACTCCCGTACCTTGGCGCGCTGAACTGCGCACACAGCAGACACTTCCCACGGTTCCGATACAAATGTTGATGAATCGCGGGATGCGATCCTGTCGCTTGGCGATCGGTTTGATGCCTTGTCCATCGACAATGACATTGTGTCTGAGCCCGCGCGGTTGTCGGAGAGAAACCGTAGAAGCTGAAACCCAGAGAAACAAAGACTCACAAACAGTACGATCGCGGCAGCCGAGAGGACCGCAATAACTGCAACTCGTCTTGAACCATTGTTTGGCATGTTGCAATCCAGCCGTTTGTGTCGCCTTCATTGCAGCGGAAAGGCCGCGTGAAATATTGAAAGATTTAATGACTCATTCGGCCGAACCCGACTTCCATCGTCTCGCCCTCAAAATCGACCAAAAGACTCACATCTTTGCGACGCAAACACGCCCAATAGGCTTCCGCTTGCTGAGTTTGGAAAAATCGACAACAAGCTTGCGTGGGGGCAAACTCATGATTTCTCGACCGCCGCGGCTAGTGACTCTTGCAATCGCGCCAGGACCTACAATTATGCTCCGAACCTTACGAATCGTTGTGCTTTCACCTAGACCCAAAAGCCTCCCACGCCCACCGAAGGTGATCTCGTCAAAGACATGAATCCAGCAATCATCTCGTACAAGGCTCTGTCGCATAATGCCTTTCGAGGATGCACCGTGCGAGAAACGGATGCCGCTATCAGTGAATAACGATAAAACACGGCTGGCCTCACGTCGGGAAAAATATTTCTTGGCTTTGATTGCCGGGAGGGCATTGGGTCGCTCCGTCACTTCAATTCGACTTCAGCCGCCCGGCATTCCGCGCATTTGGACAGGTTCTGATATCAATCGCCGATAGGTGCGCGGCACTGCGGCCAAATTAGTTGGGGCTGGAAGACTCACAAACTACGCGAAAGCCAATAAATGGCGTGGAAGTTGCCGGCGGGTATTCCCTTTCCAACTCTGACGGCGAAAGGCAAGCGGAGGCCGGCGCCATATAATCGGCACCTTCCACCCGCTGTGCATATTTGCCTGTCGCCTCGATGCGGGTCGTCGAGTTTGAAGATCGCAAGTCCGAAAAGGAACACCATTGCCGCACGTCTCCAACCATATCATAGAGCCCTAAACGATCTGGAATTTTCTGCGCAACAGGATGAAGATGATGGCCACTATTGCCAGCATACCAAGCCGCAGCGTCTAAAGTCGTTTGGTCCAAAGTTGACGACCCTCCAAGGTCCCACGCAAATTTCCACTCCGCCGCCGTTGGCAGCCTGTACCTGCGTTGTTCTCGCCTGCTGAGAGCGTTGCAAAACTCCATTGCGTCATTCCAGGTGACGCATTGAACGGGAAAGTCCGGCTTTGACGGATGAGACGGGTTTCGACCGGTAACTCGGAGGAATTGCACTTGAGTGACTAAAGTGGCGGAAATATAGAACTCTCCGTCGCCCAAGCTCGCGGCCAGTTGATGGTGGTCGATTTCGTTATGCTCGTTGGCGAGAACTGGCAACGGCATTCCACCCGGTGGAACTCTCACGAAACGCATCCCTATTGAATTCACAAATGACGGTCTGGAAATGATGGCGGGATGCTGGTCGAAGGAAACCAGGGAGAAACCTGCCAACAGGCCCAACATCACTACAAATCGCACTTTTCGCAACGCGAATTGCCGTAATGATCGTGGTTTCCCGGCCAGCCATGCTTCGAGGTCCCGCGCCAATGGGCCAGCGGATTCATATCGCCCGCTCGGCGATTTACAAAGGGCTTTTAGAACGACGCTTTCCAGGGAGCGAGGGACCCGTTTGCCATACCGTCGCGCAAGGCGCGTCATCGAGGCGGGTGGCGTGTTGGCGATGTGATGAGTAATCGAGCGCAAATCCCCATCGACCGGATATGGGAACTGACCCGCAAGTGAGGCAAACAACATGACGCCCAACGCGTAAACATCGCTACGAGCGTCGATGGCATCCCCCGAGGCTGATACCTGTTCGGGACTGGCCCACGGAAGGGTCCCAAGCACCTGCCCGGTCCGCGTTATGTCCCTTGGGTTGATGTCCCTTTCGCTGCCCTCGTCATCACGGAGCAACCGAGCCATGCCGAAGTCCAAAATATGCGGCTCACCTCGACTATCCACCAGAATGTTCATTGGTTTGAGGTCTCGATGGACGATGCCCTGCCGGTGCGCATCGCCAATCGCAGTAGCGATTTTAACAAACAGGTGTACGATTGCCGCAGTGTCCTTGCCCAATTCCCGGACAAAGCAATCCAGATTGGGTCCATCGATAAAGTCCATTACGAGAAAAAATGAACCATCTGCGGTTCGGCCGCGATCCAATATGGTCACCACGTTTGGATGATTCAAACAGGCCAAAATTGTGGACTCGCGCTCAAATCGTGTTCGGCTGCGCGAACCCATAAACGGTCCACCGTGCATGAGTTTAACAGCCACCGTTCGGCCGGTTCGCTCTTGGAGCGCCTTGAACACGGTTGCTTGACCGCCCGAGCTGATTTCTCGCTCGATGAGATATCCTTCAAGCCGCAGCCCCTTATGGGGATCGGTTGCCTCAAAAGCGGTTTCCGGTGCCTTGCGTTGCGCGAGGACTAACTCGTTTGAGCTATCGATTGGAGAATCCGAAGTGCCTTGTCCTTGGCCGAGAATAACCGCCTTATGAATCTCTCCGACGGCTACGAGCTCTTCGCGCAAATCCGGCATCAGTTCGGGGTGGGAAGCGATCACCTGCTCATTGGAAATCTGCTCCCCTCGCGCTCGGCGTTCTACCAGTTCCGAAATAATCTTAGCGATGATGTCGCTGTGTCTCCCTGTTCCAGCCGACGCCTGCATATCGGCAGTAGCGGAATCGTGCGGAAAGTTCGCCCGCGACATATCGCCTCGACATTCATTTGTTGATTGCGATTCTGACACTGGCGAGCCTCGCGACGTATAGTGCCGAATTTGCGATCAAATATAAAGCGATGCGGAGCGCAATTCCATGCGAAGAATCTTCAGGCCGCGATTGCAAAGCATTGAGATCGATCCCTCGGTCCGATGCATAAGCTGCCCAGCTTCCCTCGTATTCATACCCGCCAGATATCGAAGGCCCAGCGCCCGCGCCTGGTCCGATGGCAGCCGTTCGATTGCACTTTCCAGTGCGGCCATCAGCTCATGACTAGCGGCTGATTTGCTGGGCGTCCTTCGATAGGTTGCCAATTCCGAAAGCAATCGCACCATCGAGTCGTTATCATTGGCCCCCTCGGTCGGAATGCGTTTCCCCGCGCGCTTCGCGGTCCGCACATATTTTAAGTGGTCCGAAATCAGATGGCGGGCGATTGTCACAAGCCAGCGATACACCGGATCAGAGGTCTCTGGACGAAACTCGGAAATGGCACGAATCGCCCTAAGCCAGATGTCCTGCAAGATGTCCTGTGGTTCAAAAACGCCGCGCAATTCCGACGGAAAATGCAGCTTTACATACGCCAGAAGTTGCTTGCGGTACCGATACAATAACAATTCCAAAGCGGCGGAATCGCCCGAAACCGCCCTGGAAATCAAGTTTGATTCATCGTCCTTTGATGACATTGGTGTTTCATGCAAGCCAAGCTGCAGAGCATAGCCGACCGGCAAATCCGTTCAAGCAAGGGCGGGAAAAGCGTTGAAGCGTTGACGGTTGAAGCTTGACGCGGGCTTCCCACGGTGTTTGAGAAGCGGACGGCCAAAGGTATTTCCTCGGCGGCACGACAATTCATTGTGCCCGAGGGACAATCGATGGGAGCGGTCGTCAATGGACACCTCCGAAACGGCCGATGAAAAGTCCACGTTGTGCACAAAAATTAAGAGCGCTGCGTGAGAACGAACCGGCAATCTCGTTAATCTCAGTAAAGGCCAACGCAATGACGGATCGCTTTGCTCAACTTCGCCGTAAGGTATGCACGATCGCGCTTCTCGCGCTCGTTCCTGGGGCGTCGGTTTTCCTCCTGGCGCGCAGCCGCATGCGTTCGGAGATTCAGCCGGCACAGAGTCTGGATCTCGATGGGTTGCAGATTCCCGAGGCGACCATCGATATCGGAACTGTCTGGTCCGGGGGCCAGAGTGTTCAGCGCGAGTTTACCTTGACGAATCGCACGGGACGTCAAATCCGGATCGAGTCCGTCGTATCCGACTGCGGCTGCACAGTGCCCACAATTATTCACGGCAAAGTCGAGAATGAGCAGTCGACGAAAATACGCGTTGCATTTTGGCCGCCTGCTGTCGCTGGCGACCGCGGAGTCGATTTCCGTCGAACGATTTCCGTCGCGGTTGACACATTCAAAGGCAAGGAGTCATTTCATCTCTTCCTCACGGGACTGGTGGAGCCCGATGAATCACTGCGAGTGTTTCCGGTCAACGCGGAGATCGAAACGCCGGAAGTGGGAGCGATTCTTCATTTCAAAGGATCGGTGAGTCTCCTCACGAGTATCCCTGCAGCCCTGGTCGTGTTCACCGACCGCGACCAACGAATATTGGTAAAAGTCCCCCCAGCGGGCCGATTAGATGTAATGGGAACCAAGGACGTCAAAGTTACCGTGGCTGGGAACCCGAGCCTCAACAAAAATGGCGATTGGAGATCGGCGATTACATTCGCACCAGACGCGTTATCAGATGGATTGACGATCCATTTGAGCAGCCATGCGCCGCGATATGTTTTGGCCACTCCACCAAGCCTCATTCTGACCGATGACGCGGCCGGAAGTGAGGCAACCGTTCGGTTGACCTGTAAGAGCGGGACAATGCCCATTCTCGACGCTGTTAAGACGGATTTGCCGTTGGCGCTGGATTTCCCGGAAACAATGCCACATGGCATAAACTTCCGTACCCTTCACGTTCGAGTTGAGGGACGAGTGTCTGAAAATATTGCGGGAACAATACATATTCGGGCGAGCCCGCAGAACGCCCCTCGCGAAACGATGTCAATTCCAGTCGTGCTCCTTCAGGGAGGAACAGGCCGCCTTTAACCAATTAACCAGCCGGGCACATTTTACATAGGAGAAACTTGCCATGCGTCGCGTCAAACTACTGATAGCCATTTTCAGTTTCGCGTTTCTGGTGTCCGCATTGACCCTCCGGGTCCACGCCGTCGGCACTACGAACACCGTGTGTTTGCCAGGCGGAGGATGTTGGGCTCCATGTGTAAACGCGCAGGATAAAGGAAGCGGCAGAATCATTGGCGCTTCTCAGCTTACGCAATGCAGCCCCGAATACCTGTCCAATTGTTCACCGAGCAGCGGAAATTGGGGCATCTGCGGCGTCAACTACACATATTCAGGACCTAACTGTGATCCCACAACGATTGATAATTCATATTACGAATATGGCTCCTACTGCACGGCTGGCTAGCGGGCAAGTATGACTGGACATCAGTCTTGTACACCGCCGTTCAAGTCCGTGGCTGATGGTCCCATCGATCGCGCAACAATTCAACCCAACCGCAAAAGAGGCGTACCAAGATGAAGGCTTCTACCTGCATGTCCATTTTGATTGCCGTATATACGCTTTTGATCGACGTTGTCCGCATCGGTTTCGGAGACGCATTGGAACGGGAAGCGATCGCCGTGCACCACGACCAACTCCAGAACCTGCAAGTTGAATGCGAAGAAGTGCGGGCGTATGACATAGATCCTGCCGTGGCCGCAAAGGAGCCACTCAATTTCCGACAAGTGCAGCTCGAACTTAAGAGGACCGAAGCATCAACCCTGACATTTCAGTTTTTGAACGGCAGCGCATACTATGATCGAACGACGGCAGGAAGCACCCTGAGCTATTGGGCCGCGAAAGGTTTGCCGGCAATCGCACGGCAAACCCAAATAATATCGGCCACTGGCAGAATGGAAGAACTGACAACTCAGGTACTCGCCAACGGCAAGAAAGCCTCATTTGGAGGGCTGCGACAGCTCAGTGAATTCTCTCCGGACGTCACAATCGACATCGCCTTAGGTCTCCGCCTGCTTGCGAACCGCCAATGGCTTAACAAGGACGATCTCGGCGCCATGGAGGAAGTCCCGCAGAATGATCCGTCGATTGTAATTCTCCATGCACTGGACGGCAGCGGTCACCTTCACGAAATGCGGTTTGACAAGCGACTTCTTTATGCCATGGTTTATTATCGTTGCACGGGCACGCGCGGGAGTTACGTTGAGATAATGAATTCTGATTTTCACCGCTACGGAAATGTATTTATTCCCGGCAGGATGATTCGGAATTCAAATGTCGTCGATTCAAAGGGACAGACGAGACATCCCCTGACATTCACATTGACCGTCAGAAGAGTCTCGCTAAACGATCCGAACAACACTGCGGCTCGGTACGTCATAGCGTGGCCAGCACATCTACATCTATTTGACGCGAGGACAAATGATCAAATCGAGATTGGCCCCACGACCCGTCCGCTCTCGGACGATGATATTCGCCAGCAAATTGCGGAAAGGCGAATTCGCGAGGCAATGCTGGAGGCCCTGGCAGCCCAACGCGTTCACAGGGCACTCGACGGGGAGCCAACGACAAGGCCGTAGAAGCGAATAGGAGGCCCCATATGAACGTGCAAAGATGGCTTCAAATTGTGGTGCGGTTCGGCCTCGCGGCGATCTTTCTCTACGCGGCCACGGCTAAAGCGCTGCGGTATGATTCCGGTCAAATAGCATCCAACAACATTTACGGCGAATGGTCGCGATCAAACCCCCTTGGCCATGTGTTGATTTGCGGGGAGGCTGTGTTGGCGATTTGGTTATTTTCCGGATCGGAGTTGAGCATGGCAGGCGTATTCACGCTGGCGATTCTGTCCGCATTCAGCGGTTTGGTCGTTCTGGAACTCGGACAGGAACACCCCAAGCCATGCGGCTGCATGGGATCGCAATCAGCTGTGGCCACGAATCCAAATACTATTCAATCCTCGTTGCGCCATGATTTGGCTCGCAACGTCGTCATGATGATCGGTGCCGCATGGCTGTATTCATCGGCGCGTGGACGAAGACGCCCGGCTGAATTCTCAAATCGTGCCACGCTTTTTCCCAAGTCACTCGGCAATGATGGCGTAGGAATTGCCGACCAAACCAATTACACTGGGCGTCATCTTATCTCAGGCCCTAGCAATTGCTGACATGGCCCAACTGCTGACGAACCTGCCGGCGACGCCGATCAGCCAGATCGAGCTGTGGTTGCCAGATAACTGGAAACGGCGAAATCCATCTCTGTCAGGGTAGCAGTGCGGCGTGTGCATCGCTCACCTTATGGCTGAGCAGCGGGCGGCACTGAATGTTCGTCACGTCACTCTGGCACGAGGCATTGTCAAATGAAGAACGAGGTTCGTGGAGCGGTTACCTCACAATGATGGCCCGCACCGCCAAACGAGTTGGCTTACAGCCCACCTAGAACCACTCGTTACCCACGTCCGCAATGAGATGTGGGGTTCGACCTTCGTGAAAATCGGACTTTCACCTCCATCCCATTAAGTCCACATCCATAAGCGACGATCCGAGTACAAATTGGGGCTCAGCAGTATGAGTAATTCTTCGGTCGTAGGCACAATGGAGGCAACTCCACTTGCACATCCTCGGGTGATGGGCTGGCTTGGAACAACCGCCTTGGCAATGGGCGGCAGCAATCAGATGGTGTTTCTGGTAGGCGCTCTGATCATTGGTCAGGGCAGCATTCCGGGTCAGGGCAGCGCCGCCGTGCTGTGCCTAATCGCGGGACTGATCCTTGGTTGGATGGCAATGCCGGGCTGGACAGAGTTGATCCTGATGTGGCCCAACCGAGTCGGTGGGATCGCCGCCACGTGCGGCGAAGCGTTTCGGCCCTACGCGCCTGTTCTTGGGAATCTTACCGGCATGTGTTACTGGTGGGGTTGGGTTCCCACCTGTGGGCTCTGCGCTTTGCTTTCCGCAGGAGCCATCCATAGCTGGTTCCTACCCTCTGTCTCTGTCTCGGTCGTGGCGAGTGGACTCGTGCTCTTCTTTATGACGGTGAACTTATGCGGCGTGAAGTGGATCGCCCGGCTCACTGTTCCAATCGCGGTCATTTCGGCTTCTCTCGCGTTTCTGTCCGCCGCCACACCGATGTGGACGGGCAAGGTCGATTGGCATCAGGCATTCAATTTCCAGTTAACTGTTCCCTTTCCCGGGTGGTTCGGCAAGGTCACCAGCGTCATGGCTGGACTCTACCTCGTCGGCTTTGCCGCGCCAGCGTTCGAGGCTGCAGCTTGCCACGTGGGTGAAACTGTCGACCAGAACAAGAACGTTCCTCGCGCCATGTTCGCGGCAGCGATCATGGCGACGCTCTACTTCCTCGTGCTGCCGGTAGTGTGGTTAGGCGTCATAGGCTCAGACGCCATGGCCGGCGACCTGACCGAGACACTGGGGCCGACATTTGCGCCGCTATTCGGCGGCGGCGCCAAAGCCGCGGCGGTCGGCTTCATGGTCTTCAATATGTTTCACGGGACGATCGCGCCATTAACGGGCGTATGCCGCACCTTGTCGCAGCTTTCCGAGGACGGGCTTCTACCACGGTTCTTCGCGAAACGCATTCGGCGCACCGATGCCCCCTGGGTGGCGACCGCTTTCACCGCCGCCTGCGCCATTGTCTTCCTATTGATAGGCGATCCGGTGTGGCTTATTGCCGCGGCCAATCTCACGTACTTGATTGGGATCGCTCTGCCCAACGTGGCCGTTTGGCTCCTTCGCCGCGACCAGCCGAATATGCATCGCCCTTACAGTGCCCCGCGCGGCATGATTTGGGCGGGCTTGATTGCCGCTCTTACCTGGGGCGTCTCGACGATTCTGGGGTTCCAGCAATTTGGTCTTCCGACCGTCATTTTTGGATTGGTGCTTACCTATAGCGGCGCGATTCTCTATGCCTGGCGGAAGTGGGAGGATCATCGCCGTGACGGCGGGAAGGGGGTCCCGCATTCGTTGCAAGTCAAGTTGACCGGCGCGATGTTGGCAGTGCTCCTCTTCGACGGCATAGGTTATTACATTGCCGTTTGTAATAACAGCAGCGGTAATCCGGCGCTCATTGCGGTGCTGGAGGATATCTTCGTGATCGTCGCCCTGCTCACCATCACAGTCGGATTGATACTGCCCGGCATGGTCGCGCACGCCGCCGTGGAAGTGAGGAATGCCGCAGGCAAACTAGCCACCGGAACGCTGGCGGACCTTTCCAAGGCCATGCAGGCCCTGGCGGCCGGTAATCTAGACGACGCCCATGCCCGCGTGGATATCACGCCGGTGGTGGTTCACACGCGCGACGAACTCGGCCAGATGGCCATGAGCTTTAACACCATGCAGGAGGAAGTGAAACGCGCCGCCACGGGATTGGACGGTGCTCGCGATGGCTTGCGCGATTCCAGGAACGCGGCCGAAAGAATCAAAGAGCATTTTCAATTGCTGTTGAATTCCACCGGGGAAGGGATTTATGGCATCGACAATCACGGCCACTGCACATTTGCCAACATCGCTGCAGCGAATCAACTTGGTTACAGGGTTGAGGAGATGATTGGGCACGATATGCACGATCTGATCCACCACAGCCGCTCGGACGGCTCTCCTTATCCGGTATCTGAATGCCCGATATATAACAGTTTTCAATCGGGAACCTGTTGCCGCATGGACGAGGACACGTTTTGGAAGAGTGACGGAACTCCATTTCCGGTGGATTACTCGACTCATCCGCTGCTCGAATCGGACCGGATCATCGGTTCGGTGATCGCGTTTTCCGATATCAGCACACGCAAGAGGGTTGAAGACGAGCTTCGCCAAGCCAAACAATCCGCCGAGCGCGCAAGCCAGGCGAAGAGCGAGTTCCTTGCCAACATGAGCCATGAAATACGCACGCCGATGACGGCAATCCTCGGCTATGCCGACCTGTTGCTCGAACCAGGGCAATCCGCCAGTGACCGCGTGAAATTTATCAACACCATCCGACGCAGCGGCGCTCACTTGCTGACGGTAATCAACGACATCTTGGATCTGTCCAAGATCGAGGCCGGCCAGATGAGGATGGAGATTATCGGTTGTTCTCCCTGCCAGATCATGGCGGACATCGCTTCCACCATGCGCGTTAGGGCCATGGAAAAGAACCTGAATTTCGAGGTGAAGCTCGAAGGAATGATCCCCCAGACCATCCAGACTGATCCCACCCGTCTGCGGCAAATCCTGACGAATCTCGTCGGCAACGCCATCAAGTTTACGGAGACGGGCCAGGTAGGCCTGATTCTTTGCTTGGCTGATCCGGCGGACAACCCCAACCCGCGGCTGAAATTTGACGTGATCGACAGCGGGATCGGAATGACACCCGACCAAATCGGTCGGATATTTCAGCCTTTCGCTCAGGGCGACAATTCCACGACGCGAAAATTCGGAGGGACCGGACTGGGTTTAACCATCAGCCGACAGCTCGCCCACGCTCTGGGCGGGGGAATTACCGTGAATAGCACTCCGAGGGTGGGCAGCGTTTTCACGTTGACTATCGCAACTGGCTCGCTGGCGGGGGTCGAGTTGCTCAGCCAATGCAGCGAAGCTATCGCGTGCGCAGGCCGACAGCAGTCTTGGGAAAGGGTGAGGCTCAACTGCCACATTCTCCTGGCCGAGGATGGCCCGGAAAATCAGGTTCTGGTTTCCCATTACCTGCGGAAGGCCGGGGCAGAGGTAACCGTTGCGGACAACGGCCGAATCGCCTTTGAAAAGGTTGTCCAGACAATGGATGCGCCAGACGCTGTTGGCTTCGACGTGATCCTCATGGACATGCAGATGCCTGAGTTGGACGGATACGGCGCCACCGCCAAACTCCGCGCCCGGGGATACCAAGGTCCGATTATCGCGCTGACAGCACACGCAATGGCCGATGATCGAACCAAATGCATTCAGGCGGGCTGCACGGATTATCTCACTAAGCCGATCAGCCGCCAGGCACTGCTGGAAACCTTGCGGCGGCATCTGCCTGACTCTACGACATTCGGGCCGGCAGTCGCCGGCGCACGTACCGAACAGACAGCCGTATCTCCCGCGTCAACCTCACCCGCCTCAGACGGTGTCGCCACGGGCGAATCACCTAAGAATCCGATTGACGTTGCGTCCCTGCTCCAGCGGTGCATGAATAATCTATCACTGGTCGAGCTCGTCAGCCGGCAGTTCCCATCACAGGCAGTGGAAAGTGTGGCCGCGATCGAAAAATCGTGGCAAGCCGGTGACAAAGGCGCCATCAAACAGTTCGCTCATAATCTCAAGGGAAGCGCAAGCACGATCAGCGCAACCGGCCTGGCAGGGCTGGCGGCGCAAATCGAACGTTTCGTGCTTGACAGTGAATTGGACAAGGTCCAGTCGGTGCTGGAGCAACTTAAGCAGGAAGCGGATCGAGTGATCGACTATCTGCCCAAAATCATCACGCAGGCGCGTTCCAGCGAAACATCAGGCCCCAACGCCCCACAGAAGGGAATAGAGCCATGAACGTCCTTATTGTCGACGACGATCCGACCAGCCGTTTGATTCTGGAATCGCTGGCGCATTCGCTCAAGCTCGAAACGGTCACTGCTGCTGATGTAGCCAGCGCGAAGAGACTACTGACCCAGGTCGTTCCGCACATGGCGATTCTGGACGTTATGTTTCCAGACGGGGACGGCGTTGACATTCTCCTTGATATTCGCCGTGCTCGAATGCCAACGGCTGTCGCACTCATTTCGGCAACCCTTGAGGAATTTCCCTTCCACAAGTGTACGGAGTCCCAGCCAGACATCATTTTCAGCAAGCCCATCGATATCGAAGCGGTCCGTGCGTGGATTGAAAAGCAGGTTGGCGTCTGATGTTGAGACGAACGAAGCGATATACAGGGTTCGCGAAGCCGCGTCCAAAACTCGCAAATTCAAAGCCGAAGAAAAATGGGCCAACCACTTACGATGGATTCAATCGCCTACGTTCTTCTCGAAGATAAAGAGCTTAATAGAGTGAGCGGTACGTAGACCGCATCTTTCTTCTTTGACGAACGGTCGGCATGCTGTCGCGACATGAACAAATTGCAACGTCTGGGGACAGGATCAATGACAGCGGCGGAATCCGACGCCATCAGGGTAGGATGCGGTTCGCAGCGGACACAGGCAGCCGTCGGCTCGATGTGGCCGAATTCATCGAGTTCTGCATTGGCTGCCGAATGGCCCCGCCAGCGGCGCTGGTTGAGCTGATGAAGCTGCGGCGGTGAATTTTGGTTCTGCTCGCGATACGCGAATTTGGCCAGCATTGGGCCCCTTGGCCTGGGCGTACCCAATACCCAGACCTCTTTCTTCGCCACCACCGCTGCGAATTCAACCGCGCAAAATCCATCGCAGCACGGCGGCATAGTTGGCGCCCTTTCCCTGCATGAGTATCCCAACCCGGAAGATTCGCCCCGCCGCCCAGACGAACCCAACCGTCGCCGCCAGCGCCGACGCTCCCGCGACAATCGGCTGCCACGCCGGCACGCCCGGCGGAATCGTAAGCCGCATCACCATCACCATCGGCGCCGACAGCGGGAAAAACGACAACGTCATCCCCACCGCCCCTGACGGGTTCTGGAGCACCGGACCCAGCACGAACATCGGCAGAGCGATGAACAACATCACAGGCATGATAAAACTCTGCACTTCCTTGATGTTCGAACAAGCCGCGCCGGCCGCCGCGAACAGCGAGCCGTACATGAATGTCCCCACGATGGTGAAGAAAAAAAACCAGCCGATCGACTGCCCGGAGACATAACCGGACATTCCAAATGAATAAGCGAGATAGTATGCGCCACCGAAGAAAATCGCCGCCAGCGTCAGCGACACGCACACCCCGCCCAACAGCTTTCCGATCATCAGCTCAAACGGCGTCACGCTGCCGAGCAACACCTCGGCGATGCGGAGTTGCTTTTCCTCCACGACGTTTCCGGCGATCGGGCTGGTTCCCATCAACGTCACAATGAATAAGAGCATGATCATCACAATCGGAACAGCCAAGTTGACGAGCTGACCCGATTGCGACTGATATTTGATTTTCCCGTTGCTGCTCTCGGCCAGTCCGCACTCCACGACCGCCGGGGGTCTCAGGAGGGATTGAAGTTTTTGATATTCCGCGCCGGCACTTGCGACTCTTTTCTGCACGACGGCGGACGGCAACGCGCTTTGCAGAAGCGAGAGGAAGTCCTGGTAGGTCGGCCGATTGGTGGAATACCGGATCGTCGCCGCGTCGCCCCCGCCGGACTTCGCGGAATTCAGCACCGCTGGACCAATTTCCACAAACGCCAGCAATTGGCCGCCACGGACGCGATCCGACAAGCTCAGACGCGCGCGGTCCAGCGCTGCCGGATCGCGCCAATCCACCGGCGCAACCGGCTCCAGCACGAATCTTCCGCGCACCTGCCGGCCGGAGCCGTCGAAAATTTCATGCTCGTTGTGCCGCCGCACCGCCCCTGCGACCGTGACGTAAAGAGATGCGCCCGGCGAACAGTCCATCACCGCGATGTGGTAGGTTGATGTGTCGCCGATTTTCTGCCCGAGCTTTTGCGCGATCAGGCCGCCGCTCATCATGATTGGCAGAAGCACCAAGGTGATGAGAAACGACTTGCTCCGCACGGCGGCGAAATATTCGCGGGAGGCGATGATCCGCGTCTTGCGGCTGTTCACGATTCACCCCCCCCGGCGATCTGAAGGAAAATATCCCTCAGGCTGGGGCGGGTCAGCTCGAAATGCTCGACTTTCCCCCGCCGCATCAGCAGTTCGAGAATCCGCTGCCGATCGGCGCCGGCCAAGAGGCAAAGCTCCTGCATGTTTCCCAAGTCCGTCACCTTCGCAACGCCGGGCAGGTCCCGGAGCTGCCGGTCCGATCCACTCGGCCAGTCGAGCCGCACGCGCAGCACGTCGCCGCCATGTTCCTGCTGAATCTGTCGCAGCGTTCCGTCCAGCACCTTCCGCCCCCTGTAAATCATCAGGATCCAGTCGCACAGCGCCTCGGCCACGGGCATGTCATGCGTCGAGAAAAGCACCGTCGTCCCCGCTCGCACCAGCTCCAGCAGAATCTCCCGCACGACTTCCGCGTTGATCGGGTCCAGGCCGCTGAACGGTTCGTCCAGCAGCAGCAGTTGCGGCTTCGCGATCACCGTCGCGATGAACTGCACTTTTTGGCTCATTCCTTTGGAGAGAGCCTCCACCTTCCGATCGGCCCAGTCGGAAAGCTGCATCCGCTCCAGCCAGCGATTGATTTCGGCGCGCGTGGCCGCGTGACCCTTCAGTTGCGAATGAAAGCGAAGGAGTTCGACGACTTTCATCTGCCGGTAAAGCCCCCGCTCCTCCGGCAGATAACCGACACGATCATTGGCGGCGGCGCAGGTTTGCTCGCCAAGCACAACGATTCGCCCCCGGTCCGCGTGGAGGATGTGCATGATCACCCGCAGCGTGGTCGTTTTGCCCGAGCCATTGGGGCCTATGAATCCGTAAACGCTTCCCACCGGCACGCGCAGCGACAGTCCATCAACGGCGGTATGGGCGCCGAATGTTTTGGTCACGTTCTCCAGTTCGATGGCGTGCATGGCCCGTTTATGGCCTCACAGACCTTTCATTCCCTTCTGAACACCCGGCCGGGGGTAGAAGATAACACAATTTGGAGACCGCCATTATTTGATGAGGGATTGGGCATTCACCGGAGCGAGACGTCCTGGCTCCTGGCGGCACCGGATTCCGCCGCGATATCGCTCATAGAAAAAGATGTGGTTCACGTATCGGACAGTGCGCCGGGAAGACCGGCAGGGAGTAGTGAATGAAAGAGTCACACGATGAAGGCCCAGGCCGCCACATCGACCCCGAGTCGTGCGTCGGCAACCGCAAGGCGGCCGGCGAAGCGTTGACAGGGGCACACGCAGGCCAGGTATTGAGCTGTGAAACAGCATCCGGGACGCCGACGCCGTTGTGCGAAGCGGAAGGCAAGATCGAAGGTGTCGATAAAGGCGAGCCATCGACGAGTCCCGCGCAGTCGCAGACCCTGAAGGAAGGCTCTGCCTTCCGTGGCACGCGTGAAAACTTCTTGCACGGGAACCGGGAGACCCCGAGGACATCCGCCGAAAAGAATGGGGCGGCGGATCGGTCGGAGAAGGCATTATGCCGTACGTCCGACATGCACGTCTTCGGGGAGTCGGATGATCGCGTAGTACCCGAGCAGCCCGCGAACCACAGCGAAGGTTTTTTGGTCGTAGTGGGAGCGGGTCAGTGCGGCGATGGCTCAAGATAACGAACCAACGACGGCCGGGGGAAGGCGATCAACTGAGGGAAACACGGACCCGCCTGCCGCGTCCCGGACACAGAGCCGGGAAACATGCGCGTCGTCTGGGCTGATTCGTGTGCGCGAAGCGGCAAATGCTTCTGCGCCACCACCCGAAGTAAGAGCCGTATGCGGTAGCGCCGCACGTACGGATCTGTGCGGGGGGCCGCTCGCAAGAGCGGTCCCTACCGCGACCCTGATTCTCTTGGGGGAGCTGGATGTTTGGAATGGTTGGCGATCTACGCCATGGCGTAGCCGGATTCCGCCGCCGCCCTAGGGTCAGCATTCCCGGGAAGTGGGCTGTTCGTGTATCCCGATTTGGATATTTTCTTATGTGCTGTGTACCAGAGAATGCCGATCTTTGCGACGGGTGAGGCTAATAAATGAACTATGATCGAGGTCCCATAAGAGCACTAATCGCCGACGATGACCCGACAAGTCTCTTGCTTCTAGAATCGCTGGCGAATTCGCTTGATCTCGAAACAGTCACGGCTGTGGACGTCGCCAGCGCAAAGAGGTTGCTGTCGCAGTTTGTCCCGCACATTGCGATTTTGGACGTCATGTTTCCCGATGGCGACGGCGTTGACATTCTCCTTGCAATTCGCAATGCTCGACTCCCAACCGCCGTCGCGCTCATTTCGGCAACGCTCGAGGAATTCCCTTTCCATAAGTGTGGGACGACCCACCCAGACATCATTTTCAAGAAGCCAATAGATACCGTTGCGATCCGAGCGTGGGTTGAAAAGGAGGTCGCGAGTCTCCAGGGATGTATGGATCCGTCGGAACGACTGCATATTATTCGATAGCGATTGGCTTGATCGTCGGTCCCCCTGAGTAACCACATCGTTAGCTGCGGACAAGGGCGTTGAAACAACTGCTCCGCCTGTATATTCTGTATCGATTGAGCCAAGGCGGCCATCAAAAGTGGTAGGTAAGGCTGGCCAGAAGTTGGGGATAGGGATATCGCAGGGTCGGCTCGATCTGGTCATACTGGTTGTCCCGCGGGATACGGGCGATGTTCCCGAACAGGTTGTACAGACCCAGTTGCACATCCAGCCCCTTCACGACTTCGCGGGAGGTCAGCACGATATTGGTGATGAAGGTGGGGTGGGTGACCACGTCCGCATCGGAGTTCATTGGACCAACGACCTGCGGCGCGATGGAGAGGAATGTTCGGTTGGTGAGTACGGGCACCACGGTGGACAGGCCGACAATCCACTGGGGAGAGTGAGTCAGTCCATCTCCGTCGCGTTCGGCGCGGTCGACGCTGCCATAAAGCCGGAAATCAGCGCCGCTCTTCCATTTCTTCTCGATTTCGCCTTCAAGTCCCCGAGCCACGTCGGTGCCGACGTTTTGATACTGCACGGAACCATCCGGCAGGCCCACTGCATCTATCGCATGGTGAAGCTGCCAGATGTAACCATCCAGCGTGGTGCGCCAGCCATTCTTGAATTGGCGATCCCAGGTCATTTCAAAGGTGTCGCAGATTTCCGGGGCGAGATTGGGGTTGGCTGTCGATGAGCCCGGGACGGCGTAGAACTGCTCATAAAGATTCGGCTCCCGGAAGGCGCGGCCATAGAGCATTTTGAGCGTATCTTGGGAGGATGGGGTCAGCACGGCCGCGAAGCGCGGGCTGAAACTCGTCCCCACCCGCTGGACCTGATCGACACGCCCTCCGACCGTCACGTCGAGCCAATTCGTGATCTTGTCCTCAGCTTCGGCGAATGCGCCAGCATCGTTGTACGACTCGCGCGTGTCCAGAAGGATACCTGTGTTGCTTGTGTAGTCTTCCTGATGAGTGCCAAACGCCTGGGTCCCATTGGCTCCGGCCAGAAGGTGGAAGTGATCGGTCGCCTGCCAGTCGTAATCGATCTCTTCTCCGATCCAGTTGTCGTAGCCGCTGGTGTTATAGATGTCGTCTTGGGCGTCGTATGCCCAATGCTGGTGATAGTCATAATCGCCGTAGTAGGCCATGGCGTGGAGTTGCTGATCGCTGGCAATCTCGTGGTCGAACCTGAACGTGGCGTTGGTGCGCGCTTCCTGCATGCTGCCGGGGTTGAAAAATTCCGCGAGATAGGTGGCGTCGTCATTGTCTTTATCGCGGCTTTCGGAATCGAACGCCGCGGTGAAGTCGCCCTTTTTGAACTTGAGAAAACCGGAATAGACGCCCTCGTAATCGGAATTGACGATGTTTCCATTGTTGTTGGCGGCCCCGGTCACACCATCAAATTGGAGGTGGTTGTCACCCTGGGAGGAGTAACCGCTGACATCGCCCATGATGTCCCATCCATCATGGGTTTCGAATCCAAACAGGGCATTGATTCGGCCGGTCCACTGGGTTCCGCCTTCGGCTTTGACCTGGACGCCGTCGATATCGGCTCCGCTTTTGGTGACGACATTGATCACGCCAAATACTGCGTCGGCGCCATACAGTGCGGAGCCGGGCCCGCGAATCACCTCCACCCGGTCGACCGCTTCCATGGGAACGACAAAATCCTCGTCGATGTGCGTTTGACTGTAAATCATGTCTCGGGTGGGGCGCCCGTCCACCAAGACGAGGATGCGGGAGTTCCAATCATCGGGAAATAGGAATCCGCTGACGCCGACGAACCAGTTGAGCCCATCGGTATTGAGATAGAATCCGCGTTGGGTGCGAAGGGCATCCGCCAGGGAGCGATAGCCGTAGAGTTCGATATCCTGGCTGGTGATGACGCTGACCGAAGCGGCTGCTTCGCGCTGGGTTTGCTCGCGTTTGCCGGCGGCCACGACCGGCGGCATATCCTGGAACAGCAGCAGTTCGGGGGCATCCTCAGCCGACTGCGATAACCCGATGGCGCTTCTAGTGGTGGGTGAATGGCGTGTTGTCGGCACCGGGGGCGAGCTTGGGGTGTCGTCAAAATCGCTGAGCGGCGCCGATGGACATGTGGTGCCGCCGTTAACCACGGACGCCATCAGGACGCAGATTAGCCCTACCCTCATGGTAGTCGTCTTTGTGCTCATGGTTCGTTACGGGCACGGCCATTGAAACCACTGCTCCGCCTGTATCGTCTGTATCGGTTAAGCCGAAGCGCCTATTTAACCGGCTCTTATGGAAATTCCCGTTTAACCGACATTCCCACCACGTCGATGAAGGCTTACAGCATCATGGAATTAACCAAGCGGCATCCGCGGTCGGCTGCGCGGGCAGCGCTATGGCTAACAGCTCTGGCGGCGTTGCTATGGCCAATTCATGTCCGCGCCGCCACCCTGGTCATCGTTCTGAGCGGCGATGCCGCGCCCTATGCCCAGGCCGAATCGGGTTGCCGCGGGATATTGGAAGAGCAGAAGCACACCGTTCGCACGGTGCAACTCAAGGAACTGACTGATAACGGATTGGACGCAATCGGCAAGCCTACCGATGCGGTGATTGCAATCGGCACGCCAGCGGCGGTGTATTTGCACATGCAGCTTCCCGCCAGCATACCGTTGCTTTATTGCATGGTCTCCAACCCCGCTGCCGCGCGGCTAACCGAGGGAAACAAGATCTGCGGCGTCACCACGGACATCCCGATGAAATGTCAGATTCCCCTTATTTCTCAGGTTCTGCCCAAGGCCCGAGAGTTTGGGATTCTTTACCGTTCCGACACGCCTGATGGCCAGCGCCTTCTTAAGTCCGTCCAGAATAATCTGCCCAATGGCTGGAAACTTCACGCGGTGGCTGTGGACAAACACGATTCCATGGCTACGGCAATCGACGATCTGGTAAGCCAACACGTCGATATTATCTGGACCGCGTTCGACCCCCATGTGTACGACACTGCGGCCGTGCGATCGCTGTTGCTGGCGGCACTGCGCGCCGATGTCCCGGTTTTCGGGTTTTCCCCTTCTATCGTGCATGCCGGAGCTTTGCTTGGAACGGGTGTCGATCCCAAGGGACAGGGACAGCAGGTGGCGGGGCTGGCGCTGCGCTGGCTGGCCAATCCCAGTGATCCTACTCTTTTGCCGACCCAGCCAGCGGACGGGTTTCTCATTGCCATCAACCAGATCGTGGCCGACAAACTATCAATTCAGCTTCCCGCTGACTTGCTGGAACGAGCCGCCTTCGTGTTCAAGGGAGACGAATGACCATGCATAAACCCGGGCCTGACATGCTGACTTTTCGAATGAAGGCTACGCTAGTGGTGCTGACGGCGATCCTGCTGGCTTTGTCGATTGTGTCCGTCTTCGGCGTGGTGCAGATGAGAAGCACCATCGCCTACGAAGAGCGCCGCGCCATCGAAGCCTTGGCGCAGGGGGTCAGTCACGCCTCCGAGCTGCCGCTGGCCGTTCACGATAAGAATGAACTGTCGCGCGTTGCCCAGGGCGTTTTGGAGAACGATGAAGTGATGTTTGTCGCCATTTACGACAACGCCCAAAAGCTGGTGGCGCACAGCGTGCATGACGACAAAGCCTGGCAGGCATATCAGGAGCACGGAGAAGGCAACGAGGCATTTGTTTTGGGAAGCCAGAGCGTCCGCATGTTTGACCGTTCCGACGAGTTTTCCGCCGTGGGATCTGACGGCGCCATTGCATCGTCGCCACATGCTGCTGGCGACGCCGGCGCCAAGCAAGTCGGCACTGTAGTCGTCGCGCTCTCCAAGGCGCCGATGCTTGGCATGGAACGACACTTGGCCAACTTCACCGCACTCCTCACTTTCATCGTCGCCAGCATCGCCGTGCTGATTACCAATATATTGGTGGGGACCTGGACGCGGCGGCTTAATCGCTTGATGAGCGCTTGTGATCGTCTCTCGGGCGGCGATTTCGCCCACGCCATTCTCGACTCCCGCGCCGACGAAATCGGCCGCCTGTCTCAGGCTTACGATTCCATGCGCGAAAACCTGCAAAAACGCGACATTGAACTGCGGCAGTTTAACGACAACCTGCAAGATCAGGTCCGCGAACGCACACGCTCGCTGGAGGACGCTCTCCAGGCCGCTGAATCCGCCGATAAGGCCAAGAGTCTCTTCCTGGCCAACATGAGCCACGAGATTCGCACTCCACTTAACGGTGTGGTCGGCATGGTCGATCTGTTGTGTAAAACCGGCCTGGACGAACATCAGCGCCGCCTGGCCGACGTGGCCCGCACGTCGGGCGATGCCCTGCTCTCGGTCATCAATGACATCCTCGATTTCTCCAAGATCGAGGCCGGACGTCTCGATCTGGAATCAGTGGAATTCGATCTGCACACCGTGGTGGAAGACCTGATCGAACGGGCGTCGATGATGGCGGCGCGCAAGAACCTGGAAGTGATTTGCTATATCGCCCCAGACGTCCCCGACAAAGCCCTCGGCGATCCCACACGCATCGGCCAGGTGCTTACTAACCTTAGCAACAATGCCATCAAGTTCACCGAAAGAGGCCACATCGTCGTTCGTGTTACGCTGGAGAATGAAACCGCCGAGAAGATGGTGATCAAGTTTATGGTGACCGACAGCGGCATCGGCATTCCCGCCGATCGGCGCAGCCGTCTGTTCCAATCCTTCTCACAAGTAGATGCGTCCACCACACGCAGGTTCGGCGGCACTGGCCTGGGACTGGCCATCAGCAAACGTCTGGTGGAGATGATGGGTGGCAAGATCGACGTCGAGAGCGAGGAAGGCAAAGGTTCCACCTTCTCGTTTACCATTTGCCTGGAGCGTAGCAAGTCACAGAAGCCCGCGGCCACGCCCAAGCTAATGGCCGCCCGGCCCACGCGCGTACTTGCTGTTGATGATAATGCCGTCAACCTGGAAATCCTCGCCCAGCAGCTGTCCGCCTGGAATGTGGAGGTTCAAATCGCTTCCGACGGACCCGCCGCCTTGCAACTGCTCAAAAAGGCCAATGCCGCAGCGCGAAGTTTCGATCTGGCCATCCTCGACTGGCACATGCCGGGAATGGATGGCATCGACTTGGCCAAGACCATCCGCGCGGAAGAATCGCTGCGCGGGCTCAAGCTGGTCATGCTCAGCAGCGTGGATGATCGGATCAATGCCAAGGAACTACGCGCCGCCGGGTTTTCGGGATACATGGTCAAGCCGGTGCGGCAATCTAGGCTGCTGGCAACTATCACCGAGGTCCTCGGTGGCGACGACAGTCGCATCGAACAAGCCCCGTCGCTGCCGCAGCAAGGGTCGGCACACGAGCCGGTGACGGGAAAGGCTCATGTGTTGCTGGCGGAAGACAATGAGATCAACCAGAATGTCACCACTGAAATCCTTAAATACGCCGGCTATACCTACGACATCGTCGAGGACGGTGAAGCGGCGCTGCACTCGGTCTTTAGCAAGAGCTACGGCGTGGTCCTTATGGACTGCCAGATGCCGAAGATGGATGGCTTTGAGGCCACCCGCGCCATCCGAGAGCGTGAGGCAGATCTGTCCAAGAGCGGTCCAGGGCGGCATATCCCCATCGTTGCCCTGACCGCCAACGCCATCAAAGGCGATCGCGAAGTCTGCCTCGCTGCCGGCATGGACGACTACGTCACCAAGCCGATCAATCCGACCAAGCTGATTGCAGCGATAATAGCGGCCACGGAGACTACCCCGCTGCAACAGTCCACTCCCGCCGCAGTGAGCGGGCCCCCCGCAGCCCCGGTAGCGCCGGCCACCCCAGTATCCAACGTCCAGATCGATTTGCAGCGCCTGCGTGAACGTTGTATGTGGAATGACGCGCTGGTCACCAAACTGCTTGGCCGCTTTGAATCACAGGCAATTGGTGATCTGCAGAAAATCCAACAAAGCCTGGCCGAGGGCGATGTGCAGAGCCTGACGCGTCTAGCGCACACCATGAAAGGCGCCGCCGCCAATCTCTCGGCCGAACCGGTCCGGCAAGTCGCCGCAGAGCTGGAACGCCTGGCGCGCGAGTCAGACCTTGCCCACGCATCACTGAAACTGGAGGTGTTGAGGGTGGAACTGGATCGCTGCATGAACGCGATTCACCAACTCAAGACACAGAGTATTGGATCACCGGCCAGCCAAGGTATGGGCCGATAGACCAGCGGCATGATTGTGCCCGATAATCCTGGCGAGGATAAGTTCCAGTGGGATGCGGCTTATAACGTTATCATCGTCCCATTGTTGCCGGCGCCGCAACGCTGCCCATGCCTCTTGATGCGATCCGTCGTCACTCGGCATGCTTAAGCAACAGCTCGTTGCGGCCGATGATCTGACCGATGCGCCACTTATTATCGCCGCGATCTCGGTTGGCATCGGTGACGTCATGAACAGCAAAGAAGTATTGGCGGGATCCGTGATGGTTCTCGCCCACGATGACAAGATCCGATGTTGCCTGACCGCGTGCCTGACGTCCAACCCGCAACTTCAGTTTGATGTCACCACCGCCGTCAGCGATCTGGCCTACCGGCGCGGCGAGGAGATTGTCGCTGCTGCTGCGGTCGATCCACAACTGGCCGGGCAGGCGCGGGAGCAAGCGGAGTGGGTCATCCAATCGTTCGTTCAGCCGCTTCACTGGACCATTGAGATTCAATGGGGCGGTTGAACAGCTGGCGCCGCCGATGTTCCTGGTCTGGATATTCCCGCCTGGTCCCTTGGCCGCGTAAAGCGGCGAGCGACCGGGCGGGATTGCTGCATCGGCCAACTGAAATCGATTCCTCGTGGACGCCAGAGATTTACGAGGCCGTCTTGCTGAAGTGAAATCTGATGTTGGCGGCGACGGCGGTGATAAGCAGCGCTTCAACGGCCTTGAGATCGCGCAGGATCGGATTCGGTTGCTTAAAGTCATTCATGTTCGCGGTCACGTACTCGGCCAGAGTGCGAACGGTTTTTAGTCCGTCGGCGGCGGGAAACCATTGCTCCGGCGCAAGCCGCATCTTCGAGGGATCAAAACCCTCTTCGCGGAGCTGTGCGGCGAGCACGGCTTGGCTCTCGGACAGCAGTGACGTCGGCGGCGACACGCCGCGGTGGCGGGCGGCGGAGTCGAGCCGGTCTGATTCCCGCGCCAGCGCCTTGCCCGACCCGGCTTTGGCGTACGCCGCCGCGGCGGCGGGCAATTCTTTTTCCAGCGTGACGACGATCATCTGTGCCACGAATCCATCATACCGCATCGTAAGATGCGAGGTAGCCAATCCAGCCCACAAGAACGATCGCAATGGTTCGATGAAGTTGGCGCCGGCGCATCAATGCCCAGCAGAAGAGCGGAAAACCCGTTCTCGGCCGGTGCAAGGCCAGCCGCTCCCGTGAACATTCCGTCTACTGGCGGCGCGCCCGGCTCGGTTTGTCATCAGACAAGCGGCAGCGGCGACGGCCGGGCAAACCGATTCCCTTCGCCCAGGTTGTGGTCCATCCGCCCACCGCGCTCAGGGCTTGCCCTTCGCTTGAGCCGCTTCGTCTTCGATTCGCCAGCGGATCCGACGCCCGCCACGGCATTAGCGACTGATCCAATTGCCACCAATGTGATTGCCGACTCGACGATGCTCGCCGCGGCTGGCTTTGACCAGCAAAGAGGCAGAATAGTCAATAACGTTATTTATAATGTGCTTCCAGGCGGCCATTGGGTATCTGGGCCCGGCGGACCGCCATTAGGAAACGCTACGATGGCCTTTGCGGCTTCTGGCTGAGCCCTGGAGCGCGTTTTGGGGCCGCGACCGAGCGTTGGCACCCCCGAAAAGAGAGGGGTCTATGTCCTGTTTTGCGATAACGGCCTTCTCAAAAATGAGTTGCGTTCAATCGTTGAAACCGCGGCTGCCTGAGTTTCCCAATAGGAGCGATTCTGAGCGAGTTTGCGGTTTGAGGGGCCAGCCTTGGTCATGCGCCGGTTGATCGGAATCGGCAGACCCCGGCGTCCGCAGGGGCTTTTTGCGTCGCTAAGCATGCTGACGCATGACATCATGATCGTCAGACGGGACCGCTCGATCATCTCAGCCCTGATCGCCGGTGAGCATCCGTCGACCGTAGCGGATCGATTTGGTATTACCCGCGGCCGCGTTTCACAGTTGCGGCACCGGTATGAGCAACAGTGGCGGACCTTCCAGGGTGAAATGCCCGGTAATGCAGAAGGAAGGCAGACGGCCGCGATCTGCTGCACCGGATCGTGGCGATCAATATGGCCGTCGGCTTGAGGCAATGAG
>JBEKHH010000054.1:0-29877 GCA_050012375.1 Tepidisphaeraceae bacterium
TTGAACAACACCATTCTCGCAGAAGGCCATGGCTGGCGCGAGCGATCACAAGGCGCGCAGTGGCGCGGACTTATGAACTAACTTCGTGGCATTAGGGTCGAGAGTCTTCACGGCCAAAGACTCCCGACCCCTTAGAATTTCGGGCTAAATGGAGGGTGGGGGCGGGGGTGGGCGGGGTGCTTGCCTCGGGGCGGGGGAGCGGTAAACCGGGGGCATGAATAGAAGATCGGTCATCGGCGCGTGGTGCTGGTTGCGCGCTGCCTTGGCGAGCGCGCTCCTGAATATCGAGGGGTAAGCGGGCGAAATCGCGGCGAAACGATGGATGTAGCCGGGAGATCAAAGCTTGTCCGGATCGAGCGGTTCGCAAGCGCCGCGCGCGTCGTCAGCCAGAACCTCGTCGATCAGACCCTTGAGTTATTTCCCGTGCTTGGCGGTGGACTGCGACCAGCGAATGTCCTCTTCCAATTCCGCGAGGAGGAATCTGGCGATCTCATCCTGCTGGGCCGCCGGGACGGCTCGCAAGCGCTCGATCGCCTGTTCCCTGAGGCGTGTCATGGGGAAGATTATACTACGGCCGCCAGGATTTTTTCCGGCCTGACGCGCCATTTTCGACAGGACAACCGCATTCTCCCCTCTCGCCGCGTACTCGCGGGGAGAGGCAGGGTGAGGGGCTCTTGGTTGTTCGAAAATCGCCCCCTCACCCCAACCCTCTCCCCCGAGTACGGGGGCGAGGGGGAAGAGAGAATAGAATGCGGTTGCCCTGCCATTTTCGAGTTGACCGCTTGCAAGCTGGAAATATGCGCCCGGGCTATCGACAATAGCCGCTATAATCCTACTCGACCTTTTTTTGGAGAAATTGACCTATGAATTACCGCAAGCTCGGGGATACGGACATAAGTGTTTCGGAAGTCAGCTTTGGCTGCTGGACGATGGGGGGACTCAATTGGGTCGATGGCTCGCCGAACGGGTGGGCCAATGTCAATGAAGATGAGATCACGGCCGGCATCAAGGCTGGACTGGATGCCGGCGTCAACCATTGGGACAACGCCGACGTTTACGGCAACGGGCGGGCTGAACGCATGCTGGCGCGGGTGTTCGATCGGCTCGGCGTCGATTCACAGCGGCATATCATCGCAACGAAAATCGGCTGGTTCCCCGGCACGGCCGAGCATGCGTACGATCCGCTTCACATTCGCCATCAATGCGAGCAGTCGCTGAAGAACCTCAAGCGCGATTACATCGACATCTATTATCTGCATCACGGCGATTTCGGCCCGAATGCAGAATATCTCCCCGGAGCGGCCGATGCGCTGGACCGATTGCAGAAGGAAGGCAAGATTCGCGTCAAGGGACAAAGCGCGTACAGCGACGCGGACTTCGAGCGGGCGGTCCCGGTGGTCAAGCCGGTCGTTCTGCAAAGTTGGGCCAATGCGATGGACGATCAATTTGTCCGGCCCGGGGCTCGGCTGCAAAAATTGATGGATCAACATCATCTCACGTTCGTGGCATTCTCGCCGCTGGCGCAGGGGCTGCTGCTCGACAAGTTCGATCCGGCAAAACCGCCGCAGTTTGAGCCGGGCGATCATCGCAAGGACAGCAAGAAATTCCAGACCGAGGAATTGCTCAAGCTCAAACCGAAGCTTCAGAAGCTCAAGGGGCGCTTTGGCGGAACAACCGAGGACCTGGCGGCGATGGCGCTGAACTACGTTCTGGCGATGCCGCGGGTGAGCTGCGTCATTCCCGGCTTCCGCAACGAGCGGCAGGCCAGGTGCAATCTCGCCAGCGTGGGAAGGAAATTGAGTCCGGATGACCTCAAGTTCATCCGCGACGCGCTGGCCTGAAGCGAGAAACGGTGGATGTCGCTCTGGTTTCTGCTTTCGGGTTTTCCCCGCGTCTGGGCGGTTGCATTTTTGTTGCGGCAAGAGGCTGCCCATTCCCAACCGTTCACCCGTGAGGTAAAACCGACGCGCAAGCTAGAAGAGGATCATGAGCATGAAGCGAGAACGGCTGGCGTGGCTGGTCAGTATTATTCTTTTGGCGATCCTGGCGTTTCAATTGCCGGGAACGCTCGGCCAGCGCGACGACGAATACACCTGGATGCGCACGCTGGTCGAGATCCATCGCCAGATTGTGGAGAATTACGTCGATCCCGTGGACGATTCGCTGCTGAAGGAAAAGGCCGTCGATGGAATCCTCGGCGCCCTGGACGATCCCTACACGGTTTACATTCCCCCCGACCATGAGGCCGAGTTCGACAAGGAACTGGGTGGAACGTTCAGCGGAGTGGGCATCTCGTTGCGCGAGATCGGCGGGAAAATGGTGGTCTCTTCGCCGATTGAAGGAGGCCCGGCCGACCGCGCCGGCATCGACGCGGGGGACATCATCGTCAAGGTCGACGGCAAACCAATTGCCGGTCTGGCCATCGACGATGTTGTGAAGCGGGTATCCGGCCCCGTTGGCTCGGCCGTCACGCTGACCGTCGATCGCCAGGGGCAGATGATCGATTTCACGCTGCATCGGCAGCAGATTGTGCTTCCCACCGTCAAGGGCCACGACCGCAATCGCGATGATTCGTGGAATTATTTCGTTTCGCAGAATCCCAGGATCGCCTACCTGCGCGTTACCCAGTTCGACGAAAATACCTTCGATGAATTGAAGAATGCTCTGAGGGGGCCCAAAGGCGGGGGCGGCCTGATTGCCGCGGGAATGCAGGGGTTGATCCTGGACCTGCGGTTCAATCCAGGCGGGCAGCTTCAGCAGGCGATCAAGGTGGTGAACCTGTTTATCAAGGACGGCGTGATCGTCACCACGCGAGGGCGAAATTCGCCGGAGGAAGTTGACCGAGCCAGTCCCCAGGCGACGACGCTGCCGTATTTTCCGATGATCGTGCTGGTAAACGACCGCTCCGCCAGCGCGGCCGAGATCGTCGCCGGAAGTCTCAAGGACAATCATAGAGCGCTGGTGCTGGGCCAGCGGACCTTCGGCAAAGGGTCGGTACAGCGTGTGATTCAACTGGGGAGTGACGATGGCACGCTTAAGATAACGGTCGCGCATTGGTATTTGCCGAGCGGCCGGCTGGTGAGCCGCAAAAAAGATTCCAAGGATTGGGGCGTCGATCCGCAGATTGTGGTGCCGGTCGATGAACAGGGGGAGACGGGCATCGAAGACTTGATGGAGCGGCAGGAAGCGATCCGCTACCATCCGACGGCGACGCAGCCGACGACCGCGCCGATCGATCCCCAATTTCAGCAGGCCCTGACGACGATGGTGGGCCTAGTGATTCTGGATGCCAATAAGCACGCGACGACGCAGCCGAGCGATATTGCGATGCCGGCGGCGAAATGAAAATTTATTTGTCACTTGTCATTTGTCATTTGTCACTTGTCAGTTGCGAATTCCGAGCGCGGCACAAATGGTATTCAGCCAATTACAAATGACCAATGACAAATGACCTGTGACTTCCGGTTTCGGATTTCGGGTTTTGAGCTGAACATGCTTGTCCTTGGAATCGAAACCACCTGCGATGAGACTGCCGCGGCGATCGTTGCGGATGGCGTGCGCGTCCGCAGCAACGTCGTTGCCAGCCAGGTCGATTTGCACGCCCGCTATCGCGGCGTGGTGCCGGAAATCGCCAGCCGGGCCCACATCGAAAATATTTTGCCGGTGATCGCCGAAGCGCTGGACGGCGCCGGCGTGACGCTGGCGGATGTGCAGGCCGTCGCGGTGGCGCATCGGCCGGGGTTGATCGGATCGCTTTTGATCGGCGTGACCGCCGCGAAAACACTGGCGTGGGCGCTGGGCAAGCCGCTGGTCGGCGTCGATCATGTCCATGCTCATCTTTACAGCGTGCGACTGGAGACGGATGCCCGGATTCCGATGCCGGCGGTGGGGCTGGTTTGCAGCGGCGGCCACACGGCGCTATACCGAATCGGCGATTTTCTCGATGTGGAGTTGATCGGCTCGACGCTGGATGACGCGGTCGGCGAGGCGTATGACAAGGTGGCGGGGATCCTGGGGCTGGGGTATCCGGGCGGCCCGATCATCGACGAACTCGCCCAGCAGGGCAACCCGGCCGCGATTCGGTTTCCGCGGAGCCGGCTCAATCGTCAATCGCTCGATTTTTCCTTCAGCGGGCTCAAGACATCGGTCCTGTATCATGTGCGCGGATACCATGGGCGCCAGCCGTTGAATCTGAAGCCCGAGGAGATTCGCGACGTGGCCGCGTCGTTTCAGGCCGCTTGCGTGGACGTGCTGGCGGAGAAAATCCGCCGGGCGGCGCAGCAATGCTCCGCCCGCGGCGTCGTCATCGGCGGCGGTGTGTCGGCCAACAGCGTCCTGCGAAAGGCGATGACGAAATTTTCTCTCCCGGTTTTCTTTCCGCCGATGAAGTATTGCACCGACAATGCCGCCATGATCGCCGCCCTGGCGGACGTGCTGCTCTCGGCCGGGCGCACCAGCCCATTGGATCTCGATGCCATTCCACATAGCCAATTCAGCCATGCGTCGAATTAAGCGGCCGCCTCCACTGCCGTATCGCCCCGTGTCGGGGCAGAAGGGCATGTTTGGCCGCGTGCTGATCGTCGGGGGCAACCTCGAGATGATCGGGGCGCCGGTGATGGCCGGCGCGGCGGCGCTGCGCATGGGCAGCGGATTGGTGCAGATCGCCCTGCCCGCCCCGGTGCTGGCCATTGCCCTGTCGGTCGTGCCGGAATTGATCGGTTTGTCCCTCGACGAAACCAAGGCCTCGACGGACAAATTGCTCGAAGCGGCAGACAACGCCGATGTCCTGGCGATCGGTCCCGGCCTCGGCCAGTCACGCTCGATCGGGCAGCGGCTCGATCTGCTATTTCGCTTGAAAAAGTCGATGGTGGTGGATGCGGATGCCTTGAATTATCTCGCGTCGCTGCGGGCTTGGCCGAAATCCTTCGCCGCCAAGGCCGTGCTGACGCCGCATCCCGGCGAGATGAAGCGGCTGGCGAAACTCATCGGCCGCCGCGAAGTGCCCCAGGACGAAAAGGGCCGTATTGCCATCGCCGCCGAGGCGGCCAAGGCGTTTGGGCAGGTGGTCGTGCTCAAAGGTCATCGCACCGTGGTGACCGATGCGAAGAATGTGTACGTCAACCATACGGGCGACAGTTCGCTGTCCAAGGCCGGGGCCGGCGACGTGCTGAGCGGAATCCTGGCCTCACTGATCGGCCAGGGGATGGATCGTTTCGGCGCGGCCTGCGCGGCGGTGCATCTGCACGGACGGGCGGGCGAGATTGCCGGAAAGAAACTGGGACGACGAAGCGTGCTGGCGCGGGATGTGGTCGAGGCACTGTCAGATGCGTTAAGATAGCCTAGCTTGCGAGATGCGCCAGCAAGGGCCGATGCTCCAGCGCCAATTGGCTCACATTTTGGATCGTAAACCCCAGCAGCCTGCCTTTTTCATCAACGCGTTCCATGACGGCATCATCGCCGGTCTGGCGCATAATTCCCGGCGCATCAGAAAATAGGACCTCGAGGAAGTCCCCTTCCGCATCGAACCAAACTTTCACGGTGGTTTGTGTCATGGGACCAAGGCTTATACCGGGATTGCTTTGAACCGGCGCGTTCGTCGCGCGTCGGGAGCCCCGCATGTACATTCGGGGCTTCGAGCAATGTGGCGCGAACTCAAACCGGAACCAGTATTATTTCATCCCCCCGTGCGTCATCGTGTATCCCATCACGAACACCGCGGCCAGGGCCGCGATCGACACGCAAATCGCCACCACCAGCAGCGTCGTGAAACGCATGTTCTGACGTTGAATCACGCGCTGTAGCTCCCCGTCGCGCGATCTCATGTTCTCGCGCATGCTTTCCAGGACCTGTGTCCCGACCGCGGAATGCCGGCTCGTCTGTTCCAGCGCGACGCTCACCGAATGCATGTTCTCGGCCATGGTCTGGTCCTGCTGGCTCAGGGTCTCGACGCGCTCGCGCAGGCCTTCGAGCAGGTCCTTCTGATCGCTGCCGGATTCCGTCATTTTTTCCAGAATCTCGCCCAGGGTTTGCTCCTGGTCGGCGTGACGCTGAAGCTGTTCGTGCACGGCCTTGAGCGTCTCCGCCTGGATGCGGTTGTTCTCGGGAATCGTTTCCAGCAGCTTCGGCAGGGCGGAGAGATACGTGATCAACTCATCCTGCCGCCGGCCCTGGGCCACCATGTTCTGGCGGATTTCGTCCATCAGGTCCGTGAGGGAATGGAATCCTTCCTGAAGCTGCGCGATGGCGGCGGTATTTTTTTTCCACGGGGAGCGAATCAGGGGATGCGTTTCAACCGTGACGCCCAGAGCGCGCTCGCCCGGCGTCTGGCCGTCCGGGCCGTCCAAGCCGTTGTTCCTGGGCGCGCGTTTGAAGAGCCGTCCGATACGATTGAGGAAATTGTCTGTTTCCGGCATAAAAGCCTCCGTGCGGGTTACATCGGCCCGGACTGTCCGGCAAAGTACGCCGGGGTTGGTCCTTGACGGCGTAGTTTGACAGGTATTTTCAACAAATCTACCATCCGCGCGGCATGGGTCAACCACGAATTCTGGGCATGGCGGCGGAGGGTCTGCCAATATTTCCGAGAGAGAGAGCAAATGAACCGCCAAGACGCCAAAACGCCAAGATGAAATCAAGCCATCCATTGACCTTCCCCACGACCGTCCTACGCGGCGAATTACACGAATCTCGACGATTTCCCATGGCACACGCCCCCCCCTTGGCGTTTTGGCGTCTTGGCGGTTCAATCGCCTTTTCTCCCGGAAGAATTGGCAGACCCACGGCGGACTCTTTTGCAATATCCCAAACGTTTTGCCTAACAAATCGCAGCTTGGTACTGTCCACCTATTGGTACCGTAAAGATTCAGCGACAAGTTCAAATCATGCCGCCAGTGAGGGCTTCGCAGCGCTTTCAAAACCGGTGATCTGTCGTGAACGCCCACGACGTTGCTATGGATTTCCCTGGCAGAATTGTGTTTTGAAACCACTTCGACAACAAACGCCCCAAACCGAGGGAGTCCCATGAACGTCCCCTTCCGCGCCGCGCGTCGACTCGTCGCAATATTTCTCCTGATCAGCCTTTTAGTGTTTCCGTCCTGCGGAAAGAAGGATGATGGCAGCCAGTCGGCGACAGCCAACTCCTCGCAAAGCCCCCAACAAACGGCCAATTCAACCGCAAATCAGACAGAATTTCCGAGCCTGAACGACGAAGCGATTGAAATTGCAAAAAAGGATTTCGCGGCACATTGGTCCACATATGGCGATTCCCTGATTTCACGAGTGAAGCGCCCGGGCTTCAAAGAGGGTAATGATTGGGGCGAGGACTTTTTCATCCAACGGAAGAATGTGTCGGCAGAAGCGCGGCCAGATCAAATGACCCAGGCCGACCAATTGAACGGGGTGGAATGGAAAGGCAGCGTCTTGTTCGTCGAGTCGGCAGAGCGAGAGTTCTTCCTTCGGGATCGGCAGCCCCTTCTTGGTGCGGTTGAAAAGAGCGGTTGGAGTGATTGGAAATCACCGCCGGACGAGTTGATGTACGGCCGGGGATTCTGGAAATTGTCATTGACGAAACGCAACGGGAATTGGAGCGTCAGCCCCCAAGACGTTGATGAGAGCGCATTTGTCACGGTTCAGTGTGACCCCAATGGAAAGCAGCCGTTTGACCCACAGGAGGAAATCAAGCACAGAGCATCGTCGCCGGGCGGAATACGTATCGCCTCCATCACCCCGGCCGGGACGGATTTGGTGATCGGCATCGGGGCGGGCGATTGCCTCGTGGCGGTGAGCAACTTCGACGACGACCGGGAGGGAACCGCCGGCAAGCCGCGCATCGGCGACTACCAGAACATCAATTGGGAAAAACTGGCGGGTCTGGGGGCAAACGTCCTGCTGCTGCAATACGCCCAGGACCGTGTGCCGCCGTATATCCAGCAGAAATGCGCCGACCTGGGGATCCGGACCGTGAACCTGAAGCTGGACACGATCGATGAGATCGCCCAGGGTATGATGACTTTGGCGGACGTGATTGGCCGGCCGCAGCAGGGCCGGACGGCGGCTGCGGCATTGCGGGCCAGGCTGGATGCGGTGCGATTGCGCGTTGCAGGCCAGCAGCGCGTGCGGGCGCTGGTGGTCACCAACGACCAGAGCTTTGCCCTTGCCGGGCCGGGCGAGTTTTTGGATGAGTTGTTGCATATCGCCGGCGGACAAAACGCCGCGGAATCTTTGGGCAAGCCGTACCCCGAAGTGGATCGCGAGATGATCATGTCCCTGGCCCCGGACGTGGTGATTCGCCTTGTGCCCGACGGCGATCGCAAGCCGCAGGTTGTGCGGCAGGGCGATCGGATTTGGGAGTCGTTGCCGGACCTGCCGGCCGTCAAAAATCGTCGCGTCTATGTGCTGAGCGAATGGTACGGCGAATTGCCCGGTTTCCGGGTCGGCGAACTAGCGGAAAAATTCGCCGACATTTTACATCCCGAAACAGCCGGCCCGAATGCAAATCCGGCGCTTCGGAAATAAATGAAACGCTGGAGCGCCCAAAGACTGATCCTCACACTTCTCGTCTGCGCCGCAAGCGTGGCCGGCGCGATGGTGCTCAGCATGGTCCTGGGATCGACCGGCATCGGTTGGCCGACGCTCGGTATTCGGGAATTTCGTCTGGAATCGGCATTGAATGCGGCGCTGATCGGCGCGGCATTGGCCGCGGCGGGCGTCGCCTACCAGGCCGTCCTGCGAAATCCCCTGGCTGATCCCTATCTCCTCGGCGTCAGCAGCGGGGCGTCGCTCATGGCCTATGCGTGGCAACTGCCGGTCTTTGCCTCGATGGTCCGAGCGATGGGAATCCTTGCCCCCCTGAGCCAGCAATCGGTCGCCTTCGCCGGGGCGCTGGCGGCCGTGGGAATTGTGCTGGGATTGGCCGGCCGCCGCGGCAGGCTTGAGCCGGTGACGTTGCTTCTCGTCGGTGTGATCGTCAACGCGGTGAACGGCTCGCTCTTTTTGCTCATCAACGCGCTGGTCGAGCAGTTGCCGGGCAACGGCGGACCCATGGGATTCCTGGTCGGCGGGATTCAAATGATCAAGAGCGAGCAGCGCTGGGCGGCCTTCGGCCTGATCGCCATCGGTTGGATCGTCCTGTTGCAAATCAGCGGACAACTGAATGTCGCCAGCTTGGATGATGGCGAAGCCGAATCGCTGGGCGTGCGCATTCACCGGCTGAGATGGTTGGCGCTGATCGCGGCGTCGCTGATGACCGCGGGCGCCGTGGCGATCAGCGGGCCGATCGGGTTCGTTGGCCTACTCTGTCCGCACGTCGGACGCCTGATAGTGGGCACGGACCAGCGCCGGCTCCTGCCGGTGGCCACCGCCATCGGCGCGATCCTGCTCATGGCCGCCGATGCGCTCTCCCGTTATCTCAGCGCCGAAAACCTCTTGGCGAACCTGCTGCCGGTTGGGGTATTGACCGGGCTGCTGGGCGGGCCGTTTTTTCTGTGGCTGCTGTTCCGAGCGAAGGCGAAGGGGTGATGGCCGGACACAGGCGTTTTGTTTAGCCGGCCCGCTTGCGGGCCGTGGTCCTCGGCCCGCAAGCGGGCCGGCTAAACAGTCAGACATGCTTTACAAACCCCGCGCAATCACTAAACTTCCACGCCCTGCCGCCAATTGGGGCGCGCATCGGATTTGCCTGGTTTTCGGAGATACTACGTGGCTCATTCACTGTCGGCTAAGAAACGAGTTCGCCAAAACATCAAACGCCGTGCCCGCAACCGCGCACGCAAGGAACTGATCAAGGATCAGACCAGGGTCTATTTGGCCGCGCTGGCCGGCAACGATCTTGCCAAGGCCGAGACGGAGCTGCGGAAGACCGTGTCCCGGCTGGATAAGGTTTCGGCGAAGCACACGATTCACAAGAACACGGCGGCCCGCAAGCGGAGCCGGCTCACGCTGAAGCTCAATGCTCTCAAAGCGGCAAAGGCCGCGCCGGCGAAGGCCGCCAGCGGTTCGTAAAGGCAAGTGAAACCGCAGAGTTCGCGGAGAGCGCGGAGAATAAAAACTCGCGAATTGTCTCCGCGATCTCTGCGATCTCCGCGGTAAAGTTTTCTCTTCTCAACAGACAAAAAGACATGCCCGACGCATCGGTGATGGAACAGATCGTTTCCCTCTGCAAGCGCCGCGGCTTCATCTATCCAGCCAGCGAAATCTACGGCGGATTGAACGGCTTCTGGGATTACGGCCCGCTCGGCGTGCTCCTGAAAAACAACATCCGCGACTGGTGGTGGCGCGAAATGGTCCTCTGTCCGCCGGCCGGGCCGGATGGACATCCGATTGAAATGGTGGGGTTGGATTCGGCGATTATTCAGAATCCCAAGACGTGGGTTGCGTCGGGACATGTCGGTGGATTTGCGGATCCAAAGGTTGACTGCAAGGCGTGCAAGTCACGTTTCCGCGCGGACCATTTGAAGGTGATGGAGCTGATATTTATTGACGGTGAGCATGCCCTAATTTACGGTGAAGGGGAACCCAATGAAGTCTTGGCCGCGAGCGCCAAATACATCGCAAAACTGGAAAAAGCGCATGGTCAGGGCTACACCCTCAGTGGTGTTCAACCGTTTACTCACTTGAATGCCGAAGGGCGGGCGAAAGTTGTATGTCCGGAGTGCGGTCAGGTCGGGACTCTCACAGAACCGCGCCAGTTCAATCTGATGTTCGAGTCCCGCGCCGGGGCGGTTGAGGAAGAATCGAGCAAAGTTTACCTCCGCCCAGAGACCGCCCAGGGAATCTTTCTCGAATTCAAAAACATCATCGACACGACACGCGTAAAGATTCCCTTTGGCGTAGCCCAGGTTGGTAAGAGCTTTCGTAACGAGGTGACACCTCGGAATTTCATCTATCGCTCCCGCGAGTTCGAGCAGATGGAGATGGAATGGTTCTGCCATCCCGATGAGGCTCTCAAATGGTACGAATTCTGGAAGGCCAAGCGGATGGAATGGTGGCGGTCGCTGGGGGTGGCGGATTCGAATCTTCGTTTGCGCGATCACGTGAAGGAGGAGCTGAGCCATTACTCGAAGATGACCGTGGACATCGAATACAAATATCCCTTTACCGCGCCGGATTTCGGGGAACTGGAGGGGATTGCCCATCGAGGAAGTTTTGATCTGACGCAACACCAGGAGCATTCGGGGCAGAAGCTGGACTATTTCGATCAGGAACTTCAATTGAAGCTCAAAGAGCAGGGGGCCAGTCCCGAGGACATCAAGGCCAAGAGCCGATACGTGCCGAACGTGATCGAGCCGGCTTCGGGGCTGACGCGGGCGGTGCTGGTGCTGCTGTGCGAGGCGTTCACGCCGGACGAGGCTCGGCCGAGCAAGATGTTCCTGAAATTCAAGCCGCAGTTTGCCCCGATCAAAGTGGGGATTTTCCCGCTGGTGAATAAGGATGGGATGCCGGAGGTTGCCGAGAAGCTGTATCTCGATCTTCGCACGCAATTCACCAGTGAGTACGACGCCAAGCAATCCATCGGCAAGCGTTACGCGCGGATGGATGAAATCGGCACGCCGTTCTGCGTGACCATTGATGGCCAGACGTTGCAGGACCAGACGGTGACGGTTCGGGATCGGGATGCGATGACCCAGGTGAGGGTGGGGGTGGAGCAGGTGGCGGGTTTCTTGCGGGAGAGGCTGTAGAAATAATGCCGAATGCCGATTGCCAAGTGCCGAATGGGGAAGGCAATGCCGAATGCCGAATGTCAAATGCCGAATGAAGAGGCAAAAAGACCATGCATTTACATTCGGCATTTGGCAATCGGCACTTGGCATTCTATTTCACGCCCAGCCTCGCGACGTTATCCTCTAGCTCGGTATGTCCACCCAGCTAGACATCCTGGCCCTCGAGCCGTTTTACGGCGGGGTGCGCAAGGCGATGCTCGAAACGGTGATGCGGTGCAGCCGGCATCGCTGGACGCTGCTCAAGCTTCCGCCGCGGCGGATCGAACGGCGGCTCTCCGCGGCGGCGCATTGGTTCGCCGAGCAGTTGTCCCGGCATTGGGCGGGACGCTTGGACCTCCTCTTCACCAGCGAAGCCCTGAACCTGGCGGATTTGATTCGGCTCGTGCCGTATCTGGAGCGCAAGCCGTCGGTCGTTTATTTCCATGACAATCAGCTTCAGGATCCCGATGGCCCCCAGACCAATGCCGCCAACGATTTGGTGAATCTCAACACGGCCCAGGCGGCGCTGGAGCTTTGGTTCAACAGCGAATTCCATCTGAATTTGTTTGCCTATCGGGCGGCGGCGATGGTGGAGCGGCACGCCGAGCTGTCCAGCCGCAATCCGGTGCCGGAGATGCTCGCCAAGTCGCGCGTGATGCCGCCGCCGTTTGATTTGCATCTGGCCAGCACGATCCAGATGTCCAATCCCGTCAAGCGGCAACAGCGCACGATTTTCGTGAGCACGCGCGATGCCGACATGGAATTGCTCAACCTGGGCCTGTCCACGCTGTCGATGCGCGGCGAGCGGTTCACGCTAATGACGGTCGGGCCGCTGGAGAACCTGTCGAGTAATTTTGCGCGCGTTGCCATCGACGAAGGGGATGAATACGCGCAGACGACCGCGCTGCTGAGGGCGGATATTTTCCTGAGCACGCGGCGTTGGGCGCCGGTGGATTTGTTCGCCGTCCGGGCGCTGACGGCGGGGTGCTGGCCGATTCTGCCGGAGGACGGCGTTTATACGGAGATGATCCCGCGGAAGTTTCGCAATAGCTGCCTCTTCGACGGCACCCCGGATTCCATGGCCAGCCGAATCCAGGATGTCTGGCATCTGCATCCGGAAGCGGATACCGCGGCGGAGGTCGCGTTTCAGGACTCCATCAAGGGCTTCGACGCTTTCGCCGCCTGCAAGGCGATGGATGAACGGCTCAGCGCCCTGGTCGCGCGGCATCCCGATGGAAGGTGAAGTCAGATGCCGAGTTCCCCTCCGGAAGTTGGGGCAGACCCCGCAAACCGATCTCCCGGCCCCGGTTATCGGACCCAGCGGTTGATTCAGGGGTCGGATACTTTTTCTAGCCTCACCCAATGCTTATTATCTGACGAATAAAGGCTTAGGAAGATATGAATTTGCGTAGTCGCCGTGGCCGCTCTGCCTTAGAATAGCATTCCACGGTTTTGAAATATCGGATGCTCTGTTCCGCCGCGCAGTGGGTTTCTTTCAACTGCACGAAGGAATGTCGGTATGTCGGTCGTCGTTTCGCAAAGCTCGGCTCAATCGGTGGCGTCTTCGACGCCGCTGTTGGCGAGATTTTTCGGACGGCAGCGGCGGAAGCAGGCGCGGACCAATCGTGTCCGGAGGGATGGAAAGTTCTTCCGGCTCGGAGAGGAGAAGTTTTACGTCAAGGGCGTCACCTATGGCCCGTTCAAACCGGACGCCGACGGACTGGCCCTTCCCAATTGCGCCCAGACCCAACGTGATTTCCAGCAGATGCTCCAACTCGGCGCCAACTGCCTCCGAATCTATCACACGCCGCCGATTTGGTTCCTGGATCTGGCCCAGGAAATGGGGCTGAAAATTTTTCTGGACGTGGCGTGGCCGAAGAACCTGACCTTCGTCGGAGACGAGGAATTGACCCGGCAGGCGCGGGAAGCGGTGCGAGGCGCGGCGCGGGCCTGCGGAAATCACCCCGCTGTCCTGGCGATCAGCGTGGTCAACGAAATTCCTTCCGACATCGTGCGCTACGTGGGCCGGCGAAAAATCGTCGAATTCGTGGATGACCTGGTGATGATCGCCAAGGAGGAAGCGCCGGATTGTCTGGTCACCTTCGCCAATTATCCGACCACGGAATATGTGAACGCCCGCTGCGTCGATTTCGTCTGCTTCAACGTTTATTTGCACGATGCGAACGTTTTCCGCAATTACCTGGCGCGACTTCAGAACATCGCGGGCGACAAGCCCCTCGTGCTCGGCGAATACGGCGTTGATACGATGCGGGAAAATACGCCCGACGGCCAGGCAAGAATCCTGGCAACCCATGTTCATACCGTCTTTGAAGAGGGCTTGGCCGGCACAATCATCTTCAGCTTCACGGATGATTGGTTTCGGCATGGATATCAAATCGAAAACTGGGCGTTTGGCGTGACGACCCGCGATCGCCAGCCCAAGCCGGCGTTCGCGGCCGTGCGCGACGTGTTCCGCCGCGTTCCGCAGACGGCGGATGTGGCGCTGCCGATGTGCAGCGTCGTGATCTGCTCCTACAACGGCGCCAGCACGCTGGAATCGTGCCTCAGATCGATGCAGAAGCTGCGCTATCCCAACTTCGAAGTGATCTTCGTGGACGATGGATCCAACGACAATACGCAGGAAATTTTGCGGCGTTTCCCGTGGGTCCGGAACATCCGGCAGAACAACATGGGCCTGAGCCATGCCCGCAATGTGGGGATGAACGCCGCCCGCGGCGAAGTCGTGGTCTACACCGACAGCGACTGCGAAGCGGATGAAGATTGGCTCTATTACCTGGCCCTGTCCCTGGTGCGGAGCAATCACGCCGGGATGGGCGGGCCGAACCTGATCCCCGATGAAGGCTCGTGGGTCGCGGATTGCGTGGGGCTTTCCCCCGGCGGCCCGACCCATGTCATGACCGACGACCGGACCGCCGAGCACGTTCCCGGCTGCAACATGGCCTTTTACACCGCCATCCTCAAGCAGGTGAACGGGTTCGATACGCAATTCCGCACCGCCGGCGATGATGTGGACGTGATATGGCGGATTCAGAATTTGGGCGGCAGCATGGGATTTTCGCCCTCGGCGCTGGTCTGGCACTACCGGCGAAATACGGTGAAGTCCTATCTCAGCCAGCAGCGCGGCTACGGCGAAGCCGAGGCGCTCCTCAAATACAAGCACCCCGATCATTTCAATACGCTTGGCGCCAGCCACTGGCGCGGCAAGATTTACGGCGGGGACCAGATCGGCGTGAGGATCGGCGGAGACGTGGTCTATCACGGCGTTTTCGGAACGGGACTTTTCCAAACGATCTATCGCCGCCCCGCCTCGATCGTGGCCATGATGCTGATGAGCATCGAATGGCACCTGCTCGCGGGGTTCACGCTGCTGCTGGCGCTGGCGTTCGCACCCCTGTTTTTCGTGGCGATGCTGATGTTCTTGACGCCGGTGGCTTTGGCGATCGTGGCGGCATGTCAGGCGCCCATGCCGCGGCATCGCCACTGGCTCACGCGCCCGCTCATCGCCTATCTGCACTTCCGCCAGCCGATCGCGCGCGGCTGGGCGCGCTACAGCTGCCGGCTCCGCGCCAAGGTGCTCAAAGGCGAGGCCAAAGGGTATCAGCGCTCCAGGGAATTGCCGTTCGATCCGGCCGAGCCGGAAACGCTGCGATATTGGAGCCACTGTCACGACCGCATGCCGCTGCTGAATCAGATCGGCGACGAAGTCAGCGCCGCCGGCTGGCGGGCGCGGCTGGATAGCGGCTGGCACGCCTGGGACATGGAGATTTACGGCAGCCGATACGCCAAAGTCCGTCTGACAACCGCCACTGAACATCACAACGAGATAGGAATGCTGACGCGCGTGCGCGTCGAACTCCGGCAAAGCCGCTTCGGGCAGGTGCTGATGGTTGGAACCTTGCTGCTGGCGTGTTTGCTGCTGCTGCACCTCTGGCCGTTCAGCCGGCCCGCGGTGCTGATCCCGGTGGCGTGGTGGGCGATGTATCTGTTCAATCGCCGTCGCGTCTCGGCGCCGGTGCTGGGCCTGATTGACGCCGCCGCCGAAAAAGCGGGATTTTATCCCGTTCCAGCCACTCCCGTAGCCGATAGGAAAAATGTCGCGGCGGCACTGGGACCCGAGCCGCATGTGCCGCTGGATCGCCCGCCGGCGCCGCAGGCGCAGCCGGAGCTGGACGACGATGGCGAGCTTTCCATTGCGTGAAATGGTAGGGCGGGAGGTCGAAACCGGAAACCAGAAATCCGAAACCAGAATGACGAATCAAACCAGAAATCCGAATGAATAAAAATTCAACGCCAGTTCTTCGCTTCGGATTTCAGTCATTCTGATTTGATTCGTCATTCTGGTTTCTGGTTTCGGATTTTCCCACATATGCGATTCTACCTGCGCGCCATCGCCTACTTCCGCGAGGACCTGCCGCTGATCCTGGCCTCGCTGGTTCTGATCGGCCTGTCCACGCTGGCGGGGCTGCTCCAGCCGTTCTTCTGGTCGATCCTGGTCGATTGCATCCTGACGACCGTTGGCAGCCAGTTTTGGGCTTATCGCATTTTCTTCCGGCTGACCCATTTCCTGGGCGTCGCGTCGAACGATCGACTGCATCAGATCATCGTGCTGGCGGCCCTGGCGGTGGCGCTGCGCATTTTGCAGGAGCTGCTCGGCATGGCGCAACGCCTGCTCAGCGCGTACGTCGGGTACAATGGCTTGATCCGCGTTCGCTGCGACCTGTTCCGTAAGCTCCAGCAGTTGAGCCTTGGCTACCACAAATCACAGCCGCAGGGCGATGCGATCTATCGCCTTTCCTACGACACCGGCGGATTCCAGACCATCCTCACCGTGCTGATCAACAGCGTGCTCGTCAGCTCGGTGACGCTGGTCATCATGACCGGAATCATGTGGCAGATGAACCGGCCGCTCACGTTCATTACGCTCTCCGTCGCGCCATTGTTGCTCTGGACCACCAAGCTCTTTGCCCAGCCGCTGAAAAATCGCTGGCTCGAGGCGAAGGAAGTCGATATGCGGCTGACGACGGTCATTCAGCGATCGGTCGCCTCCATCGGCCTAGTGCAGGCCTTCGGCCGCGAAACCGAGGAGTATGATCGGTTCCACCTCTCGGTTCAGGACAGCAAGCGCGCCAACATCCGCCAGGCGTGGCAGGAGTCGTGGTACTGGCTGCTGGTGGGGGCCATCTTCGGCCTGGGGTATGCGATCATTCTCGGATACGGCGGCTGGCTGGTGTATCACGACGTCATCGTCCTTCATCGCGTTAACGCTTTGACAGCCGGCAAACTGTGGATATTTCTCGCTTACGTCAATCAGGTTTATGCGCCTCTGCAATCTCTCAGCGGCAGCGGAGCGACCATTCAAAGCGGCGTCGCCGGCGCGCAGCGCGTCTTTGAGGTGCTGGATCGCGTTTCCGACATTAAGGACGCCCCTAATGCCGCGCACCTGCCGCGACGGCCGCGCGTCCTGATGCTGCGCCAGGTCGGCTTTGAGTATCGCCCGGGCGAGCCTGTGCTCCTTGACATCGACGCGACGATCAGCCCGGGTCAGATGGTCGCGTTCGTCGGCTCCAGCGGAGTCGGCAAGACCACGTTGCTCAGTCTCCTGCCGCGGTTTTACGATCCGACTAGCGGATCGCTGACGCTCGACGACATCGACATCCGCTCGGTCAAGATCAAGGACCTCCGCGCTCACGTGGCCCTGGTGCTTCAGGAAAACCTGATTCTCCCGGCGACGGTCGCCGAGAATATTTCCTATGGCCGGCCGGATGCGACGCAGGGGCAGATCGAGGAGGCGGCGCGTCTGGCCGGGGCCGCTTCTTTCATCGAAAAACTGCCGCAGGCGTACCAGACCCTCGTCAGTGAAAGCGGCGGGAATCTCTCCGGCGGCCAGCGGCAACGCATCGGCATCGCACGCGCGCTTCTCACCGAGGCCCCGATCATGGTCTTCGACGAGCCCACCAGCGCGCTCGATCCCCATCATGAGGCGCTGATCACGCGGACGCTCCAGGATTTGAAGCGGCAGCGCACCATCGTCGTGGTGAGCCACCGTCTCAGCACCGTGATGGATTCCGATCAGATTTTCGTGATGGATGAAGGCCGGATCGTGGAACGCGGCAAACATGACGAACTGCTGGCCCGCCGCGGAGCCTATTTTGCGATGGCGCAGCAGCAGCTTAAAGTGCAAGCACCAACGGCAGTGTAGCTGCCGTGCAGAGGTGGCATCTGCTCCGTTCTTCCGCCTTCACTCAATGCGAATTTTGTCAGACTCCCCGCCGGGCGGAGAATACATCCATAGACGAGGCCAAATAAGTGGATGAGGCGATCTCTAATCTTCGGATTTTTGTCGCTAACAGGGATCCCAAGGCGTTTGAGGCGATTGTGCGGCAGTACCTCAAGATCGTCTATGCCGCGGCGCGGCGGCAGGTGCGAGATGCGCAACTCGCTGAGGATGTCACGCAGGCGGTTTTCATCGTTTTATCGCAAAAGGCGGGGCGGGTGCCGGTGGATCGGCCGCTGTCGGGTTGGCTGCTGAAGACCACCGGGTACGTCGCGGCAAATTCGTTACGAGCCGAGCGTCGCCGTCGCGAACACGAAAGGCGGGCGATTTCCATGACGAGTGAGTCCAATAGCGATCGCCGGGATGATCCGTGGGAGGGAATCGAGCCGCTGTTGGATCGGGGCTTGGCGCGGCTTAGATCGTCGGATCGGGATTTGGTGCTGTGGCGGTTTTTTGAATCGAAGAGCATCGGGGAAATCGCGCGGCAGCTTGAGATATCCGAGGAGGCCGCGAGCAAACGGCTGGGGCGCGCCGTGGAGAACTTGCGCCAGTATTTCCGCCGGCATGGCGTTGCGACGACGGCGGGGGTGCTGACGACGATACTGGCGAGCCGGACCTCGGAAGCGGCCCCGGCGCATTTGGCGGGGGCGATTACCGGGACGGCGCCTGCTTCGGCGAGCGCCGCGACTTTGGCGAAAGGAGCGGTCATTCTCATGATGACAACGAAGATCAAGGCTGCAGCAATTGCGGCGATGTTACTGATCGTTGTGGTTGCCGGCGGCGGGACGATTCTCTATCTATCGGCGGCACAAAGCTCCGTCGGCGATCAGCCGCCGGTGAGTTCCCATGCGATTGATTCGGCGCCGGCGCCCGTGACGGATCCCGGAGAAATTTTTGAAGCCGCAAAAGTAGAGTGTTACCCCGATGCGGTGATGAAATATTTGCTGTCGGACCGGCTCTCGAAGCTCGCGGCGAGTTTGGATCCGAGTGGGACGTCACCAAACCGGTCGTTGACGACGCTGGATCACAATGGGAGGCTTTGGATGGCGTATGTCTTTGGAATCGATCACGTGGGCCAAGGGCCGATCAGCATGGGGGGTACTACGTTTTCGGGGAAAATAGGGATCATCACAGATCAAGGAAAGTTTGCGCCGGTTCAGAAGACGCGAGTCAAAGATAACGCTTCCTTCCCAAATTACTTTCGTATGATGGTGAAGCCCGATCAGAGTTGGACCGGAGATGAGAAAACCATGTTGGCGCTGTTTGAGGGTGAAATCGTGAACAGGTCCGGCAACAAGCCTTACGCAATGGACCTTGGTAACTGGCCGGGCCACGTCTGCGTGCAGCAACTTGTTTTCATCGGATCAAAGAGATGGCATCTGGCGTGGAGTTCGATTCCGCCGGCTGCCGCGGATGCCGTGGGGGATTTCACGATCTACTTGTGGCAGGAGAAAGTCAAAACTCCGACCGGCGGTTTTAGCGTGAAGATCAAGATAAAGCGTGAAGAAGTTGGCGCGCCGGCGACGCAGGCTTCGGGTTCGGGGCAATAATGGGCTGACGTTTTCCGCGGCGTCGATGAGCACGAGATAGTTAATCGGGGTTGTATCGGAGACGACAATCACTTTTGCTCAAGCAGGCGACGAAGGCTTCGGAGGTCTTCTTCGATTTCCGCCCTCGTGGGGAGGTCCTCGGTTACATCATGCTTCTTCAGCACCGCCTCAGTCTCCAAACGGGAAATTCCAAGGGCCCGCGAGAGCTCGTAATGCGTGAGCTTGTCCTGGCGGTAAAGTTCAACAAGCATTGCCTCCTTGCCGGCCTGGTCAAGGTTGCCGAGTTCGCGGCGGAGGTTCTGCTCGATTTCAGCAGGAAGTTGAATGGTCAGAGCCATACGTGGTCTCCACCGACATTCTAGCACAAAAAAACGCGAAAAAGTGGACGCCTGCACAAACTCGGGTGGATCCTATCCCTGCCTCGTCTTTTCCTGAAAGAGAAATTTCGTCGCCCCAATGCTGATTTGATCGCCTTGGCGTAAAGATCGGCGCGTGATCGGCAGACTGTTGACCAGCGTCGCGCCGCCGAGCGGCAGGTCTTCGATTTCGATCCTTCCTTTGAGCAGATGAATCGCCGCGTGGCGGCGGCCGACCTTGGGATCGCGGAAAAGATAAATCTGGCAATCGGGGGCCGAGCCGATGTACGTCGGGTTGCGGTAAAGGATGAACTGCTTTCCCTTGATGACGCCGGCCGTGACTCTCAGCCAGCCCGTGCGTGCGGCGCGTTCGATGATCCCGGTCGCCGCGCCGGTGACCAGACCGATGCAGCAAATGGCGGCGAGCCGGCCCATCTCGGGGCTGCCGGTGAGTTGGGAGAAGGGATCGAGCAAAATCCCGCCGACGAATCCGCCCAGAGCACCGCCGGCGACGCCGATGAAGAATCGCTTGCGATTTTTGGCGACCACGCCGGGGGCGATCGCCACGAAACAGCCGAGAACCGCCCAGCTCATCGATTGGGCGAGGTACTGGCGGAGGATGCCATGCTCAACGCCACCGATGACGCCATAGATCCGATCGACGACCAGCGAAGCCGCCAGCCCGCCGAGCAGGCCCAAACCGGCTCCGATCGCCCCATTTTTCACCGCCGCGTGGACGTTCCGGTCGATCACGGGTTCGGCGACGCTGAGGCACACCGAGATAAACAGACCGCACAGGCCGAAGCCGATGATGTGAGTAATCAGGTCTCTCCAGTGGTCGGCGCGGGCGATGGCATCGAGACGGTTTTGCTTTTGGTCGGGTTTCAGCGAAGCGTCGAGTTCGATGGCCAGATAGGGATTGTTGCCGGTGGAGATGAGGATGCTGTGGATCGCGGCATCGGCCTGCCGGGGCGTGATGCCATAGCCATTGGGGGAGGAGCGCACGGTTGCGCGGATCTCCCGCACATAGGTCATCGACTGGTCCGCCTGCTGGACGAGATCGGGCTTGAGATGCATCAGCGCCCCGCCGGTCCACGCCAATACCCCGCCCAGGAGACCGAAAGCAGCCAGAAGGAAGATCGAGTTGTACCAGATGGACGAGCGATCAGGCGCCTCGACGCGCAGGTCGTCCACGGTCATCTGCGCGTAGCGGCGGTTGCGCACCATCGCCTGTTGTTGGCGAACGTGCTTCTCTACCTTGGAGGTTTTCAGATCGCTCCAGGAAATTCGGATCGGTTCGTCGGCCATGTTGCAAGGGCGAAAAAGAAAACTCAACCGGCGGTGATTTCAGGCTGCAAGCGCAAGACGTCGCCGTCCTTCACGCCGGCGTCCGCCAGAGTCTGCTCCTCGAGCAATTGCTTGCCCGAGCCGCGGTGGTGGACTTTGTAGCTCAGAGGCTGACCATCGGGGGCAAATTGCGGGAACTTCATCTTTTCCAGCAGCACCGCCAGCAGACGATTGACCGGGGCATCAGACGGCATCTCCACGGTCCGGCGTTGGTTGCCGGTGGCATCCCAAACCTGCACCGTTACCATGGCCATGGGAAACTCCCGATTGCAGCGAACGCTTTTACAGCGCGGCCGTTCATCTTCGCAATTTCAAAACGGGGAAGCCAGCAAAAAATGGGCCGCCGGATGGCAGCCTGGGCCATTTCTATGGCTCGAATGGCATGGCCGGCGGAATAAAAGGCGGATTCTCCGGCGCGGGACGCGATTGGCCTCGTCCTATAGGCAATGTACGATCGCAATACGTGGGTGGCGGGAGCGACATAATGAAACGGCATGGATTCACCCTGGTGGAACTGGTCGTGGTCCTCTTTGCGATGCTGATGGTGGTCACATTCGCCCTGGCGGCCGTCGGGAAGCTGGATAACCGCGCGACGCGGACGAAATGCGCCAGCAATCTACGGCAGATCGGGCAAGCGATCCTGCTCTACTGCAACGACAACCGTGGACCATATCCGAGGACGATCTACGATCCAGCCCAGGCGGATCACCCCAAAGCGTACACCGGCGTGAATGCCGGCGATCCCTTCGCAGCCGGGGGGCCCGATGCCAATGATGTCAGCGCCGCGATTTATCTGCTGCTTCGCACCGAGGACGTCACCAGCGCCGTGTTTGTCTGTCCGGCTTCGGCGGCGCGACCTTATGAATATGGAGGCGGAATCCACACCGCGCTCGAAAAGTCGAATTTCCCATCGGCGAATTTCCTGAGCTACAGCTATGCCAATCCATATCCCTCGAAGCAGGCGGCCGACCTGGGGTACAAGCTTAAAGAGGGTATTGAACCGGCTTTCGCGGTGGCCGCGGACATGAATCCGGGAACCGATGCCCTGACGAAGCTGAGGACCGATATGCCGGCCGCCGAACTGCGGAAGGGGAACACGCTCAACCACAGCGGGGATGGACAGAACGTGCTGTACGGAGACGGGCACGTGGAATTCCAGAACTCGCCCCTGTGCGGTTCGCATCGAGACAACATCTACACCTATGGCGACAGCGGATCCGATCCGGTAACCGGCGCGGCTCGCCCGACCGGCGGAGCAGGCATACTTGGTTCCCCTGTCGGGCCTCACGACAGCGTGCTGCTGCCGGCGCTGAACGTGGAACAGGTGGTCCCCCCGGTCCAGGCGCCGCCCGTGGCGGCAGCCCCAAGCCCCGTGCCGCCGCCGCTCGACGAAGGAACGGATTTCGTCGTGTGGGCGCTGTGGCTATTGGCCGCTTGCATTCTGGCCGCGGTCGGATTGGCGGTTTTTGCGGCTGTTCAACGGCGCAAGAACACTCCCCCATCCGGACACGGATGATGAAAATCAGTTGCCGTTGTTAACGGGGCAAGCCTAAACGCCCTTGACCACTTCGATGATCGCCTGGGTCTTGATCACCATTTGGTTCTCATCGAAGAGATGGAAGCTCTGGACGAGCAACTCGTGGCTGCGGCGCTCGATGTCCAGCACGCTCAGCGTGCCCCCGGAATCCTGCTTGCCGGGAGTCTCAGCCGTCATCAACTCGCGCTTGGCCGCGTAGCAGGAGATTTCATGCTTGGTGGCATCGTATAGCGTCTGAGTGAGCTGCTCTTCCTGGGTGCTGATCATGTAACGGATGTTGCCATAGGTGTCTTCGTGATATTTCTCGCCTCGACACGGAGTCGAGAGCAGAAGACCGCGATCCGTCATCGGCTCGCTCTTGGTGACGATCACCTCGGTCAGCGTATTTTTCCCCGCGATCAGACTGATCACGTGCCCGCCTTCGACGAGCCAAATATCGGCTTCGTAGGCGCGGCGGCTGACCCGCTCCGACGCCAGGATACGGAACAACTCCGGATGAAGCGTACGCTGGTACAGAAGGAGGGTCAGGCCCCCTGATCGACGTTGCTTGGTGCGATTACTCATAAAGCGTCCCTGCTCTTTCCAGAAGGGGATTGCCCCTTCACCTTTTGACAAACGGAACGAAGGGTTCCATCTTGCCAGGGCCTTACATCTGTGCGGATTAACATGCTCGCCACAGGCGAGAGTTTCAGGAAAAGCCAGGCATCCGGCCTGCGCCTTGCTGATGCGCCATGCGAAGCACGATCCGCCCCCAAAGGCGGATCATCCACCGAATTCTGAGCGGTCACAACCGCCGCTCCCAAAGTTCGGGAACACCGAATATTATAGAAACTTTATATGGAAAATATAGAAAATAATCAGATGTTAATGTGGGGCAAATGCCTGGATCGTGACGATTGCTATGTCATAAGCTATATGGCAGCCAGCGGTTACACCAAATCCACGGGTGAGAAATAATCCTGCAAAATAGATGCCCGCGCCTGTTCGAAACACGAAACTTCGCAGTTGAAATGCCTCCGAACCCAAGTAATGGTACAGCGAAAATAAAACAGCCGAAATCAACACCATTAGTAGATTTGACAATGACTTATGAACAATCAACAGGTCAGCCAGCACCATCGAAATCAGCGTCATCAGGATCATGCGGAAAACAAACTCTTCATAAATGCCCGCGCCCAACGATAATACGGCGTTATCGCGCCACTGCCCTGCACCGGCGAACAGCGGGACGTGGATGTTCCAGCGCGCCACCCCAGCCCCAAGCGCCAGCAGCGGAATCGCCAGCATGCAGCTCTCCAATAACATCCCCCACAGCGTTTCCAGGCGCACTTTCCAGGGGTCTTTCCGCACCATATGCCAGACCAGCAGGATTCCCGTCACAAATAGGAATGGAATGAAGCGACCGGTTGCCCCGAGTTGGTGAAAAAACAGCTCCAGCATGCGGAAGGCGATCGGGTCGGCCCGGTTAACGCTCGTGCCGATCTCAAAGAGCACCATTGCCGGCAGAAGAAACACCAGGCTGTGCAATGGCAACTCTGAGCGTTTGAAATAGACGTTCAGCCAGCTAGCGGCGGAGCCGCCGGCGGAATCAACGGCGGCTGGGCGCACGGCCGCGGCACGGGTCATTTCCCTTCCCCCGCGGCCGATTTTTCGCCGGAAGCGTCGAGCGGCTGTTGAAGGATCTTGGTCAGTTTGATCGCTCGCTTGCCTCGATATTGACCGAACTGGGCCTGGAACTTGTTCTTCCCCTCGACCTGGACCATAACATCCTCGGTTGATTCCCGTTCCGTGGTGATCACATCGCCGGGCTGAAGCGTCAGCAGGTCGTTCAGCTTGATGGTCGTCCGCGCCAGAAACGCGCGAAGCTCGATCGGGGCGCTGCTGACGTTTTGCGTCAGCCGGCGGATATGATCTTCCTCCGCACCCTTCCGGTGATAGCTGAACCAGTTTTGCGAGGCCAGCATCCCCATGATCGGTTCGATCACGTTGTAGGGTATGCACAGGGCCATGGTGCCGGCCCGGCCGCTCATCTTCAGCTCGAATCCAACCACCACGACGGTTTCGTTCGGCGGAACGATCTGCACCAATTGCGGATTGCTCTCGAAATCCTCCACGCGGAACGTCACCGGCGTGAGATTGCTCCACGCTTCGGAAAGATGATGCGTTGCCCGGTCCGTGATCCGCTGCACAAGCCGCTGCTCGATCTGCGTCAGCGGACGTTGCGGGATGAATAGCTCGGCATTGCTCCCGCCCAGCAGCCGATCCACGATCGGGTAAATGATCAGCGGGCTGATTTCCAGACAAAGTTGGCCATCCAGATGTTCGGCCTTGAGGAGGTTGAAGCAGGTGGGATTCGGCAGCGAGTGGATGAATTCGCTGTAAGTAAGCTGCTCGATGTGAGCGACCGAAACTTCAACAATGGTTCGCAGGTAACCAGAAATAGCCGCGCCGAAATTCCGCCCGAACCCTTCGTGCAGGGCCGACAGGGCACGCATCTGGTCCTTGCTGACGCGCTCGGGGCGCTTGAAATCGTAAACCTGCACGTCGAGCGGGGCCTTGCCTTTGGCGCCCGCGGCGGCCGCCGTCGGTTCCTTCTGCCCAGTAGCGCCGTTGTCAACGGCTGCCAGCAGGGCATCGACTTCAGATTGATCCAAAACGTCGCTCAAATCCGGCGGCCTCCCTGCCGTGGAATTCCGTATGTATTATCGGACATCCCGGCCGAATTACTACAGCCCGGAAGATTTGCCGGAGAGCCTGCTGCGTCTGCGGTTGCGTTCTTTGTGGAGGTCGGAGGCTGCGCCAAGGCGTTTTCCATCGTTCACCCCACTTTCGGCGGCAACTCCGGCGGCGGCCAGTTGAACGATTCGCTCTGCGCCGCCGCCAACAATGGAATGGGTTTGAAACACCCGGCCATCATCAGCAGCGCATACGAAGCCCGAAAGCGGTTGTTCTCGGATGGGTCTTCGAGGAATTTGGCCATGACGCTGGTGGCCCGGAGCAGCAGCGTGCGATAACGATCCGAGACGGCCGAATGGACCTGAATTCGCGCGTCGGTGAGCGCCCGGCGGTATTCATCGTTAAAGGATTTCCAATGCCAAAGGGTTCTGCGGTTGATGGCGAGCATTTGGGCAATCTGCACATCGCCGAGACCCTGGACGGTCAACTCGATGGCCCGAAACTGGACGTCGGTGAGGTCGTAGGCCGGGAGAATATCACACCCTATCTCAGAATATCCCATTTCGGGGGGGAGGGGGGGAGCTTCGCTAGAGGGTGGATCAGTAGAAGGTGGAACAGTGGAGTAGGGATCGGGAGTTGAATCGGCGGACATGGGGAGTCTCCGTTTGGGTTGAACGAGATTGCGAACCCGACGCAGTGCGAACATTACCCTAACAACGGTTTTATTTCAAGTGGAAAATTTGGAGTTTTTTTGGAACGAGCCGGCTTACATCAGATTCTTCACCGCCCGCTTCGCTCGAGACCGCGGAGGGCGCTGAGAAGTCGGCGGAGGGATTTGATTGGAAGGGATTCGGTGGAGTTTTCCAGGCGCGCCTAACGGGATGCAAATCCTGTCACGCCGAGCTTCGTCAGAGAGATGCGCAATGGCGGAAAAGCCGCCTTCAGGGTTTATCGCGCAAAATGCTGGGCGTCTGCGGTTGGGGTTGTGGAGGCGGCGCGGGCGCTGAAAGAGGCAAAGCGGGTTCGTCCATCGGATTGCCATCCTTGTCGACGCAGACGCCGCCGGTCTCGTGTGAGATTCGCCAATATAAATGCAAATCTCTGGGGTCATGCGACATGAAATCCAGGGCCGTATCGATGCGAATGTGAGAACCGGGCAAGACCTTATGCAGATCACGAATAAATTGATCTTCATCTTGATCGACATGCGAGGGTCCAACCACCCAAATCAGATCGGGGTGGGCCTGTGCGGCAACGGTGAGCGCAGACATCAAATGCCCGTAAGTTGGCTCCGATCTAAAGTCTTTTCGAAATTTCTGCTTATTTAGGTCACTGGCTTCCACGAAATGAGGCTGATAGGGTTGGACGCTGTCGACATACAGCGTATAGGCGTTGAACCACTGATCGTGATCTAACTCATCGACAGCCTGATGGATTTCACGATCCACGTCGGCGGTACCTTGGGCGTAGATGAAACTGATCCGCTTTGCTCTGCTCAACGCCGGCCGGGTTGTGGCGTCGGTGACGGGCGTCAGCCCCATGGATTGCAATTGTGCTTTGAGGGCGGCGATTTCCGCACGCAGCAATGTGATCTCCCGTTGCTGCTCGTCCACCTTCCTTTGAAGCAGCCGCGTGTTTGCGGAGTCAATCTTCGCTCGTGAGATATCGTCACTATCCACAGTCGGACCGTCCGCGAGGGCGCGTCTGTGGACCGCTGTTAGGGCGAGAACGAAAACGACGCCCCAGATGCCAAACTGGGCTAATCGGCTCAGATGCTGATTCATAAACATGGCGAAATTCTACCGCCGCTGGCCGTCTGCGGGTAACGCCAGAGCCCGGCAGCGGCGGATGCGGCGCTACCAGGTGCACTTGATCGGATTCGCAGCCCCAGGCTTGCGGTATTTGTCGGGCACGCGCTTACCCACGTACAAGAAAATTAAAGAGGACGCGATTCGTTTTGGTCATATCGTCTCGGCCGGACTCGCGGACTCGGCGTGTGTTGCGGGTTCAGGCAGTTGAGCACGTGGACACGGAGAAAGACGCGGAGAGAGGGTCTGATAGATCCCTCAGGCACGGATAAGAGACTCTTCAAGCGGAAATGGCTTGGAGGACGCTCTTACGAGCGGAAGGCGGGACTTCGATGGGTACGAACCAGTCGGCCGGATAAAGATAGTCTTCGTTCTCTTCGTCAATCACGCGGATTCGTTGTGGGGGATCGCTTGGCAATGGCCGGATGACACGATAGGCCTTGCCGCGCTCCAGCGACGCGGCGTTTCCGTTGTTTCGGACACAGATCGCCAGGTAAGGATACGTCCGCGCGAGATTACCGGAGGCGTTTTTTGATCTTCCAGTTGTGCCGGCCGACGCCGTGTGCTTCGAACCAGTGTATTTCGGCTTCATAAACATCACCATTATACTCACGAACAAGGGCGACGCCCTTCATTTTTCTCCACCGCAAGCCGCCGTGCTCTCGACGAAGGCGGCGGCGGAGGCGCGCGCCCCGGCCGGCGGCTATGACCTGAACATTTCGTATTGGGCCGAGGATTTCAAAGTCGTCCGGCTCCACCTGCCCGGCCATGTTAACATAAACCGGCTCGCGCGGTCAGAATGCGAATCGATTCCCGCGAGATAGGCAAGCCAATCTCGCGCGTGCCAGCATGACAGCTTCGATTTTCGTACTGCCCGAGTGGAAAGGTTCAACCGGTGTATTCTTTTGGCGTCTTTGAGTTTTCATGCAGGTTGCAGCAGTCCCGGCGCGACGCGCCATTGGACTGCGTCATCAGCGACGATGGTGACGGATTTGCGATTGTATCGGGTGATCACGCCGCGGATGATTTGTCCGGAGGCGTTTTTGAATTGGACCCGCTGGCCGAGGCGGAAGTTCATCATCTGGCCGTGGCTTCGGATCTGCTGAATGAGCCTTAGACGCTCAATCACCACGTGGTTGAGCTGGACCAGTTCTTCTTCGGTCAGACGGTCGAGGACCGAGAGAACTGTCGGCAGGTTGCCGTCGCTCGTTGCGTTCATGAACGAAATGATCGTTTGCGGATGGCCAACTGTCGAGAGGCGAAATCAGCGTGGGATAGGACGGGACCTTGCCGCTTTCCTTCGCGTCCATCTTCGCGGCCTTCGCGCCTTCGCGGTTTTCTTCGCTCGACGCACGATATTTGGAATCGGGCTCGGTATGATTGGCGGCATGAGCCAGCGGATTCGAGTTGGAGTCATCGGTTGCGGGGCGATCAGCGGGCGTTATCTGCAAACCAGCCGAAGGTTTCCGATCCTGGAAATCGCGGCCTGCGCGGATTTGAATCGCCAGGCGGCGGAGAAACGGGCGGCGGAATTCGCCGTGCCAAGGGTCTTGGAGGTGGAAGAACTGCTGAGGGATCCTTCGATCGACATCGTGCTCAACCTGACGGTTCCCAAGGCGCATGCTTCGGTGTCTCTGGCGGCGCTGGAAGCGGGAAAGCACGTTTACGTCGAGAAGCCGCTGGCCGTCACCCGCGAGGATGGGCAGGCGATCCTGATAGCCGCCAAGAAGCGGGATCTTCTGGTCGGATGCGCGCCGGATACGTTTATGGGTTTTGGGCTTCAGACCGCCCGCAAGGCAATCGATGATGGATTGATCGGCAGGCCCGTCGCGTTCACGGCTTCCATGATGTGCTCGGGTCACGAGCACTGGCATCCCAACCCGGAGTTCTACTACGAGGTCGGCGGGGGGCCGATGCTGGACATGGGCCCGTATTACCTGACGGCGCTGTTGAATTTCTTGGGTCCGGTGAAGCGGATCATGGCCCTGGCGTCGGTGGCGATTGGCCAGCGGACGATTCTCAGCGAGCCGAAAAAGGGCAAGAAGATTCGCGTGGAGACTCCGGATCACATCACCGGCTCGATCGAGTTCGAGCAAGGCGCGGTGGGAACGATCGTGACGAGCTTCGCGACGCGCTTCGCGCAATACGACGGCAAGATGCCGATCACCATTTTCGGGACTGATGGAACGCTGTTGGCGCCGGATCCCAACGGGTTTGGCGGTTCGGTCAAGCTGCGGAAAAACGACGATGCGGATTTTGTGGAGCTGCCCCCAGTCTTTCCGCATCAATACGAACGCTCCGTGGGCTTGGCGGATATGGCCAGTGCGATTCAGAAGGGCCGGCCGGTCCGCGCCAGCGGCGAGCAGGCCTTTGCGGTTCTGGATCTCATGCTAGGATTCCTGGATTCATCGCGGGACGGCAAGGCCTATCACCCGATCACGCCATACGCCCGCCCGGCGCCTCTGCCGCTGCGGGCGGAATTCGGGGTGTTGGATGAATGATACGGTTCGTGAATGATCGTCGCGCGCCATAGACCGCGGCGGCGCGCCCCGCAAGCGGGGCCGCTAAGGGCTAGGGGAAAAAACCCCTGGACGTTGGTAAACTTGTGGCGTTCGGAC
>JBEKHH010000055.1:0-29668 GCA_050012375.1 Tepidisphaeraceae bacterium
AGCTCAGATCCATCATCTCGCGGACGACCAGGCACGCGAACAGTTGCGGCAGCGTGAAGTCGTGTCGGCTACAAGCGTGCGAGTAAGTCGGCCAGGCGCGCAAGGCCAGCCGATGAGCTTCACGCATCACCTTCCATGGCGATCGGGATGTTTCCATCCCGCAGCTTGTAGAAGCACGAGACCAATCGCGCCAGCGAAGGTACCCTGTATTTTGAGGATCGAGACAGAGCCGGACATCGCTGATTTAAAATCAGCGATGTCCTCTTATCTGCGCCCAAAGAGCGAAATTGCAAGTGATTCATCCCCCCTGTCGGATTGGCAACGGGTTATGGTTCGCGTTTTGGAACAACTGGATAAATTCTTCATCTGTGATTCTCTTATCCTCGTATGGATGGTCATCACGGGCAACCCAGCCATTTGGTGACATCTCTAGAGTGTGACGAGGGCCAACGAGTCGACAACTTGGCAGATAGACGACCTTTATGAATGGAAGTTCTTCACATTCACGTTTGATAAACGCAATTCCCATATTGGCGGGAATAAACCATGGCTTCGGTTCTAGTGCGCTAAATTGATCGTTTATGATTGCAGCTAGCGTCTTAATTGCGCACAGGGCTAACTCCCGGTCATTGTGGTCAGTCGATGGATCGAAATGCAATGTGCGATGACGCTGTTTCTTTAGGCTGCTGAAATTGGTAACGACATCCGGAAGTAAAATACCCCAAGTGGTAAGGGTCTCAATTGGGATGTCCCAGTCGTCGAATGACTCCTTGTTGTAAACGCGCTTATATTCCGGAGTCGAAATGTAGAATTCTCGGAGGTTCAACAATAAATGATTAAGAATCCGTTCACCCAAAGCGCAAGCGCCGGTAAGCGCTGGATAGTACGACCCGATTACGAAAGAACCCCGAATTTGCCGCATGAAGTTATTGTGGAAAGAGAGAATAGATGGAAGTGCTGGACCGAGTTCGCGAAAATTCTGCAATTTCTGTGCGCTATCGTGAATACCATATTCCACCAGCAGACCCTCTCGAACCGATTGCTGATTACCCAGAAAGAGTTGCTTTGCTTCACGAGTAGCTTTTTCACCAATGGGAAAATTGAGTAAGTTGGCACGTGCGTCGAACTCCATTCCCAGAATACGGTACCGTTTCACTTTGGGTCACCCTTCGCAGTCTCAGAAGTCTATGACGCCTACGCAAGAAAAGAACGCGGGGGCCATTACATGACCACAGGGACCAAGGATAAGGGGTCAGGAAGGTTTTCAGGATAATCCTTCCTGACCCCTTATCTCCGCGCCCTTATCTCCGCCCCCTTATCTCCGCCGAACATCGTGCGAGGCTTGCACTTGAGCGGCCAATTCATCGGACGTCAATTCATCCACGCCGCCATGCTTTTTCAGAATCGTGTCCGCTTCGTAGCTCTTGACACCCAGGAATGTTTGCAACTGCCCGTGAGTCAGCTTGCGTTCGCGGTACATCTGAACGGCCAGCGCTTCGCGCGCGTAGGCGTTCAGGTCGCCGTCGATGTTGCGGCGAATCGCCGCTTCAAGGTCGCTGGGCAGTTCGACTTTAACGGTCATACGTCTGTTAGCATAACACGCCGGGCGCACGTGTCGAGGAGATAATGCGTTCAGGCCGGTTCAATTTCGCCATTAGAAGAGCTTGTGCGAAAAAAAGCGGCGAGATGCCGGGCTTGCGCCCAAACCTTCTCGCCTCCGCCGGGAAATCATGGAGCTATTCGCTGTTTCCTCAGCAAAACATTTCATTTCATCCGCAGGTGCATGCCGGCGCGGCGCGATCCGCATTGAGCCGGCCGCTGATCTCTTGATCGGTCAAATAGCATCCGGGATCGGCGGCCCATGGATCGCCGGTGACGACTTCGGCCCGCGCTCGCAGTGAGCCGCCGCAAACTTCCTTGAATCGGCACGTCGCGCAGCGCCCTTTGAGCAATGGCAGCCGGTCTTTCAGGCCGGCCATGATCGGATCGGACGTGTCCTGCCAGATTTCCGAAAATTTCCGCCGCCTCACGTTGCCGAACGTGCGGAACATGGAGAACTGGTCGGCGTGAACGTTGCCGTTGAAGTCGATGTTGGCGATTCCCACTCCGCTGGAATAGCGGCCGCCGCCGTTCCACTGAATCATTTCGAGCACCTGGCCGGCGCGGGGATGATTTTCGCGGAGCATACGCAGGTAGAGGTACGGCCCGTCGCAATGGTTGTCCACGGTGAGAATCTCGATGCGTTTGCCGCGAGCCGCCAGGTCCGCGGTGCGGTCGAAGATGGTATCAATCGCCGTGCGTGATTCCGCCCCGGTCAGTGCGAGCAGACTCTTGCCCCGGCCCGACGGGCACAAGTGATAGAAGCAGGCCCTGTCGATCCCCTCCTTCTCCAGGAAATCAAAGATCCGGTCCAGGTCTTGCGCGGTATGCCGGGTCAGCGTCAGCCGCAGCCCCACCTTCTGTCCGGCCTCGACGCAGTGACGGAAGCCGCGCATGGTTCGCTCGAACGCGCCCGGACAACCGCGAAATTCATCATGGACGGCGGGAATGGCGCTATCCAGGCTGATGCCGATATACGCAAATTCGAGTTCCCTGAATCGCCGCGATTTTTCGGCGTCGATCAGGGTCCCGTTGGTGCTCAGCACGACGTGCAGATTGAGAGAGCGCGCATATTCTGCCAGCTCGAATACATCCGCGCGCACCAGCGGCTCGCCGCCGGAAAACAGCACCGCCGGGACCTTGAACGCCGCCAAATCATCCAGCACCGTCTTGCACTGAGCGGTCGAAAGTTCATCTGGATATTTCTGGGCGGCCGAATCGGTGTAACAGTGAACGCACTTGAGGTTGCACGTTCGCGTCAAGTTCCACACGACGATGGGCCGGCGTTCGGCGGCACTCTTGGCGACCGCCATTCGCTGGTGCGGCGGCGGGTCGATCTGCGTGATCGCCCGGCCGTATCGGTGCGGCGTGCTGGGGGCTTCAAGCCCACCATACAAAACGCTTACGTCGATCATTGCAGTCTCCCGGCTATTGAACGACTGTCCAAAAGGATAATGACAACCCGCATACCACGCCTCCGGCTCGATCATTTCTTTTCGTCAAGGCGAACAAGTATAGCGTCCCCCACACCTTACATCCCGCAGCTTGAAGCGGGCGATAGGGCCTGGCGCCCGCCGGAGGAGGATATTTTCTTAATCCTGAGAACCCGCGGCAGGGTGCAACGCCGAATCTCGGACCTTATCCTCGATCCTGCCCGCTAAATGCCGCGTCGTCAACGCTCAGCCTTGTCATGCGTATTGGCACCTTCATTGCTCATAGGGCTTTCCGGCAGATTCCCCTTTCCGGGGGAGCGGAAGGCGTATGGCTCGCTTGGAAGACGAACCTCGCTTCAATTCAAAGCCACGGCCGGCAGGATGGCTTGGCTTGGTGCTTTGCATCCTCTGCCTTGTGCCATCGCCAGCATTTTGTCAGGCAAGCCGCCCCAGTCCGGCACCCAACCCGCACTGGTCGCCGGATGGCTGCGGCAAATGTCACGAGCTGCGCGGCCACGACCTGCGCGGTGGCCAGGCGTTGCCGATCGCGTCGGAATCGGTCACGCCGCTGTGCGTTTCCTGTCACGATGGCCAGCGAGCATCGGATGAGATTCACCCCATCAACCTGAAAATGGATGGCCGAACCGGTCCCAACCCCGGTTGGCCGACTTTGAAAGGCGCACTTTTCTGTCTGAGCTGTCACGACGTGATCCAGCAATGCGACACCGCCGCACAACGAACCGACGCCAACGCCGCGTTCTTGCGACAAGGCCAGACTCCCGCCGCCGATCCCATGCCGTTTTGCGATAACTGCCACGCCCCTGAGCAGACCCCAAAATTCAACCCGCATCTGATGCTGGCTGAGGATCAGCACACGATCGTCGAACAGCGTTGCCAGGTCTGCCACGCGAGGCCGATGGACCGCAATGCGACGGCGCGTTCGAGCAACGCCTCGCTCCGCGCGGACCAGGTCAGCTTGTGCCGCAGTTGCCACCCTCACCACAGGGACATCTCGCGCGCCGGCCACGTCCTGGCGACGATCAGGCCCCCCATGCTGATTTACATGCGGGCGCGGGAGCTGACCGGACTTCTTGAAGCTCCCAGCCAGGACCTGATCAAGCAACTTCAGGACGAGAACGCCGGACCCACGCTGATGGTTCCCGACGCCCAGGGCAGGATCGTTTGTACGACGTGCCATAATCCGCACCAGCAGGGAACTTTCGCGGCGAATTGCGTGCTCGACGACCGCTCGCTACGGCTGATGAAAGGTCATTTGCTCACGCCGGTTCGCGGGCAAATCTTCTGCCGGCGGTGCCATAACTTTTGAACACCGATCCATGACCACCCCTCGCACCAACTTCGCCCTGCTCCTGGTATTCGCCCTGCCGGTCCTGGTGACGGCCCTTCATGCGTCGGCATACGACACCGAAGGCTGCCTGGCGTGTCACCAGTATCGCGGCTTGTCGCGCATCAGCGATGACGGCAAGGACATTGAACTCTTTTACGTGGATCCGAATTACTACAACACGCCGCGCGGTCCGCACTCCCGGCTGAAATGCACGGACTGCCACCTTCGCAAGGAAGTCGCGGTTTTTCCGCATCGGCCCCAGACTCCCGTTGATTGCGGCAAGACCTGCCACCTCGAGGGCCCCAACCAGGTCGAAGTGCGCTTCTCCCACCAACACGTCAATGAGATGCTGCGGCGTTCCGTTCATGGAGAGGATTGTCTTACCCAGTCCAATCAGTTGCTGGGCAGCCCGCTTAAGCAGGGGCAGTCACAATGCCTCTTGTGTCATGATGAGCCGCTCTTCAGCCGCGGCGGCCAGACCTGGTTGCAATCGGAAGCTCCGATCAATCGCTGCAACACCTGCCACGACGAGCAACTCTCGGTCGATACACGGCAGTTTTATTGGCATGTCACGGCGCGGACGCGGCCGGCGCGGACGAATCAGGACCTGGTGCGGCTGTGCGCGATGTGCCACAGCAACCCGGCGGTCCGCGCCAAATTCAACATCCCCGACACGGCCGTCAGCTACCTCTCCAGCTTTCACGGCAAGGCAACGTTGCTGGGCAGCGAGGAAACCGCCAACTGCCTCAATTGTCACGCCGGGCTCGTTCGCAACGTGCATCAGATCGAGGCCCATACCGCTGCGACCTCCCCCGCCAACACGGCCAATCTGCCCGACACGTGCCGGCAACCCGCTTGCCACCGCACGGCCGGCGCCATGATCAGTTCCGCCGCGGTCCATCTCGATTTAAGCCGCAGCCGCGGCGTCGAATTCTTCATCGCCTGCCTCTTCGTGCTCCTGATCGTCTTCACGTTCGGGCCCTCGTTGCTGCTGACGGCCCTGAAAATGCTCGAGATCGTCACCGACCGCAAAGATCCCCACGAGCACGAGCACGTCGAACTCGCCAAACAATTGCTCGCCAACCCGCGGACCCGTCCCATGCTGGACCGATTCAACCTCCACCAGCGCTTTCAGCACTGGGTTCTGGCCATCTGCTTCATCATCCTGGCGCTGACCGGCTTCCCGTTGAAGTTTGCCGATCGACCGTGGGCCGCATGGCTGATCGGCGAGTTTGGCGGCATCTCCTGGGCGCGGCGAATTCATCATTACGCCGGCGCCGTGCTGATCCTCGGGCTCTTCTACCACGCCGTTTACATCCTCCGCATCCTGCGCCGCCAGCGCAAAACCAGCGGCGCCGGCTGGCTGAAAACCCTGTTCGCTCTGCCCATGTGGGTTGGGCCATCCGACCTCATGCAGATGAACGCGATGATGCTTTATCTGCTGCGGCTGCGGAAAGACCACCCCGCCGGCGGACGATTCAACGCCGAGGAAAAATTCGAATACATCGGCGTCTTCTGGGGCTCCATCGTGCTCGGAAGCACCGGCGTCCTGATGTGGTTCAACGCCTGGACGACCCAGCACCTCCCGGGGCGAATCCTCACCATTGCCATTCTCATCCACACCATGGAAGCCTTCCTGGCCCTCCTGCACGTCGGCATTGTCCACATGGTCAGCGTGATCTTCTCGCCCGACGTCTTCCCTGTGTCGCCCGCGATGTTTACCGGAGAAACGCCGATCGCCGAACTCGCTGAGGGCCATACCGCCATGTTGGACGCCGTCAAAGACCAGGGGGACGCGCCACATGCGTAAGCGATTCCATTTTCATTGGTTTTCGCCGCGAGCGCTGTGGGCCAAGGTCACCGGCCGGCCGTTTCGCGCTGCGATTAAGGCGATTCTCGTCCGCAGCTATGCCATGCTGATCCTCTCGCTGGTCCTGGCCGCGGGCTATTTTGCGGTGCACTATCTGTTTAGCACGGTGTTCTTTCCGCCGGTGCTGCCGTCGGCAATGCTGGATTGGGCGGGGCGTTTGGACGCGGCGGCGCTTCGGTCCAACCAGGCCGAAGGCGTCGAGCGGCCCGCGCCGCGGGCGCCCATCACCCACTATCACAACGTCGATCAATGGTTTCAGCCCGATCCCGGCAACGGCTGCACCCTGAGCGGTTGCCACCAGCCGCTTCCCCACAACCAGCGCGCAAAGGTGCCGGCTTTCGCCAATTTCCATACCACTTTCCTCACCTGCCAGATGTGCCATGCCCCGCCCGGTGAGCGGCCCGCCCGGACACGATGGGTGAGCACCGACACCGGCACGCCGCAGGGATCGCCGGCAATCCTCCAGCTTCTCCAATATCTGGAACTCAACGCCGACGCGATCGAATCAAAGCCGGCGTCGGTCGATGCGCGGATCAAAGATCTCCTCGAGCAGTCGATCCGCACAATCGGGCAAGATGCCGCCCTCGATGAATTACTCGCCGAGATCCAGTCGTCCGAACCCGGCAGCCCGGTCTGGAAACGGGCGGTGAGCGAGTTGATCGGCGAGTTGCCGCTGCATGCCCGCGGCGAATATCGCGCCAAACTCGCGTGGCTCGCCGTCGCCGACAGCCGAGTCGTCCAGTTCCAGACGATGACCCAGCAGGCGCGGCAATATCTGGCCGCGGCCCCGGACTCCTCCGAGCGGCGCAATCTGCAATCGGCAATCCACGGCTCGCTGGCGCGCGCGCCCACGCCGTGCATTTCCTGCCACGACGACCAACCCGGGATGCTGGATTTCCACGCGGCCGGATATTCGCCCAAGCGATCCGCGTTTCTCAGCCACCTGGAGATCGCCCGCCTGATGCAGCAGATCCGCCAAGGCCAACACTTCTACATTCCCAACCTGCTGGAAGGCGGTCAATAATGTCTCGGCGGTTGTCATTTTTGCCCGCCGTTGTCTTGGCCATCCTGGCCATCGGCGCGGGGCCGATCCCCGCCGAAAACCGCATTCCCGCGGCGATCACGCATACCATCCAATTGCCAAGAAATCATCCCATGACCATGCCCACCGATGTGGCCGTTGATGCCCTGGGCTACCTGTATGTCGCCGACGGCGTCAACGACCGTATCGTGCGCTTCGCGCCGAGCGGAAATCTCGACGCGATTCTATATGGTCCGAAAGAATCCCCATTGAGCCGGCCCATCGGCGTCGCGATCGACCGCGATGGTGCGCTGTGGATCGCCGACACCGGCAATCACCGTCTGCTCGTGCGTTCGGCCGATGGTCGCGATTACAAGACCATCGACGTCCCGAACGCGGCCGCCGATAAACCAGCCGACCCAACCGGCGTCGTCGTCCGATCCGATGGAACTCGAACCTACGTCGCCGACTGCGACAACCATCGGGTGCTGGTTCTCGACGATGCCACCGGACAATGGACGCCGCTGGGCGAATGGGGCATCTCCCTGGGGCAGTTCCGCTGGCCGTTCCTGCTCTGTATGGGACCGGAGGACCACGTTGTAGTCGCCGAGTCCGTAGGCGCGCGCCTGCAACTGATCAGCGCCGACAATCGCTGGGCCGGCCAGATCGGCCATTTCGGTGTGGCGATGGGAGACCTCTACCGTCCTAAAGGCGTAGCCGTCGACGGCGCCGGGCGGATATTTGTCGGCGACTCCTCGCTGGGGGTGATCCAGGCGTTCGACGATGCGGGCAAACTGCTGGGTGTTCTGACCGATGATGCGGGCCAGCCGCTTCGATTCGATCATCCGATGGGAATGCGTTTTGACGCCGCCGGCACGCTTTATGTCGTCGAGCTTGGCGCCAACCGCGTTGCGGTTGTCGCCCTCAAGGCGCCGGCCAAGTGAACCAGTTATGAACCTGCGCCGTCTCAACCTCGTCCTTGCGCTCTTGATCGGCATAGCCGTGCAAGCTCGCGCGCAGACGCTCCAGAACATGGTTGAGTCCCGCCGTGATTGCGCGGTCTGCCACCTCGAATGGTCCGTGGATTTCGACAAACCGGGCGCCGTGCTGCTCATGGACAAACCCACCGTTTCCATGGCCTCGCGGGAGACGACCTGCCTGGGTTGCCACGACGGTTCCGTGCGCGACTCCCGAAAAAAGGTTTGGCAGGAACAGAGCCATAAGACGGGCGTGAAACCACCGCCCACCATGACGATTCCAACCGGGTTGCCGCTGGAAGATGGGAAGCTTGCCTGCCGGACCTGCCATACCGCACATAACCTCCCCGGAGCGGAGGACCTTTCCAGCACGTTCTTCCTTCGCGTGGACAACGATCAGAGCCAACTCTGCCGGATTTGCCACGCCGAAAAAGCGGACGGCCCCACCCACGGAAGCCATCCGGTCGGCCCGATGCCCGTCGCCATGCCGGGCAATCTCCTCGCCGCCGGCGCAAAGTCCGGGCCGAAGGGCCAGGAGCTGATTTGCCAAAGTTGCCATGCCGCTCACGGCTCGCAGGCCGACAAACTTCTCGTCCTGACCGCCAGCGACAACGCCCTGTGTATCTCATGCCACGAAAAGCTCCGTCCCGGGCAATGGGGCGCGGCCGGACACACCCATCCGGTGAGCGCGCCTTTGTCCACCGATGTGCAGCGCCAGGCGATCCGCGAAATGGGCACCCATGCCGGTTCCCGAAACACCCTCGCGTGCCTCTCATGCCATCGCCTGCACGACAGTCCGGCCAAGGCTAAGTTGCTGGCTGATACTTTGTCCAACAGCAAACTCTGCCTGCGTTGCCACCCCGACCAGGCGAGTGTCGCGGCGACGTTGCACGATCTTCGCAAAACCGCGCCGACGACGCGGAACTCGCTGGGTCAGACCGCCCAAGATTCCGGGCCTTGCAGCGCCTGTCACACGCCCCACCAAACCGCGCAAGCGCCGGTCGTAGCCAAAGGGGATCCCACGGGCGCATGTCAGGCCTGTCACGCCGAAGGTCGCCTCGCCGCGGCCAAAGGCGCCACGCACTTCAATCACCCCGACGACCTGAGCCGCGCCAATCTGCCCGAGGGGCTTTCTCTGTCAGTCGCGCCCGGCAAGACCAATCCCGAGCGTGTCCAGTTGACGTGCATGACTTGCCATAATCCGCACGATGCCGCCCGTCCGCGATTCTTGCGCGACAGGCCGGACCAATTGTGCGGCGCCTGCCACGTCGAGCAGACGCGCACGCTGGCCGGTTCCCACGATTTCACGCATCGTCCGACAGTCCGCAACGGACTGGGCAAGTCGGTCGAGGAGACCGGCAAGTGCGGTTTCTGCCACAACGTTCACCACGGAAACGGGCCGGCCATCTGGATCGCGACAAAAACCGCCCCCGCCACCGCCGCCGATATGTGCGTGCAATGCCACAACAAGACAGGCTTGGCCGCCGATCACCCGGCGCCGTTGTTCAGCCACCCCACTGGGATCGTGTCCACGACGGCGCGGCCGGCCGCGGTTCCGCTGCCCCTGTTCGACGCGGCGGGCCAACGCGTCGAGAGTCACGGCCTGGTCCAATGCGCCAGTTGCCACAACCCGCACGCCGACAGCGGCAAATCATCCCTCATGCTGCGCGTCCCCGGAAACACCTCCGACCTGTGCCTTCGCTGTCACGCGGAAAAATCAACCCTGTTCGGCGGCATCCACGATTCCATGGCCAATCCGGCGTGGCCCGGCGTCAGCGCCGGCAAGGATCTTTGCATGGCCTGTCACCGCGCCCACGCCAATGACCCAACCCGCAAGCTCTGGGCGGTTACTCCGGCATCGGGCGCAGCAACCGCCGACGGCGTTTGCATTGCCTGCCACCGGAAAAACGGCTGGGCCGTTGCCACCGACGGGGAGGCGACGCCTTCCACTCCGGCGCCCGCCGTCGGCGCCATGATGCATCCGCAAATCATGCCCGTCGCACGGTCAACTTCAGACGCCTCCACGGCCGACGCGATTCCCCTGGTCGGCGATTGTCCCCTGCCGCTGGTGCCGGCGATCGGGTCGGAATCGCGAACCCGGATTGGTTGCGAAACCTGCCATAATCCGCACGCCGGCCGCGGCGAGCGCTCGCTGCTCCGATCACCCGATCCATCGCTGCCTGAGAGAGTTTGCTTCCAATGCCACAAGAGCGAGGCGACTTTGGACCAGAGCATGCACGCCAAGAACGTGCTGGCCCGCTCCCCGGCAAATACCGATCCGACCTCGCCGGCCAATTCCAAGCTGTTGTGCGCCCCCTGCCATGCGGTTCATGCCGTGGACGGGAGTCAAAGAGATAAACTCTGGGCGAGCAGGCTCGACTTCTCGGCCGTCACGCCCAATGAGCAACGATGCCTCGGCTGCCACGACGACCAGACCGCCAGACGGCCGTCAATTCCGGAGCATCCATCGGTGGCGTTCGGCCTGCTAAAATGGTCCGCCGCGCCCTCGTCACACCTGCCTGAATACCTTCCAACGGAACGGTCCATTCCATGCGGCGTGTGCCACCTCCCGCACGGAAACAAAAACGCCGGCCAGGTTCCGGTCCTGGCCGCCGGGACGATGCTGTCCCCGGAGCAACTGATCACTCTGCGCGGCGCCGCCAAGCCGATGATGCGCCCAAGCGTCGCGCATGACTTGTGCGCCACCTGTCACGGCGGCGACGCCGATCGGGTGTTCCTCTACTACCATCACTCGCAGCAACGGCAGGACATCAAGGCGCTACAGGACCCAACGGGCTCTTTAGAAGAGGACCAATGACCGGAGCATCATTCCCAATTCTGACCTGCCCCCCACAGAACGGTGCCGCGTTAGGTTGGCTCCGAATCACGCCGGCTGCACCCACTCGTGTCGAGCCGATATGACGAAAACGAATCGCGTCCTCTTTATTTTCCTCTTGTAAACCTGGAAAACATACGGAACTCCTTTCAAGTCTTGGCTCCTACGCGGGAGCCCACCGATAACGCCTCGTTACGCGACCAAGCGGAATAGCCCGCTCAGTTGTCTATTCACCAAACAGAACGATACTGTTCAGGCCATGCGTTCAATGCGGAAGTTGTATTTTTGAGAGGCCAGATAAGATTTTGAGTCGTTATTGAACCCAACGAACGTCGTTTGTCGTTCTGGACAATGAACGGGGCCGGCGGACCGGCCAGGGAAGATCGTTGAAGGCCGATCCGACACAACGGTTCTACGCCGAGGTGTGGCCCCATGCGCCGGAGGTGCAGCGGTTGGCCAATATCCTTTGCCAAGACCCGCCGGCCGCCGAGGATTTGGCGCAGGAGGTGATGCTCAAGGCGTTTCGGTTCATCGATCGCTTTAAGCCGGGAACCGACGCGAAAAAATGGCTCTTCGCCGTCCTGCGAAATTGCCGCACGGATCGATTGCGGATCGAGCAGCGGACGGCCGGGCATGAGCAGTTGAGCGATTTCGATTGGGAGCCGGAAGCGCCGCCGGTCGTGGAGGAATTTTCCTCCGACGGAACTGCGACTCCCGAGCAGGTGCTGGAAGCCTTTTCCGATCGCGAGATCATCGCGGCGCTACAGCGGCTTCCCGAGGAAATCCGATGGACCCTGCTCCTGGTGGATGTCCAGGGAATGGATCATGCGAATGCGGCCGAAGTGCTCGATGTGCCGGTCGGAACCGTGAAATCCCGCGCACATCGCGGCCGAAATATGTTGCGTGAGATTCTGCGGCCCGTGGCCGCTAGGCGGCAGTATGACAAATGATGAACTTCAAAAGCCCGATATTCCCGATCCGGATCAGGATTGGCAGAATGCCGTAAAGCGCCGGCTGACGAAGCTGCGGACGATGCCGGTGGAACTCTCAGCCCTCCAGGCCAAGGTGAATGCGGCGATTCCACGCCAGCGCCGAAGCGTGATCGCGAGGATTTCGACATCCCGGATGGCGGAAGTCATCGCTGCCGGCTTTATCCTGGTTGTGGTTTCACTGGGTCTGATGTTCATATTCTCCGGCGGAGTGGTGGTGGCTTCGGTTCAGGATTTTGCCCAGTTCCACGAGGATTTGGTTGCCGGGCGCGTTCATGCGGTGCAGGTGACGACGATCGATGCGGCGAACAAAGCGCTGGCCGCCCAGGATTCTCTTTCCCCCCAGCTCCCGGAAGTTCCCAGCGAGCACGTGATGGCCTGCTGCATGAATTCCGTCAAAGGCAAGCGCGTCGCCTGCGTTTTGATCGATCAGGGCGGCACGCCGATTACTTTGACCGTCGCCAATGCCGCCGATATGAAGTCTCCCGCTTCCCCAACGGTGCAGCGAAATGGCGTCGCGTATCACGTGCATACGGTGAATGGCCTGAATATGGTCATGGTCGAACGTCACGGACGCTGGATTTGCGTGATGGGACGGCTTCCCAGCCAGCGCCTTATGGACTTGACCGACCAGCTTCAGTTCTAATGAAATTACCAAGAATAATGGAACCGCGATCGCCCGCTCCCTCGTTTTGAAAGCGCGTGATCGCTCCAAAGACGGGAGAGCCCCTATGCGCAATTGGCGAATGTATGCGGCAGGCCTTTTGGTAGTCCTGCTCATGATTGCGGAGGGCATCGTATTGTCCGCTCGCAGATCTAATTCCGAGCCGGCCGCGGCACAGCCTTCAACGACAAATCCACCCGCCCAAGCCGGGCAACAAAAGAAGATCGCTTACTGGTGGGATCCGATGCTTGGCCCATCGAGCATCTCCGACCATCCCGGCAAGAGCGCGATGGGAATGGACCTGGTGCCCGTATTTGCAAGCGACGTATCAGCCGGCCCATCGGTGCGGATTGACCCGACGGTTGTCCAGAACATGGGAGTTGTAACGGCCCCCGTGGTCCGCGGACCCCTGACCGTGACCGTGCGAGCGGTCGGAACGTTTCAGGTCCCCGAGCCGGCGGCGCACGACGTTACCCTGAAAATCAGTGGCTACATCGAGAAGCTCTATGCGGACACCAATGGGATGAAGGTGCGAAAGAACGATTCGCTTTTTGATCTTTATAGCCCCGATTTGCAGGTCGCCGAACAGGAGCTGATCTCCGCCGAGCAGAATCTCAAGTCACTGGACGCCGGCGCCAGCAAGGCGGTTCGCGCCGATGCGCAAGACCTGGTTGATTCAGCAAAGCAGAAACTTCGGCTCTGGGACGTGGCGGAGCAGGACATCGATGCGATCGCCACGGCCGCCCAAGCGCCTAAGACCGTGCCGTTCCGCAGTCCGATGGACGGGCACGTCGTTGACAAGGCCATCGTCGGCGGGTCGGCCGTCCAGGCGGGGATGAAAATCATGCGCATCGAGGATCATTCCAGGCTCTGGCTCGACATTCAGGTGTATGAAGACCAGATCCCAATGGTGAAGATCGGCCAGGAGGTTCGCGCCGCCGTCGATGGCGTTCCCGGCAAAACATTCACGGGAAACGTGATACTTATCTACCCGCACCTCGATCACATGGCTCGCACCGAGATCGTCCGAACGATCATCGACAACCCGGACCACGAGATCAGGCCGGGCATGTATGCGACGGCCGAAATCGTGACCCAGCCGCTGCCCGATGCGCTGCTGGTTCCGAGGGAAGCGGTCATCGATACCGGAACTCAGCAGATCGTGTTCGTAATGGACCCGAATTCCGCGGGCCACTTTGAGCGGCGCAAGGTCCGTACCGGGATTTCCGGGGATGACGACCAAGTCCAGATCGTCCAGGGCCTTTCGCCCGGCGACCAGGTCGTGACCAGCGGGCAATTCCTCATGGACGTCGAGAGCCGCACCAACGAAGCCATCGAAAAACTTCGAGGCTCGCAGCCATGATCGCCAGGCTCATCGAATTCTCGATTCGCAACCGGTTCATGGTGCTGCTCATCACAGCGGCCCTGGTGGGGGCCGGCGTCTGGGCCGCCATTCACATCAGCCTCGATGCGATCCCGGATTTGTCCGATGCCCAGGTCATCGTCATCACCGATTATCCCGGGCAGGCCCCGCAGGTGGTCGAGGATCAGATCACCTATCCGCTGGAAACCGCGATGATGGGAATCCCCCACGCCAAAGTGGTTCGCGGCATCAGCATGTTCGAAACCTCGATGATCTACATCATCTTCGAGGACGGCACGGATCTTTATTGGGCGCGCAGCCGGGTGTTGGAATACCTGAACTTCGTCAAGGACCGCCTACCCGCCGGCGTCGAACCCAAGCTCGGCCCCGACGCCACCGGCGTGGGATGGGTCTATCAATACGTCCTGTATCCGGGTTTCTATTCTCCCGATCATCCCAAGGGGCTTTGGCGCGATGAACAAGCCGGCAAATGGTATGCAAGTCCGGATCAGGCCCCGCCCGATCGGCAAAACAAGCTGACGAAAGTTCGCGCCTTTGAAAAGCCGGGAGTCGATCCTCTCACCCGCAAACCGCTCGTCTCCTGCAATCAGGATTTGGCAAGTCTGCGCAGTCTCCAGGACTGGTATCTGCGCTATCAACTCACCGCCGTGCCCAACGTCGCGGAGGTGGCGCCCATTGGTGGGTTCGTCAAGGAATACCAGGTGGTTCTCAAGCCGGAGCGATTGCTGGCTTACAACCTCCCCATCAGCACCATCACGACCGCAATTCAGAGGTCGAATAACGACGTCGGCGGGTCGGTCGTGGAGATGAGTGAGAATGAGTACATGGTCCGCAGCCGCGGATATCTGAGTGGGCTCAAAGATCTGGCGCAGGTGCCGGTTGGCGTTGGCAAGGACGGCGTGCCGATCCTTCTCTCCAACGTCGCCACTCTCCAAATCGCCGGTGAGGAACGACGCGGCATTGGTGAATTCAACGGCCGGGGCGAGGCGGTCGGCGGCATCGTTATCGCCCGCTTTGGCGCCAATGCCTACCAGGTCATCCATGACGCCAAGGCAAAACTGGCGGATTTGGAGGACGGGCTTCCGCCCGGCGTCATGATCAAAACCGTCTATGACCGTTCCGATCTCATCGACCGCGCCATCCACACCCTTCGCCACACCCTCATCGAGGAAATGATCGTCGTGGCACTTGTCTGCATCGTGTTTCTACTGCACGGGCGCAGCGCCCTGGTCGCCATCTTCGTCATCCCCAGCAGCATGCTCATCAGCCTGCTGGTGATGTATCTGCTGGGCATCAACGCCAACATCATGAGCCTCGGCGGCATCGCCATCGCCGTCGGCGTGGTGGTTGACAGCGCAATCATCATGATCGAGAACGCGCATAAACATCTGAATTACGAGGACCAGCGGCTGGCCCGCGACGGCGGCCCGCCGCGCCCGCGCGGCGAAATCATCTTCGAAGCCGCCAAGGAAGTCGGCCCCAGTCTCTTCTTCAGTCTGCTCATCATTACGGTCAGCTTTCTGCCGGTTTTCGTGCTCGGCGGCGAGAGCGGTCGTCTTTTCAAGCCGCTGGCGTTCACCAAAACTTTCGCCATGGCGGCGGCGGCGATCCTTTCAATCACCATCGTCCCCGTGCTGATGGTTTTCTTCATCAGCAACCGCGCCCTGCCGGCCCGCCTGACCCGCGCAAAGAGCCGAATCATCATCCTGCTCTCGATCGTCGTGCCGGCCGCCGCCATCTGGCTCTGGGCCCACGACAGCGAATGGATGTCGGGCTACGAAAACTGGCTCGCCATCGGCTGGGCCATTTTCGCCGCCATGCTTCTCATTCCCCAGCGAATCATTCACGAGGAGCGCAGCCCCATCAGCCTCGTTCTCCAGAAAACCTATCAACCCCTCTTCGCCGCGGCCATGAGATTCCGCTGGCCGATCCTGCTCCTGGCGATTGCGTTCATGGCGTCGGTGATCTGGCCGTTCAAACGGCTCGGCAGCGAATTCATGCCCTCGCTTGACGAGGGCGATCTGCTCTACATGCCCACGACCAATCCGAACATCAGCGTCACCAAGGCGCGGCAGGTGTTGCAGCAGACCGACAAACTCATCATGACTTTCCCCGAGGTCGTCAGCGTCTACGGAAAAATCGGACGCGCCGACACCGCCACCGATCCCGCCCCGCTGGACATGGTGGAAAGCGTCACCCGATTGCAAACCGACCCGGACAAATGGCGCAAGCGAAAAATGGACTACGCCTTTGATCATTGGCCGCGCTTCGCCGCTCCAATCCCCTGGATCCTGCATCACACGTTCTGGCCGCCGGAGCGACGCATCACCATGGATGAACTGGTCTACGGCTGGACCGACGCCGATGGAACGGATCATCCCGGCCTCAACGCGGTCGTTCATCTCCCCGGCGTGGCCAATGCCTGGCCCATGCCCATTGAGAATCGCACCAACATGCTTTCCACCGGCATCAAAACGCCGGTTGGCATCAAGATCATGGGGCCGGACCTCCAGCTGCTCAGCGACCTGGCCGAGCAGGCCTCCACAATCATGCTGACAATTCCCGGCGCCGTCAGCGCTTATCCGGAACGATCCTTCGGCGGATATTACCTGGATATCGACATCGATCGCCGGCAAGCTTCGCGTTATGGACTGACCACCGGCGATGTGCAGGACGTCGTCAGCACGGCCCTTGGCGGAATGAAGACCACGACGGCCGTGGAAGGGCTGGAGCGTTACCCGGTCAACATCCGTTACGCGCGCGATCGGCGAGACGATCCCGAATCCATTCGCCAGGTGATGGTCCCAACCCCCACCGGAGCGCAGGTTCCGCTGGGACAGTTGGCTTCCGTCCGAATCAACCCCGGCCCGCCGATGATCAAAAGCGAAAACAGCCGCCGATCGGCCTGGGTTTACGTGGATTTCACCGGACGCGACCTCGGCAGCTTTATCTCCGATGCCCAAAAGGCCGTCGCCGGAAAACTCCAGCTTCCCGCCGGCTACACGCTGATCTGGTCCGGGCAATTCGAGCAGATCCAGGAGGCCAACGCCCGGCTCAAATGGGCAATCCCGCTGACGCTGATCGCCATCGTTGTGCTGCTGTACGCCGCCACGCGAAGCTGGTTTCGCGTCTGCGTCGTTTTGCTCGCCGTGCCGTTCAGTCTCGTCGGAGCGGTCTGGCTGCTCTGGATGCTCGGCTATCACCTTTCCCTGGCGGTATGGGTCGGCATGATCGCTCTCGCCGGCCTCGACGCGGAAACCGGCCTGATCATGCTCCTCTATCTGGACAACAGCTTTGAACGATTCAAGGCCGATGGACGGATGGGCAATCACCAGGACTTGTGGCAAGCCGTTCATGACGGCGCGGTCAAGCGCATCCGCCCCAAAACGATGACCGTCGCCGCCGCCTTCATCGGCCTCGTGCCGCTGCTCTGGGCCACCGGAACCGGCGCTGATGTGATGCGCCGCCTCGCCGCGCCCATGCTCGGCGGACTCTTCACCAGCTTCCTCATGGAATTGCTGATCTATCCAATCATCTTCTTCATCGCCAAAGGCTTTTCATTGCCCCGGCCTGAGCGAGTTCATTCGCCACGATTGGCCGAACCCGTCGCATCGGCCGGCAACGGGGAGGAATATCATGTCTAGATCATCGCTGATTCGTGGTTGCATTGTCATCCTGCTTGCGCTGGCGGGCGGTTGCACCATTCATCCTTCGGGCGAACGCGAAGAACGCGACGCGGCTTTGCAATCAGGCAAACCATTCGAGAGGCGGATCGAAGCCCGCCAGACACCGTCGTTACCGCAAAACCCGACGCCTGACCAATTGGTGGATTATGCACTGCTTGCCAACGCGGAATTGGAGCAGCGCTATTGGGATTGGCGATCCGCGATCGAGCAGATTCCGCAGGACGGCACGCAGTCCACGACCCTCAACCTGGCCGCCGGCACAGCGATCACCAATGGAAAAACCAGTTGGGGAACCAGCACGCTGGCCCTGTCCAACGACCCCATGACCAACATCAAGTGGCCCGGCAAAATGGACGCCGCCGCCAAGCAATCGCTCGAGAACGCCCGGGCCGCGGGCAGGCGATTTATCAAGGCGAAATATGACCTGCGCAGCAAGGTGCTCGGCGCTTATTACGACTACGCATTGACCGCCGAACTCCTGCGCCTGGAGCAAAGCAACCAGCGATTGCTCCAAACAACCGCGACCGTGACCCAAGCCCGAAACCGTGCCGGCAGTGCCGGCCAGCAAGAGGTGCTCAAGGCGGAAAATGAAGCGGAAATGTCCCGCAATGAAATCGCCAGCTTGCAATCGCAGCTGCCCAGCCAGCTCGCGACCATCAATGCGCTCCTGAGTCGTCCAGCCGATGCCCCGCTGCTCCTGCCAACAGATTTGCCGCCGGCGCGATCCATCGCCTATTCAGACGGCCAACTGGTCGAGTTGGCGGCGAAGCAAAATCTCGAGCTGATCGCCCTCGCCGATGAGGTTCGCGGCCGCGCCGAGGGAATCCGCCTTGCCAAACTCCAATACGTGCCCGATTTCAATCTCAGTGCCGGAACGGATTTAATGGGGGTCACGCAATCGCTGCTGGGGCAGGCGACGATCCCCGTCTTCCGGTACGAGGCCCTCAACGCCGCCATCGCCCAAGCCCAGGCCAACCTTCGCGCCTCCGAGGCGATGCGCCGCCAAGCCGGCAATGACTTGGCCGCACAGGTGGTAGCCGACATTACCATCATTCACGATGCCGACCGCCAGCTCGATCTTCTCCAACATACGATCCTCCCCCGCGCCAGCAGAATCGTTTCGCTGGCCCGCACGTCCTACCAAGCCGCAAACGCTTCGCTTCTGGACCTGCTCGACAGCCAGCGCTCCCTGATCGACATCGAGCGACTTTCCGCGAACCTGCAAATCACGCGGGACAAACGTTTGCTGGAAATCGAATCGATCGCTGCCATGGATTTATCGGGCTCAGGCCCGCGGCAGGCATCCGCTCAATAGAGATATAGTTGCCCAAGGCATGACCGGTTCGATGGACAAAAGCCCTGGGAGCTTGCTCCCTGAGCCATTTTTGGCGCCGAGTTTTCAAACGATATCAGCACCGGATTCTGGAAACTCAGGCGCGATTCTTGATCCAAAGGGGCAATGCCTCGACCACGCGGGTGATGACGCTGTCCCAATCCCCCCAGGAGCTCTGGCGGAATAATCGCATCGTCGGATACCACGGGCTGTCCTCTCGTTCCCGCAGCCAGCGCCATTCCGGAACAAATGGCAGCAGCGTCCAGACCCGCTTGCCCATGGCGCCGGCCAGATGCACCACCGCCGTGTCCACCGCGATGACCAGGTCCAGATTGGCGATCAACGCTGCCGTGTCGGCGAAATCCTTCAGCTCCTCCGTCCAATCGACAATCTCCATGCCCGCCGGCGGGGTTTTGGCTTGGGCGGCCGCCTCGCCTTTCTGCAAGCTGAAGAAACGCACGCCGGGCGCCTGCCCCAACGGGGCCAACCTCGCCAGCTTCATCGAGCGGTTTCGATCGTTCTTGTGGATTGGACTTCCCGCCCACGCCAGGCCCACCTTCACGATTCGAGAATGGGCGGCCAGCCGGTGTTGCCATTTGCTGGCCTCCTCGGCATCGGCGTGTAGATAGGGCACGGTCTTGGGAATGTTGGCCAAATTCGTCCCGAAAACCCGAGGCAGACTTAACAGAGGACAGTGCAGATCAAAGGCCGGCAGGGGTTGGCCTTCGGCCACGATTTGGCATCCTCCGGCCATTGTCTGGAAGAGCCGTTGGAGTTCGGCGCGACATTCAATGATGATTTTCCCGCCGCGCTCGGCGACCAGCGGCACATAGCGGATGAACTGAATGGCATCTCCAAAGCCCTGCTCGGTGTGGAGCAGAATCGTGCGACCTTCCAATGCGCAGCCGTCCCATTGTGGTTGAGTGAAGTTTCGCGGCGGGGACGGAAAACCCTTGCATTTCCATCGCCATTCATGTTCTTCCCAGCCCTCTTGAAAATCGCCGCGCGCCAGCAGCGCGAACGAAAGATTGGTGTGGGCTTCGGGAAAGTTGGGCCGGAGGGCGATGGCCTGGCGACAGGCGGCGACTGCCTCCTCGAGTTGTCCTTTGTCTTTCAGGGCATTGCCAAGGTTGCTGTGGGCTTCGGCGTAGTTGGGCCGCAGGGCGATGGCCTGATGAAATGTGGCGATGGCCTCATCGAATTGCCCCTTGGCTGTCAGGACGTTCCCGAGATTGCTGTGGGCCTCGGAGTAGTTGGGCCGGAGGGCGATGGCCTGGCGATAGGCGGCGACGGCTTCATCGAGTTGCCCGTTGTCTTTCAGCCCATTTCCGAGATTGTAGTGCGCGTCGGCGTAGCTGGGCCGAAGGGCGATGGCCCGGCGAAAAGCGGCAATGGCCTCATCGACTTGGCCCTTGTCTCTCAGCGCATTACCGAGATTGCTGTGGGCTTCGGGAAAGTTGGGTTTAAGGGCGATGGCCTGGCGACAGGCGGCGATCGCCTCATCGACTTGGCCCTTGTCTCTCAAGGCATTGCCGAGATTGTTGTGGGCGTCAGCGAAGTTGGGCCGGAGGGCGATCGCCTGGCGAAAAGCGGCAATAGCCTCATCGAGTTGTCCTCGGTCTTTCAGCGCATTGCCCAGACTGCTGTGGGCGTCAGCGTAGTCGGGCCGGAGGGCGACCGCCTGGCGATAGGCGGCCATAGCTTCATCGAGTTGTCCTTTGTGTCTCAGGGCATTGCCGAGATTGACGTAGGCTTCGCTGTACTTGGGCCTGAGAGAAATGGCTTGACGATAGGCATCGATAGCCTCATCGAGTTGTCCTTTGTCTTTCAGGGCATTGCCGAGATTGCTGTGAGCTTCGGGCATGTTGGGATTGAGGGCGATGGCCTGGCGAAAGGCGGCGATGGGCTCATCGAGTTGTCCCTTGTCTTTCAGGGCAATGCCGAGATTGTTGTGGGCGTCAGCGAAGTTGGGCCGGAGGGCGATGGCCTGTCGATAGGCGGCGATGGCCTCATCGAGTCGTCCGTTGTCTCTCAGGGCATTGCCGAGATTGTTGTGGGCGTCGGCGTAGTCGGGCCTGAGGGTGATGGTTTGGCGATAGGCGGCGATGGCCTCATCGAGTTGTCCTTTGTCTTTTAGGACATTGCCGAGATTGTAGTGAGCTTCGGTGTAGTTGGGGTTGAGGGCGACGGCCCGACGGATCAAATCCACTGCTGCGTCCGTCCGTCCTACCTGATGGGCAATCAATCCCAGATAGTGCACCGCAACGGCATGTTCCGGCTGCTGGGTCAGAATCTGCCGGTAAAGCCGCTCGGCCTCCTGCAACCGCCCGGCCTGGTGGTGCCGCACTGCCAGATCGAAGGCTTCTTGGATTGTAAGTTGGGCCATGCCGTAACCGGCCACTATCCGATGCGGATTACTCGCTGGCAAGAGACAGCAATGAGTTGCTTAGCGCGAACGTATCGCCGCGATCTGAGTCGGAGGCTGTGGAACGGGGCCCTGTTCGGACCCCGCGCGGGTTTCGTTTGTCAGTCAGGTAGTCCTCGCTGAACTCCGCATTGACACCTCGGCATTCACTGCATTTGTCGCGCCGGGGCTTTCGCCGTGCGGCTCACGATTCACTTGCCCGGCGGCAGCGGGTATAGCTGATCGCGAAGCGGGATTTGGACGAAGCGGTTGGGATCGAGTGCGGCCTGGTTGAGGGAATCGACGACGCCGTTGACGTCGGTGAGGTTTGCGTAGCCGCTTTGCCCGGTGACGGTGTCGTAAATGGTGCGGGTGCCGATGATCGACTCGTTGAAGTCGGCGGCGCTTCGGGACCGTTGCAGTTCATAGTCGTTGAACTGCTGGTTGTGGGCGGCGTACCCTGCCTCCGTTTGCGCCTGCTGCGCGTCGTGGATATTCTGCTGGGTTTGCGCATTTTGCTTATACATGTTGTTCATGGCCTGAAACTGTGACTGTTGGGCCGCGAGCATCTGCTGGCCGGCCTGGTACGCCTGCTGGTTCTGTTGGAGGCCGACTTGCATTGCCCTTTCCTGATTTACCTTTTCCGATTGAACGATTGCCATCATGATCGGCAGGTCGTGGTCGAACGTCGCGTCGGGAGCCGTCGCGGAGTACCGGCCAAAAAACATCCATGCGGTGTTGCCGATCGGAGACGTGATGACGTCGAGTTGCTGGCGATAGGCGGTCGACTGCCCGTTGAGCGTCTTGGTGAAAGCGAACGTGATGATGGCACGCGTTCCGCCCTGCAGCTGACAGGGAGCGTCCTGAGAGGAGATGACCCGGTCCAGGGAGAGCGAAGGGCCATTGTTAAACTCGCTGGTCTTGCTGAACAGGGGAATCATCACCGGGACGGTATCAGCCGCCTTGGTCAACGGGGCAACCATCAAGGGCGGCAACGGCTTTCGCGGGATCGGTTGCAGTCCCCTTTGCGCGGAGTTGGCGTCCATCTGAGCCCATCGAGCGGCCATTTGCTGCTGCTGCGCCACCTGGGGGGAGTCGGGCGTTTGAATGCTGCGGGAATTGTGCAGGAAGATGGTCTGATCGGCCGGCCCCGCGACCATGGCGGCGTTAATGGCGGAATTGCCTTTCATCGTCCAGCCGTCGGGAATCTGGATGCTGCCGGTGCCATCGGGGTAGTCGTACTCGTGAAAGCCGGCGGTTTGGGCTGCGTTTGCTGATGTCGGATTTGCTGCTGCGGGCGCCCCTACGCCGGCCTGCTGTGCGGGCGGCGTCATGAGCTTTTCCCAATCGGCTTTGGGGGCGTCCGTGCGGCCGAAGATGACCGCGACGGACGCGCCGCCGTCGTGGAGTTTACAGGAGACGATTCCGCGGACCGCTTGGCCGTTGAATGTGGCGCCGAACGTGGCGCCGCCGCTCGTGGCGTCGTGGGCGTCTTGATACGCGGAGCCGATCGTCGGCCGGTTGCCGAAATAGGCCGCCAGATCGGGGAACGTGGCCAAGAGGGCCCCGGCTACCGTGGTGACGTTGGACTTTTGAGTGACCAGCGATTTGCCGGAGTCCGTCGAGACCTCGATCGTGTAGCCGGCTGGGGCATCGGTGCTGGGGGAGTCGGCGGCGGCAGGCGGCGATGTTTTGTTGCAGCCGAGAATGGACAGTGGTGCAACCACCGCAACTAAAACCAAGGCGCAGACGCAACTCCGCGTCACGTCTGCCGTCAAATGTTTAGCCATGTGCAGCTCCTGCCGGTAGAAGGCCTATGCCTAACGCTTATTTGCGAAGGAAGTGCGATGGGCCAACTACCCGCGTAGCGCACGATGATCGAATGGTATCACAATAGCAGATACTGGTGCAGTTTGAATCCGTGAAAATTTGACGGCCGTTTCTTCGCGACGGAATTGCAGGTGGAAGCCGCTAAAATTGCTGGTGGAAACCCTTGTTTTTGAGGCCAAATTGCATTTTTCGCGGACTGGCGGCGAGGTGAACCCTCGTTGAAATCCTGTCCTGGGCGCAGCACTTCAATATTCAGGAACTCAGCGTCCCGAAGCTCCATCTCGAAAATGTGCCGGAGGCCGGTGAAGGGGCAGCGGTGCGCCATGCGCGTCCATTCTCACACCACGCCAGCCGCCATTCTAACCTCACCCTTGGATGCGGAATGTCCTCAGCACGCCCTGCTTCACGCTGCCGCCGACTATGCCTGTCCCCTGCTTCGCCGTGGACGGCGCGCAAGAACGGCGGCGGCGCCGATGCTCAGCAGCGGCCCCGTCACCGGCTCGGGTACAGCCACGGCAATGCCGGTTGGCTCGCTCAACCCCGTGACCAACGACGCGTTCACCGTGCCTCCGGACGTCGTGTATTCGCCAACCGTGCCGGGATTCGTTTCGCCGGAGTAGTAGTTCGTGACAAACAGGTCCGATCCAGACACGGCAAGGCCCTGCGGGTGATCCAACCCCGAGACCAGGGAGGCGTTCAGCGTGGCTCCTGACGTGGTGTATTCGCCGATCGTGCCGCTGTCAAAGTTCGTGACAAACAGGTTCGATCCAGACACGACGATGTCGCCCGGGTCTTCCAACCCCGTGATCAGAGAGGCGTTCACCGTCGCTCCCGACGTGGTGTATTCACCAATGAGGCCGGTGCCGGCGATGGGGTTTCCTGTGACAAACAGGTCCGATCCAGACACGGCCAAGCCGAAAGGATTAGACGGCCCCGATACTACGGACGTGTTCACCGTGGCTCCCGACGTGGTGTATTCGCCGATCGTGCCATTGCCTGCGTTTACGACAAACAGGTCCGATCCAGACACGGTAATGCCGGATGGTTCGCTCAACCCCGTGACCAGGGACGCGTTCACCGTCGCTCCCGACGTGGTGTATTCGCCGATCGTGTTGCCGCTGGCGTTGGTGACAAACAGGTCCGATCCAGACACGGCAATGTCCTGCGGCCCATCCAACGACGAGACCAGGGCGGCGTTCACCGTCGCTCCCGAGGTGGTGTATTCACCGATCGTGGCATTACTGTCTGTTGTGACAAAGATTTGCCCACGCGCGCTCGCCGGCATGAGTGCCGCTCCCGCCAACAGCACCAATGCCATGATGGACCTGGCGCTCAACTTGAACCAACGCATATTCCTTCCCTTCTTAGGAAATGAGTCGATCCCCCCCCGACCTGCCTAGGAGGAATCGAGGACTATAAAACTCGAGTATCCATCCTCAAGTTCGAGTGAACGAGTGTTACAACCCAGCCTTAAGATGAAAACAAAAAACCTTCGGAAAAGTTAGACTTTCTAACAAATAATTGTTTCCTGAAATGCGACGCTCTACCCCTTCGTTGCGAAACGCGATTTCAATCTTCGTTCGCAGGCGCGGATCGAATCGCTTGAAAATGTCTCGATCTTATCGCTGCGAACTGTTTATAGTGACCGACACCATTAAAAACGGTGCGCCGCGGCTTGGGACTCTGGGAAATTTGAACGACCGAACTCAAATGCCCCCCTCCGCCTCCGGGAAGTGCACGGTCCCGACAACCGACTTCCGACGCCGCCCCGATTCACTGCACCCAATCCCAAATTTAGCGGGATTCCCCGATTTCGCACGGGCCCACCGCTCACCCGCTCACCACTATCTCCCTGCCGCATCCTGGATCATCGCTATCGCCGCGCACGGGCATTCCTGCGCGCAAAGTCCGCAACGGGAACAATAATTCATGTCGATCTCATAGCGACGAGTCGAGCCCTGTTTGACGATGGCCTGGTCCGGACAGACATCGTAGCACGTGTCGCACGCGAAACAGTTGCCGCACGAAAAGCAGCGCCGCGCTTCCTCGTGCGCGGCCCCGCGCTCCAGTCCTCCGGTCGTTTCGGCGAAGGATGCCTGTCGCGCCGCGAGATCGAGCGTCGGTTCCACCCCGCGCGGAAATGTGGGAAACCAATTCATCTTGATCTCGCCGAATTTCGCAATCGCGTGTTTGGGCGGCGCAACGTAACTTTTTCCGCCCAGCCAGCCATCCAGGCATCGGGCCGCCTTCTTGCCGTGCCCGACCGCCGTCGTGACCGTCTTGTTTTCCGGGATCATGTCGCCCCCCGCGAAGATGCCGGGATGTCCGGTCATCATTTGCTGATCCACTTCGATCGCTCCGTCGCCGACGATTTTGAGGCCCGGGATATCCTTGAGAAACTCGCTGTGGGTTTGCTGGCCGAGGGCAAGCACCAGGGCGTCGGCAAGGATGATTTCCGTTTGCCCGGTGGGCTGCGGCTTGCCCTTGGCATCGAGGCGCATCGTTTCGACTTCAATCAGCCCCCCTTCCATATGTTTGACCGTGCGCAGCCAATGAACGATGACTCCCTCGGCCTGGGCTTCTTCCAACTCCGCCAAGTGGGCGGGCATGTGTTTCACGTCGCGGCGATAGACGATCAGGGATTCTCGCGCCCCCAGGCGAAGCGCCGTTCGCGCCGCATCCATCGCCGTGTTCCCGCCGCCGTAAATCGCCACACGGCGGCCCACACACAACTCGGCATTGCTTTGCGGGTCCGCCAGCAGCTTCAATGCGTCCACGATCCGCCCGGCATCGTCGGCGGGAATGTCAACGCGCTTCGAGAGATTGGCCCCGATGGCCAGAAAAACCGCGTCGAATCCACCCTCTTTCAGCAAGCCATCCAATTGATCGACTTTCGTCCCGGTCTTGAATTCCACTCCCATGCGCGCGATGCGATCGATCTCCGCGTCCAGCACGTCGCGCGGCAGGCGATATTCCGGAATCCCATAGCGCATCATCCCGCCGAGCCGATCCGCCGCTTCATAGACGCTCACCCCATGCCCCAGCAGCCGAAGATGGTATGCCACGGAAAGTCCGCACGGGCCCGAGCCGATCACCAGGACCTTCTTGCCCGTCGCCCCTCCGGGTGCCACGGACCATCCGGACCGGATCGCCAGATCGCCCAGGAATCTCTCGACGGCATGAATGCTCACGGACTCATCGAGGTGTTTGCGATTGCACGCGTTTTCGCACGGGTGATAACAGACGCGCCCATGAACGGCCGGCAGGGGATTGTCGCGCATGATCGTGCGCCAAGCCTCTTCATACTTTTCGGCCCGCACCCAATCGAGCCAGCCCTGAACGTTTTCCCCCGCCGGGCAAGTCACGTTGCACGGCGGCATTCGGTTCAGGTAAACCGGGTGCAGCAAGCCCGAAGAAATCTCCGCTGGTGACGCCCACTCTTTGCCCGCTACTGGGTTTTCCATCTTGCAGCACCTCAAGCCAACGGATGCCGGCCGGTTTCAATTGCCTCGAAGGCAGAATGTGCTCTTCGATGATTTCCCGCCCCGGCGCGCCTGCCAGGGTCGTGCCGGTACGGCCCCGATCATGATCCACCGTCGCGCATCTGATCCAGACACGCGGGGAATGGATACCGCGGATAGACCCCCAAATCCGGATTGGACCACATCGCCGGCGCGGGATAAACATCGCCGTAGAACCCCGCTTCGTGCATGGTCCGCAGCACGGTCTCGAACGACGGTTCCACGCCGTGCTCGTCCACCAGCAGGTTGGCTCGCGCCCCAAGGAAACTGACCGAAGCGGTGGGCAGCCGCGTGGTGCGATGCGCGATCATCTCGGAGATGATTCGGAAGGCCGACGCAAGGTGATCGACCGTCAGATGCACGGCGCTCGGCGGGCGGAGGATCGCCAGCACCTCCAGCATGTCCATTTCATATTTGATCACCTTCACTCGCTCGGGGCCGCCGCTGAATCGAACCGCGTACGCCGTCACCGCCTGCTCGTTCCATTGCGTCGTCGGCAGCATCGCGGCGACCTGGCCGATGATCCCGTGCGTGTTATCGCGGGTGTTGACCGCGCATATGAACGAGTGGTAACGCCCCAGCAGCAGGTCCTCCAGAAGATGCTGGCCCCACATGATCCGTATTTGCCGGCGAGTGTCGGGGACATCTCTGGGCATGCCATCCGGGATCACTACGATGCGTTCGCCCGGAGCGCTTCGCTCGACGGTCATGAAACGGTCGCCATCCCCTTCATAAACTTTCGGGGATGCCTTGGACACCACCATGTGAACCTCCCTGTGCCGGGTCCTTCAACGAATTGGGCCGGAACTCGCCGGGTCGGGCGCCTCCGCGGCGCCCTCTAACAACCGGCCAAGTTTCAACTTAAAGAGTGTTCGTTTATCCCAATCCGATCAATCAGAATTACCCCTGTTTCCAGCATAGGCGAAAGTGCCTATACGGGGATGATCCAAAAAAAATCGCCGCAAACGCGAAGCTTCGCGCATTTTTGAGCGAATCTGCCACGACGACAAGAGGACCAGTGGCGGCGGCGGGATCCGATGCCGTCAGGGTAGCGGTGCGGCATTTGCATCGCTCACCCATTTCCCGATGTTCTTCGCGACGGCGCGAAATGTGCGCTCATCAATGGCCCGCGCCGATTCAACCGCGTTATCAAAATGACTATGGACCTATCAGAATGACCTGATGATTCTGACGGCCGCCGCGACCGAGGTCGCGCCTCCCCATGTCCCAAGATAGGGATCGCTCAATAGTTACTGCGAATGAAATGAAGGCGCGGCAGAGGGTATGAATATTGCACTGCCTATTGCTAAATGGCCACTTCGCCGTCGCTTGGATCGGGTGATCCATGGCTACTTAGTGCAAGACGATAAAGGAAGGAAGGGAAATCACGAATCGGACACTGTCCACCTTGCTGTCCACCCGCCGCTGGGTCATCGCCATTATGGCGCTCGTCGTACCACTGGCATTTACGGCTACTTCAGCCAATGCCGGTACGGCGGGTTATCTGTACGTGGACGACGCTGACACAACTTCCACCACAGAAGCCAACGTCAACCTTCCGATCAACGCTCAGACGGTCAGCGACGCGAAGTTGGATGAACATTCGCTCTTTGAGATGTCCATGTCCAACATGTGGGGTGCTTCCGGCAACATTATTGAGATTGGCGTCACGACCGATCTTGGTCTCAATGGTAACAGCAACCCGCATTGGTTCGTTTATTCCTGGATCAACGGCACGGGGCAGGGTTATGATGCCAGCTCCCATTTCGTGTCCCAGATTGGCAGCTTCTGGGCTACATCGCTAACCTCGCTCGAGGGAACGTCTGAGGAGGCCGAGTTCCAGTACAAAGCGCCCAACTGGGACCTTGACCTTAATGGGACGGCGGCAGGATACTTCCCGGGCACCGAGTGGTCTGGAGCGTTCACTAGTTCGTCGGTTACGCAGGTGTTCGGCGAAGTCTACTATGATGGGACGTTCTACCCGACGCTCAACGGTACCGTCTCCGGTTACCGCTCATCTGGCGGCGGCCACCTGTCCACGAACGTCGTAGACGCCCCGTATGCCCAGTCCAATGCGTCCCAAACAGGCTTCACTGCCTCAGGGCCTCTGCTGCCAGAGCCATCGAGCGTAGTCTTGCTCGGCATCGCGCCGTTGGCCTTCGCTTGGCGGCATAGGGCGAAGGTTTGACAACCGCAAAACCCACCGCGCTCCCCAATCCACTTCCGCCAGCCCATCAACTGCAACGGTGCTTGCCAAAGAAACCGTATACCGTCCGCTTCCCGGTAAATCGATTAGCGCCTGATAGTTCACGCCGGTTGGCGTACCGTTGTTTGGATATGAAGGGGGAAAATTAAAGAGGACGCGATTCGTTTTCGTCATATCGTCTCGGCCTGACACGCGGATTCAGCGTGTGTTGAGGGCTCAGGCAGTTGAGCATGTGATTGACCAGACCTTCCGGCATGCTGCGAGCCCCCCGCGACATGCCGGCAATGCAGCCGACAACAGGGCCAAAAAGTCGAAAACGAATCGCGTCCTCTTTAATGTTCCCCGGCCCTGATGGCCGCCACCGTAGGCGTCGCCATGGGCACGAGCAGCGATGTCACCAGCGAGGCCGCCGGCGCCGCCATCACGGACAATTCCCTGAAGAATGAGTTCCTGCACATCATACGCATCGTGATTATTCGGCGCGCTTCCTCGTTTAGGGCTAAGGGAAAAAACCCTGCCGCATGAAGATTATACAGCTGGCCAATTGAACCCAAGCCAGGTATCTGC
>JBEKHH010000056.1:0-29536 GCA_050012375.1 Tepidisphaeraceae bacterium
CTCTAACGTCATCCAGACCTCCTTGTCCGAACGCCACAAGTTTACCAACGTCCAGGGGTTTTTTCCCCTAGCCCTAAACAGAATTGGGGTTGGGGAAACTACTTTTTGGGCGCGGAGTTCCCGTGCCCGCCCCCGCCGCCACCCCCGCCGCCGCCGTGGCTGCCAGCGGTATTGTGCTCCTGGAAGATCAGCCCGAGCACCGCGGGGATGAAGATCGCCGCCGGAAGCCAATAGGGTTGGAGTTTGAGGCGTTTTGTAACATCGATGGCGAACTCCTGGTATTGATAAATCAAGCCGAGGATTCCAAAGACCAGCATGAAAGCGCCTTGCAGGCTCGTGTACATCATCACGCTGCCGCGGAAGAGGATGAAGGAGAGCAACCCAAAACCAACGAGTCCGACGAGCGCTCCGGCCCAGACGAGTTGTGGATCGAGGTTGAGGGTGTGCCAAAAACTGGCCCCCAGCAGCGCTCCGAAGCATCCGCCCATGACGGCGACGGCGTATTTCATGGTTGGCCAGGCAATGGCGGCGGCGGCCACCGCTCCGATCACCGCGCAGACGGTGGCCGTGTCCCCTTCAAGCTTCCAGTAGTTGCCCCCCACATATGCCCCGACGACCGCGGCATTCAGCAGCACCAGGCCCTTGAAGATCTGATAGCCGAAGAGCAGGTAGATGATTCCCATCGCGATCAGCAGGGCGGCCACGCCCGGTGTCATCTGTTGGCACCAGCTCAGCACGTCCGTCTGTTGCGGCCAGGTCTTGGGCATAGCGGCAAAGAACGCGTCGGATTTGTGCGCCGAATGAAACGACTGGAAGGACTCGGAGTATGCTGCGAGCGTTTGGAACAACATGGTGCTATTGCCCTTCTAATCAGCGGCTTTGTGGTCCTTGGAGTCTTTTTTTGGCTGGTCCGATGATTGGTCTTTCGAATCCGCGGATTGAATCGCGATCATTCGCCATTGAAAGATTGCCCCTGCGGCGATGAGTCCCAGAAGCAGCGCGAATTGCGCGGAGTTTTGCCGCGGCAAATGCCGCAGCGCCGTGGGGTCAAAGAGTGATATGGCGGTGGCGGCGGTGGGCAGCAGCAGCGAAACCCCGGCGGCGCTCCAGAGCAGTGCGACGCCGATCCGCGGCCAGAGCCACGCGGCGCTGATCCCAATCAGCAGGGCCGCGATCGCGCAGAAACAGAGGACCTCGTGCAGAGATTCCGGCACGTTCTGCCAGAGATCATGGAAATATTGCGGCAGCGTTTGGGCCGGATCGTACTGCGGCCAGCGCCAGCGGAATTCGCGGCCGCGCATCGCCCAGAGGACCAGGGCGCTCCAGAGCGTCAGGATCGCGCCGAGCCAGGCGCCGACCCATATTCGGTGCATCGTGTAAGCGCTGACGCCCAGGACCACCGCGGCGCCCACCGCCGGGGCCATGGGATCGATCGACCAATTGCACCAAAGCGGGAGTTTCAATCCGACAGAGGTGCCCAGCGCAACTGCCGCGAGAGTCAGAATCGAACGGCTGAATCTCGCCCCGGCGATCCACAACGCCAGACCGAAGATACAGCCGATCACGGCAACGATCATCGTGATCGTGCCGGGCTGATGGGGCAGAAGGGTGATCCAATGTTGGAACAATGCGCACACCTCTTTAGTCATTTATCGACCGTCGGAGCACGATTTCTCCACCGATCCACCGCGGGGAATGGAAGGATCGGATGTTTGTTAGCATTTATTTGGACAAGAGTTAAAATAAATTCCGAAAGGAATAATCGGCCATGGCAAACGCGAGAAAGATGGGGATCTTGGCGGCGGTCGCGCTTTTCCTGGTGACGCTCGGAGCGGGCATCTTCGTCGTGGCGTGGTATCTCTGGCCGGAGGGATCGGGCCAAACCGCTCCGGAGGTTGTCCAGAACCAGCCTGCCAGCGCGGCCAACCCTGGGGCCAATCAGATCCAGGTGGGGTTGTTCCTGAGCAACTTTACGGCGACCGGGCCGCATCGTTCCGACAAGCCTTATGGTTATGAGACCCAACTTCGCCCGGTGAAGCTGCTGCGCGATCCGTCCATCCATTTGCTTCCGGTGATCGAGCCCAGGACCCGGGGCGGCGCCGAGATGACCAAAGTTCTTTGGCAGAATTTCCCCGGCGTGACTCCCCTCGATGCCAGCAGGGTGGAGGACCTTGGCAAGCTGGATGTGCTGGTCGCGACGGCGGCGGCAGACGTGCCCGATGAGGTGCTCAAATCGATCGATCAATCCGTTCGCCAGGGGATGGGACTCGTGCAGCGCCAGTTGGGATATATCACTCCCGGATACACTCCACAGATCGATGAATTGTGCGGTTTTTCGGTCGGCACGTTCGGATGGAACGCAAGGGCCGTGGAATGCGAAGTCGTCGGCAATCACCCGCTGCTGGGAGGCCTCGCCGGGAAGCTCGGCGCCACGATCCAGGTGATTCCCAACGGAACGGTTGGGAGGCTGAAAGGATTTCCTCTGCTCCGCGTGAAGGACATGAAAGGGATTTCACTGGTTGCCCCCGATCATTCCGTGGGGACCGGCGAATACCTCTATCCGCTTTACATCAGCCAGTTGGGCCGGGGGCGGATTGTCGGCATCGGCTTTTCGCAGACCCGAGACACGGATATGCCCGCGGAGTTGGAGGCGGCGAATAACGGACGGTTTTACATTCATTGCGTGCAGTGGCTGGCGGGGAGGACTTTGCAGTAGAAACCCGCATTTCTTGTCGCGACGGGGCGTTTGGCGGTCATAACAGGTTATGCGATGACGACGTCCGTGCAAGACGATGCCGAGTGCCTCCGGGCATTTGTTCAGCGCCGCGACGAGAGCGCCTTTCGGCAGCTTGTCGAGCGGTACGGCAAGATCGTTTATTCCGCGGCGCATCGCCAGGCACGCGATCCTCAGACCGCCGAGGACATCACGCAGGCCGTCTTCATCGTGCTGATCCGGAAGGCGGCGGCGATCAAACCGGAGACATTGCCCGGCTGGTTGGTGAAAACCACATACTTGGTGGCGCGGGCCGCTCATCGCGAGCAAATGCGGCGAACGCGCCGCGAATCCATCGCCGCCGGCGCGTGGCCGTTCATGGGTGAAGCAAGTCCGGATTCGGATTGGCTGGAAATGTCCCCGCTGCTGGACGAGGCGCTGTGCCGTCTTTCGGCTAAGGACCGCAACGTGATTTGCCTGCGGTTCCTCGAGGAAATGACTATCCGGGAAGTGGCGGTCGCGCTGGGGACCACGGAGCGGGCGGCCAGCAAGCGTCTCGAACGCGCCATCGCCCGCTTGCGGCGCGACTTTGCGGCGCGGGGTGTGACGATTGCGGGCGCGGCTCTGGCGGCGGCGCTATCCACGCGGGCCACACAGCCCTGTCCGCCGGGATTGCTTGAAGCAATCGCCGCCAAGGCCCTGGGCGCGTCGCACGGCGCGGCCGCGGCATCCGGCGCCTCCGCGCTGGCGAAAGGAATAATCCTCATGGCATCGGCAAAAAAGGCCGCGATCGCAGCCGCCATCATCCTCTTGCTTCTCGTCACCGCTTCCACGGTCTTCGTGCTGAAATCTTCTCAGTCGGATTCCGATCAAACACCGGCGGCATCGGAGAATGGAAGGGCGGCGCCCGTGACCGCAATTCCTGTCTCCGATCGGATTAAAGTCGGCATTTATCTCAGCGATTACACCGCGAACGGCCCGCATTGGATTACCAGTAATTACGGCTGGAGCGATCAGCTTATTCCCGTTCGGGCGCTGCGCGATCCATCGATCGAATTGATCCCCGTTGTCGAGCCGGAAACCGCGACCCGCCCGGAATTGGCTCGGCTTCTGTCAATCAACTTCCCGCACAAGACGCCCATCGACGGCTCGAACCCTGAGGACCTGGAGAAGCTTGAGGTGCTCGTGGCCCAGGCGGCTCACAACGTGCCGTGGAACGTGCAGCAGGCCGTGCTGCGGGCCGTTCACGACGGGGTCGGATTTCTCAATCGCGGATTCATGACCGTTACACCCGGCTACACATCCGTCTACGCAAGCCTCAGCGGCATGGAGGATGTCAGCTACGGATGGAGCAACAACTACATGCGGTTGAAATGTGAAATCGTCGGCGATCATCCGCTCTTGGGCGATCTTGCCGGACAGAAGGGCAAAACGATCATGACCGATTTAGCCGGCCCCGTGGGAGTTGCCAGGGGCATACCTTTGATTCGGGTATCCGACATGCAGAACGTGACTTTGCATGGTGGACAAAAAGCCGAGGCAGGCCAGTATATGTATCCCTTTCTGCTCAGTCAGTACGGCCGCGGTCGCATCATGGTCTTCGCATTCGCCCACTATAAAGTGCCCCCGGTGCTCGACAACGCCAATCACGGACGGTTTTATATCCATTGCGTCCAATGGCTCGCGGGAAGGCCGCTGAATTGATAGGGTCATTAGATCATGAGCAACATTACCATCGCTCGCATCGCCGGCTGTTTGGCCATCGCCACTGTCGTCGGAATGTTTTGCGGAAGGACCGCTGCGCAAACGGAGCCATCCACCGCTCCCGCCGCCGTGGCGATGACGCAGGAGGACCTCCCTGATGTTGCCCTGCGCGGAAACCTTTTGGCAGTCGCCGTTTTTGATTTCAAAAGCGGCGACAAAACCGCCTGGACGAATGCGTGGTTGGTAATATCCGGCGGCAAGCCGACAACCCAGCCGGTGGCGGATAATGCGCCGCTGCCGCTGGGTCTGGACAACGCGCTCGGTCCGGTGTTCACGATGGGGGCCGAGTGGCTCGTTTACAGCGTCTCGACCGCGACCAACAGTCAGAATGTGACGCTCTGCATTCGCCTGCGCCCCGGAGTCAGCGAAGACGCCGCGGTCAAGTGGCTGCACCGCACCGTCCGGACCGTGACGCATTTTGACCACGACGGTCCCTGGCTGGTCGTCAGCGTCAATTCCGCAACCGGCAACACGTTGAACAACGCAGCCGCTGGTCCGCTCAGTCCACAGGCGGATGAGGTGCGACGGGAGTTGAACTGCTGGGGCGAAGACGTCCCGGTGAAAGTAGTTTACGTATCTTCAGAACCGGTGAAGAAACAGTTGATGCGCGGCGGCACGCCGCCGGCGGTGCTGATGCCGCTGGCGAACTTGTATTTCTCCGCCAAGTACATTTATTTCGGCGCCAAGCTGGGGGTGCATCCGCAAATTGAGGCGCGCTGGGCGGCGCCGGATGAAAACGGGGCGGATCAGGTCATCAAGGAATTTCAAACGATGCGCACCGCCCTGAAGCAGCCGAATAACGACCTGAACCTGCCGCCGGCTTTTGCCTCGATACTGGACCAGTTCCAGCCGACGCGGGACGGCAACATCGCCCGCCTCTCAATGGGTCAGAAGGACCTGTCCAATCTCTTTGCCTCGGTTGTGTCGGCGTCGATGAACGGCGGGAACGTCCCACAATCGCAGGTGCGCCAGCAGCCCGTATCGCCTGACTGGAAACCGATCGATCCCGCGACGGATTCGGCCGCGGCCCAAATGCGGTTGATCCTGGCGGCGATCGCGGAATATGACCAGGATCATCAGGCGCTGCCCGCGTCCCTCGACGATCTGCTGTCAGCCAAGCTCCTGCCGGGTGCGGAAATGCTTCGCGATCCGCGCTCGCCCGGCAATAAGGGGTTTATCTATGTCAAGCCGGCGGCAACCAAGCTGGCCGACATTCCCTCCCGCGATAAGATGGCCATTCTGTTTGAAGACAAGGCCGGCCAGGCCGACGACAACGGCCTGAAGGGCTACGCCGACGGGCATGTCGAGCTCGGGCCTGAGAACTAGAACACGGTCGCCCCGCAACCCAGATCAGAACGCAATACTGGCAACTCACCCCGTCCGCGGCTAAAAACACGGCATGGCCGAGCCGGATTCCCTGGATCAACTGCGCCTGAAGATCGACGAGATCGACGACCAGATCGTGGCGCTGCTGAATTCGCGCGCCCGCGTGGTGGTGGAGATCGGAAAAATCAAGCAATCGCAGGGGGCGCAGGTGTACGCCCCGGACCGCGAAAGAGCCGTGCTGGAAAAAGTGCGACTGCTGAATCGCGGGCCGCTGCCGGACCGCTGCCTCGAAGCGGTCTATCGCGAACTGATGAGCGGCAGCTTCGCCCTGGAAAAACCGCTGAGGATCGGATTCCTCGGGCCGGAGGGATCGTTCAGCCACGCCGCCTCCGTGGCGAAATTCGGAAACAGCGTGGATTACGTGCCCCTGAGCGCGATCCCCGCCGTCTTCGAGGAAGTCGTCCGCGGACACGTCGATTACGGGCTGGTGCCGGTGGAAAACAGCATCGGCGGCGGGATCGTCGATACGCTCGATGCCTTCCTAAGCAGCTCGGCGAGAATCTGCGCCGAGGTCCTGCTGACGGTCCATCACAATCTGCTGGCCAATGCGCCGTGGGAAAAAATCGAGAAAATCTATTCCAAGGCGGAAGTGTTCAGCCAATGCCGCAATTGGCTCAGCGCCACCGCCAAGGACCGCCCGAGCATTCCCGTGGACAGCACGACGGCCGCCGCCCAAATCGCCCGCGACCAGAGCGGCGCCGCCGCCATCGGATCGAAACAGGCCGCCGAGTTGTACGGCCTGCACATTCTCTTCGAGAACATCGAGGACAATCCGGACAACATGACGCGATTTTTCGTCATCGGCCGCGAAGGCGCTCGCCGCAGCGGCGACGACAAAACCGCCATCATGTTCACCACCGCCCACAAGCCCGGCGCCCTGGCCGAGGTGCTCGACGTGTTCAAGGAGAACGGGATCAATCTGACGGACATCGAGAAGCGGCCGAGCCGGAAGGTGAATTGGGAATATTATTTCTTCATTGACGCCCAGGGCCACGCCGACGACGCCACGATGAAAACGGCCATCGAGCAGGCGCGGAAGCATTGTCTGCAATTGACGATGCTGGGGAGCTATCCGCGCGGGGATTAGCGGCGGCCCGGGCGAGCTGGAACTTCATTATGCCGCGGCGCCGCCGCGATCGGCGAGAACGACGCTCGATACCGCGCCGAACGTGCTGAACAAACGCGGCTTGCCCGTGATGACATAAAACTCGCTGGTGGCCGGCTCGGCATCGGGATCGAGCGCGATGTTTTCCGAATGCTCGATCAGCACACGGTCGCCATTTCCCAAGTTGAGGACGAATTTCTGGAACGGGCGCGACTGCATCAACCGAAGCATTTCAGCCCGAATGGCATCAATACGCGGCAAGCGGCCTCCAGGGAATACGGTTCCTGAATTATATCCGATGTTGGCGTTTCAGTCCTGATTTTCTCAACGCGGTTTCGATTTTCGTCAGCGTGCGCACACTTGGAACGGTGACGCCTCGTTCGGCGCGATTTAGAATCTCCACTCTGATTCCGGCTGCGTCCGCCAGTTCCTTCTGTGTCATCCCCACTTTCCGGCGATCCTGGACGAGTCCGCGCGCGATGCTGGCCCGCGTGAACGCGATGGCGTCAACATTGCCGTTGGCGTCGGCCAAAGGGAAGTCCGGCATTTGAGGCCGGCTTTTCAACTCCTTGTATTCGTCCACCGGCACCAGAACGAATTTTTTCCTGTCAATGGTAATGGTGTTCATCATTGCTCCTGAAGAGTAATTGATTGCGTTTATAGTCAAGTATGCGCAATTGCGTTTTGACGCAATAGAAATGGAGCGCGGCCCTTTCAAGGCAGGGCTGCCGCTGCCGGCCGGTTGCGCGGTCCCCGCGGCCGCGACGGCGTCAGCGACAAATACAAAAACGCCATCCCCACGACCAGCACGCCCCAGACCATGTCCGGGTGCATGTTTTGGAGATATTGCAGCATGGTGTGGCCGCTGTCGGGGGAAAAGAGCCGGGGGAAAGCCTTGGAAAGGTTTTGGCCGAACGTATCCAGGTCGGCGGTGTTCCAGTCCAGCAGACGGATCATGTGCATCGTGGCGCTGAACAGCGTCAACGAAAGTCCCAGCAGGGCGGCGCCGACGCTGTTGCCGATGCAACAGGCCGAAGCGCCGGCGGCATAAAGAAGATATCGCTCTTGAATTTGCACCGGGAACAGGAAGAACATGATCCACGGCGTCACCAGCGCGACCAGCATGCGGCGGTCATTTCGCCGAGCCTGGATTCCGATGGCGATGCCGCTGATCAGAAGCATGAACCCGTACACCGCATTGAAAAATATCTTGGCGGTGACATCGAGGTCGGACGCCGGCCACCAGGCTTGGCTGGAGATGAAGCTTGGCCAATGGCCATGGATCGCCGGGAGCGTGAAGGCGATTTGATCGACCTGTTCGGCCCAGCCGAAGCGGAGTTGAAAAGTGGCCGGGACATTGCTCGCCGGTCCGGTGACCATGTAGGGCCAATGGACTGATCCGTACCGGAATCCGCAATCCCACCATCCGGTGCCGCCGTGAAAAAGCCCCATGCAGGACAGCAAGCCTCCGGCGGCGATGGCGGCGAGCACAAAGCGTTGGCTCCGGCGGCGGAGGAATAATGCCGCGGCGGCGACGGCTGCGCCGGCAAGCATGCCCAGATACCAACTCGATCGGTTTTGCGCCAAAAGCCACGGCCAATAGACCGCGGCAATGATGCAGATCGCGGCGAGGGTCATCCAGGTCCAACGGGAATGCAAAAGTGTTTTGAGGAATGTCTCCCGCACCTCGCCTTGCCCGGGCTTCAACGTGCGCAGCAGCCAGGGGACGGCGGCGGCAACGATCAGCATTTCAATGATCCAAATCGCGGCGGGGGTATCGAAGACTCGCGGGATCGCAAACAGGTTCGGCGGATATTGCGAAACTCCCAGGCTCGTCTGAACGTCACGCGCCGCCTGAAGCGGCCCGGCCGGAAGATACGTGATGAGCCACCCCGACGTGATGGCGGCTGTGCCGAACAGCAAGCCGCATATCCAGCGAAGGGCCGCCCCCGGCCGGCCCTGCACCAGCGGCCAGATGATGAAAATCGGGGCGATCGAGATCATCTGCCCCTTGAACATGATGCCGATGGTGGCGGCCAATCCCGCGGCGAACCACCAATCGAGGCTGGCCAGAAGGCAGGCGCACAAATACCACGGGACGACCCAGGAATCCCATTGGAACCAGGCGTGGGCGCTGAGAATGATGTCGGCGCTGAACCAGACCATCAGCGCCGCCACCGCGCCCTGCCAGGCGCCGTGGAACGGACCATGAATTTCGCCGGCGCTTCCGCGGATCACCCAGAGGCGGGTGAGGAAAAACGCGCAGACCGCTGAAAAGATTTCCAGAGCGATGTTGAAGTTGATGACCGGAGCGTTGAACCAATACGCCCGCTGCCAGGCGTCATAGAGGGATCCATTCGGATCGGGCGGGTGATAGGCGCGTTGCCAGGCGCCCCACTGGCGCATCACCAGCAGGCGCAGCGGTCCGTAATCGAGCCACGGAACCCACTGGGAGTTCTGCCATTCCGGCACTTCCGGGTCCATCTTGTCATATTGGTTCAAATAACCTTCCGGTCCGGCGGCAACGAGGCCCCAATACGAGCCGCGCGCGGTGTCGTTGATGAAACGGATGGGATCGGTGATGTCAAACACCCAGCGGCGCAGGCGCAGTCCTTCGACGAGGGAAATCCAAAACACCAGGATGATGATCAGCCAGATGAGCGCGTGCAGAGCGTACGCGGTCCACGGGCGCGGGGGTCGAACGGTCATCCGGTCAGCCGGGTCGGCGCACAGAGCGTCCATGTTGGACAGTATATCGGGCATCGAGATTCAAAGCCCCATCAGCAAGTGGGCCCCTTGAGATGACGGGGCCGCACGCGTGCCCGCGGCGAGCGCAGTCGAGCTGCCCGCGGCGATCACTGCACCGTCGCTTCATCGTTGAGAATGCGCGTGCCTTCCACCTCGCGGAGACCGCTGCGCACCTTGGCGTTGGGGATGAAATGAACGTCGCTGAAGCGATAGAGCTTGACGATCGTTCGCCCCGGACCGAGTTGTTGGATCAAACGCTCCTGCCGTGGCTCGCCCGGGTAGACGGCGAAAGCCGTGTAGTCGATCGGCTTCTCGCCGTAGTTGCTGATCATCTGCTGGACCACCAGATCGTTCTTGTCGCGCAGGGCCAGCGTGCGCATGCCGACGTCGCTGAGGCCCAGGTTGACCAGGATGGGGACCGAGAAGGCGATCTCGTGGTCGGATTGAATTTCAAAATTGGCGGTGATGGTCTTGACGCCGGCGAAGCTGTTGTACGGAAATTCGATGCTGATTTCGTGGTCGAATACTTCGCCGGGGTTGAGGGTGAAATTGAAGACCGAAGGCGTCAGGACCCAGCCCTGCGGGGCGAGGAGCTTGACCAGGCCGGAGATGGTCGATTGGCCGGGGTTGGTAAAATGGATTCTGCGCGAGTGGGGATGGAAGGTGGATTCGAGCAGGGGTTTGTCGATTCCCACGCTGGAGCGCATCTGGGCGCTGGTGCTGTCGATATCGACGAGGAAGAACGGCATGGGACCGACGTCGAGGCTGATCGACCCTGATTTGTCGCTCAGGACGAGCGGGGTGACGTTTCCCCACAGGTCGATGCACTGGGGATGATCTCCCAGATTCAGCGCCAGTTGCTTGACGCCCGTCTCCTGGGCGCTGCCCCAAATCACCATCAGGCCCTGTCCATCGCGATCAAAGAGAAAGGCATCGACATTGCTGGAGTTGGGCACTTTTCCGCGGAACGTTGCCCCGGAAAGCTGCGACAGCAGCGTGCGGATGATCAAAAACAATTCCTGGGGCTGTGGCGTGACGCGATTGCCCGCGCTCGCCACGGTGAACGGCAGGGGCAGATCGATTCGCGTCGCCCCGCCCGCCAGCGCGTAAACCACTCGCTGCGCCAGGTCGCGGATTTGCACTTGCCGGCCATAACGCTGGTCGAGCAGTTGCAGGCTGAGCGAGAGATGGTGTCCTTCATGGCCGCGGATGTCCTGAATATACAGCGGTATTTGCGAGGGCAGGACATCGGGCGGAACCGACAGCGCCACCGTTGCCGGCAGGTTGCCGTTCATGTCGTACCACGCGGGCCAGGGCATCGCCAGGTCGGGTTTGACCACCATCTTGGCAAATTCAGCGTAAAGGAGGTCGTAGACCTTTCGCATCTCGGGGTCTTGGACGAAAGCCGCGGCATCGCGGTCGTCGCCGAATTGCCAGCGATCCAGGTGATTGGCGTGTCGAGCGACCAGATAGGCCAATTCGCCGCGCCAGGTCTCGGGCGGCGCCTGGAGGAGGCGTCTCCATTGGCTGCCGCCGACGCTCTGGGCGATGTCCGGCGGCAGGGCGACCAGGCAGGTGGTCAGGGTGATGCCGTTTTTCTGGAGTTGTTCGAGCAGGGAATCGAAAGCGGCGGGATTGACTTGCTCGATGTCGCCGCGGGCGCTCCATACCCCAAGCTTTACGCGCCCCGCCGCCAGAATCGGAAGCAGATCGGGAAGCTGCGACCAGCCTTCAAACGGCAGGTCCGTGGCGATGACGCCGAAACGGGGATCGGGCTGATAAGCGGTTTGATCGTCCGCGAGGCGGACGAGTTGAATTTCCTCCTGCCCGACGAAATTCCCGCGGCTGGTCATGACCAGCGCGGCGCTGTACCAGCCGGGCGCCAGGTCCGGCAGCGAGACGACCAGTTCCTTCAATCCGGGGCCGAGGTCGTGGGTGCCAGCCATGTCCAACGCGCCGCTGTGCTTGTACACCAACCCGCCGCCGGCATCGGTGATGAGCAGTTGCGCGGCCAAATCGTCCGTGAATCGGTCGCTGACCAGAACGCTAAGCTGGAGGGGATCGCTGCGGCGAAAGACGTTGCCGGGGTGATTCGAGCTGAGCAGGACCTCGGGGACTTGTGAGATGTTCACATCGTCAAACCATGCCGATCCGTAAATGTCCTGGTCGAAGAGCGTGCGCTCCCCCAGCGTGCTGGGCGCATAAAAGCTGGGCTGAAGAAGTTCCAGTTGAACCGCCAAAAAAGCGGCCGAAGGGTCCCTGGCCGACAATTCAATCGACAGCTCGTGCCACCCTTCGCCTTCGGCCTTGGCGGCGTAAAGCTCGGAATGGACGGTGGAATCGCTGATCGGCTCACCGTTGAGGTTGGTGAAATAGGCGGTGAGTCGGGCCCGGGCATGGGGCAGGACCGTGGTTTGGACGAAGCAATCCACGAGGTAATGGGCGCCGCAATGGATCGCGAGCTGTTTTGGATCATAGCGATAGATGAGCGATCCGCCGTTGAGATCGAAGCGGAAGCTCCATTGTCCGCCATGGGCCCGATCGTCGCTGAGCCGTCCATTGACGTAATTTGGCAATCCCACGCCCGCGACCTTCGTCCAGTGCATGGGCAGGTCTTCCCGGTTGCCGAGACGGCGTTCCTCGAAATCGATTGATTTGAGAACGCGGCTAGGGTCCGGCGGCGCAGCGGCAACGGCCAGCGAGGGCAAAAAGGCGGCGAAAATGAAGAGACTTCGGGCGCGCATGGTCCGATAATCCCATTATCGGCTGAATTGGAGGGGGGGCATGAGCGGCGATTCTCGAACATTCAAAAAACGCGCTCCCCTTTGGGTCGCGGCTAAACGGGGCGCGCCTTCACGGTCACCGGCGCCGACTTCACCGCCTTGGTCACCAACCTTGGCAAGACGGCCAGCGGGGGTGCCGTGGCGTTGCCCGCCGCCGACTGGGCCGGGGTTGACGCTTTCGCGGCCGCCAATGGTTTGATGGCGGATGTTCCGGAGCCGGCGAGCGCGGTGATGATGGTGATGGCTGGATTGGGAATTCTTCACCGGCGGTGACGATTTTTGTGTCCGTCCGATCCGAAAACTGTACCTGCCGCCGGCACGGCATCGATCCGCAACGATATTTGACGCAGTTGCTGACGAACCTGCCGGCCACGCCGACCAGCCAAATCGATCAGTGGCTACCGGATGAGTGGCGGCGGCGAAATCCAGCCCCTTCACCACAATAAATAGCCCGGCCAGTGCAACGCGTCGGGTCGGAGCCGTCGTCGCCGGGCGATTCAAGCAATTTGCTTGTGAAAACTCCCAGCGCGTGGTAACATGACCGCTGGTGTGCGCGAGGAGAACCCCGTGATCTTGACGCGATACGATTTGTGATAAGTGCCGTGTCATCCAAATGTTACATTTCCAAGTCCTTTAGAGACGGTAGGCTTCATCCACTCTTGGACCACGACTGGCTGATCCAAAGTGGATTTTTTGGGGCAGACTTCAGAAAGCGTTTTCTGTGTGAGGGCCAAAAAATGAGCTTCAAGACAAAAAAACATCGCATCGCCGCTCTGACCCTCGCGGTCTCCGGCATCGTTTCGATTGATTCCCGGGCCCACGCCCAGGTCGCCGTCAACGTCTCCGTCAACGCATCATCGCCGATCACGTACGCAAATGGTGCGGCCATGGCCACCATGCCCGCAACCGGCTTGGGACTCTGCTCCTCGGTTTATGCCAACATGTGGGGAGACTCCGCCCTCCCTGGCGATATCGCCGCCTCGGGCGTCCAACTCGTCCGATACCCCGGCGGCAGCTACTCCGACATCTACAACTGGTCCCTCAACACCGCCAACGAAGGCGGCTACGTCGGTCCCCATGCCGACATGGGAAACTTCTTCAACGTCATCAATGCGGCCGGCACCCAGGCGATGATCACCGTCAACTACGGCTCCAACACGACCGACACGATGGGCGCCCAGCCCCAGGAAGCCGCCGCCGAGGTCGCCTTCGCCGACGCCAATCCCAATATTTACGGAACTTCCAGCGACGTGACGTTGGGCACCGACGCCGCCGGCGTCAACTGGTACACCGCGGGCTATTGGGCCAAGCTCCGCGCCTCCACCCCCGCTCAATATGAATCCTGGGCCACCGCCGCCGGCGACTACAACTCCGCCTACGCCTTCCTCGCCATCGGACATTCCGCACCGGAAAACATCCAATACTGGGAAATCGGCAACGAGATCGGCGGAAACGGATACTACGGATACCAATGGGAATATGATCTCCACGCTCCATATAACAACGGCAATACCAACGACAACACCGGCCGTGACGGAAATCCGCTCCTCTCCCCGACCGCCTACGCTCAAAATCTCAATCAATTCGCCACGCTCATGAAGCAGGTCGATCCCGCGATCAAAATCGGAGCGGGCTTCGACGCACAGGCCAACAGCACCGGCGACAAAGCCATCCTCCAAACCGCGGGCAACAATATCGACTTCGGCATCATCCACTGGTATCCCACCGGCTCACTCCCGAGCATGATCACCAGCACCCTCCCCGGCGAAATCGCCAATCTCCGCACCAGCGTCCAGAACAACACCAACAAGGGATACAACGGCATCGAGATCGACGTCACTGAGTTCGGCGACGGAAATTCCTCCGCACCCACCGTCCAAAATGCCCTCTTCGCCGCCGACGCCTACGCCACCGGCTTCGAGAACGGCTTGAAAAATATGAACTTCCAGGAGATGAGCACCTCCCATTATCTGAACGGCAACGGCACCGTTGGCAACCCCGGCGAGGTCTACTACGCCATTCAAATGGTCAGCAAATATGCCGCCACCGGCGACACCTTCGTCTCAACCTCTTCCAACAACTCCTCCCTCCGCATCCACGCCGACAGAAAACCCGACGGCAGCATTGGCCTCCTGTTCATCAACGACAGCACAACCTCCGCCGACAATCTCTCGGTCACTCTAAACGGCGCTTCTCCGCTGACCAGCAGTGGCACGCTCTATCTATTCGGTAATTCCAACATCAGCGGTACCAACTCGACGGCCCCAACTTCACAAGAGTTGACGAATCTGGGAACCTCCTTTTCTCTCTCAATACCTCTTGAAACGATTGGGACGTTGGTTATTCCAGCCGTCTATCTCTCCTGGGACAACGCCGGTGGCACCGGCAACGGTGTTAACTGGGACACCTCCAGCCAAAACTGGAACAACGGATCGGGCCCCGCCAACTTCGTCAATGCAGTCAACGTCAACTTCACCGACAACAACAACGGCCATTATGCCGTTACTCTCAACACCACCGTCACTCCCAATTTGATTTCCGTGAACAACAGCAGCGGCAACTACGTGATTAGTGGTGGTGGAACGATCGGCGGCAGCGGAAGCTTGACCAAGTCCGGCAGTGGATCGCTGACTCTCAATACGGTCAACACTTATTCCGGCGGGACCATCGTCAATTCCGGGACCCTCGTCGTCGGCACAGCTGGCGCGCTCCCGGACCATCCGGTAACCGTCACCGCCGGAACTCTCCAACTCGCAACCAGCACCGGATTGACGACGATCTCGTCACTGTCCATCTCCGGCAACGGCACTCTCGATGTCAACAACAACCACATTTTCATCAACTACGGCAGCGGACCCGATCCCACCTCGACGATCCGCCAGTATCTCATCAACGGCCGCAACGGCGGAGCATGGAACGGCGTTGGCGGCATCGACAGTTCCACTGCCGCCGAGCCCGCCAACAGCGCGTATGCCCTGGGCTATGCCGATTCGGCCGACCCCGGCAACCCCGCCGGACTCTCCTCCGGCACGATCGAAGTCGCATACACGCTGCTCGGCGATGCCACTCTCACCGGCACGGTCACCGGCACTGACTTCACCATCTTGGCCACCAACTTAGGCAACTTGGTGTCGGGGTGGGATCAGGGCGATTTCCTGTACACCGGCACGGTCACCGGCTCCGACTTTACCGCCTTGGTCACCAACCTCGGCAAGCAGGCCAGCGGAGGCTCCGTGGTGTTGCCAGTGGCCGACTGGGCCGCGGTTGATGCCTTCGCAGCCGCCAACGGGCTGATGGCCGATGTGCCGGAACCTACGTCGGTTGGGCTTGCGATTTTAGCGGGAATGGGTGCGCTATCCGTGCGGCGGCGATCGACCAGCAGGCCGTCGCAATCACGAAATAATAGTAATTGCAAAATGCCTGCTTGTTGAAGGCGAAGAAAGCCAGGTGAACAAGCGTCGCCGCGGCGGCGAACCCGGCGGGCGAATGGACCGCGCGGCGAAGCCCAAGGGCGATCGCCAGCGCCAGCGGCGGCAGCGACGTCCAGATCGGCAGTTTCCATCCCCCCGTGTGGTTGTAAACGAACACTAGATAACTCAGAGCGTCGGTGCGAAACGGCTGGAGGAGTTGGAATTCCACCGTGGAGCGAAAAAAAGCGCGTGCGTTCCAGATGAAAAACGGCAGATTGATGGCGGCCACGACCAGACAGGCTTTGGCCAGCGCGTCCCGAAACGATTTTCTCGGGCGTGGGCCGTCCAGCAGCAGGGGAAGCAATGGGATCGCCAGCACCGCGTACTGCTTGGTGGATAAATAAAGTCCGAAGCACCAGGGCAGGCCTTTTGGCCAGCGACAGGCGCAGAACATGGTGAGGGAAAAGGTCAGGACCAGCAGGGGTTCGGTCCAGGCCAGGTCCAGAACGTAAATGGCGCGCGGGGTGAGAAGAAAAACGGCGCCGGCGAGGGCGCCGATTCGCCCCGGGCGCGCAGAGGCCATCAGGACCGCCGATAAACCCATCGCGATGACCAGCGCATAGCGCACGTCCCCGCCGATCAGGTGCGCCGGCATTACCATAAGAAGGCTCAGCGGCGGGTAAGGGAAACCGACGGTCAGCATCCCCTGGGCATCTACAACCCCCGCACCGTAATAGGGCGTGTCCGGCGGATAAACGCTCGGGTATCGAAACGAATACGGATTTAGCCCATGCGACAGCGCCCACGTGCCGGTCGCCTGAAAGTTGAACACGTCGATGCCGGGGAATTTCGCATAAGTGTTGAAGGCGATTTCACCGGCGAAAAAAAATGCCCCGGCCATGATGAACATCAGCGGCAGACGCAGACCGCGCAGAGGGAAGAATTCGGCGAAGCCGAGGAATGCGATGGTGGCCAGCGCGAGGCTCACTCGCGAATCAACGCTCGTCTCGCGCAACAGAAGAAATGTCTGGATGAAGATGGAGATGGCCAGCGCCAGCGGCAGCACGCGGCGGCACATTGGTTCCAGTCTCGGATAACAGGGCAAAACCACCGCCGCCAGACACAAAACCAAACCCACCGTCAGCCAGAACATCGCCCATGGCGCGTAGGTTCCAAGCTTGATGTTGATGGCATATCCCAGAGACAGCGCGAGCAACGCCAGCGCCAGCGCCGTCAACGCCCGATCGGGGGTCTGCTCAATGGAGCGGGCGTCGGAGGATTGCGGTGATCGGACCATCGTGCTCTGAAGCTGCTTGTTCACGCTATGGAGGACATGTATAACCGCCGCGCGGCTGGCAGTCATTTTCCGATGACATCCCAAAATGCAATTAATTCCGCGGCGGCGATGGTTGAATGGATCGAGCGGCGGCGCTGGTTCGCGATGGCTTTGATCGCCATTTTATTGGCGGTCCAGATCACCCCGAAGCTGAAAATGAGCCCCGACGGCGTGAGCTACCTGTCGGTGGCCAGATCGCTCCTGAGGCACGGGGAATTGAAGCGACTCGGCTCGCCTCACGTCCGCTATGCGCCGGGTTACCCGGTTTTGATCAGCCCGGCCTTTTTGTTTGGGCCGCGGCCGTTCGTGGCGGTTCAGATCATTCAGTGGTTTTACGCCGTGCTGCTGATGCTGGGGACGTACGCGTGGTTCGCCCGTTATGCCGGCCGATCGGCGATATGGGTGACGGCGCTGACGCTGCTCAACGCGGGATTCTGGGATTTGTTTCGTCAGGCCAGCTCGGAATTGGCCTTCATGCCTTGCCTGATGTGGGGATCGGTGCTGCTGGCGGCCCAGTCGCCCAAGGCCGGGCGCGCGGCGACGATGATGGCGGGGGCGATCGTGCTGGTGGCGGTGGCCTGCGCGACGCGGCAGGCCGGGGCGCTCCTGGTCGTCGGTTTCGCCCTTGCCATGGCCATGCGCGCCAGACGCCGACAGATCGGCTGGGGGCGCGCCGCGGCCTCTTCGGCGGCGCTGGGAATCTCCATCGCCGCCGTGTCCTGGGGATTGATCGCCTTCGACCATCGCGGCGCCCGGGAGGCCGGGCCGGCCGAGATCGGATATACCGACGCCTTTCGAATGCCGGGCAAATCCCTCGCCGCTCAAGTCGCCGAAGGCGTGCGCCGGCAAACCGCCGAAGTCGGCCGCCTCCTCCTCCCGGGTTTGTGGAAAACGCACGCCAGGGAATGGGATTGGCTGGACGTCAATACCTGGATTTTTCTGGCGGCCTGCGTGCCCGTGGCCATCGGATGGTGGAAGCTGTGCAAGGCCACGGCCGATCCGCTGGCGCTGACATTGCCGTTTTATGTCGCGCTGTATGTGGTCTATCCGTTTGATTCCGGCACGCGCTTCACGGTTCCGATGTTGCCGGTGTTGGCGGCCTGCGTATGGTTCGTCCTCTCGCCGCTCGGCGCCAAGCGGAGTTTGATCTTTCTGGTATTGGTCGTCCTGCATGCGCTCGTGGCGGCAGGGTTTTGGCTGGACGATGTGGCCCATGTTCGACGCCGGTGGGAGCAATGGACCCCGATGGAGCATGTGGCCAGGGCGATTCCACCGCAGGCGAAAATCATCGCCCTGCGCGGGTCGGAGGATGATCGATGGATGTTCCTGATGTACCTTTGCGATCGAGCGGTGGAGCCGGAATCCCTGCGCCAGCCGGTTGCGACTTTTGCCGATTGGATCGTGACCTCCAAGGCGGAGCCGGATTGGCCCGGATTTCACGCCGTGGGCCAGGTCGATGATTACAAGTTGGAAACGCCCAATGTTCGCGCCGGCGCGGGCGCTCCCGGCGTTATCGGCCGAAAAGGGAGCTAAAGTGGATGAGCCGTCGATTCGATGGAAGAGACGAGGAATACTCATGAAAATTCGCGAAAAACCAGGCGGGGCGCCCCAATCTTGTTGCAAGAGCAAAGATGCCGCGACCCCTTGCTCTGCAAAGACTCCCGAGAAGCGCGCAGAGCTTCCGGATCGGCGTCTGAGCGTGCTCGATCGCCGCATCGGCATTGATCGCCGCCAGCAGACCAGGGAGGAATCGGGTTATCCCGGTCCGGAGCGCCGCGTTGCCGAGCGGCGGGATGATACCGGCCTCGAACGCCGACGCGGACCGGGCCGCCGGCTTTCAGACGATCGACGTTCGGCCGAGGAGGGCGAAATGACCGCGGAGCAGTTTGAATTCGTGATGGCCATCGAAACGTACAAGAAGGTCAACAAGCGAATGTACCCCACTTGGACGGAAGTGCTCGAGGTCGTTCAGCAGTTGGGATATCGCAAGACATTTCCTCGCACCGTCGATTTGGCTAACGTACCGGAACCCGCGCTGAGCAAGGCGGGATGAGCGGGTTGTAATCGCGATGGGAATCAACCAAAGCCCGCGGCGACGCCGTGGGTTTCTTCATTTCAGGGCACCGCTTCCCTTTGCGTCTTCGACGCCGCGGATTGTTGGATATAGCCAAGGCACTCCTGAACCTTGTCCTTGAGATTCTGGATCTCAGTGGCCGCGGCGCCGAGGTCTCCCGCCGCGGCAAGTTTTTCCAGGCCCGCTGCCGAACTGCGTATGGCGGCGGCGTCGAGGTTCGCCGCCGCTCCTTTTATGGAATGAGCCAGCCGCGCCAACTCGATTGAATCCGCGCCGGCCAGCGCTCGATCGAGGGCATCGAGCTGCTTGGCGATCGTCGAAGAAAATGTCGAGAACAGCCGCTCCACCAGCTGCTGCTTTCCGCGGCAACGCTTCAGGAGCGAGGCGATCTCGATCGGCGGCGCCGGCGCGGTCTCCTGGCCCGGCAGGTTCTTTTCTATGACTTCCACCATCAGGTCGAGATCGATCGGCTTGGAAATATAGTCGTCCATGCCCGCTTCCAGACACCGTTCGCGATCTCCGGTAACGGCATTGGCGGTCAGCGCGATGATCGGACGTCTCGGTCCGGTGATCGAGCCGTCGGCCTCGAGCCGGCGGATTCGCCACGTGGCCTCGAAGCCGTTCATGCCGGGCATCTGACAATCCATGAGGATCAAGTCGTAATGCTTGCGCTGGACCGCTTCAACGGCTGCGTTGCCATCGCTTGCCAGGTCGCACGTGAAACCGGCATCCTGTAGCAGTTCAATGGCCACGGTCTGATTCACCAGGTTGTCTTCCGCCAGGAGAATGTGCCCCGGTCGCGACCGCGGCGCCGATGGCTTGCTGACGGCCGGGATCGGCGCCGCCTCTGCCGCCATCGCGGCGGGGACAAGCACCGTCTCCATAATCGCATCGAACATTTGCGACTGACGCATCGGCTTGGTCAGGCAATGCGTGAAGCCCGTCCGTTTGATTTCCTCCGCGTCGATGGGCTGTTGCATGGCCGTCAACATCAGCAGGTGAATGTCCCGCAGGGACGGGTCGGCCTTGATCTGGGCGCCCAGTTGCATTCCGTTGAGCCCCGGAAGAACGAAGTCGAGAATGGCGATGCGGAATGGCTGGCCCGCTCTTTGTGCCCTGCGAAGTTCGATCATCGCCTGCTCGGCATGCGGGGCGGTGACCGCGTCGAAACCCCAACTCGTCAGTTGGTTTTGCAGTATTTCCCGATACGCCGCGTTGTCGTCGACGGCCAGAACGCGCATCCCTTGCAGACCCACCGTTGCTTGTCGCCGAGGCGCGGGGGCCTGGCAAAGCATCAGCGTAATGGTGAAGCAAAAGACGGAGCCCTTGCCCACCTCGCTTTCACAAGTGATTTGGCCCCCCATCAACTCCACAAGTTGCCGGGAAATGGCCAATCCCAGTCCGGTTCCGCCGTATTTTCGCGACATCGACGAATCGACTTGAGAAAAGGATTTGAACAGCCGCTCCCGCCGATCCGCGGGAATGCCGGCGCCGGTGTCCCGCACCGTGAAGCGCAAAGTGCCGCCGGCGGCCTGCTCGGCCAGAAGATCGACGCCGACGAACACTTCGCCGCGGTCGGTGAATTTGATCGCGTTGCCGACGAGATTCACCAGAATCTGCGTCAGCCGCTCGCGATCGCCGCGATATCGGCGGTTGGCCCGCGGCTGTATCGAACAGCCGAACTCCAGCTTCTTTTCCGCCGCTTTCGGGCTGAGCATCTCGATGACCGATTCGACCGCTTCCTCCAGATCAAATTCCGTGGCGTGAAGTTCCAATTTGCCCGCCTCGATCTTCGAGAAATCGAGAATGTCATTCACCAGCGAGAGCAGCGATTGGGCCGAGTCCTCGATGACCCGGGCGCATTGCATCTGCTGGGGGTTAAGCTGTCTTCGCATCAGCAGATGGGCCATGCCGATCACGCCGTTCAGCGGCGTGCGGATTTCGTGGCTCATGTTGGCGAGGAAATCGCTCTTGGCGCGGCTGGCGGATTCGGCGGCTTCCTTGGCGTTTCCCAGCGTCTCCTGTGTGGCCGCCAGCTCGGCATGACGCCGCTCCGCCAAAGCCGTCCGCTCGGCGATCTGCCACATCTCCTTCTCCCCGCGGAGACACGAGGCGATCAGAAAAATATCCTCGAAAATCACCCAGCCGGCGTGTTCCAACCACCGCCATTGGCTGGCCACGATCACGCCGTACACCGATTCGGGAAAAAACATTCCGCGCAGGATGTGATCGGCCGCGACCACGATCGTCGCGGGAATCAGCACCCGCCAATCCCGGTAAAATGCCAGGAATGCCAGCGACCCGAATACGTGAAAGTGCGTCTCGATCCGGCCGCCCGTCAAGTGAATCAGCAGCGATGACGTCAGCATCTGGCTGACGGCGATCCAGTATCGGGTCAGCGTCCGACCGGCGTGAAAGAAGCCGAGGTATATCGGTGGAATGCTGATCGCCCCGCCCAGGAAAACCGCCGTCAGCACGTGCGGATGCAGCCGGCTCGTCGATCCCTCCCACGTCAGCGGGCTGACCACGCGGGCGATGAAAATTCCCGCCAGCCATTGAAACACCATCAGCCCCGCGAACAACCGGTCGGTGCGCCGGAAGATCTGCTGCTGATGTTCCTCGAAGAGTTCCGCGGCGCTCCGGCAGGCCGCACGCCGAGAGTTGATCGCCGTCATCGGGTGTTGCTCCCTGCCTCTGTTGGCGATGGCGCGCTGAACAGCGAACAGCCGAAGACGGCGGTTTCGCTGCGGGTCGTGGGGACCGCCGCCCTGTTCGGATGAAGGACAAAATCCACAATGGCATCGCACCCGGCGTTGTCGCCGGAATCGCCGCGCGATTCGGTGATCCCGCCCTGAAACAGGAGGTGGCCGGCAGGATCGTACAGCGCGGTTTGACCGCTGGTCCTCGCGCCAAAGAGTTTGGCTTCAACGCCGTTGGGATCACAGGAGACAAAGGTCCCTGGGATTGCCGCGGCATCCCGCCAAAGCTCCGTCTGCTCCCATCCCGCGGGGAATCCCGCAGGCCTTATGAAAAGCACCCGAGCGATCAGCCGGCCCTGACAGTGGGTCATCACCCGCGTCAGCTCCGCCACCGACGCTTTGCTGCAAGGGCACTGCGGATGCATGAAAACCACCAGCGTGGGGTGATGTGCATCGAGAGGGATGCGGCTGGCGGCCGGCCATTGAGAGCTGAATTCCGGCTGGGCGCCGCTGGTGTTCTCATATCGCCACAGCGAAGCAAAGCCGGTGATGGTGACCGACGCCCAGACCAGGCCGACGCCCCATGCCAAGAAAATTCTGTTCTTGCGAAACATGACTGAAGCTGGCTGTGATGACGACGCCCCTCTTATCCTCGGTCCGATTTATCCGGCGATTTAGCGGTGTGCCGCAAGTCCGATATTTCAAGAAGTTCCTGGAAGGACCCGCTCGCCGGGTGCATTCTCGCCTGTGGCAAACGCACAGAATTGCGGGATTGTCGCGAGCGGGTTTGCCTGCCGGTACAATCCTCCATCGCTATGCCCCCGGACGCACATGACACATACGAATCGCCGCTGGTGGAGCGAAACGCCAGCGAGGAGATGTCGCGGCTTTTCTCGGCCCGTCACAAATTCGGGCTTTGGCGGCGGCTCTGGCTGGAATTGGCGCGATGCCAGCGCGAGCTGGGACTGACGCGGATCACCCCCGAGGCCCTGGCCCAGATGGAGCGGGCGCTGGACGACATCGACTTCGCTTCCGCCGCCCAATGGGAAAAACGCCTGCGGCACGACGTCATGGCCCACCTGCACGTTTTCGGCGAGGCGGCGCCGGCGGCTCGCGAAATCATTCACCTTGGGGCGACCAGCCAGTTCGTTGTCGATAACGCCGACCTCATCATCATGCGCGATGGCATGAAGCTGCTCGCGGGCCGATTGGCCGCGGTGATCGATGTCCTCGGCGCCTTCGCCCTGCAATGGAAGGATTTGCCGACCCTCGCGTACACCCATTTCCAGCCCGCTCAGCTAACGACCGTCGGCAAGCGGGCCGCGCTCTGGGCGGCGGACCTCGCGATGGACCTCGAAGAATTGGAGCACCGCATTTCAACGCTGAAATTCCGCGGGGCCAAGGGAACCACCGGCACGCAGGCCTCTTTTCTTAGTTTATTCGACGGAGATCACGCCAAGGTCCGGTTATTGGACCAAATGATCGGCAAAAAGTTCGGATTTTCGAAGACGTTTTTTATAACCAGCCAGACGTATTCGAGGAAAATAGATGCCCAAATAATCGCGGTTTTGGCCGGGATCGCCGCTAGTGTTCACAAGTTCTGCAACGATATTCGGCTTCTGGCTGGATTGAAGCAGATGGAGGAGCCTTTCGAACACGAGCAGGTCGGCTCCACCGCAATGGCCTACAAACGCAATCCCATGCGCTGCGAAAGGGCAACCGGACTGGCTCGATTTGTCATCAGTCTGGTCTCCTCACCACTGCAAACTGCTGCCGAGCAATGGCTTGAGCGCACTTTGGACGATTCGGCCAATAAGCGGCTGAGCGTTCCCGAGGCGTTTTTGGCGACGGACGGATGCTTGCTGATCGCCGCCAACGTCGCCCGCGGGCTGGTCGTTTACCCGAAAATGATACAAACATTTGTCATGGCAGAGCTTCCGTTCATGGCGACAGAGGAAATCCTAATGGCGGGGGTGCGGGCTGGGGGAGATCGGCAAGTTCTGCACGAGTTAATCCGCCGTCATGCCCAGGCAGCCGCAAGTCAGGTCAAGGACCTGGCTCAGCCCAACGACCTTCTCGATCGGCTGGCGAAGGAGCCGGCGTTTGCCGCCGTCAATCTCGCTAGGGTGCTCGACCCAGGGCAATTTGTCGGTCGCGCGCCAGAACAGGTGGAAGAGTTCCTCGCCGAGGTGATCGAGCCGGTTCGCCAGCGTTATCGGTCCTATCTACAGAAATCATCGGATCTTAAGCTCTAGCTCCAGTGTCGCAAACAACTCCGGCGTTGCCGCGATTTATTTTAACCACTTCAGGCGATTTTGATCGAACATGGTATTGATGGTTTACGTTTTATCAGTTGTATTTACTGGGATACGGGTTATCTTTGGGTATCACTAGGTGTGTGGGAAGTGCAATATGAATGTTCAATCAATCGTTCAAACCAGCGGTCAATCGGTAGTTTCGCCCGTCCAATTCATTGGCGCCTCGCCCGTGATATCTAGCCTGAAGCAGACAGCGGCAGATATTGCGCGTCGTCGCTCCACTGTAATGATTATGGGTGAGACCGGTAGCGGCAAGGAAATGCTTGCCCGCTACATTCACACTAATTCAGCCCGCGCGAACAAGCCCTTTATACCTGTGGATTGTTCCGCCCTGCATGACGCGCTCTTCGAGAGCGAGTTGTTCGGGCATATCAAGGGAGCCTTCACCGGCGCGACCCGTGATTCGCTCGGCTTCATTCGCGCCGCTGACACCGGAACGTTGTTCCTCGACGAGATCGCCGAACTGAGCCTGCATCTCCAAGCAAAGCTCTTGCGGGTATTGCAGGAAAAATCCGTGGTGCCGGTGGGGGATTTCCGGGCGCGACCGGTTGACATCCGCGTCATCAGCGCCACCAACCAGCCGCTGGAATCCATGGTCCGCGACGGGACCTTCCGTCAGGACCTGTTCTTCCGACTCAACGTCGTCGTCCTGAAGCTCCCACCCCTCCGAGACCACAAGGAAGACATCCTTGGCCTTTCGGAATATTTCCTCCGGACTCAGGCCGAACTTTACGGAGAGACCGTCAAGACATTGGCGCCCCAGACCATCAGCCGGTTGCAGGAATATACCTGGCCTGGAAACGTCCGCGAGTTGTCCAACGTGATGGAGCATGCACACGTGATCGCGGGCGGGCAGGAAGTGGCGGTCACCGATCTTCCGCCGCGGTTGCAGGCCGCCGGCAGCACTGAGTCGCCCGAGGACCTCTCTCTCCAGGACATGGAGCGCTGCACCATCGCCAAGGCGCTCAAGAAGATGAACTTCAACAAAGCCGCGGCCGCGCGGTTGCTGGGAATCAATATTCAGCGTCTCAATCGCCGCATCACCCGCTTGGAGATCCGAATTCCCGAGCCCCAGCGTTGAATTCGCAAAGGCGAGTTTGACGATCGCATAAAAGCCCACCGCAACGCGGTGGGCTTTCCTTTTTCCCTCAACCGGATCGAATCCTCGCCACGGTTGCAGTTCCCTTTCCCCGGCCGTACCTTCCACGCGGTATGAGCGACCTGACGATCGAACCTGTCACGCGCGCATTTTCGGCGACGATCACCCCCCCCGGCTCCAAGAGCATGACCAATCGAGCCCTGATCCTCGCGGCGCTCGCCGCAGGGCGAAGTACCCTCACTAACATCCTCCTCGCCGACGACACCCGCGTCATGCTCGAGGCCTTGCGCCAGCTTGGCTTTGAACTCGACGTTAACGAATCCGGCCACTCCGTTGTCATCGGCGGCCGCGGCGGGCAAATTTCCGTCGCCGCCGCTCGCCTCTCCTGCGGAAATTCCGGGACCACCATCCGATTTCTCACCGCCCTCTGCGCCCTAGGAAGGGGCGAATACATTCTCGACGGCGTCGAACGCATGCGCCTCCGCCCCATCGCCGAACTCAGCGACATGCTCCGCCGCCTCGGCGTGCGCGTACGCTATCTGGAGAACCATGGCTTCGCGCCCATTCTCGTCCATGCCGATGAATTGCCCGGCGGACTCCTCCACGTCGGCGCCGCACAATCAAGCCAGTTCCTGTCCGCAATCCTGATGGTCAGCCCTTATGCGCGCCACGAAGTCCGCGTGGAACTCATCGATCGCCAAACCAGTTGGCCCTACGTCGTCATGACCATGCAGATGATGGACGCGTTCGGCGTGACGCCCGAACTGATCCGCGATCCCCTCACCCAGGAGCCCAAACAGATCGTCATCCCGCGCGGCCATTACGAGGGTCAGAGATTTGCCATCGAACCGGATGCCAGCAGCGCCGGTTATTTCCTGGCCCTGGCCGCGATTCATCCGGGCAGCAAAATAATCGTGCGCGGGCTGGGCCGCCGCAGCCTTCAGGGAGACATTGGATTTGCCGAGGTCCTGGGGCGCATGGGAGCAGCCGTCGTCGTCGGCAACGATTCAATTGAGGTGACAGGATCGGAAGCCTTGCGCGGCATCGACGCGGATCTGCAAACCATGCCCGACGCAGCCCTGACATTGGCGGTCGTGGCCCTGTTTGCCGATGGACGCACGACCATTCGCGGACTTGGCACGCTGCGCGTGAAGGAGACGGATCGTCTGGCCGCCCTGCAAACCGAGTTGAGCCGATTGGGCGCCGCCGTCGCCATCGAAGGCGATTCGCTGCTGATCGATTCGCCGGTAAAAATTCGCGCCGCGGAAATTGCAACCTACGACGATCATCGCATGGCCATGAGCTTCGCGCTTGCCGGCACAAAAACCCCGGGCGTGGTGATCAAGAACGCCGAATGCGTGAACAAGACCTACCCGAATTATTTCAATGATTTGCGCCGGGTCACAGCGGACGCGCAAAACTCCCCAACCCCCCGCGCCGTTTAGCCGCGACCCGAAGGGGAACGCGTCTCCCTAGGTCTCACCCAAGGATGGAAACCACGCCGACATCAGCTAAACTGCCTTTGATCGCTTGGAAGACAAGCGGCCTTTGGGAGAGGTGTCCGAGTGGCTGAAGGAGCAGCACTGGAAATGCTGTAGGCGGCTTAAACCGTCTCGGGAGTTCGAATCTCCCCCTCTCCGCTAGTTGAAGACCAGGGGATTTTTCCCCTAACAACGCCGCGTCGTCGCAGGACGGCGCGGCGTTGTGTTGGGCAAAAGAACCTTGATCTACAACAAGTTGCCACGGTTTCCGTGGCAGGACGGAGAGGTGACGATCCGAAATCTTTGGGTTCGAACCGACTTTTCTCAAAAAGTCACGCCGTTGTTCGTCAGAACCGTTTTCTGTCAAGAAAAGGGCTTGTTTAGTGGCTTTTACGAAACGGATGGCCGGTTCGAACCAGTTGCCTCGATTTGCCTCTGTGGCCGTCAGTTTCTCTTTCAATTCCTGCTTTCGCTCGATGAGTTCATTCTTTCCCTGCCGGTATTCGTCGAGGGAAAGCACCTTGTCGAGGTACGCCTGCATCAAGCGTTCAAGCTTCGTATCATTCGCCGCAATCTGTGACCGGAAGGATTGCAGGCAGTCCTGGCGGCAGTCCGTGTCCTTATCCTGTTCGGCTTCGATCTCCTGAATCATCCAGTCCGCCCATTCGGGCGGTAGAGCGATGAGGCGGAGGTAGTCCCTCACCTGAGCCGAAATGCTCTCCTCCCGCACATAGGGCTGCGAGCAATCCTTCTTTACCCGCTTGGTGCAGCGGAGATAGTTGTTGCCTTTTTGGGTTTCGGTCGTGATGAAGCAGCCGCACTCACCGCAACGGAACACACCTCGATAGATGAATGGCTTGTATTTCGGGGCCTTGGGCCGACTTCGGCGGCTCATTGTTTCCTGGACGGCATCAAATAGCTTCTTGGTGATAATCGGCTCGTGCTTTCCCTCGTACTCCTCGCCGCTGTAGCGGATGATGCCGCAATAGATGGGGTGCTGGAGGATGCGGTGGTAGTGGGCACGAGACAGGTACTCGCCTTTGCGGCCGACCAGTCCTAAGGCATTGACGGTCTCAACAAGCCGGTCGATGGTGTAGTCGCCGGTGGCGTAGAGTTCAAAGGCTTTGCGGATGAGCGGGCCTCGGTTCGGATCAGGATAGATCGTCCGAGCAACGCGATCGTTGAGGTAGCCGACGGGAGCGAGCAGAGGCCAGATGCCGTTGCGGAGTTTCTGCCGCTGGCCGCGTTTGATGTTCTCCGAGAGATTGTCGACGTAATACTTCGACTGGCCGAACATGATCGAGAGCATGAACTTGCCCGAGGGCGAGGGATCGAAGGTAAACGTCGGGAACTTCAGGGCGGCGATCTTGCCGGTATCGACGAGATAAATGATTTTTCCGCCATCGAGGGAATTGCGGGCCAGGCGGTCCGGGTGCCAGGCAAGAATGCCGGACGCTTCGCCGTTCTCGATGCGGCTCAGCATTGAATTGAAGACCGGACGGCCGGGTGCTTTGGCAGTCTGCTTCTCGATGAGAACGTCAATCGCGGAAAGCTTTTCCCTCTGTGCTAATTCGCGAAGCTCGGCGATCTGGTCGTCGATGGAGCGGACTTGGCGGGAAAGGTCGTCGGTGGATTTGCGAGCGTAGATGAAGAATTTTGTATTGGCGTCGTCCATGCCGACACTCTAGCGCGAAACGGTCTCGGCGCGAAGGGTACAATTATTCACACCTTTCGCGCGGGGTCGCGCGGACGAGAAAATCAGACTTTTTCTGATGGAATTCCAGCTTCGGCCTCAGCGGCGAGCCTGGCTTCGATGTAGAGAAATTTATCGATTTCCTTGCGAGAGAATTGTTGAAGGCCGAAGAAACTTTTGAAGCTCTCGTTGATTTTCATGAACCTCGGATAGCAATACAAGTCATTTCTTTTGAACTCGGCGAAGTTGTGCGCTTTCCGATATTGCCAAAGCAATCCAACAACGAGGTTGTCCCAAATTTGAAAAAGGTCTGGTTGATGCCAAGCACAATACTTCGCCGCAAACGAAAGATTGTTGCGGCCATGCGCGCCGATGTTTTTCATTTGGGCGACATCGGTAACGAGGGATATCTCACCTTTCCGAAGCCGTTCGTCGATTTGCAAAGTGAAAATATGCTGAGCGGCTTCGTAGACAGCGAAAATCTGTGTGCTGTATAGGCGATTGATGAGCACGGTTTTGATGAGGATGTGAAGCGCGTTGTTGTTGTCCGGCCATTGGTCAATAACAAGTTGGATGGCCTGGTCGGCACCGTAGTATCGTGGATCATTATCAAATTGGACGAGGCGACTTCGCACAGAATCAGGAGTAGGAACGATTGGAATCATAGAGAAACCTCCGTCGTATTCGATCTTGGAAATATCCTTCGGCGTGAGCCGAGTTTGTTTCTTAATTTAGTAGATCAAGGTTCTTTTGCCCAACACAACGCCGCGCCGTCCTGCGACGACGCGGCGTTGTTAGGGGAAAAATCCCCTGGTCTTCAACTAGCGGAGAACACGTTACCACGTTCGACCCCTGCGGCACTATTCTCCGCTGTCAGGGATTTTTTCAAGGACAATCCCGCCTGGGAATGACCTGTCCTTTATGAAT
>JBEKHH010000057.1:0-28826 GCA_050012375.1 Tepidisphaeraceae bacterium
GACCAGGGCCGAGTGCTAATTACCGCTCTGCTGACTGCGCGAGCGGCCAACGTCGCCAAGCTCGCCGCCGCGTGATAAAATCTTCGCGGAAATACAAGAAATGCACGGTTAGCATTGCGAAGACAACGCGAAGAAATGTCGAAGAAATGAGCCAATGAATTTCTTCGCGGTTGTCTTCGCGTCTTCGCGGTTGCATTTGATTTGCCGGACTATCGCGAGTGCAGGGGAAGGCCCAGACGGTCGGAAATGACCCGGCGCATGACCTGGTGCGGGGCTGGTTTGCCGGTCCAGGTTTCGAATTGCGCGGCCGCCTGGCGCACGAACATTTCCACGCCACTGATCGTATTGGCGCCTGTTCCTTCGGCTTGCGTCAGCAATCGGGTTTTGATCGGGTTGTAAATCGTGTCGAAGACGAGCGTCTTGGGTGAGAATGGCGGAGGGCGATCGCCGATCGGACTTTCGCCAACATTCGGATGCATGCCGATCGATGTGGTGTTGATGAAAACCTGGAAATCGGCGCGGAGCAGGTCGTCGATGGGGACGGCCGAGATATTTCCGCGGCCGCTATTGAATTCGTCAGCCAGGGCTTGCGCGCGGTCGTGGGTGCGATTGGAAAGGATGACGGTTGCGCCGTAATGCGCGAGGGCGGCGACGGCGGCGCGGGCCGTGCCCCCGGCGCCGAGTATGGCGACGCGAAGATCAGCCAAGTTGTCGCGCTTGATCTTCATCTCGGCGGTGATGCTGTCGAGAATCGCGGCATAATCGGTGTTTTTGCCTTGGAGGAACGCCTTTCCACCCCTGCGGCCGATGGCGATGGTGTTGACCGCTCCGATGGCAGCGGCCAATCCTTCCACGTCGGCCGATCTTTCGCGCAGGTAGCGCAAGGCGTTTTCCTTGTGCGGGATCGTCACGGATAGGCCGGAGAAATCCAGCTCCTCGAAGGCGAGGAACCCGTCCATGAATGCCTTGAAGCATTGGTAATCCGGCTCGACTAGCATCGGAAGATAGATGCCGTCATAACCGACGGCCGTGAACGCGGCGTTGTGAATCGCGGGGGACATCGAATGGCGCACGGGATGGGCGGCGACGCCATAGAGCTTCGTGGCTGGGCCGATGTTGTCCCAGCGATAGAGGTTCTTCATCTGGGCGATGGCCACCTGTCCCGGCGCGGTGGCCGTCTCATCGCTCAGCGACGCGAAAGTCAGAAACGCGCCGAATTTCCTTGCCAGGACCCGGCTGAGCAGTCCGGCTTCGCCCATGCACAGCGCGATCGTCGAGCGATCTGGGCGAATCAGAAGCTTCAGGGCGTCGAGGTTGTCCAGAATATTTCCCGCTTTCCAGACGATCTTGTTCACCTGGGCGGGGTGGCGATTCATTTGCCTGTTGAGTTGAGCAAGATCGCTCGGCTTGGCGGAAAAATCGTGGAAGCTGAGAATGAGCCGGGATTGAATCTCGGCGGGGATTTGCTTCATGCGCTGGACGGCCAAGAGTTCGAGATCGACGCACTCAGCGCCGCTGGCGATGGCGGACATCAGTTGTGCGGTTCGCTGGGCGTCGTCCAATTGCGAGAATCCGCCTTCGGATTTTGAGCGGCAGGTGACGACGGCGGGAAGGATGTTGTCCTCCAGCAGAAGCGTCAAAACGTACATGTCGCGCAGCGTGTCGATGCGCAGCTCGATCAGGTCTGCGCCGGCGGCGGCGGCGGCGGCGATTTCACGTCTGGCCGTGGGGAGTTCCGTTACGAAAATGGGAACGCAAAGATGCGTCATGCGGTGACCCCGCATCTCCATGCGGGGCGTTGGAGATCATACCGCAACCCGGGTTTGCTACTGCGCTGGAATCGACATGACCTCTTTGAGGCATTGCTCGATCTGCTTTTTCGTGGCGTCACTGGCCTCCCAGAGGGGCAGGCGGAGTTCGCCGGTGTCCAGTCCCGCCACTTTCATCGCGTGCTTGATGCCGACGGGATTTCCGTCGAGGAACATGGCCCGCATGAGCGGGAAAAGCTTGCGGTGAAGCGCCGATGCCTGATCGTATTGGTTGGCGAGGCACAGTTTTGTGAGGGTTTTGATTTGAGCGGGGATGACGTTGGACAGGACGCTGATGACGCCGCGGCCGCCGATGGACATGATGGGGACCGTGATGGAATCGTCGCCGCTGAGGATGATGATGTCGCACAGCGAGCGGATTTCGCCGACGAGATTCATGTCGCCGCTCGCTTCCTTGATGGCGACGATGTTGCGGTGCCTGGCCAGCCGGGCAACGGTTTGCGGGGACATCGTGACGGCCGTGCGATGAGGAACGTTGTACAGGACGATGGGCAAATCGACGCGGTCGGCGAGGGTCATGAAATGCCGATAGAGCCCTTCCTGCGTGGGCTTGTTGTAATAGGGATTTACCGACAAACAGGCGGGCGCGCCGGCGTGTTTGGCGATCTGGTGCAACTCCAGCGCTTCGGTGGTGGCGTTGGCGCCGGTGCCGGCGATGACAGGAACCCGGCCGGCCGCGTATTGCACCGTCAGCTCGATCACCCGCGCGTGTTCCTTGAAATCGAGAGTCGGGGATTCGCCAGTGGTGCCGACCGGCACGACGGCGTCGATGCCATTTTTGATCTGGTGCTCGACCTGCTCGCGCAAGCGGCGCTCGTCGATCTTCCCGTCGCGGAAGGGAGTAATCATCGCCGTCATTGCGCCTTGTAGATCCATCAAGGTGGGATTCTAGATCAGCGGAAGGGGTTGGACAACAGGGCGGAGGGCTCTGGAATATCCGCGGTGCTGCGCACCGCCGTTAAACGAGATAGGCTGCGCTGATCGCTGATAGGTAACGCTGCACTGCGCCGGGCAGACCGAATTCCAACGCGTCGGAAATCAACGCATGGCCGATCGAAACTTCCAGCACATTCGGTACGGCTTGAAGAAAGGGGCGAAGGTTTTTGAGGTTCAGATCGTGACCGGCGTTGATGCCCAGGCCAATCTCAGCGGCGCGGCGGGCGGCGGCGGTGAATGCGCGGGCCGGTTGGGGCTTTTGGTTTGCGAAATCTTCGGCGTAGGGGGCGGTATATAACTCAACCCGATCGACGCCGAGCCTGGCGGCGAGGTCCATCGATGCCGGATGCGGATTCATAAAGAGGCTGACGCGGCAGCCCAGGGATTGCAGCTCGCCAATTACGGGCTTGAGGCGCCCCGCATCGCGCGCGAGGTCCCAGCCGTGATCGCTGGTTGAAGCCTCCGGGGAATCGGGGACCAACGTGCATTGCGTGGGATGCACTTGCCGAGCGTATTGCATGTACTCGTAAAACGGATTGCCTTCGATGTTGAATTCAGCTTTGGGATAGGCTTTGAGTAATTCGGCGAGCTCGAGCACGTCGGCCGGGCGAATGTGGCGTTGGTCGGGACGGGGATGGACGGTGATGCCGGGTGCGCCGGCGTCGAGACAGAGTCTGGCGGCGTGGGTGACGCTGGGAATGCCGACCGCGCGCGTGTTGCGCAGGGTGGCGACTTTGTTCAGATTGACGCTTAGCCTGGTCACGTCGGATTGATTCTACGCGGGAAACCGGGCGGCCTCCATGACCAGCTCGCGCGGGCAGCCAATGTCGCCGACGATCACTTCGCCGAGATTTTGGCGGGCCTGTGGGGTGGCGAAGCCGACTTTTTCCGCGACGAATGTGATGGTGGTTTGCGCCCTGATGCAGGCGGGTCCAAGCGGAAGGCCAGTATCGCAATCCAAGCCGCTGGGAATGTCGATTGCCAGGATCGGCGCGCCGATTTGATGCACCGCGGCGACGATTTCGGCGAACGGTTCGCGCGGCTGTTGGGCCAGACCGGTGCCGAAAATCGCATCGATGATCAGGATCGGGCGCTGGCGGGCGATCATTTCCGGCTCCGGCCGGGTGGCGGGCAAACTCATCGCCTGGACGATCTGCCAGTTTGTTTTGGCTTCATTGGCATATTTTTCGGGATCGGCGGTGAGAAATATTTTTACGTCGAACCGGCGATTGTGGAGATGCCGAGCCAGGGCCAGACCATCGCCGCCATTGTTTCCACCGCCGCAGAGAATGAGGATTTCGCCTTGCCTGTCGCGGCCGATCATGGTTGTTGCCGCGTCAGCGGCGGCGATGGCGGCGTTTTCCATCAGCACCTCGCCGGGGATGTGGTAGCGCTCAACCGCCAGGCGATCGACTTGGCGAACTTGCCGGCGCGTGAGACGGATCATCTTGTCCATTATACTGCCGGGATATGCTAATTTTGCTGACCAATGATGATGGGATTTTTTCGCCGGGGCTGGCGGGGTTGTATCGGGAGCTTGTGGCTCTGGGTGAAGTGCAGGTTGTCGCGCCGGCTTCGGTGGAGAGCGCGACGAGCCACGGCATTACGCTGAAGGCGCCGCTGCTGACCAGCCGGGTGACGATTCCCGGTGCGTTCACGGGGACGGCGGTGGATGGGCGGCCGGCGGATTGCGTGAAGCTGGCGGTTTCGCAGGTTCTGCCGCGCCGGCCGGACCTGATGGTCAGCGGAATCAACGCCGGGGCGAACGTGGGGATCAACGTGCTCTACAGCGGGACGGTGGCGGCGGCGATTGAAGGGGCGTTTTTGGGTTTGCCGAGCATCGCTGTTTCGCAGCATCTGCGCGGGGAGGCGTCTCCGGATTATGGTCTTGCCGCAAAACTGGCGCGGGAGACGATCGAGCAGATTCTGGCGGCGGGATTGGGGCCCCGGCAGGTCGCGACGGTCAATCTTCCGGTGCTTAAAACGGGGGAGTCCCCCGCCGGGGTGAAGATCGTGCGGCAATGCACGCGGGCGTGGGGGGATACGTATGAGCGGCGGCGGGACCCGCGTGGGCACGATTACTTCTGGAACACAAGCGTTTTTGCGCTAAATACGGACGAAGAAGACACCGACGTGGCTGCGCTGCGCGACGGGTATGTCACGATCACGCCGTTGCAATTTGATTTGACGAATCACGCGCTGCTGGGGGAATGGTCGCGAAAGAAATGGAGCGGATTTCAGAACGGATAATCTTCCGAGTCGTTGTTGCCGAAGCGCAAAAGCGTGATCTTTTCCAGAATCCATTGCTCGCCGGACTGCTGATAGTCGAGTTGCCAGGTGCTAGTGACCGGCCGGCCCTGGGTGACATCCTGGGTGCTGTAAACCACCAGCGGGACGGTGATAAGAGTTTGGGTCTGCTGGCTTTCGATGCCGATGACCCAGACCGATCTGAGGGTATAGCGGTCACAATTTTCCTTGATCGAGGCGACGATCGCATCCCGGCCGGCGGCGACGACGTGGGCTTTGAAGCCGACGACGGTGTTGGGATCGAGGAGGACGCCCAGCGCGTTCCAGTCCTGGTGGTCCACGGCCTGGACCAATTGCCGGGATCGCTTTTCCATTTTTTCGCGATCGGTGGGAAAGACCAGCCGCAGAGCGGCGACGATGGCAGCGACGAGGATCAGGGCGATCCCCAGACGCTGGAGATTTTTGTCCAACCGGCGGAGTCCGGCGATCAAGGCGAAAATGCCGCCGGCGGCCATGACCGCGAGCAGCCACCATGCCGCATAGAAGAGTAAATCCGCGAAAGCAGCCATGCACTTGGGCGGGGCCAGGAATCGGCTCAATATTTTGAGCCTGAAGGTCCGATAAATATAGCGGTGTCCGCCTTTAACACGCTACAGGCTGGACCCGCTGATCGCAAGCAATGCCGAATGACCAGCGCTACCGATCCATCCCAGCGGTTGATGCTGCCGGCCGATGCGCCGCTGCTGTCGAATTTGGCGGCGCTGTGGGCGACGGAGCCGAAGGTTGCGCTGGCGCTGGAGGCGGCGCTGGAGCTTCCGGGGCACGCGGTTGAGAAATCGAAATCAGGCGGCCCGACGGTTTCGGTTCGGAGGAGCGACGGCCGCGCTCTTTATTTGCACAGCCGATATGAACCCGTCAAGGAAGCCGAGCGTTTGATCGAATCGATTGCAGTCACGCGGAAGACGGCTTTTAATTTGCTGGGGCTGGGGCTGGGATATCACCTGGAGCTTCTTTTCGAGCGGGCGAGCAGTGAGGCGATTTTCTGCATCTTCGAGCCGGATATCCAGATGATCCGCGCGGCGCTGGAGCATCGCGATCTGTCGAAGCAGATCGCAAGCCATCGGCTGTTGTGGTTTTGCGATCTGGATAAGTCGGCGCTCTTTCGGCGGCTGACGCCGCATACGGCGCTCATATCGGTCGGTTCGGAAACGATTCGGCATGGCCCGAGCGTGCAGTTGCACGATGAGTTTTACAAACAGGTGGGGGTTTGGCTGGGTGAATTCGCGTCGTTTAGCCGGACCAACATGAACACGCTGCTGTTCAACAGCGAGCAGACGGCGCGGAATATCGCCCGGAACATCGGGTGGTATGCGGCGGCGGGCGGCATCAACCGGCTGGGCGGGCGGTATCGGGATTGCCCGGCGGTGATTGTTTCGGCGGGGCCATCGCTGCGGAAAAATAGGCATTTGCTCAAAGGTCTGGAGAAGTGCGCCGTCCTGATCGCGGTGCAGACGACCTTGCGGCCGCTCTTGGAAATGGGGTGCGAGCCGCATTTCGTGACGTCGCTGGATTACCACGAAATCTGCACGCGGTTTTTTGAAAAGCTCCCGGCGAAAATCCGGACGGAGCTGGTTGCCGAGCCCAAGGCCACCCCGCGCGTGCTGGAGATGATGACCGGGCCGGTGAATCTGATCGGGAACGATTTTGCCGATGGGCTGCTGCGCGAGTTGAAACTCGGGAAACCATCGCTGACCAGCGGGGCGACGGTGGCGCATCTGGCGTTTTATCTGGCGGAACATCTGGGGTGCGATCCGATCATTTTTGTCGGTCAGGATTTGGGATTCAGCGACGGGCTGTGCTACATGCCGGGGACGAGCTACGAGGATGTATGGCGGCCGGAGCTGGGGCGATTCTGCACGCTGGAAATGAAGCAGTGGGAGCAGATCGTGCGGGATCGGATGATCCTGCGGAAAATCCCGGATTATATGGGCCGAGCGATGTACACGGAGGAACGGCTGTTCACCTACCTGCTGCAATTCGAGCGGGATTTTGGGAAATCCAAGGCTCGGATCATCGACGCGACGGAGGGGGGAGCGAGGAAGCGCGGGTCGGAGGTGATGCCGCTGGCGGAGGCGATCGCCCAGTATTGCCGGAGGCCCCTGCCGGAAATTGAATCGGATGTTCCGCCGCTACGTTGGGACCTTCTCGGACGCTGCCGGGAAAGCATTCTATTGCGGAAGGAAGAGGCCGGCGAGATCGAGCGAATCAGCCGGGAAACTTTGCCGCTGTTGGAGGAGATTCGGGATAATCTATCGGACCAACCTCGCGTGAATCGCGCGATCGCGCTCGTGGACGAGCTTCGCGCGAAGATGGACGGATTTGGGCGGACGTACGACCAGGTGATGCAGTTTTCGCAGCAGACGGAGCTGAAGCGGTTCGAGCGAGATCGGCTGCTGGCGGCGGCGCGACTGGAAGGATTGGACCGCCAGAAATCGCAGGTGGAGCGGGATATTGAGAACGTGCGTGCGGTGATCGCGGCGGCGGAGGCGTTTTCGCAAGCGATGACGGAGGCGGCCCAGGAGCTGAAACGGCAATCCGCGCGGCGGAAGGAGGCGGCGTGAACGTCACCGCCGTGCTGTCAATGCTGCATGAGCCGCCGAGCCCGAACAGCGCCACGCGCCGGTTTCGGGGCGAAGCGGTTATGGCTTGGACGCTGTTTCGCCTGGGGCGATGCCAGCGCGTGTCGCAATCGATCGTGCTTTGCTGGGAAGATCAAGCCGAGGCGATTGCGCCGATCGCGGCGGAACTGGATGTGGAATACGTGGGCAGATCGGCGCGGATTTGCCTGCCGCATCTCGATGCGGTGGCGGCGGCGCGGCGCTGGGCGGAGGGTTGGCGCGGTGGGCTGCTGGGGACGTGCGAATTCGACCGGGGGTTTCACGGGCCGTGGATTGCTGAAATTGCCGAAAAAACCGGGGCGGACGCGGTGCTGCTGGTCGATCCATCGGCTGGGCTGGTGGATCCGGGTCTGATCGATGGGCTGATCGAACATGCGGAGGCGCGGCCGGAGATTGATTTGTGCTTTTCGCAGGCGGCGCCTGGGCTGTGCGGCGTTGTGCTGCGCAAGCCGCTGGTTGAGCAACTTGCGGCGGGCGGGGCGCATCCGGGGGCGCTGCTGTGCTATCGGCCTGATTTGCCGGTTCACGATCCGATCTCCAAACCATCTTGTGCGCCGGTTGGGACGCCGCTGGCGCGGACGCTGCATCGGTTCACGCTGGATTCCCAGCGGCAGATCGATCGGATCGCTCACGCCACGGTGCATCTCAATGGGGAGATGATTTCGACGGAGGCGGAGCAGTTGGTTCGCTTTCTCGATGCGTCGCCGGAGACGATGGAGTTGCCGCGTGATGTGGTGCTGGAGTTGAATACGCGCAGGGCGACCCGGCCGATCTATTCGCCTTGGTCGCATATTCAGTTCGACCGGCCTGATCTGACGGTGGAAACGGCGACGGCGCTATTTGAAGAATTGGCGTCGGCGGATGATGTTCGCGTGGTCCTTGGCGGCGTGGGCGATCCGCTGCTGCATCCCGAGGTTTTTGCGATCATGGACGAGGCGCGTCGCATGGGGGTTGGGGCCATCGCCATTGAAACCGATCTGATCGGAGTCGAAGCGGGTGTGATCGAACGATTGGCCGATTCGCCGGTGGACATTGTTTCGGTGAATTTCCCGGCGGTTTGCCCGGCGACGTATCAGGCGATCATGGGCGTGGATGGATTCAAATCGGTGATGGAGAACCTGACGAGGTTGATCTCGCGGCGGCAGGCCAATCGCCGCGGGACGCCGTTGGCGGTTCCGACATTCAATAAGACGGCGGGGAACATTGGGGAGATGGAGGCGTGGTACGACCACTGGATGCGCGTGCTGGGCTGCGCGGTGATCGATGGGCCGAAGGATTTCGGGGGGCAGATTCCGGATGTTTCGGTCGCGCAGATGGAGCCGCCGCGGCGGCGGGCGTGCGCTCGGATCGCGCGGCGGCTGACGGTGCTGTGCGATGGGCGGAGCGTTTCGTGCGAGCAGGACATTCTGGGCCGGCAAAGTTTTGGGCGCATGGGTGAAAATTCGATCAAGAGCGTTTGGACGGACGGGGCGGCGGCGCTTCGCCGCGACCATGTTGCGGGCGAATGGAAGCGGCATCCTGTGTGCGCCGCGTGCAAGGAGTGGCATCGACCATGAATACGTTGGCAGTCATTCTCGCTCGAGCGGGAAGCCAAGGGCTGAAGGGCAAACATCTCCGGCCCCTTTGCGGCAGGCCGGTGATTGAATACACATTCGATCATGCGAGGCAATCGAGGCTGCTGAGCAAAACGGTGGTTTCGACGGATTGCCCGAAGATCAAGGAACTGGCTCGGGCGCGCGGTCTGCAAGTGATCGATCGGCCTGCGGAGCTGGCAAGCGATTCGGCAAGCGTTCAGGATGCGATGCTTCATGCCATGGAGGCGGTGGAATCGGAGGGGAGTTTTCGCGCGGATGGGCTGGTTGTTCTGTATGGAAATGTTCCGGTTCGTGAAACGGGGATCATCGACCGGGCGGTGGAGATGCTGCAAAAGACGGAATGCGATTCGGTGCGATCGTTCTGTCCGGTGGGGAAATGGCATCCGGCGTGGATGTGCAAACTGGAGGGGGATCGGGTAGAGCCGCTGATGCCGGGGAGCATTCACCGCCGGCAGGACCTGACGCCGATGTATCTGCATGACGGCGCGGTGGTGGCGGTGTCGCGGGAATCGATGCTGCGTGGTCGGGAAAATCGGAGCGATCCTCATGCATTCTTTGGAATTGACCGACGTGGAATAGTCACCGGCGCCGGGCAAACGGTGGAAATCGACGAGCTTCGCGATTTGTTTTTGGCGGAGGCGATTCTTAGTGAGACGGCGAATTGGCAACCGAGGGTCGCATGAACGAGATTGAAATTGGCGGAGCGAAATTTTCACCGGGCGGGCGAACGATGGTGGTGGCCGAGATCGGGGTCAATCACGACGGGAGCCTGGAGCGCGCGCTGGCGCTGGTGAAGGCCGCGGCCCAAAGCGGAGCGGACGCGGTGAAGCTGCAAATATTCCGGGCGGACCGGCTGATGCACGAATCGGCGGCGTTTGCGGGGTATCAGAAGAGTTCGATGCTGGATGCGACTCCGATCGACATGCTGCGGCGATTTGAGATGGAAGAGCAGGATCTGAGGGAGATCGTGGCGGCAATTGCGGCGGCGGGAATGATTCCGCTGGCTACGCCGTTTTCGGCGGAGGATGTCGCCGTGATCGAATCGCTCAATTTGCCGGCGATCAAGATTGCTTCGCCGGATGTTGTGAATTGGCCGCTGCTGAAGCGGGCGGCGAAGACTCGGTTGCCGTTGCTGGTGTCGACGGGGGCGGCGAGCGTCAACGAAATCAGCTCGAGCGTTGCGTGGCTGCGCGGCTGGGAGGCTTCCTTTGCGCTGTTGCACTGCATCAGCAGCTATCCGACGCCGGCGGCCAGCGCGAATTTGTGCTGGATTGGGGAGCTGGCGGAGCGGTTTGAGGTTCCGGTTGGGTATTCGGATCACACGACGGAAGTGATGGGCGGCGCGCTGGCGGTGGCGGCGGGCGCGGTCATTGTTGAAAAACATCTGACATACGATTGTGCCGCTTCCGGGCCGGATCACGCGGCCAGCCTCGAGCCGGGGGATTTCGCGGATTACGTGAGTCTGGTTCGGCTGGCTGGGGAGATGCGCGGCGGCGGCGGGAAGCGAGTGCTGGACATCGAGCGCGACGTGCGGACGGTGAGCCGGCAAAGCGTGGTGGCGGCGCGCGATCTCCCCGCGGGGCATGTCATTCAGGAACCCGACCTGTTCGTGCAACGGCCCGGGACGGGGATTCCGGCGTCGGCCCTGCCGTCGATCGTCGGGCAGCGCATCGGTCATTCCATCAAGGCGGGCCAGATGCTGAGCTGGCAACTGATTTCCGATGTCGCGTAAAGTTACCCAGTCGTCTCGCCGGCGGGTTTGCTTCGTGACGGGGACGCGCGCCGAATTTGGGCTAATGGAATCGGCGCTGAGAGCGATTCGGGGAAATCGTCGGCTGCATCTGCAAATTATCGTGACGGGGATGCACCTGGATCGGCGGCACGGGCGGACGATGGGCCGGATTGCGGCGGAAGGTTGGCCTATCGACGCGGTAGTTCCGTGGCGCGGGGCGAGCCGGGCCGTGGCAACGGGAGAAGCGATCGCGGGATTGGCTCGGGGATTTGCGCGGTTGAAGCCGGATGTGGTGCTGGTTGTGGGAGACCGGGTGGAGGCGCTGGCGGCGGCGGCGGCGGCGCATTTGTGCGACATTGCGGTGGCGCATGTCCATGGCGGGGACCGGGCCTTGGGGCAGATGGATGATGCGCTCCGGCACGCCATCAGCAAATTGGCCCACGTGCACTTTCCGGCCACGACGCAGAGCGCGCGGCGACTGGCGAAAATGGGGGAAGAGCGATGGCGCATTCATCGCGTCGGTTCGCCGGGCATCGATGGGATTCACCGCCTGGCCGCCCCACCGTTGCTGATTCGCAGACAATTCCCGGGAGTCAAACCGAGGCGATTCGCGCTGCTGGTGTTGCATCCGATTGAGGCGGACGAATCCGCTGAGTTTCGGCGGGCAAGGATTGTGCTGAAGGGGATTTCGGGAATGGAGCTGGAGCGAATCGTCATCATTTATCCGAATAACGATCCGGGGGCCGGTGGAATTGCCCGCTGCTGGGAGATGGTGGCGGGCAGCCGGCGGTTCATCGTTCGGCGGGATGTGCCGCGAGGGGTGTTTCTTGGACTCTTGCGGGATGCGGCGATGCTGGTGGGAAACAGTTCCAGCGGGATCATCGAGGCGGCGAGTTTTCGGACGCCCGTCATTGACGTGGGCCCGCGGCAGCTTGGACGCCAGAGGTGTGAAGATGTGCGGAATGTGCCGTATCGGCAATCTTCGATTGCCAGCGCCGCCAGGCGAATTCTCAATTCTGGCCGGCCGCGGCGAGGCAAATGCCCAAGTCCGTATGGCGCAAAGGACGCCGGCGGAAGGATCGCGACGATTCTGGAGGGGCTGACGATCGACCGGCGGCTGCTCAGAAAGATGATCAGTTATTAGCCGCGGCTGAACTTTAGAAGCCGCGGGACGTTATCTTGTCTTCGTGAAGCGCTCGTCGGCGGTTTTCCAATTGATGATGTTCCAAAAGGCCGCGATGTAGTCGGCACGGCGATTCTGGTATTTCAAGTAATAAGCGTGCTCCCAGACGTCCAAGCCGATGACCGGCAGTGCGCCGTTCATGATCGGGCTGTCCTGGTTGGCGGTGGACGTGATTTCCAGCTTGCCGCCCTTTTTGATGAGCCAAGCCCAACCGGACCCGAATCTGCCGATGGCGGCGGCGGCGAATTTCTCCTTGAACTGATCAAATGAGCCGAATGCGTTGCCGATGGCGATGCCGAGCTGACCGACGGGCGTGGGACCGGGCTTGCCGGCGGGGTTGAGGATTTCCCAGAAAAAGGTGTGATTGTGATGGCCGCCGGCGTTGTTCCGGACCGGGGTTTTGATCGCCTCGGGAACGATCGCCACCGTATTGGCCAGAAGTTCTTCGAGCGACTTTCCGGCAAGCTGGGGGGCCTGTTCGAGGGCTTTATTCAGATTATTGACGTAGGCCGCATGGTGTTTGCCATGGTGGATTTCCATCGTCATCCTGTCGATGTGGGGTTCCAGGGCTTCGGATGGAAAGGGCAATGGGGCAAGGGTAAATGGCATGAATGGCTCCTTAAAAACACACATTAGCTCAGCGGCAAATGCCCGTCAACCCACGTAAGGATAAAGGGTTGTCGATTCTAACGGCGCAATCGCATATCCGTGTCATTTCGTGACTTACAAGTTTTAATTCCAGATCGACGCAGAGGACGTCCGAATAAATATGAGCCGATGGTCTATTCGTGCCAATGGCGAGCCCCAGGCGGCGGGTATCTTTGACGGGGCATTGCCGTAGCCTTAGACTACGGCGTAAGGGTTTTTATGATTGTTGACTGTCACACGCATATTTGGCAATCGGCGGAGCAGCTTGGTCAGTTGGACCTGGGTGATTTGGCCCGGTCCGGGCAGAAGCGGTCGTCCCGGTTTGTGATGGGGGTCAAGCCGAGTTGGCGTTCGGTGCCGGCGGCCGATCCGGACCACCATTGGGCGGAGTCGTCGCTGGTGGATAAGTCGATCGTGCTGGGGTTCAAAAGCAAATACCTACAGGCGGAGATTCCCAATTCGTATGTTGCGGAATATGTGAGCCGATTTCCGCAGAAATTGATCGGCTTTGCGGGGATCGATCCGACGGAATCTTCGGCCCTGGATGAGCTTCGCGCGGCGCGAGCGCACTTGCAGCTTCGGGGGATCACGCTTTCGCCGGCGAACCAGGATTTCCATCCCTGCGACTCCAGGGCCATGCGCCTGTACGCGGAGGCGGAAAAGCTGAACATGCCGATCCTGCTGCATCCGGTGGGTCAATTCACGGAGCAGAGCAAGCTGGAATTCGCCCGGCCGTATCTTTTTGACGAGGTGCTGCGGACCTTCCCGGGGCTGCGGATCATTTTCGCGCAGCTTGGCCAGCCTTGGCTCGAAGAGACGATCTGCCTACTGGGCAAGCACCCCAATGCTTATGCGGATGTCAGCGGTCTGCTTTCGCGGGCCTGGCAGGCATACAACGCTCTGGTTGCGGCTCATGAAACACAAGTCATTGATAAACTGTTATTTGGAAGCGATTTTCCGTACACCTCGGTTACGGATTGCATCGAGGCGTTGTACAGCATCAATCAACTGACGCAGGGGACGAACCTGCCTGTGGTCCCCCGGGAGGCATTGCGCGGAATCGTTGAGCGCGATGCGCTGGGACTGCTGGGCATTGTGTGATGGAGGGTTGCTGGTGCGGCGCGGGCTTTTCTTGCGGTGGATGATCGCCCTGCCGGCTCTTGTATTCATTTGGGCATACGTTGGGGGGTGCTCGACCGATCAGGGAACGCTGCGCCTGTCCAGCATGGATGGCCAGCACGAATTCTCGCAGAGTTTTACCCAGGCCTACATCGCCCGGAACCAGGCGGGCGATGCCGATGTGGTATTGGTGCAGGACGAGATTCAGCCGAGGCATCCCGATCCGACCAAGCCGCTGGTTCAGGACCGATGCAGGATGCCGCGGCAATTGGTTCACATTCGTGTTTTCTGGATGCCGATGAGCGGGGTGAAGCCGGACCATCCGGCCAACACGAATGCTTCGATTCATTGGTGTTTGGTGTGTAACGACAGCGATGCTCCCGGGGTGGTGGAATACCGGGGGTCCGGGTTGGTGGAAGTGGATGATTCATCCGACGGCGCGACGGTGACGATCCGCAAGGCGTGGATGAAGGTGGGACGCCAGCATGGGCAACTGGTTGATCCGCTGGGGCCGTCGATTCTGGAAGGATCATTTCACGCCCTTGGGGACGCGGGACAGGTGAAGTCGGTCATTGCCGAGATCAAAGCGGCCGGGGCGAGCGACCAGGTGCAGGCGAGTTTCGTGCCGGCGGAGCAGCCGAAGGATCTGGCTGCGAATCCGGCGAATTGAATGATCAAGGGGAATGCAATTTTTGAAATCCACCGGGCCGGGATGGCCCGGCTCTGTTTTTATCGCGATGGATTCGTCAAACGGGCGAGGCGCTGGGCGGCGTCTTTGTATTGGGGCGACAGTTGCACGGTTTTTTCCAACTCCGAGCGGGCGTGGTTCCAGTCCTGCCGCTGCTGAAAGAGCAGGCTGAGAAAATAGTGCGGTTCGGGATCGCGCGGATCGGCGGCGATGGCAGCCTCAAAATCCGCTTGGGCGGCGTTTCCATCGCCGCGGCGGGCGCGGAGGTTTCCACGCTCGAGGTATAGATCGGCGGCGATTTCCGGGTGTTTCGGCAGCGACCGGGTGTACAATTCCTCCGCAGCCTGGGGATCGCCCATTTGGTCGAAAGATTGGCCAAGGGCAAATATCGAGTGAGTGACTTGGGGCTCAAGGGTGAGGGCGATCTGGAATTGCTCGGCGGCCTGTGTGGCGGCGGCAATGGTCTCGGGCGATCCACGCGGAAAATCGATGCTGAGCTGCGCCCAGGATTCGCCGAGATTCACGTGCGCACGCGTGTTGTTCGGACGCTTGGCAACGGTGTCTCGCCAGATATCGACGGCCGTTGAATATTGACCGTTTCGGATAAACGTCAGGCGAGCGAGGCAGATAACGACGGCGCATCCCGTGACGGCGGCGAGAAGACGGGCCCATTTCCAGCGGGATAATAGGATCCATCCGCCGACGACCACAAAAACCACGATGGCGGCCAAGGGGAGATACATCCGCTGCTCGGCGGCCGCTTCCTGCTTGATCGGAAGAATGCTGGATGTGGGGGCGAGGACCAGAAAGAACCAGGCGCCGAGGAAACCGAGCCATGGCTTGATCCGTATGGCAATAAGCGTTGCCACCGCCAGGACCAGGACCAGCCATCCCTGCCAGGAAACGTCGGACCAGCGCCGGGCGATGGGCCAATCGTAATAGTCGAGAACCAAATCGCTGGGCCAAAACGCCAGACGAAGGTAGTGGGCGACGACGTTCAATTCGGTGCGCGCGTAGTCGAGCGTGGAGATGCCTAGGTGATACCCGACCATCGTCTCGCGCTGGCCGGTGTGCAGAGACAGGAGAATCAGAATCCATGTCGCGGCCATGCCGGCATATATCCCCCATCGAAGTTTCAAAGCGGCTTTGAATGTTCCAGCGAGAAATGTGCGGTCGTAGAGAATGGCCAGGATGGGGGCGACGGCGACGATCTCCTTGGTGCCCATGCCCAGCGCGCAGGCGAGAATTGCGCCGGCCCCCCACCACCACCCGGAGCGCCCCTGCGCGGCGCGAATCACGCAATAAATCGTGGCCAAGAAAAAGAAGCTTGCCAACGATTCGGAGCGCTGGGAGAGGTAAGTGACCGCCTGGGTGTTGAGGGGATGAGCGATCCATATCGCCGCAACCATCGCGGACAGCGCTGCGGAGGCTTTGCCTTCCGCTCTTGCCGAACGGGCGAGGCGATCGTTTCCGAGCAGTGTCCGGCGGACGATCGCATACAGCACAGATGCCGCCAGGAGATGGATCAGCAAATTCGTGACGTGGTAAGGGACAACGTGGAGGCGGGAAATCGCGTAGTTGAGTGCGAATGAAAAGATGACCACGGGCCGGCCTGAGATCGCGGTTGGGCCGTCGGAGGCGAGTTTGTATGGAATCAGGCTGCGGATCTGGGGATTGCGCTGGATCGAGACCGTGTCGTCGAAGATAAAGGGGCCGGTGAAACTGTTGGAATAAGCGAGCGCGCCGATAAAGATCACGAGCAGAGGGGCGAACCATCGGGTTGAATCGGAATTCGAGCGGGTCACGGGGAATCTCCGCTGGGACGCGTATCGCTGGAACGCGTAGCGGCCTGGAAATCGGCTTCGGCGCCGGACAGGTCGCCGCGGCTGGCCCGGAGCCGGCCGCGCTCAACGTGGGCCTCGCGCCAAAAGGCGGGGAAGGTTTGGATTTCGCGGGTGTAGAAATTTTCGGCCCTCTTTGCGTTTCCCGACTGTTCCCAGGCGCGGCCGAGTTCTCTGGCGGCGGCGTAATAATCGGGGGCCAAGGCCAGCGCGGCATGAAACTCAACGGCCGCGGCGGCAGGATCGCCCTGGTCCATCAAGGCGTAACCGAGGTTGAAATGGGCCCGGGGATTCAGCGGACGCTGGGCCACATTGTCCGCCCAGATGATTTGCGGATTTTGATATTCGGCGTTGCGCAAAAAAGTGCGTGCGGCCAGGACCGTGACCAGGACCGCGGCCATGACTGGGCCGGCGCATCGAACTGCCCAAAAGCGGGCGAGGAAAGTCCATCCGCCAATGACCCCCAGCGCGATGGGCGCGATCAGCGGCAGATACATTCGTTGCTCGGCGGCAATTTCCGTAAAGATGGGGACCACGCTCGAGGACGGGGCGAGAATCAGGAAGAACCACGCGCCTAGAAATCCCAGCCATGGCTTGAGCCAAAACGCGGCGGCGAAAAAGAGGATACACACGGCGACGATCCAGCCGCCGGATCCGACCTGCGTCCAATTCCGGGCGATTGGCCAATCGTAATAATCCAGCGCCAGTTCTCGTGGCCAGACGGCCAGGAGAAGATAATGTGCGATCACCATCAGTTGGGTCCGGGCATAATCCATCGGGGAAATATTCTGGCTGAAGCTCACGGAGGAGCTGCGAGCGCCGCTGAAGACAAGGGCGGCGAGAAGGGTCCAGGTTGCCGCGAGTCCTGTGTACAGCGAAGACCGTTTTTTTAATGCGGCGGCGAAGGAGCCGGAGAGGAACGTCCGATCGTACAGCAGCGCGACGAGCGGCGCGCTGGCCATGGATTCCTTGCTCGCCATGCCGAGGGCGCACGCCGAGATCGCCGCCAGCTTCCAGCCTAACCGCGGCATTTCGGCATCGCGAATCAACGCGTAAATCACCGCGAGATAGAACAGCGCGGCGAGGGATTCGGCGCGCTGGACGATGTACGTGACGGCCTGCGTATTCAGCGGATGCACCAACCAGATGGCCGTGACGACGCCCGCCAGCCACGGCGCTGAAGTCTCAAAGCGATCGCCCCAGAATTGGCGGCGAGAGAGATTCCGGCAAACGATGCCGAAGAGAAACGCTCCGGATGCGAGGTGAATCAGAAGATTCGTGGCGTGGTATAGCTCGACGTGCATTTGGCCGATCGCCTCGTCGGCTGCGAAGCTGAGCGACAGCACGGGCCGGCCGGAAAGAGTGGTGGGAATGGGTTGACCGGAATCATGGAGATTTCGGTTGATGTGCGGATTGTTCAGGATGGCGTCGATGTCATCGAAAATGAATGGGCCGTGGAAGCTGTTGGAGTAGGCGGCGAGGCCGCACAGCAGCGCCAAAACCAGCGGCGCCGCCCGCCATGGCGGTGGGCTCTTCAACTCGGCCATCGAATTCATCTCATCGGCAGGAGATGGCCGAGTCAAGTTGAAAGAATGAACGCAATAACGGGCCGCCGCGATTCCAATTGCCAATTGCCTATTGCCTATTGAGGGGAGCAACAGACGCAATAGGCAATTGGCAATCGTTCTCCGGTTGCATTTCCCTTCCGCAGGCGACGATCTTAGAATTTGCGCCATGCTGCAAGATTCCGAGCTGGCGCGGCGAATCGACGGCAGGATCCAGATCAGGTCGGGTGGGCTGCGCTTGCGGTGGGAGCTGAACGAGTTGGTGACGGCGGATGGGCATACCGCGCGGGCGGTGTTCACCGGCACGGTTCGCGCGTTGCCGGAGGCGAATGAATTAAAAATGCTGGAAGAGGCGCTATTGAGCGGCGGTTCAGTGGCGAGCGGGGCGGACGTGGTGAAGCACTTCGCGGGGGCCATTTCGATGGCAGCGCGAAAATACGCAAGCCAGCGCGAGGCCCAAGCGCTTGTCGGCGAGGAGGGACGGCGGGAAATGGTCGTGGCTGTGGTTGAAGCGGCCCGAGCGGTGGCGTTCGCCTGCGGCGTCGAGGTGATTCCGCCAGTCCAGGTGGATCTGGATTGCCCGACGCTCAAGAGACAGCAGATCGAGGCGATGCAGCGGCAGGCGGAACAGCGGCGGGCGGCGGATCAGGTCGATCATCTGCGCCGGTCGGCGGAGCTGTTCAACCAGTTCGAGGCGATTCGCGCCTCCACTCCCGGACTGTCGCCGGGACAGGTGCTGAGCCGGATGAACCTGGCGGATCAGGCGGACGTTTTTCGGGCGATCCTCGCGGCGTCGGCGCTGACGGCGGGAGGAGCGACGCTGTGGGCGGTGGCGGGACCTCATCTCGTTCGGATTGATGGGGATGAATCGCCGCGCGCGGAGCTGATTGCGGTGCCCGGTGATCTGGGTCCGCTGCGCAGCGTGCGCGGGGATGGATGCGGGGGATTGCTGCTGGGCTGCCGGACGGGCGTGCTGCGCGTGAATCCTGAATCGCCGAACGAGGCGCGGCGATATCACGATCCCGGTGTGACGAGCCAGTTGGGGTTCAATAGCGCGATTGTACGGGATGGACGGATTTGGGCGGCGCATGGGGAGGCGGGATTGGTTTGCTGGGATGAGAACGAGCCGGAGAATCCGAGAAAGTCGGTTCGTCCCGCGTCGGGGCCGATCGCCGGTTTTGCGCCGCGGAATCTGCTCTTGGCCGGATCGAATCGTCTGATTTTCAGCAGTGGGCCGCGGATGTTCGTCATAGGGGAGGATGGATCCCTGACGCCGATGGGTGAAGCGGCTGATGCGGATGTCATCGCGATTATTTCGCGGTCGGGGTGGATCATCACAGCCCACGACGACGGGAAGGTGTGCTCTTGGTCGGCGGATGATTTGAAGCTGGATAGCCGGCAACATCGCGCCGGCCGGGTCGGGGCGGCGGGGGCTTTGCCGTGGCTGGGCGATGCGCGGATATTGCTGGCGACGGAGGAGGGGCCGCTGATTTGCGTCGGAATGGATGATGAGCTGATTACGCAATATGCCAGCGCGTATCGGGGAATGCGGATGGTTGCCGGGGCCGCGGACATGGTGGCCGGGGTTTCGGCGGATCGACAGCGGGTGGTTCTGTGGCATACGTGGGATGGGCGAAAGCCGTTTGCGGACCTGCACGTTTACGGTCCGGCGAAGCATCGGGTGGCGGATGTTGCGTTTGCGTGATGGGGATTTGTGCCCGAAATTCCAAATAACGCGTTCCCCCTCGAGTCGCGGCCAAACTGGCCCACTTTGGGTTCGGTCGATGGAGAAGATTTGGGCGATTTGCGTATCGCGCATCCCCTGGATGGCGAGTTCGATGGCCCGGAACTGGATATCGGTGATATTGAGTGGAAGTTCGATGTCCCAAATTGTCTCAGATGTCCCAGAGTTTTCGATCTCGGCCCCGGGACCCTCATCGGGAAAGGAGAGTTCCGTGGGAGTGTGAGAATCGAGGTCGGCGGACACGGGTGCTCCTGATGGGTCGCCTAGGCGACCGGTGATGGAAAAAAGCTTCTCCCTCTATTAAAGGGTCCAAGGGGTGAAGGTTTTGGACGTGCTTTTGAGAAATCCGGGGATTTTTTTACGATATTTTTTTCGGGCGTTGAAATGCCATGAGGGCGTATTGAATGCGACTGTAGCGTCCGGGGCGGCCGTCCGGCGGGTTTCTGAACCGGGAGGGAGCTATTTTTTCTCTACCTGCGTCGCCGTTCCATCCCCTCGCCGATTGGGGGAAGCCTGTTCAATGTTCTTGGCAATCTCGGTCAGTGCCTCAGCGCGCCTTCGTTGAAGCTCGGCGAATGCTCTTGCTTCCAGCCGCTCACGCGCAGGGTCATCTTCCTCCCACATCCGCAGATGCATATCGTAGGCGCTGGGCCTTTGTTCGGGGTCAAGGTTCAGCGTATACAACACACGCTCAAACAGTGCGCTGAAATGTCCGGGCACTTCATTCCCTTCGATGCGGGCGCCGACATAAGAGGGGTAATCGCGGATGCCGACAATGTCGAGTGGCCCGGCCTCGATGGCTTTCATCAGGAACCGGCCAGCTTCGATCGTCAGGTTATCACTATCCGTTCCCCAAAGGTGCCACGGATACGGCTCGGGATGAGCCAAGATAGCGTTGGCAAAGGTTTCAAATCGCTGGGCCACTTTGCGGACGCGATCCGCGATCGCCACCGCAACATCTACGGGATTTTCGCGTGCTTCGGCGTTGTTCGCCGGCTTCGCTTCGGTCATCGGGCCGTTTCGCTGAAGAGTGGCGTACAATTCATCGCGGAGGGCTGTCACTTCGGCCCGCATTAAACCCCTCGACTGGCTGGTCTTTCCATCATATTCATCGTGGTGAGACAAACACAGGAAGACAAGATTCTCTGTTGCGTTATTCTCCCGGTTGTGGTCGAGGTGGGCAATCTGCCCCTTGACAACGGTGTTATTGCCGTGCAGTTTCCAACAGACGCAGCATCGCCGCTTGCTAATCATCAACACTTGCGCGGCGATCTGCTCGGGAACTTTCGGGCGGCGTTTGCGTGGCTGTGGCATATTCACTCGTTAAGGTCAAAGATAAGGGATCGGGAAGATTTTCCGAATAATCCTGCGTGAGGCCTTATCTCGGGCTGAACCTTGTTCTTAATTTCCTCACGTTTGCCCTTGTCCATTGCGATATTTTACTTAGAGCGGGCGTGCGCAACCATCGCCGCAGCATTTTCCCCATCGGAGTGATAAGGCCACGCAGCGTTCCGGCTTGGGCCGCGAATGCAGAGACCATAACGTCTCTCACCGTCGTCATCACACAGGGTGTCGGATGGACCATCGCCACCAAAAGCAATGCCAAGATCAGGATGGACATAAAGGTTTCGGCATCCCGCTGGTGGGCCCGAGTTCTTCTATGCTGGCTCATGATTCTTTCTCCCCCATGTATGTAGGTGCGAAGAGGCGGATTGCTCCAAGAGAATCTGGTCGTCCTGATTTCGGCAGTGCAAAGCGGCGGTGCAAAGGTTGGAACTCTTCATGCGCATAGATAGGCGCGTGGACGCGGATTGAACGCCCGGCATAAATCTGGGGCATCTCTCCGCGGCATCTGTCTGGCCGATAACAATTGCGATTGCATTGGCCGGGATGGTTTTATCCGTGCGGATTCTTCCGATAACTGGCGGACAACCATCCGCCCATTTTCGTCGTGCCCGCGTGGAAAATGTTTGGGTCATGCCCGGGCATTAGGCCGGAGCCAGTGAGGGGTGGTTAAATTTATCTGGTGGGCGGCAAGGGATTCAATCGGCAGTGATTCGACGGCTAGACCGGGGCATGACCGCTCGATACGCTTTGTGATCGTGAACCCCAAACCATCAGACCTTCCAGCTAACGCGCTCTATTATGGCGACAACCTGAAAGTGCTGCGCGAGCATATCGCGGATGAATCGGTCGATTTGGTCTATCTCGATCCGCCCTTCAACTCCAACGCCGATTACAACGTCCTGTTTTCAGAAAAAGACGGCACGCAAGCGGCTTCGCAAATCAAAGCCTTTGACGATACGTGGCATTGGGACCAATCGGCGGCACTTTCCTTCCAAGAGACTGTCGAATCGGGCGGGAAAGTTTCGCAATGTATGCAGGCTTTCCGCACGTTCCTGGGTGAGAATGACATGCTCGCCTACCTGTCGATGATGGCTCCACGACTTATCGAGCTACGGCGGGTACTGAAAGACACCGGAAGCATCTATTTGCACTGCGATCCGACCGCGAGTCATCATCTCAAAATGCTAATGGATGCCGTGTTCGGCGCAAAGAATTACACGAACGAAATTATCTGGCAGCGCACAAGCGCTCACAACGATCCAACGCGGTATGGACGGATCCACGACATTCTTTTGTTCTACGCCAAGGGCGACGTTCACACTTGGAATCAGCAATACGACGCTCCAGACGAGCGATATTTTTCCGCGCACGATTTTGAGACGGATGAAGAGGGAAGGCATTACAGAAAGCGCGATTTAACCGCACCAGCCCATGGGCGCGATTCTGGACAATTTGAATGGAAGGGAAGGAAGCCATCACCGGGGCGAATGTGGAGCTACACAAAAGAGAACATGGAGCGGTTGGAAGCCGAGGGGAGAATCACCTATACCTCCACCGGGATGCCACGGCTAAAAATCTACGCTGCCGACTTGCGCGGGGTGCCATATCAGGACGTTTGGGCAACTCCGTCGCTTTGGCTGAACGCAGCAGCCCAGGAGCGACTTGGCTATCCGACGCAAAAGCCCATAGCGCTGCTAGAGCGGATTATCCTGTCGAGCAGCAACGAATCCGATGTTATCCTAGACCCGTTTTGTGGTTGTGGGACTGCGATTGACGCCGCACAGCGATTGAGCCGTCGCTGGATAGGCATCGACATCACACATCTTGCCGTCAGCCTCATCAAACACCGTCTTTTCTCTGCCTTTGGAGAAAAGATCGACAAGGCATACAAGGTCATCGGCGAGCCGGAAGACGTGAGCGGTGCGGCACAACTCGCCGCTGACGATCCATATCAATTCCAGTGGTGGGCGTTATCGCTTGTTCATGCGCGTCCCGCCGAGCAAAAGAAGGGCGCCGATAGAGGAATCGACGGCCGGCTTTACTTCCACGACGAAGGGCCGGCCGGGCAAACCAAACAAGTGATATTCTCCGTCAAGGCCGGGCATACAAACGTGTCCCATGTTCGCGATCTACGGGGCGTTCTGGATCGCGAAAAAGCGCAGGTTGGCGTCTTGATTTCGATGCAAGAATCGACGCAACCCATGCGGACGGAAGCGGCATCGGGGGGATTCTATAAGTCGGTGGGCGGCAGCCAATTCCCCCGGATTCAAATTCTGACTGTTGCCGAACTATTGGCGGGCAAGCGTGTGGATATGCCGGCATGGCACGAGCAACGGACGTTTAAGGCCGCACCGAAGGCAAAGGGCAAATCCACGATCCAGCCGGAAATCTTCGGGGAGAATCGGGAATGAACAGCATCTGAATCGACGGTAGTTCAAGAGAATGGAAAGGCCCCCGGCCGCAACGGTCGGAACGCTGGGGACCCATAGCGTGCGGGCTGGCCCTGCGCGCGAATCGGCGTAAGCTGCATCCATCAGTTGATCGCGGAACTTGACTTAATTCGGGCGGCGGGGCAAAAATATCCTGCCGTGGTGAAACTCAATTTCCGGCTCCTTTTTACGATGGCGGCCATTGGGATCGTGCTGCTGGCGGCGGTGTGTGCCATTGGAATCGGCTACCTGGTCGCGACGAGCCACGCGATTGGAAATTTTGCCCCGATTGGCGATCCGACTAATTTCAAGCATAAATAGATCAAATCTTCGACGATTGTTTGCCCGGCGACTTGACCTGCGGGGAAAGGGATCGTAATTTCGCTTTCGACAACAGTTTCCGAAAGGATGGTCAAGGATGGCCAAGGGGAAACGCACGGTTGCGCTGTTTGAAGTGATCAACAAAGACAAGCGAATGGAGCCCAAGGCCCCGGCTGCGATAAAGCCGGCGAAGAGCTTTTCGCGAGCGATGGCCGCACAGGCTGTGGACTTGTGGAGACGAAGAAGGGCCGATCCGGAGACTCTGGGGCCTCCGCTGCCCAGAGGCAATGGGATGCTGATGCCGCGCCTGAGGGCGATGTGGCAGAGGTGGACTGCGCGCCTCTTGGCCGCGGGTGGGACCGCGCGGCAGTGGATGGACCGGCAGTTGGGGGCGCTGATCGGCTCAGGGGCCGCGGTTGCGGTTATCGCCGCGATGCTGCTGGTACGGCATTTTTCAACGCGGCCGGCTCAGAATCTATCTATCGAACAACAGCTTCACGACGGCCCGGCGCATCCGGCAGTCCTGGTCGCACCCGGCGAGAAAGCCGGCACCTTCTCTCCGGAGCTGGCGGCCGACGTGATCCAGGCGAAAGCCGGCGTTGTTCCTGACGCGGTCGCCAAACCCGGGGCGCGGATCGTCAACATGCATTACGTGCTGATTCAGAGTTATGCCGACGAAAAGACGGCCAACGAGGCCCGCGATTTCCTGAATCAGAATGGGATCGCGTGCACCATCGAGCGCGGCGTGAAGGGATGGAGGATGGACTTCTACCAGGTGATCGGGTTGCAGGGATTCGTGCATCCCAGCGGGGCGGAATATCTTGCCTATCGAAGCCGGATCAAGGAATTGGGATTGGAGTTTTCGCCGAATGTGCGCAGTTACAGGCATTTTCAGCCGCAGGCGATCAAGTGGTGAGGGGCGGTTTTTCCCGCCGGCCGAGGGCGCGAAGCTGAGTGACTTCTCTGCCGGTGAGATGACGGAATTGGCCGGGGGATAATCCGTGGAGCGTGAGCGGGCCCATTCGCACGCGCGTCAGATCGCGGAGCTTGTGGCCCATCTTCGTCAGCATTTGGGGAATTTGCCGATTGCGGACTTCGCGGATGGTGATGTCGAGGACGGTCGCGGTGTGCGATCGGGTGACGATTTTCAGATGGGTGGGTCCGGTTTTGAACCCCCCGCCGCCGCGCGGGTCGGTGAGCCAAATTCCCTTGCCCAAGGCTTCCAGGGTGCGGCCGCTGACGAATCCGTCCACGACCGCGCGGTAGGTTTTGGCCACGCCGAAGCGCGCGTGGGTCAGGCGATGGGTTAATTCGCCGTCGTTGGTGAGCAGGAGAAGGCCCTTGGAATCGGCGTCGAGTCGTCCCACGGGATAGACGCGGCCGGGCAGGTTTGGGGGGAGCAGGTCGATGGCGCGGATTTGCTCGCCCTGGGCGACGTTGGTGGCGTACACGTTTTTGGGTTTATTGAGGAGAATGTAGATCCGCGACTCACCGCGGTCGGCGCCGAGATTGACGGCCTGGCCATCGACTTCGATCTTGTCCGTGGCTGGATCGATCAGAATGGGCAGATCGGTGACGATCCTGCCGTTGAGCGCGACGCGGCGCTGGCGGATCATTTCCTCGACATTGCGCCGGGACGCGACGCCGGCGTTGGCCAGGATTTTTTGGATTCGCTGTTTCAATGCGTATTCCGGCGGTGATTCAAAGGACGCGCTCCCCTTCGGGTCGCGGCTAAACGGGACGGGGGGTTCGAAAACTGTGCGCTTCTAATGGCCGACGACCAGCGAGCGCTGGAAGTCCTGGTTGCTCAAGAGGCGGTTGACCGCGGCGTACAGGGCGTTGCTGAGGACTTGGCGATAGTTGCCGGCGTTGAGGCTCTTGCCGGATAATTCGTACTGGCCGCTGGTCGTGGCGGTGAAGAGCACTCTGCCATTCTTGTCCTGGACCTTAATGACCATGGTGATTTGGCCGTTGTAGTCGCTCTCCTCGTTAACCCAAAGAACGGTCAGTTCGACGTTGAGCATGAAATCGGCATCGTCGGCGTTGCTCACGACGTTGAGACCGTTGCTGTGCAAAATGTCGCCGAGGGTGTCGTGGAGCCAATCGGCGGGAGCGGGGAGTCCGGAGGAGATGGGCACGGGCTTGGACGGGTCTTCCAGGTTTTCGCCGATCTTGGTCTTGTCTCCCTTGCGCTGGTCATCGATGGGAAGGATGCAAATCTTGCCCTGACCGGGCGGGAGGACCCAGGCATTGCTGATGGTGTTGGTTGGCGAGTATTCCAGGGCCACGGTCAGGGCGGTCGGGCGATCTTCGCATGCGGTGAGGCAGGAGCAGAAAAACGCGGCGAAAAGGACCCAAACGCTACATTGCGAAAACTGGGAAAGAGTGAATCGAGGCTGCACGTGCTGGCGGTCGCGGCTCATGAAATGACTCCCTTTGTATTGTTACGGAGGGCGAAATTAGCAGGTCGGCTGCCTGAGTTCAAGCGTGCCGTTCGTGTGGAATGCCCAAGGAGAAGAAAGCCGGGAAATTGCAAAGCGAGGGTCGCACTGGAATTCCCTGTCTTGGGGTTAGAAGGATGGTAAAATCGGTCGAGGCTAATCGGAGGGAAGCCATGAGCGATTGGGAGAAATTGGCGCGGGGATGGGGAACTGTCTGGATCATCGTTGCCGGCGCGAGCGTGGCGGCGCTGCCGGGACGGGCTGCGGCGCAGGCGTGGGATGGCTATGCGGGAAACGCGCAGCATACGGCGCTGTCCACGGTGGCGTCCCAGCCGTTGGATGCGATCCATTGGGAAACGCCGGTGGATTTGGATCCGTCGTTTTCGGGAACCGATTTGTTGATTCATTACGGTTCGCCGGTGATTACGGCGCAGAACACGGTGATCGTGCCGGTGAAGACCGGGGCTTGGGGCGGATTTGAACTTCAGGCATTCAACGGCGCCAGCGGGAGCCCGCTCTGGACGCAGAGCACGGATTATACTCTACCGCCGACGGGCCAAGGGGCATCGTATGATTGGACACCGAGCTATGGTCCGACGCTGGCCAGCGGAAACACGCTGTATTACCCGGGCGATGGCGGGACGGTTTACGAGCGGGGATCGTTGAACGGCTCCGGATCGGTGACGCCGACGCAGGAAGCGTTTTACGGGTCGCTGTCGACATACCAGGCGAGCGAGGCGGCGTACAACGCGGGTGTGGCGATCAGCACGCCGATCACGGCCGATGCCCAAGGGAACATCTATTTCGGCTATCAAACCAGCAATTCAGCGCCGGGAGGATTGACCAACGGCATTGCGCGCATCAGCGCAAGCGGGGTGGGGTCATTTTTCGAAGCGGACCAGTTGAAGGTGAACGGTGTGTCGGCGGGGATGACGCAGGTGGCGACGAACTCCGCGCCGGCGGTGACTCCAGACGGAAGCACGGTGTACGTCGCGATGAGCGACGGGAATTTCGGGACGGGAAGGCTGGTCGCGCTGAATACCTCGACGCTGACGCCGACGGCGAGCGTGGCGCTGGTCGATCCCAAGACCGGAAGCGGCGCGCTGGTGCCGAACGACGGAACCGCCTCGCCAATGATCGGTCCGGACGGGGACGTGTATATGGGGGTTTACGACGACTATGGAACGAGCCGGGGGTGGATGGAGCATTATTCGGCGAACCTTTCGGTGACCAAACCGGCCGGTGGATTTGGGTGGGATGACACGGCATCGGTCGTGCCGGCGTCGATGGTGCCGTCGTATCACGGGACGTCGAGCTACTTGATCATGACGAAGTACAACAACTATGCCGATCCGGGAACGGGCGGGAACGGGCAGAACATGATCGCGATCCTCGATCCGAACGCGACGGAGACCGACACGCGGTTCAACTCGAAGGGAGCGGGCGGGGCGACGATCATGCAAGTGGTGGAAAGCATCCTGGGCCCGACGCCGGATGCGAATTTCGATCAGCAATACCCCGGGGCCGTCCATGAATGGTGCGTCAACACGGCGGCGGTTGATCCGGCGACGGATTCGGTCCTGGTCAACAGCGAGGACGGAACTCTTTATCGGTGGAACCTGGCGACGGATACGTTGACGCAGCAAGTCCAGATCACCAATGGGCTGGGGGAAGCCTACACCCCGACGGAGATCGGTCCGGATGGGACGGTGTACGCGATCAACAACGCGACGCTGTTTGCGGTGGGCGCGAATGTTCCTGAGCCGAGTTGTGTTGTTGTGGCGGGGCTGGGTGTTGTCGGAATGGTGCGGCGGCGATCGCGCGCGCCGTTCTCTGCGCGGCGAACCCGGCGACCTTCGGTCGGATCGCTAGAGCGTGTTATGCACTTGGGGCATGATGCGGCGATACTGGTGGGATGGCAAGGAAGCCTTATCCCAGCGATGTCACGGATGACGAGTGGGCGTTCGTCGCTCCTTATGTGACGCTGATGCGTGAAGACGCCCCGCAGCGGCAGCATGATTTACGCGAGGTCTTCAACGGCCTGCGATGGATCGTGCGTACCGGTTCGCCTTGGCGGTATATGGCCAATGATCTGCCGCCGTGGGAAGCCGTTTGCCAGCAGGGGCAGCGATGGATCCGAGCCGGCATCTTCGAAGCGATGGTGCATGATCTGCGAGAATTGTTGCGGATGGTGACGGGACGTGATCCGCGACCGTCGGCCACGATTCTGGATTCACGCACGCTGCAAAGTACGCCGGAGAGCGGACATCGCGCCGGCTACGATGGGGCCAAGCGGAAGAAGGGATCGAAAGTACACATGGCCGTCGACACGCTGGGACATTTGTTGGCGTTGCAGGTGACGCCGGCGGACGAACAGGATCGCTCGCGGGTCAACCAACTGGCCCGGGATGTGCAGAAAGTCACCGGAAAATCCGTGGAATTGGCTTTCGTCGATCAGGGCTACACGGGTGAGAAGCCGGCTG
>JBEKHH010000058.1:0-28355 GCA_050012375.1 Tepidisphaeraceae bacterium
TAAGTGCTTCGCAACACGCACCGTACCTTAACGAGCAATGCCTAATTATTTGGGTTGCGGGCGAAGCCCGCGCCAGGCCCTCGGCGCACTCTGCGGTTCGACTAGACTTTGAGATTAAGGAGCTTGCACGATTGATGAAAATGTTGCTTCAGTTGGCCGGTCCCACGATCTCGATGCACCGCCCCATCCGCCGCAGCGTCCGCTCCTTCCCCAGAAACGCCAGACTCTCAAAAATCGGCGGGCTGACCATCGTCCCGCTGACCGCGACGCGGATCGGCTGGGCCACCTTCCCCAGCCCCAGCCCGGTCTTCTCGCAATATTTCTTGACCGTCTCTTCCAGCGACGCTCCATTCCATTCGATCAGACCCTGCATCGCCGCCTGCATATTCTTCAGCGCCTCAAGTCCTTGCCCGTCGTCCTTCCGAAGCACCTTCTCCATCGCCTCCGGCCTGTATTCCAACGCATCATCCGCCACGAACAGGAACCGGCTTTTCTCCTCCACTTCCCGCAGGATTCTCATCCCCGCATTCATTTTCAGCACCGCCCGCAGCTGCTCATCATTCGCCGCGTTCATCGGCGACTGCGGATTGACGCCGAGAAAATCCCGCATCGCCGCCACCAGCCGATCCTCCGGCGCCGTCGCGCATGCCTCGGTATTGAACGCCAGCAGCTTCTCGCGGTTGAACTTCGCGTTCGCCTGACCGATCCGCTCCAGCGAGAACAACTCCACCATTTCCGCAGTGCTCATCCGCTCCCGATCCCCGCCCGGACTCCAACCCAAAAGCGACAGAAAATTCAGCATCACCTCCGGCAAATATCCGTTGGCTCGAAAATCGTGAACCAAAACCTCCGGCAAATCATTCTCCTTGAGTCCCACCACCGCCATGACTTTCTTCTGCTGGGTCCCCTCAAGCTGCCGCCCGTCATCCGCCAGCCACCACTCGATTCTTTCCGCTTCCAGCTCCACCAATCGCGCCAGGTCCGCCGCCGCCATCTTCGATTTCTTCAGCCACAGATGCGCCTGATGCCGAATCTTCCTGTCCCGATCCCGCTTGCCCATCTTGCTGCCGTCGGTGTTCAGAATCACCGGCAAATGCCCGTAAATCGGCCGCGGATATCCCAGCGCATCCTGTAGCGCGATATGGTTCACCGTATTCAGCAGATGCTCCTGCCCGCGCAGGACGTGCGTGATCCCCATCTCCGCATCGTCGACGACAACCGCGAAATGATACGTCGGCATCCCATCCGTCTTGCGTATCACGAAATCCTGCACCTGGTTCGCCGCCAGCGCGATCTCCTTGCCCAGCACCACATCCATAAACCGATATTCCTTCACCGGCATGCAAAACCGCACCACGGACTTGCGTCCTTCGGATTCAAATTTCCGAATCTGCTCCTCCGTCAGCTTTGGCCGGCTGTAGATGTACGGACGCTTGGCCCGCTCCGCGATCCGCCGCTGTCCCTCCAGTTCCTCCGGCGTTTCGTACGCCTTATAGGCCATCCCGCGCGAGATCAACCCATCAATGATCCGATCGTAAATCTCCACGCGCTTCGACTGAAAAACCAGTTCCGGATTGTCCCAGTTCAGTCCCAACCAGCGCAGGTCTTCCAGCACCCCCGTGACGGACGCCTCCGTGCTGCGGTTCAGGTCCGTATCTTCAATTCGCAGCAGAAATTCTCCGTCGAAGTGCCGAGCCAGCAGCCAACTGAACAGCGCCGTCCGCGCCCCGCCCACGTGCAAATATCCCGTCGGCGACGGCGCGAATCGCGTAACGACTTTCGAGGTCATGCCATGATTCCTGTTCTACTAAAAGAGAACCGCGAAGACGCGAAGAGCGCGAAGATAGACGCGAAGAGATGCGCAGAGAAAAAAATAAATGTTTTCATCTGTGTGCACCTGATTTTCGTCTGACTTCGGCGAACTCAGTCGAGCCGTGGCGAAAAATCTTCCATGTGTATTTCTTCGCGGCTGTCTTCGCGATCTTCGCGTCTTCGCGGTTATCCGGGATTTACCCGTGGCCGCATCCACCGCCTGATCCGCGGCAGCAGCCATGCTCCCGGTCCCCAAGCCGCGTACGTCAGCGCTCCGATTCCCAGCACATACTGATGCGCCACCACCACCAGCAATACCATGCCCACAATCAGGATCAATCGCCCGATCGACCTTCGGCCGCGAAGATAACGATTTACGAAATGGGGATATCGCACATGGCTCACCATCAGCAAACCCGTCCCCAGCACCACGAGCGGAAGCAGCGCCAGGCACGCTTGGGCCAGAAAATCCAGCGACTGCCGCGCCAATTCCTGCTCCATGAGAATGAGCGACGCCACCGCTCCGGCCGCCCCCGGCGAAGGCAGGCCCAGAAAACTGAAATGATGTTGTTCCCCATGCTGATTGCTGACGTTAAACCGCGCCAGCCGGATCGCCGCGCAGCACACGTACAGCGCCGCCATCGCCCAAACCAGCCGCGTCAGGGGCAAACTCAATTCCGGCCCATCAACCCGGAACAGCCGCAGCGCCACGAACGCCGGCGCCACCCCGAAACTGATCACATCCGCCATGCTGTCCAGTTGCCCGCCGAAATCCGTGGTATGCCGGGCGAAACGCGCCAGTCGCCCATCGAGCGCATCGAACACCATCGCCAGGAATATCAGGTATGCCGCGGCAGCGAAGCCGCGCGTGACAAAAAAATTCGCCCACGGGTCTCGCGGCGGAGTCCCGCTCGACGCCACCATCGCCGCCACGTAGATCGCCGCGAATCCCGACACCGCGTTGCCCAGCGTCGCCAGGCTCGGCAGAAAATAAACCGAGCGGATATACGCCCGCCTCCCGCGCCGCCGAAGCCGCAGACGCCTCTGCTCGCGCGACCGCCTGGGCCTCCGGCGTTGCGAGACAAACTCCCCCTCTTCCCCTGAAGATTCCACCGAGATCGCTTTGTCCACGCGGCTCATGCCGGCGTCTCCCGCAGCGCCAATTCCTCGCTGGGCGTTTCCGCCTCGATCGCCTTGCCCAAAACCGCGATCACATCCGCCGCCCCGCGAACTCTCTGCCCGATTTCCACCAGAATCTTTGGCTCCAGCCACTTCGCGATCGTCAGTTCCGTGCGGCTCCCGAACTTGATCATCCCGATCCGCTCGCCCCGCTCGACGAGTTCACCCTTGGAAACCGTGCAAACGATCCGCCGCGCGATCATCCCCACGATCTGCTTGACCACGACGATTGTCCTCGTGCCCGTCGGCTCCGCCAGAACAATCGTGTTCGATTCATTCTGATCCGAAGCCTCGCCATGCTTCATGGCGTTGATGAATTTTCCCGCCTTATATTCGATTGCCGTCACCCGCCCGTCGCACGGACAGCGATTGACATGCACGTTGAAGACCGACAAAAAAATCCCCACCCGCACGGCCGGCCCCTCGATCAGCTCGTCATGCTCGATTTCGGTGATATCCGACACCTTCCCATCGGCCGGCGAGACCACCGCGTTCGGCTCGACGGGAGAAAGGCGATTGGGGTCCCTGAAAAACGCGAACAGCCAAATAAGGAACGGCGCCATAATCAGCGCCAGCGGCCAGTAAATAAGCCCCAGTCCCCAGGCCGCCACGATCAAAATCAGCGATCCAATCAACATTTCGCGCCAGCCATGGCGGGTCAGCGGAATCATAAACCCAAGCTAGACCCCACCCCCAGCGATGTCAACGAATCCCCCATATTTAGCGGCGGGTGCACAGCACCGCGGGTTCATCTCTGGGCCAACTCAACCCGCGCCGGCGCAGCCGTCCCAGCGGATTCCGCATGCACGACCTCCCCCGGATTGCTCAATTTGAACTGCGTCTCATCCCCCTCCGGCGGCCGAGCCACAAGCGCCTGGCAAATAAGCCCAGCCGTCCCGATCCACAATCCAAAACAGAATGCAACGATGATTCCGCGGCGAGAGAAATGCATAACCCGGACCTCCCTGTCCGACCCACCCAAACCTGGCAAGTTCATCCATGAACCGCCGCTCGCAGGATACCACGCGCCCGCCGCCCGTCAACTCACCGCTTGAAAAAAGTCTTCCCCCTCGCGTGATATTTGCTCAGCCGGTTGTTCACGTACAACCCTTCCAGCAAAAACTCTCCCACCGACGCCAGCATGGCCGGATCGTTCGCCTCCAGCTTCATTTCCTTCGTCAGCTGCGCCGCCGCCTGCGGAAGACCCTTGATCGCCTTCATGTTGGCCACGAATTCCTCGGCCGACAGATCATCCCCGGCCGGGAACGTCAGGTTTCCCTTGAACTGTTCCGTGATCGTCTCGTGCGCCGCCGGATCATCGTATTGGCCGAACACCGCCTTCACCGCCTCGCCCACCAAGGCGCGGATCAGCTTGTCCTCCGCCCCTTCCTCCTCCGCCAGGGTCATCTCGATCTTTCCCCGGCAGCTTGCCACCAGATAATTCAAATCGCACACGCGCGGCACCACGTGCGTCTCCCCGGTGAGCAAACCGCGCCGCTCGGCGTTGCTCACCAGCGTCTCCAGGTTGGCGATGCTCGTCCGCACCGACACGCCCGACGCCTGCGAAACGTGCGGGCTGCTCCGCGCCAATCGAACCACCTCTTCCACGATCTCGCTCATGAACGGCGGAACTTCCACGACCACCTTGCTCTCCCCGCCGGACTTCCCGTTGCGATCCACCCACGCGTTTTCCTTCGCGATCTGAATCCCCTCCGCCGCCGTTTCAGGATAGTGCGTCCGAATCACCGATCCTATCCGGTCCTTCAGCGGCGTAACGATCCGACCGCGGTTGGTGTAATCCTCCGGATTGGCGCTGAACACCAGGCACACATCCATCTCCAGCCGGATCGGATACCCCCGTATCTGCACGTCCCGCTCTTCCAGCACGTTGAACAGCCCCACCTGAATCCGCGGCGCCAAATCCGGCAACTCGTTGATCGCGAACAGCCCACGGTTGCTCCGCGGAATCAGCCCGTAATGCATCGTCGATTCATCCGACAGATATCTCCCCTCGGCATGCTTCACCAGATCGATCTCCCCGATCAAATCCGCGATCGTGACATCCGGCGTCGCCAGCTTCTCGTGATACCGATCGTCCCGATGCACCCACTCGATCGCCGCGTCGCCTCCCTGCTCGGCCACGATCCGCCGGCCCGTCTTGGTCTTGGGCAAAATGGGGTCATCATTGATTTCCGGCCCGCTGAGCACCGGAATCCATTCATCCAGCAGCATCGGCAGCATCCGCAAAATTCGCGTCTTAGCCTGTCCCCGCAAACCCAGGAACAGCAGATCGTGCCGGGACAGAATTCCGTTGACGATTTGCGGAATGACCGACTCGCGATATCCCACGATCCCCGGGAACAATTCTTCCCCCGCCTTCAGCTTGCGGATCACGTTTTTGCGCAGCTCGTCCTTCACCGAGCAGGGAACATATCCCGACTCTTTCAACTGCCCAACGGTCGCCGCACGCGGATGGTTCATTAAAATGGACTCCCTCTGGAAAACGACCACCCGATGATAGGTCAACAACCGCCCGCTTCGCCACCCCGGCGCCCCACACACCAAAGGTCTGCATATCTCCCATATAGCCCCCGGTGATTCACCGGGGGCGAATTGCGAATTAAATTCACACCCCAAAATGCTCATCCGCCGAGCCGGCGATCGGCAAGCTCCCAATCCCCGGCGCCCGGCGCATGCCCGGGCTGCGCTGCCAATTGTCGATCGATTCCCCCTCCGCAATCATCGCTGGCAACCTCAGCATAAACCGCCGCGCCAGCGCATACACGAACGGCTCGTACATCCCGCGGAGTTCCGCCAATTTCGCGACCACGTCGGCTTCATCGTGCAATTCCAGCCCCGCCTCCCGCAGCCATTGGCGCAATTGCTTTCGTTTTTCCGCGGGCAGCCGATCCTCCCGCGGAGATTCCGCCGGCACTTTGAAGATCAGCGATAGATCCACCGCCGCATGCCGAGCCATCGCAAAGGTGAGCTGCGCCCGATACGGATTGCACCCCTTCACCTCGGCCATCAGCACGGCACACGTGTCCAGCATGCAGGTCAGGGCCGCCAGCCACGATTGGTTATCGTGCTGCGATCGGAAATAACTCAGCACGGGAAATGAAAGATGGCTTTCCAGCAGCTCCGCCGACCATCCTTCCCATTCGACAAGGAACGAATTCAATTCTTCGATATTGCCCGCCCGAGCCAGCCGCAGCAGCACCTGCGCCGCGCTCGGCGGCGAGCCGGCTCGCGCATCCAGCAGCGAAATCGATACCTCGCGCCTGGAAAAAGCCTGGGTGATCCCCGGCAGATAGCTGATGATCACGGCCAGAAACGCGAATCCCAGCCCCGATTCCGCCACCGCCAGCGCCCGCCCCAAATGACCGGTCGGCGTGACATCGCCATACCCCAGCGTAAAGAGCGTAGTCCCGCTCATATAGAGATAAGTGAAGAAACTGACGTGGCGGTCGGCCGTTTGCAGGGCCGTCGCAGCGGACGCGTTCAGCAGTGCAAAGCCAAGGATCAATCCGCACACCCAGGCGAAAAACAGCCCCAGCAGCGACAGCGGGCCAAAGAACGACAGAAACGCCTCGCGCCGTTTGCCGCTGGGGATTCGTCTCCCGACGCTGGACCAGAACGCCCAGTTCCACTGGTAATAGAGCCGCGCGAAGCGATACCGATGCGTCACTCGCCGAGGCTGAAGGATCGTCTCGAACGTATCGAGCAGAACGAAAAAGATCAGCGCCGCGCCCGCAAGAATTCCAACAATCCTCACGAAGATCTCCTTGGGCGGGCATTATGATCGAACCGCGCGCAGATGAAACCCGCGAACGACGTTTCAACAATTGTCCCACAAGCCGAAAACCGTCGCTTCCCCATTTAGCCCCCGGTGACACACCGGGGGCGACCTACGAGCATCACTCCTCCGGCGGCCGCATTCGCTTCCCCGCTTCCGCCCACGCATCCGTGTATTTCGTCTTGTCCGGCGTCTTAGACCGCTGCGGAAAAAAATACCGGCCAATCCGAAATATCAATATCAGACTCAATCCCAAAATCACCAGCAGCAGCGACATCAGCAGCAGCGCGTGCAGCGCGATGAGTTTCCGGCCCCGTTCGTCGGCCCCATTGAAATCCGCCAGCGCCCGCAGCAGGTAAACCCTCGTCACCAAAACCAGCAAAATGCAAAAGAGCCCCAGAAACCCCACAAACGCCCACACGGACCGGCCTCCGTGCCTTCGTGCCTCCGTGCCTTCGTGCCTTCGTCCCTCGTGCCTTTCCCCTTCCATTCACCACCCCACATCCGCCCGGGCATTCACCGGATGTTTCGCCGCGAGACGCTCGATGGCCTGGTGGTCCTCGGCGTCCAATTGCTTCGGCATCACGATCTTCGTCACCACGATCTGATCCCCTTTTTCCTCCCCACGCTGGATCCCGTGCCCCTTGATTCGCAGCTTCACGCCGCCGCTGGTGTTCGGCGGAATCGTCAGCGTTCGCCGCCCTTCGAGCGTCGGCACGTCAACCTTCGCTCCCGCGGCCGCCTCATACAGACTGATCGGGCAATCCAGATACACGTCCAGTCCCTCGCGGCGGAAATAAGCGTGCGGCGTCACGTGCGTGATGATGAACAAATCGCCCGCCTCGCCCATGCCAGGGTGGCCGCGCCCCTTCACCCGCACGCGGCTCCCGTCTTTCACGCCCGCGGGAATATGAATGTCGATCGTCTCGATCTTCCCGTCCCGGTTGATTTGCAGCGGCAAATGCGTCCCGCGCGCCGCCTGCTCGAAACTCAGCGTCACCGGATGTTCCAGGTCCTGCCCGCGCTGCGGCTGGGCCCGCGTTCGTCCTCGGCCTCCCCCTCCCCGGGCGCGCCCGCCGCCGAAGAACTGCTCGAATACGCTTCCAATATCCGCGCCGCCCAGATCGAAATCCTCGACGCTCACGCCCGGCCCGCCTTGCCACGACCGGCCTCCCGCCTGCGCCCGCCGAAACGCTTCAAACGGATCTCCGCCCGCCCCCGGCGTGGCGCCCACCCCGGCGTGGCCGAATTCGTCATAGTTCTTTCGCTTGGTGGCATCGGAAAGGACTTCGTAGGCCTCCTGCGCTTCCTTGAATCGCTCGGTTGATTTCGGATCGTTTTTGGTCGCATCGGGATGAAACTTTCGCGCCAATTTACGGAACGCGGCTTTGATCTCATCCGCCGACGCCGTTCGCCTCACGCCCAGCACGTCGTAATAGTCTCGCTTTGCCATAGACGATGGGAATCTTAGCATTGTCCGGTATCAGCGAGAAATGGGATTGCCAATTGCCAATTGCCTATTGAAATGCGCGTCTTCAATAGGCAATTGGCAATAGGCAATCTCCCCGTCTTGTCCCCACCGCACCGAACGGCTACCATACTCCCAACCAGGAGACGATAGCCGTGGCCAAATCCGAGCCCATTGAAGTTGAAGCCACCGTCACTACCGCATTGCCCAATGCGATGTTCAAGCTGCGCCTCGACCAGGGCGGCGCCTCGCGCGAAATCCTCGGCCACGTCTCCGGCAAAATGCGAAAGCATTTCATCCGCATCCTTCCCGGCGACAAGGTCAGGGTTGAACTGTCCCCCTACGATCTGACTCGCGGCCGAATCGTCTTCCGCCAGAAATAGCGCCGGGTCAAAAAATTCTCGCCACCGTCGGCGTACCCAGGAATTCCCGCACCAATTTCAAATTCATCACGATCAGCAGCACCATCGGATAAACGATTCCCGCAGTCCCGAGCATCATCATCCATGCAAAAGCCGTTGACTTCGCATCCGGCGAACTCGCATCCAGCGCCAGCGTCACCTCATAGATCGAATAGCACGACAACACCGCCAGCAGCATCTTGCCGATGGCATATCCCAGGAGCATCCATCGCGACGCCGGCAAGTTCCTCAAAACCACGATGCCGCAGGCCAGGAGATAACCCGCCGCCGCCAGGCTCAGGATCGCATCCAGCACCAGCAGCGTCGTATCCCGAGCCGCCACGAGCGGCGGCGCCCACTTCATCCGCGAAGCGGCCACCACTCCCCCAAACGGCTCACCCGTCGGTCCGAAACTCATCGACGCGCTGTTCGTGGTCAGGGCTATCGTTCCGTCGCCCATCGCCTGCACCGACCGCACCTGCTCCGCCGCCTCGGCCACCGACGGACTCGGCACAATCAGCGTCTGCGCCGGCGATTCCAGTTCCCCCTCCAGCGCCTTGAGCTGGGCATCATTCATCGCCTGTCCCTGGCCGCACAGGCTCTGCACGCGATCCACAACGGCGGCGATCTGCTCCGACGCCAGGTGCGTCCCCGATGAATCGGTGTAGCTTCCGCCTTGCGATCGAATGCCCGAGGGGCTGTTGCCGGCGAAAAAAACGGCGCTCTGATCGGAGATTTGCAATCGGCCGCTGCCCAGGATGAACAAATCGTCCGCCGGCCCGCCAGACCCGCTGGGTCCGCCGGAACCATTGGGAATGTTCCGCACGTCCGTCACGTATGCCGCGACACGGTCCGTCGTCAGATTGTCCGCCGACAACTGAATCACCTGCTGTCCCACGTCCGCCAGCAGGGCGTCCAATTGTTTTTGCCGCGCGTCCGAAAGCGGCCGAACCTGACAAAGCCCGGCGATCACGATTTTCCGCTGGCCGGCGGACAACCCATCAGGGGCGACGTACTGGGCGATTGCCGCCGTCGCCAGCGGCGGGGGGGCTGAATTCACGACGGAGGTCGCACGGCCTCTCGCCGCCAACTGCGAGACAATATCGGCGAAACCCAAGCCCCCGCAATCCACGATCAGCGAGATCGACGCGATGATGATGCTGCCGACTCCCACGGCCGTCAGAATTCCCGGTCTGGAAACGTATGAGGATTCGTAGTACCCCGACATCCCCGCCCATTATCCCCGGCGGCGTCGCGCGCGACAACAATCCGATTCATCGCACAACTTGCAGACTCCGCGATTTTTTCCGCGGAATCTCTGCCACCGAATCGTAACCATTCGCCCCGGTAACTTCTGCCGTGATCAGCTTCCCGGCATGAAGCTGATCCCCATGCACCATCGTCACCGAATCAATGTCCGGCGCCTGACCGCTCGTTCTTCCGATCCAGGTCTTTTTTGCCGCGGAATCCACCCGATCGATCAGCACTTCCACGCTCCGCCCGATCCTCTGCTTGGCCTTGTCGAAGGCGATCTCCTGCTGCGTCAGCATCAATTCCTCCAGCCGCGCCGCTTTGACCTCCTCGGGGATCTGCCCCTCCATCCGTCCCATCGGCGTGCCCGGCTCGGCGCTGTAGGGAAATACCCCCATCATGTCGAACCCGAAACCACGCACGAATTCCACCAATTCCCGGTGCTGGGCTTCCGTCTCGCCCGGCGAGCCGGCGATGAACGTCGTGCGGATCGCCACACCCGGCACCCACTTCCTCAACTTCTCCAGCAGCGTCTCGATCTCCCCTCGCGTCACCCGGCGCTTCATCGTCGCCAGCATCTGGTCATTGATGTGCTGAAGCGGGATGTCGATATATTTCACCACCCGATCGCAATCCGCCAGCGCCCGGATCATCTCGTCGCCGAAGCACGATGGATAGGCGTACATCAGCCGCAGCCAATGCACGTCCTTCAGTTCCTTGTCCAGCGTTTTCAACAGCCCAGCCAGCCCGGGTGCGTATCCGATGTCCGTTCCATAGCTGGTCGTATCCTGCCCGATGAGATTCAGCTCCACCGCGCCATCTGCCGCCAGCTCGCGCGCCTCGGCCAGGATTTGCTCGATGGGCTTGGAGCGCATCGGCCCGCGGATCGACGGAATCGTGCAAAACGCGCATCCCTGGTTGCACCCCTCGCTGACGCGCAGGAAGGCATAATGCCTCGGCGTCAGCCGCAGCCGCGCCCGATCATCCTCAAACACCGGCAAGGGCAAGACCTTGGTCTGCCCGGCATCGGCATCCCGCTTCGCCTCCGCGGCCAGCCGGCGCGACAGGTCGTGATACTTGCCCAGAAAGTGTCCGTCCCGTTGCCGCGGATTCTCCGCCCCGCGCACCGCCTGAACGATGTGTTCCCGGTCAAACACGCCCACCAGCCGGTCGATCCCCGGCGCCTCCGCCAGCAGTTGCGTCTTATGCCGCTGAACGAGACAACCGGCCACCACCACCCGCTTGCACTTGCCGTCTTCTTTCAGTTTGATCGCCTGACGGATTTCCGCCAACGATTCGGTTTTCGACGCTTCCAGAAACCCGCAGGTGTTGATGACGATGGCATCGGCGTCCCTCGCATCCGCCGTTACCGTCAGGCCGTCGCCGGCCAACAATCCCAGCATCCGTTCGCTATCGACCAGGTTTTTGGGACAACCCAGGCTCACGAACGCAACGGACCGAATCTCGTTTCCGCCAGTGCCCAATCAAGCTCCAATCTCCCAATCGCCCAGAATACCGGTTCCCCAAGATACTGCATAGCACGCATGTTAATAACACCTAACTTCAACGTCTATAAGGACAGGGGGTAATTGATGTTAAGTGAATAAATCGCATGAGCTTGCGGGCAAAGTTGAAACGCCACAACTATCCTGATAATATCAGTCATAATGGCCATCCGCGAGAAAATCCGGCGAAGAATCCGCGCTCACAAAGCTAGGGCTCGGCGGATGGTGGGCAAGGGCCGCAAGCCGGTCATGATCGACCTGAAAAAGACCCGTGCCCACGAGGTGCCCGTCAAGTCTCTCCCTATCATCAGCTATAGTAAGGCTTTACGATTTCTCTCCACGCTGAGCGATTACGAGCGCCTGCGGATCGTCCGCTACAACCACGATAATTTCAACCTCGATCGCATGCGGGCCTTGCTCAAAAAGCTGGGCAATCCGCAAGATCATTTCCGTTCGATCCACGTTGCCGGAACCAAAGGCAAGGGCAGCACTTGCGCGATGATCTCCGCCATGCTTGTGGCCAACGGCTACAAGGTTGGCCTCTACACCAGCCCGCACCTCGTCGATGTTCGCGAACGCATCGTCATCGACGGCGGCATGATCCCTCAGGCCAATTTCGCTCGCCTGGTCCGGCTGGTGGAGCCCATGGTCAACCGCCTGAAGCCGACGCCGACCTATTTCGATGTCCTTACCGCCATCGCATTCAAATACTTTGCCGACAACAAGGTGGACCTCGCTGTCGTCGAAGCGGGCTTGGGCGGTCGCCTCGACAGCACCAACGTCATTCAACCCGAGGTCACCGCCATCACCAGCATCAGTCACGATCACATGGCCCAGCTTGGCCCCACCCTTGGCCACATCGCAACGGAAAAGGCGGGCATCTTCAAGCGCGGAATCCCCGCCCTCAGCGTCGTCCAGGATCCGCAGGCCGAGGCCGCCATGAAGAAGATCGCTGAAAAGGTCGGCGCTCCCCTCGATTTCACCGGCCAGACGATCGAATTCAGTTACCGCTTCGAATCCAGCCGCATGCTCGGGCCGCATAACCGCGTTTGCCTGACGACTCCCAACAGCAAATTCGAGCACCTGGCCGTGCCGCTCATCGGCGAGCACCAGGCCATCAACTGCGGGCTCGCCCTGGCGGTTATGGACCGTCTCAAATCCCGTGGCATCGCGATCAACGACTCCCGCGCCATGGAGGGCCTTGCCAAGGTCACCATCCCCGGACGCATGGAGATGCTCTCCCAAACCCCGCGCGTCATCGTGGACGGCGCCCATAATGCCGCCAGCCTTGATGCCGCCATGAAGGCCATCGGTCAGCACATTCCCTACGACTCCATGGTCGTCATCTTTGGTTGTTGCGGCGATAAAGATGTTCCCGGCATGCTCGAACGCATCACCGGCGGCGCCGACAAGGTCATTTTCACCCGCATCGACAGCGTTCGCTCCGCCGACCCTCACGAATTGGCCGTCCAATATGTTGAACTCTACGGCAAGATGGCCCAGGTCGCCGAAAATCTCGAGGAAGCTCTCAGCATCGCCAACCGCGCCGTGACCAAGGAAGACATCATCTGCATCACCGGCAGCTTCTATCTTGTCGGCGAAGCCAAGAAATACTTCGCCGCCAAAGCCGCCGCCGAACTCAAAAGCCAGAAATCCGAATAAACGCGGCCGCTGACGCGGAAACCAGAAATCCGAAACCAGAAACCAGAATCAATGTCCAAAACCAGAATGCCCTAACCGGGGATGGCCTCTGTTTCAGTCATTCGGGTTTCAGTCATTGATTCGTCATTCTGGTTTTCTGGTTTCGGATTTTAAATTTCAAATTTCAGATTTCACCCCCATGTGCTCCAGCACCCGATCCGTCATCACCTCGACGTTGAATCTCTCCGCCAGCCGCCGGGTATTGGCCGCCAGCCGGGCATGCAGCGCATCATCCGTCACCATTCGTCCCAACTGATCCGCAAGGTCCCGTGAATCCCAAACCCTGAATGTTAATCCTCCCGCGCAATCTTCCTTCCCGATTACCTCCGCCACGCCGCCATGATCCGGCACGATCACCGGCGTTCCATGGCTCATCGCCTCCGCCGCCACCATCCCGAACGGCTCCCGATGAATCGACGGATAAACCACGCACCGGCTATGGGCATACAGCGCCCCGCGAAATTCGTCGCTCACCCGCCGCTTCCAGTAAATTCCCAGCCGAAGGTGTTTCGCGATCGCTTTGCAGACCTCCTGGTATTTCCATCCGAAGCCCGATCCGCCGCAGATCACCAATTGAAACTCCGCGCCCCGCTCCCTCAGCATCCTCGCCGCGTACAGCAGCAGGTCGATTCCCTTTTCCGTGTCCTGCCGCCCCACATAGCTCACGATCGGCAGCTTTGGATTCAGCCCCGGCAATTTCTCCTCCAGCACCGAAAACGCCGGCTTCGTCTGATCGGCCGGCAATTCAATCCCCGGATAAATCGTCGTCAATCGCGCCGAATCGATCCCGATCTCCTCCCGCAAGCGCACCGCATAGTCATCGCTCACCGCGATCGCCGGCCAGGGGCTGCCCGCGACGCATCGCCGAAGCATCGCATAATAATCCCCCAGCCGATTCCGGTCCTGCGCGTAATTGGCGAAAATCTCCTCGCCCTGAAACGTGGCCAGATAGTCAAACGGATGCCGCCCGCGCTCCTTGGCCGCCAGTGCGATCGGGCAGGCCATGACGAACGTCGGGAGCAAATGCGTCACCCCATCGCGGGCCATCAATTTTTCCAGCCGGATCGCCGGCGCCGGATCGGCCGCCGAATCGCACATGCTCACTATGAAATTCCCGAGCAATGATGCCAGCACATCCGAGTGCTGCTGCAAAAATCTCTGCCGCCGAGCCCGCGGAGCCAGATCGAAGATTCGTCCCAGCAGTTCCATGGCCGTCCCCGGCTTGCGGCGCAGGTATCGGGCGCCGCGAAGGAAACGTCTCTGCTTGATCCCCGGATCCACCAGGTTCCGGTTGGTTTCCATGACCCAATAGATCACGACCTTGTATCCCCTGCGGTGCAGCGCATTGGCCAGCCGCATGTCGCGCACAATCCCCCCCTCGTACGTTCCCCCCGTGAATGCGAGAAAACCAAAGACCGGGGGTGTCATCCCGTGCCTCGTTTTGAACTCGCAAATAAAATGCATCCGCTGAGACGCCCAGACGCAGAGTCAGACGCGGAGGAATTCATTGGCGTTTTCTCTGCGTCCTCCTCCGCGGTCCAATTTAATTCCCGGCATTTCTTCGCGTCTTCGCGTCTTCGCGGTTGCATTTTGGTTGCGGCCAAAGGCTGCTCCGCGTCTCCGCGCTCCAATTCCGCTTTACGCCAGCGGCAATCTCCTCGCCATCGCCAGATAGTTCTCATAATTCGCCCGGATTTCCCGTACCGAATCGCCGCCGAATTTCTCCAGCAGCGCCCGGGCGATCTCAAACGCGATTACATTTTCCATCACTACCGAAGCCGCGCTGATCGCCGAAATGTCCGACCTCTCCCATCCCGCCTCCGCCGGCTGTTTCGTATTCAGGTCCACGCTCTTCAGCGGCTTGCCCAGCGTGCTGATCGGCTTCATCGCGCCGCGCACCACCACCGGCTTGCCGTTGGTCATCCCGCCTTCCAATCCCCCGGCATTGTTCCCGCCGCGCACAAACCCCAATCCCGGCGTCTCCTTCTTGGCCGGATCAAATCCAATCTCATCATGCACCATCGACCCCGGCCGCCTCGTCGCCTCGAACCCAAGTCCGAACTCCACTCCCTTGAACGCCTGAATGCTCGCCACCGCCGCCGCGATCCGTCCGTCCAGCCGCCCATCCCACGTCATGCAGCTTCCCAATCCGATCGGACACCCAAACACATGCGCCTCCACAATTCCGCCGGCGGTGTCCCTGGCCATTTTCTGATCGTTGATGAATTGCCGCATGGCCGCATCCGCCGCCGCGTCGGGGCAATAAACCTCCGACGCATCCCGAGCCTTCAGCAAGTCCCGCCAATTCTGCTCGGTGACCTCAAACTTCCCCTGGGCCGTCCCCACGGCCCGCACGAACCCAAACACCTCAATGCCGAATTCGCGCAAGAAGCAACGAGCCACCGCCCCAGCCGACACGCGCGCCGCCGTCTCCCGCGCACTCGCCCGTTCCAGCGTCAATCGGCAATCCGTCGTCAGCCATTTCACCGATCCCGCCAGATCCGCATGTCCCGGCCGCGGCCGATGCAGCGGCGGAGTCGCCGCCGGATCGTCCAGCCGGGAATCCACGTTGGCGATCTGAATCGCAATCGGCGACCCGATGGTTTTGCCCATCCGCACGCCGCTCAATAATTCCGCGTGATCCGTCTCAATCTTCTGCCGTCCCCCGCGGCCATATCCACCCTGGCGGCGCTTCAACTCCCCATCAATAAACGCCTGATCGATCGCAACGCCCTCCGGCATCCCCTCGATCAGCGCAATGACAGCTTTGCCATGCGATTCGCCCGCGGTTCGAAATAGCAGATTAGCCATGCTCAACAGATATTATCAGAGGAACCAACCCCTGTCTCATCCCAGAAAAACCAGCGCAGCACTGGATTGCGGCATTTCAAGCACCTGCCCTTGGCCATTCGATTCAAGCGTTTCCACCCGAGCAGGCGACCACCTCGCGGAGGAATCAATTTCCGATCCGGCAAAAGCAGGGGGTGATGTGACCTCAAGCGCTGGCGCCATGAGACGCCACACCGCAGCCTTCTTGTAACTGGCGGCAGTCTCAATCCTCAGCCGCAAATCCTGAGATTCGCTCTTATTAAACACCGCGATCCGCAAACCATTTTTGGTCTGACCCGCAAAAGCCGTGACATTCACTCCGCCGCTCTCCAGCGAACACTTCACCATCCGCGCCCCCGCAAGTTGATTCGCCAGCATCATCCCATAAAAAATCGGTTGAGCATGAAACCCATCAGCAAGGTCCCCCGCAATCGGCGTATAATAAGCCCCCCTGGAAGGCGTAGCGTTTTTAGCCACCGAATCCCCCGGCATATGCCCACCAAGTGAAGCCCGCAAATAAGCCGCCCCTCCACCATGAAAATTCACACCCCCATACCCCGCGCCAGCCAGCGTAAGCATGTAATCCCCAGCCCAAAGCGCCGACGCAAACGCATCGCTCATCCCCGGCTTCCCCCCGCGATAACAGGAATTCCCCTCCGTCATTCGGCAGGAAATCCCAAGCCGCGCCGCCTCATCCGCCACCACTTTCGCCCGCCGGGCAATTTTCGCATCCCCACGCAAAAGCCGCGCAACGGTCACCTTCGGATCGTCCGGCGGCCCCTCCGCATAATAATGCGTCGTCAAACTGACCAGGCGCGCCCCAATATTTTTCGACGCGCCCATCGCAAACTGATCCACCCACGGCGAATTCCCCTCCACATCCGGCCCGCCAAATCGCGCACCGGGAACACGCCGGCTGATCGCCTCCGCGAATTCCGTCCACTCTTTCAAATAATCCCCAAATCCCCAGTTCGCCGCCCGCGTCCGGTTGTTCGCCTCGCGATAATAACTCGGCTCATTCCCAATCTGAAAAAACAAAAGCCGATCCCCAATCGTCTTCGCCACATACTCCGCCTCACGCGCCGCCCGCTCCGGCGAACTATTCCCCAGATTCAACCCATAAATTAGCTGCCACCCCGCAGCATCCAGAAATTCCCCAAGCCGATCGATCGCCCGCGGCAAGATCGCAAACTGCTGATGCGGCATCCAATTCTCGGCAATAGGCCCGGCACGAGCCCGCAAAGCCGGCGCGGTAGTAGCCGCATCCGCCACAAACCAGCACGATTCACTGCTATTCCCCCCAAGCCGAAGCACCCCGGCCGGACTAAGCAACCGAAAATACGCGATCAGTTCTTTATTCGAAGCGGCAAAACAATCCGGATCGGATAACTGCGCCAATTCGTAACTCAACCCATTGAAATTCGCCGGAATCAAATGTGACGGAGAATTTTCATCAATGATCAACCCACCCTCATTAGGTCGACTGCTCGCCGATGAAGTGATTTCCGCAAAACACCGCGCAGAGGCCATCGCGCCAATTGCCGAGGAAGCGAGATTAAAAAGAAATCGACGGCGATTCATGATTTTACCCAGGAAGCATCCGCCGCCCGCCACCTCGCCCGGGCCTCGCGGGCCGATTGTAAGAATCGTTGCGACACGACAAAAAGCAGCAGCATTGCCCATAAGTTAAATAGCGCAACCAGCGCCACCGGCAACACCAACATCAAAAAGAAATAGATATCCGCACGCCGAATCTCATCCCACCCGGCAAAGGCACAAACGATCAGCAGCACGAATGAAGCGCTGCATCCCACGGCCACGATGGTCACATGCTCCGCCAACCGTGGTCGCGACAATCGCAGCGCCAGCCATCTCAGCCGAAAGAAAGTGATCGCCGGGCACAACACCGCGGCCAACACCAGCCCGAGCGAAAGATCTTCCATTCCACCAACCCACCACAGCGTCCGTGGGAACAAAAACCGAAGCATAAACTGCAAACTGTATAGGAGGATTACAGCCAGCCCCGCGATGGGAAGCAGCGGCACGATCCACAGCAACCATCGATGCACCCGCCATATTCCCTTCGATGCCCCTCGCCTGTCGTCGCGCGCGAGCAAAAAATTCGCCGCGGCATGCAAGACTGCCAGCACCTGCAATCCGTAAAAAAGCACATCCCCCCAAAGACCGCGCATCGGCCCGCTCAGTCCGACAACCAGAAACAGTGCGAACCCCGCATACGAAATCAGCAGGAGCACCGAGGCCGCCGCGATCATCGCCACCCACCTCGGCGGGCAGTCATCGGGATGCGAATGCTCGATGACGGACCGATGCGCCGCCAGTCCGCACTCCGGACAAGGCGCATCGGCCGGCGTCGCCCGCAAGTCATATCCGCATCGCAGACATACGGACATCGGATTCAGACTAATTCTCGTGGCGGGAAAGTAAAGGCAGCCGGCCACCCGCATTTCGACGCCCGAAAAAATACTTCAAAAATATACCCGGATTCTCAAAAACACGTCCAAACCTTTCACCTCCGGGACACCCTAATAGAGGGACCACACTTTTTTTTCATCAAGCCTCGCCCCGCGCGAGCTATCAGCCAAGGACCATTTATGTCCACTGACTTCGACTCTTACGCAGGCTCCGAACCATCCATCCCTGATAGGGGTCCCACGACTCTCATAAAAATATTCGGGGGCTTTTGAGGCCATCTGGGGCATCGAATTGGCCCGGAGCCTTCTTGGCTCGGGCTGTCAATCCATCACGATGGATACAATTCGCGATTACCGAATTGACACATTCTCTTGCCCCTTGCTACGCTTAGACCATAACTCTTAAGCCGAAAGGAAGGCCCCCCAAATGCCCCGTCTCAAAAAACTCGAAAAATCCCAAGCCCCAGCCAAGTCCCAGCCCATGATGGCCGAGCTTGAATCCAAGAAGATGCTCCTGAACATCTTCCGCACCATGGCCAACAGCCCGGCCGTGCTGGACGGCTTCCTCAAATTCAGCGGCGCCTTGCGGGAGGGCAAACTCGACCAAAAGACCCGTGAATCCATCGCCCTGGCGGTGTCCCAGTTCAACCGCTGCGAGTATTGCCTGTCCGCTCACACCGCTCTGGGAAAAGGGGCCGGACTGGATGAATCGGCCATTCACGATGCCCGCCTTGGCCGCTCCGCCGATCGCAAAACCAACGCCGCCGTCGTCCTCGCCGAGAAGGTGGCCGCAAGCAAGGGCAATGTTTCCGATGCCGATATCAGTTCCGCCCGTTCCGCCGGCCTGGATGATGGTGATATCGCCGAGGTCGTGGCCAATGTTGCCTTGAACGTGTTTACAAATTATTTCAACAACCTGAACCAGGTTGAGGTTGATTTCCCGAAAGTGGCGGTGGATATTTCCTGAATTTGCCGGGCGCCGCGCTCCAAAGGGTCGTGCGGAAAGTTGCCCGCCGAATTTTTCTTTGGCTACCCCAAAAAGGGAGTGGACGCCCGGACCACTTTACGTTAACCTTGTCGCAACCATATGCTCGCTGGGACAGCGCCTCTGCGCGTTTTTATGACTTGGCTTGATCGCTAAAGTGTTTTGCCAGAGGCTTTAATACGCATAATGACGCGGTCTTACGACACCATTCCGAATGAGTTGAATCGCTCGGCAGAGGTCGCCAAGCCGCTAGCGCCGGTCATGTCGGTTTGCCCGTTTTGCGGGGCCATCTCTGAGAAAACTGAGGGGCCATGCGCTCGCTGCAAGATGGAAAACTCCGCCATGACCCGGCAGGCCACCCGCGCGCGGGTCGGGCCCTGGTATGTCATGCAGTCCCGCAATCCCTCGGCGCCGGGGATGAAATGCAGCACCCTTCTGGCCCTGATTAGAAAAGGCCAGATCTCTCCCCGCTCCGTCATTCGCGGGCCGACGACCTATCAACTCTGGCGATTCGCCGCGCGCGTCAAGGGCATCAGCCGGGAATTCGGCCTGTGCTATTCCTGCGGCGGCGAAGTGCAAAGGACGTCCACGTTCTGCGCGCGCTGCTCGCGCTCGCAGGAACTTCCGCCCAATCCCGACGCCCTATTGGAACACGAGACTCAAGCTGCCAAGGCGGTCTATCGGGACGTGAAAGCGCCGCGACCCCCGACCCCGGCTTCGGTTGAGCGGCCTCGTCCGGAAACCGCGCAAGCAGAGCCCCTGCGTCCGGCTGCCGACGCCCAACCCGATCCGCTACGCGGGGGCAGATCGCAGACGCAGATTCCCTCCGCCGCCGAAACCATGGCCGAATTGGCCGAACTCCCTTCGCCTCACAACGCTCCATCGGAAATGCAGACCCGGCCGCGGCAGCGGCCGCAGGAGGGCGTGCTCAGCGCCAGGGAACTCGCCGCCGCATTCAGCCTTCAATACGATCCGACAATGGATGTCCCCGGCTCGCGTCGCCGCCGCGGCGGCGTGGGTAAGCGCCTGATCGCCGTCGCCGCCATGTTCGTGGTTTTTGGCGGGACCGCCGCGACCTTCTATTACGTTCCTTCCCTTCGCCAGCGCATCATCAATTGGGTTCAGGACGCTTCTCCACCGGCCGGCGCTTCGAGCGACACGCACGCTGTCATTTCGCCGCCGCAAAAGCCGCTGTCCGTCCAGACCCCGACCTGGATGATGCCTCCGCCGATTGATTCGCCTCCGATCACGACCCCAGTGGCGACCGCGCCGAAACAACCCGGCGATGTCGCGGCCCTGTCATACAATCTTCCACCCGTGCCGAAGCCCACCGCGGTCGAGCAGCCTGCGTCTGTCGTCCAGCCGAGCCATGATTCGCAACCCGCGTCCCCATCAGTTGCCACGAATATCGTCGTGCCGGGACCCAATGACGCCCGCACCGCCGCCGCGGCGGCGAACAGCCAGAAACTCCGCCAATCCGCCGCCGGCGATCTGGACACGCTGGCCATGCAACTTCGCGGCAATGGCCTGGACGCCGAGCATCGCGAGGATTTCGCCGCCGCCGAATATTACTATCAGCAAGTCGAACAGCTTCCCCGCGATCACTGGCCGGGCGACATCGATCAGCTTCTCAAAGTCGCCCACCAAAGAGTGATCGACGGCGATGCCCACTGATTTCCATTCCAGCGGCGGGCACAGAGATTGGCCTTAGGTATTTTCCCGGGAATTCTTCATCGCTGGAGTTCTTCGCGTTCCACCCGCCCACGTCGGCCACAGCAGCCCGATCAGAATCGCAGCCGCCGGCGCCGCGTGCATCAGCAATCGATCCGACGTCACCGCGAGCAACTCATCAAGGTTCCAGCTCTTCACCACCATCAGCGGCGGAAGATACGCCAGCAGATGAAGCCCCAACAGCGCCCCGATGATCGCCGCCGCGGGGCTTGCGAACCTGCGCCGCTGCACGATCGCCAGGACCGCCGCCACCAGCCAGAAGAATCCCCAGTTTTGCCAGTTCACCATTTCCAGCCCAAGTGCGCCCAGAATCGCCGGCAAGCGCCCGATATTCGAGAGGATTCCATGGAGGCTCAGGTTTGCGGCATAATCCTCATCGGTTCGCGGCAGCCCCCACGAAAAGACCAGCCACGGCAAATAGATGGCCGCGACAATCAGCGTAAAGATCGCCGCCGCGGCCCGGGCGCGCCGCCGCGGCCCAGGCGATTTAATCCCCGCCAGGACCACCGCATTGATCGCCGCCAGCGCCAGCCCCTCATTCTTCGTCCAAGCCATCCAGGCGCTGAACAGCGCGCACAGCACCACATATCCCCAGCTTCCGGTCTCCCGCCAGCGCAGAATGCACAGCAGGCTGCACGCATAAAACGCGGTGAGGGCCATTTCCGCCGTGCCCGACCCGCCATAGCGGAGCATCGGCTCCAGACACGCCAGGAGCGCCGTCGCGGTCAGCGCCGCGGTCGTTCCGTTGATTCGCCGCACCGCCGCGAAGACCACGATCCCCATTCCCGGATACAGAAGCAACGCGATCGTCTTGCTCAAATCATCCAGCCGGCCGGTCATCGCGTGCGCTCCGGCGGACATCATCGGCGCCAGGAGCGGATACCGCAGATGGCTATAGCTGAGATTCAAATCCGAGAAGTAAGCCGGCCGCGGATGCAGCGGCAGCAGCGTCAACACCTGAGCCTTCAATTGCCAGATCGCGAACGCGTCCCATTCGATGACCGGATAACCCACCGTGTCGATCACCAGTGCGCACAATCCATAGGCGATCGCCGCCGCGCAAATGACCGCCCATAATCTGGAGACCCGCCCCCCGTCTTCAACCACATCCTCCCGGCGATCATTTCGCCAAAGGAATATCCCCGCCGCGGCGCACGTGGCCGTCATCGCCAGGATTTCCGCCCGCCCCGGCCGCAGTCCCAGCATCGACAGGAAGATCAAGCAGATCGCCAACAGCCCCGGCCCCATGCAGGCGCTAAGTCCCAACGTTTCCAGCCGCGACCGTCCCCGCGCGAGTCCCGCCACCACCGGGTACCCAGCCACCGCCAGACAGCACAGATAAAGGCCGCACCACATATCGCTCACTGGCCCAACCACTTCACCCGCGTGACGAACGGCTGATTTCCCGCAAAATCCAAGACAACAATCGAGCCCACGCCGCGATCGCGCAGCGTACGCTCGTCCGGGATAGAATTGCCCTCCAAAAGCTGCGTCGTCGTGTTCAGCACAACTCCCGGCTCCGCAACCAGCACCGGCTGGGGATACAGCACATACACGGCGCGAAAATAGACATTCATCGTAAACTCCCCCGCGTTTTTAGGGAAATCGATGAATTTCAAGAACACTCCGCGCCCCGGCGCAGTTCCGCTCCTGAACAGCGCATCCCATTGGTCATATTTCTGGTTGAGGCGAGCGGGCCACCGCGCGAAGAACACGCGGTTAACGTCAGAGCCAATGCACAACCCCAATGATGTCACGATGACCAGCCCGCTCAACGAGCGTAGAATCCACGCGGACCTTGGCGACGGCGATAGGTTGTCAATGAGAATGTGGGGGTCGATGGGCAAGGAGACGAATTGTATTTCCACATCCTACGGCGTCAAAGCCACGCGCTTATCGCTCACTGGCCCAGCCACTTCACCCCCGCGACGAACGGCTGCATTCTCACCGGATCGAAATCCACGACGATGATCGATCCCACGCCGCGATCCCACAGCGTGCGCTCATCTGGGAAAGAATTAGCCTTCAAGAGCTGCATCGGCTTGTTCACCACAGCTCCCGGCTCGGCGACCAGCACGGGCCGGGGATACAGCACATACACCGCGCGAAAATAGATATTCGTCGTAAAGCCCGCAGCCTTTACCGGGAAATTCGTGAATTTCAAAAACACGCCGCGTCCAGGCGCGGCTCCGCTGTTGATCAGCGCATCCCACCGCCTATACCGCTGGTTGAGATGATCCGGCCCGCGCAGATAAAAAACGCGGTAAACGTCAAATCCAATGCACAATCCCATCGACATCACGATGATGAGCCCGCCCAACCATCGGAGAATCCGCCCAGACTTTGGCGACGGCGATTTGTTGTCAATGAGAATGCGCGGATCAGCCGACAAGGAGGCGAATTGTATTTCCGCACCGGCCAACGTCAAAGCCACGCGCGGGTGCGGACGTCAGTCGGCCGGTCCCCACATTGCCCCCATCAACATCGCCCCAACCGGCGCCGCGTGCATCAGCAGCCGGTCGATCGTCGTATTCATCAGCCCTTGCAGGTTCCAAGGCGTCACCATGTAAGGCGGAACATAAACCAACAGATGTAGCCCCAGCAAAATCCAAAGCAACACGACTTCTCCTCGTTGAAATCGGCGCCATCCCGCGATTGCCACAACGGCCAGCACAAACCAGAACATCCCCCACGGCGCCGTCAGACGCTGGGGGCCGGTGTCGATCCACTTGGCCATGGCCCGCACAGTTCCCCGCACGATCACCGGCACGCGATCGACGTGCGAAACCAATTCCCGCAAATTCAGCCGCCCCGTGTAATCTTCATCCGTCCGCGGCAAATTCCGGATGTAGATGAGCCACGGAGAAAAGAGAATAAATACAATCGCAAGAAACGCTGCGCACTGAGCCCACTGTCGCCGTGAGAGCGCCAGGCAGACAAAGATCCCCGCGTTGATCCCCGCCAGCGCCTGCCCCTCGTTTTTCGTCCAGGCCATGCACGCGCTGAACAGCGCCGTCAGAACCAGGTTGCTCCAATCGCGCTGCTTCCACCAGCGCAGCAGGCAAGCCACGCTGCCGCCATAAAAAGTGGCGAGCGCCATCTCCGCCGTCCCCGATCCGGCGTAGCGAAAAAACACCGGCAAATCCGCGAACATCGTCGTCACCGTGATCGCCGCCAAATGCCCGCTGCCGCGGCGAATCGTCGAATAAACCACGGCAACCAGCCCCAGGTACAACAGCATCGCCGGGGTTTTCTGCCCGTCATCCCCCAATCGCCCGGTGAGCGCATGCACGCCCGCCGACATCATCGGCGCCAGCACCGGATATCGCAGATGGCTATAGCTGAGATTCAGATTCTCAAAATAGGCCGGCCGCGGCGCCAGCGCCGATTTCGCCAGCACCTCGCCCTTCAACTGCCAGATCCCGAAGGCGTCCCATTCCATCGTCGGATAGATCGCCACGTCCGCCGCCACCGCCACCGCTCCATAGGCGATGGCCACCAAGCACGCCCCCGTCCATAGCCGTGCAGAGGGCCGCTGAACCTCCGGCGGCTCGATCGCGTCATTTCCTTTCCTCTTGTAAAGTGAGATCGCCGCGGCGATGACCGCCAAACTCCCCAGAATCAGAACTTCCGCCCGCCCCGGCCGCAGCCCAAGCATCGACAGAAAAACCAGGCACAAACCGAAAACCCCCGGCCCGAGGCAGGCGCTGAGTCCGGCAATTTCCAGACGAGATCGATGCCGGGCAAGCCGGCTGACGAGCGCGTACCCAGCCGCTTGCAGAAAAACCAGGTAAAGTGCCCACCACATGAAACCAGTCTTATCCCGGCCCCGACGGATTTGTCGTCGGCACCGATTCCGCTTCCCACGAATTCCCCGCCTGGTCCAGGGTCAGGATCGTCTTGACCTCATGCCGACGCCACCAGTCTCCTGAACGCACGATGCCGCTGGGAATCTGCCCCGCATCGAACACAACAATGTCATTATTTGCAATCACAACCGGCAACGGATAGAGATCGTACACCGCCCGAAAATAGGCGAATTGCCGAGTTGCGCCGTCGCAATTGATAAATTGAAGTCCCACCGGCCCGGCTCGTCCGGCATCGGCCAGCGTCTGATCCGTGATCACGAACCGCCGCGTGGCCTCGATCGCGCCCGGCGAAACGAATCGCCGCTGGATATCCAACCCAATGCTCATGCACGCCGAGCCCAACATGACCGCCAGGCCCGCCCGTTTGCACCATCCCAGTTTGCCGTTTCGTTCTTTCATTCGCGGTCAGTTCTTTCCGAGGTCGGGGGATTTATCGGCCAATCCTCCGCATCGCGCAGCTTCTCAATCCGCGCCCGATCGAACAATTTCCCCTGGTTCATTCCCGGACATCTTTTCGACGCCGATTCCCACGCGGCGCGGCTCGACAGGTTCCCGGTCCAAAACGGCCAGGTCCGACATTGCAACGGCCGCGCCGAATAGATGGAACAAATCCGCCGCGAGTGCACCACTTGGCCCGCATGAGGCTCGCCCGATTCCTGGTTCACAGTGGGGACCTCCTTGATAAAGATGCAGTCATACCCGCCATGCCCCGGATGGCGCCGCTCCTTCAGGCAAAACCGCCCGGCGACGTTGCGGCAATATTTCTCCACCACCTCCTGTGGCGAAATCCCCAGAAATTCCGCCAAGCGCCCGATCTCCTCGCGGCTGATCCACACAAACCCCGGTGGACCGCTGCAGCAGTTTCCACACTGGCTGCACGTAAATTGCAGCCCTTGGGCGAACCACGTCTCCGCCGGCGATTCCAGAACATTCAGCTTCATAATTGGATTGGATTATAGTCGCCCGCACGGTTGGCGCTAAAGCCCACCGCGCCGCGGCGGGGGCCTCAATACGAAAACAGATACCAAACCGCCGCGACGATCCCCGCCTGAACGGCCAGGAACGTCGCCAGCGCTGAGGAGATTCGCATTCTCGCCGACTCGGGTTTTGCCAGGCGTTGCCGTCCGACGTCCATTTGATGTTGAACCGCCGCGATAAGCAGATTCGCTTCGAATCGATTGATGCCGTGCCTGGCTGCTGCTCGGACCAGCGATTCCCGTTCGCTGAACGGCAAGACGGTCCCCACCATCCGCGCCGCCACGAGGTCGGCAAGATTCCGCGCCACCACCCCACGATCCCCCAGGATCGCCGAGTGCGACCAGTCATTCAGCCGCGTCCCCGATTGATACCTCGGGCTCAACATCATTCCGCAGTCTACCCCACAGCCCGGCCGGGGATTCTCAAACAGGCGCTTTTCGCGGCACCCCGCCCGCCGCCATTTGCGGTCTATGTCGAATCTTCCGTCTGTATCGGTAAACTGCTGGGCAGGAATGGCCGATTGCGCTTCGACTTCGCTCAGGGCAATCGGCATTTGGCATTCGCCATGACCTGGTTCAAACGCCTGTTCCTTCTCCTGGCCTTCGCCCTGCTGGCCCTGCTGGCCACATCGGTTTTCGGTACCTATCTGTACCGCGGCACCCCAAGCTGGTATCGCCCGCGCATCGCCACGGCGGAGCAAACCAAAGATGCCGCCAATCGCGCCGATCAGAAACTGCTCGATCTCTTCAGTTGGGCCGCCAGCGCGCAGGCGCAGCAAATCCGAAGGCTGCATGGACTGGCCAGGGGCAACGAGCCTCCCGTCGGCCCTAAAACCGTCACTTTCGACGAAGAGGAGATCAATTCGTTCATCATCAGTTGGCAGACCCCCGAGACGTCGCAGATCCAGCGGCGCATTGCCCGCTATTTCAACGATGGCCGGATCGTCTTTGAGGACGACGCGATCATCCTCGCCGGGCAGTCGCCCGAATTTCGCACCCTGGCCAGCGCCGAGTTCGACCCCCGCATCGATGCCGAGGGCAATCTGCATCTCGATCTCGCCGCCCTGCGCGCCGGGCGTCTTCGGGTCCCTCTGTCTACGGTCGCCGGCCACATGCGGCGTCTGCAATCTCTGCTTCGGCAACAACTGTTCCTCGAGCAGCGCGATGTGAAAATCGACTCCACGCTGGCGGCGAATAGTTCAGCCCTGGCCGCCGCCTGGCTTCGCCTGCTGCTGTCCGCGATGAACAATCGCCCGAGCGAACCGATCCTGCTGGTTCCCTTCGACATGTCCAACCTTCGCCGCGGCATGCCGGTGAAATTGACAGCCATCAAAGTTGTCGAGGGCGAGGTCACGCTGACGATGGAGCCGCTGTCTGCCGGTGATCGCAAAGAGCTGATGGATCGCCTGAAGCAGCCGTATGACGCCTCCGCGGAATAGCGGGGGCGTGTTCGGATCCGCGTGCGCAGTGGTCGGAACGCCGTTTAGGAGGAAGACGTCGGTTGCGTGTGACGTCAAGGTGAATTTTGTAAGCAAGATCAGCGGCTTACGAGCAAGCTGACCGATGCCATTCGTTGAAGTATTGCGTCGATCAGTTGCTCGAGACTCTGCGGGTCACGGTTGGCCAAGGGAGATTCGGACTTGGCAGGACCCGCGGCCTCATTCCCTCTGATGCATTCCGCCACCAGCGCTTTGCGATCTCGCGTGCCGTCCACCAGCGGAAGAATCCGGCGGAGCGAGTCGTCCGTCTTTATCGGCAAGTGGCGCAACGAGGTGACCGTCGGAAGATGAGCCGCCTGCCACCGAGCCCATCGCGTGGCTCGGGGATATTGGCCGGCGGCGGGCGAGATATGGTCCGTCGGGCGGCTCCACAGCTCGACGATGCCGAGTGAATAACAGGTTTCGATCATATGGGCCAGGGCTTTGGCGTTCCTTTCGGGATCTTTTTGGTTGGCGGCCGCTTGAGCGAGGACCGCCGCCGCCAGTTCTGAGAACGACACCGCCGATGGCCACGCGCCACGAAGATGCCGCATTGCGGCAATGGGCCGGGGATCTGAAAGCTGCACCTGATCGTGTTCCGTTCCGAACTGGGTCATGGGTTGCCCGGCAGCGTTCGTGCCGGCTGGTTTCTCCGTCGGATTGCTCGCAATGTACAGTTTGCGGATCTGGTTCGCTGCCGTTTCGGGTGTCCCGAGTGCCGGTTCCGCGCGGCACAAGATCGATCGTCGGAACATGCGATTCGTCAGAAAGTCCATGTATTGGTCCCGCTCCACGGTGTCGGCCGACATCTTCGAAATCGATTCACGCAGCGGCGTCGGGATTCTGTCCCAATAATCGTCTTTGGCATTGGCGTCGCCGAGATGCGCCAGGCCATGTGCCTGCGCTTCGCTAACAAAATCCCGAAAATAGACGGCGTCGTT
>JBEKHH010000059.1:0-28087 GCA_050012375.1 Tepidisphaeraceae bacterium
CAGGGGCACAAGACGATGAGCGCCGCGTTGATTCTTCGCGAGGCCGACGTAACCAAACTTGCCGCATGACCACTGAACCTTGCCAAAAAAACAAGATGCCACAGCTTTGCAATGCGGAGAAGACCTTCAGGCGCATTCTTCTCTGCGCCTGTCTCCGCGATCTCCGCGTGCTCTGCGGTTCAATTAGACGTTGAAATTAAGGAACGCGCGCGATCGGTGAAAATTTTGCATCAACCGGATAATGCCGGTCATCGCGTCTCCACCAGATGCCGCAGCACTTTCCCCGTGGCGGATCTCGGCAATGAATCGCGCACCTCAAAGACGCGTGGGACCTTGTAGGCGGAAAGATGTTGCCGAGCCAGTTCGCGGAGTTCATCGATCGGCATGCTGGTTAAGCCAGAACGAAGCGTGACGATGGCCTTCAGGCGCAAAACCGTCTGGCTCTGCCGCAGCGGCACGACCACGCAAGCCTCCACCGCCGGATGCCGCATCAGGACCGATTCCACTTCGAGCGGATTGACCTTCAGCCCGCCCACGTCGATCAGCAGCTTGAGGCGTCCGGTGATGAAAAGCCGCCCCGCGTCATCAACGTAACCGATGTCGCCGGTTGGGAAATGGCCGTCGATCAAGTCCGCGGCGCCGCTCAGGTAGCCGCTGAACATCGACGCCGCACGAACGGCAATATGTCCTTCCCGGCCAGCGCCATCGCCACCGGCATTCGCGTCCAAATCCAGCACGCGGATGGAAACCCCGCGCATCGGCCGGCCGACGCTGGCCGCATCAAACGGATCGCCGGGGGCATTAAACGTGACCGACCCGATCTCCGACGCCCCATAAAGCTGCGAGAGGCGAATGCCAAAGCGCGCCCCGAATGCGTCGAACACCGAGCGCGGAAGCGGTCCACCGGCCGAGTACGCCATTCGCATCATTGGCGCGGACACTTCGCTTTCGGACGACGCGGCCAGCATTTCGAACGTCGAGGGCACTCCCGGAAGAATCGTGGCGTCTCTCAACTCCGGCAACACCGTCGAAATCTGCATCAGCCCGCTGAGATGAACGGCGCTGCCGGCCCAGATCGGCGCAAGCAGGCCGTGCTCCAAACCGTACGAGTGCGTCAGCGGGACGGTCATCAGCACCCGATCTTCAGAACCAAACCCAATCGCCTCGACCATCGCCGATGCGACGGCATCGAGGGATGCGCCGGTTCGCCGGAGGATTTTGGGCTCGCCGGTCGTGCCCGAGCTTTGCAGCAGCAGATCGCCCAAACCCCGGTCGATGGCCGCGCCTCCGCCTGATGGAAGTCCCATGATCGGAAGCGCCAGCCTCAACGACGCGCCCAGCAGCCGCAACGCCCGATCGTCGCCGATGATGCCAACCGCCGAAGAATCCCTGGCCGCACGCAACAACTCCGCGTCGGGGGCGCTCGGCGAAATTGGGAATGCCGTGCATCGGGCCGCCAGAATCCCCAAAAATGCGATCGGATACTCCAGTTGATTAGGGCAGCTCAGAATCACGACCGCGCCCGGCGACAATCGTTGTCGCAGCACATCCGCCAGCGCGGCCACGCCCAGCGCCAACTCGCGCCAACTTTTCGAGCCCGCCGAGGCCGCGCAATACGCCTGGGCATCGGGGCGATCCGCAGCATGTCGCGCCAATCTGGCGAGCAATGAGGACATGATTCGCTCTCAAATCATACTGGCGCGCGCCCCACTGACCGCGCCGGTGAAATCCGTGCAAATCGCCGCCACGGAATCGACGGCCTCCTCCCCGCTCGCCGGCTGAATTCCCCGCCCATCTTCCCATGCCCCGCCCATCAATCGCGGCAATTTACGCGAAAGCAATGCCGCCGCCAGGCCAACCAGCGGCGAGGCGCTGAATGTTTCGGCAATATGCCCATAAATGGCGGAGACCAACCGCACACCGCCCGAGCGCCGGATGGCCGCCGCCTCCGCCCGGTCGATCCACGTCCCGCATGCCGAACTCAGGATGTTCGCCGGATTCTTCAACTCTTTCAGCACCCAGAGCAGCGAGTCAATTGCCTGTGATGGATCCCCCGAGGAGGCAGCCGTCGCGTCGATTCGCCCGCGCGCCCTGCCGCCTCGCCGCTCCAACGATTGGCGCGATTCCAAAATGAAGATGACGGCCCCCGCGCTGGTGACGAAGCCTTTCTCGCCCGAAAAAGGTGCGCATCCCTCCAGGGACGCGAGGCCGCAATGGCGATACGCCTCGTTCACCAGATCGCAATATTCCTCACCGCCGCCGACGATTGCGCGATCCCACAACCCGCTTCGTATCCGCGCCGCCGCCAGGCCGACTGCGTCCAACCCGGCCGTGCGCGTTCCAATGATGCTTTGGCAGCCGCCTTTCAGCGCCAGCATCAGGCTCAACTGGGCTGCCCCGGCATTGGGCACCGATTCGGCAAACAGCATGGGATTCGCCGCTACCAGCCCCTCTTTCACAATCTGTCTGTAATAATCCGCGCTGAAATTCACCGAGCCGTGCGTTGTCCCCAGGATCGCGGCGCATTCAGCGGCGAACGCGGCAAGGTCCTCGATGCCCGCATCGCGACACGCCAGCGTCGCCGCGGCCAGCGTCAGCTTCACGTAATCGCTCATTCGCCGCACGCGCCGGGCGTTGAGCAATCCAAGTAATTCGGCATCGCCCACGCCGCCCGCGTCCCGATTCCACGCCGGCGAATCATTCCCAAGCCGGGCGAGCAACGCGTCGTTTCCGACGATCCCCGGCAGGACAAGGCCGATTCCGGAAATCAAAACCTCCCGCTGGGGCGATGGCCCAGCCACAATTTTCGGCGTCGCAACCGACTCGGCCGGTCCCAGGATCATGCAAGTATTTGCGCCGCCGAAGCCCAGCGATATGTTGAGCGTGCGGCGAATCCGCGCCGACCGGGCCTGCCCCGTAGCCAGTCGCAGGCCCTCGAACTCCACCTCCTCGCCGCGCACGTTCGCGCAAGCGGGAACCATCTGATCCCGAATCGCCATTGCCGACAGGATCAACTCCACCGTCCCCGCGCCGCCGAGCGTGTGGCCGAGATGGCTCTTGAACGCCACGACGGGCACCTCCGGCAGCCGATCTCCAAAAACGCGCGACAGCGCCGCAAATTCGCTGGCGTCATTGTCCGGGGTCCCCGTGGCATGAGCGGCAATAAGGTCGATGTCCGATCGGCTCAATCCCGCCAAACCGAGGGCCATATTGATGGCCCGGACAGCCCCGTCGCCCTGTGGGTGGGGTTGCGTCAAATGGTGAGCGTCCGCCGATTCACCCCAGCCGAGGATCGCCGCCAGCGGCTTGATCCCGCGCGCCGCCGCGTCGCCGGCGCGCTCCAGCACAACGATGCCATAGCCCTCCGCCAGTTTCATTCCCCGCCGATTCTTCGCAAATGGCCGCAGCGGCCCCTCCGCGACCAGTCTCAGGCTGTTGAATCCGCCCCAAACATACTCGCTGATCGGGTCATATCCGCCGGCAACCACCAGGTCCGCCTGCCCATTTTGCAGCAGCGTCACGCCAAGAGCGATGCTGCCGAGGCTCGACGAACAGGCCGAGCACGTCGTCGCATTCCAGCCGCCCATGACCGAGTTGTCGATAGCCGATTGGAGCGTCCAGCCGGCAATGAACTCGCGCAAAGCGTCTAAGTCCCCGCCGCGCAAATATCGTCCCGCGGCGCGCATGCCATGCAGCGTCGTCCCAAGCAAGCAAGCGCATCGCCGTCGGTCTTCGCCTGGCGATCCGTCCACGCGCGCCTCTTCAAGCGCGTGGGCAATCGCCCACTTCAGATATCGCGCCTCCCGCGGCAGTTCCGGAGCGAAATTTTCCGGCAAATCGGCCGCCTGACCGCCGTCCTTTCCCGGGGCGAGCGGCGATTCCATCGCGCTCATCGGACCCATCGCGCATCGCCCCCGCAGGACCGACTCCCACGTCTGCTCGCGCGATAACCCCAGGCCGGTCACCAGGCCGGCTCCGCTGATCACAATGGTCGCGCCCTGGCTCATGTCGGTGAATTATCCTCGACGAACGCGGGATCGAGAAACAGCCATTGCTCCGGATACTTCGCGATAAACTTTTCCAGCACCTTCCCCCATGCCAGCAATTGCGGATGGACGCCGTCGATCAGCCTGGCGTCTGGATCCACGCGGATCGCGGATTCGACGAACAGCAGACTTCCCCCGGAGGCCGTTCTCACCACGAATACCGGAACAATCGGGCTGCCGCTGATCTGCGCCAGGACGATCGGCCCCAGCGGCAATGCCAGATGACCGCCGAGAATCGGCACGGACTGGGCCTTTTGTCCCGGCATGGCCCGGTCGCCTTGCATGACGACGACATGATTGCTCTCCAGCGCGTCCCGCAGGCCCACCCACGTATCCCAGCCCGCATCCACCGGCGCCTCGTGCACGCCCAACGTATCTCGAAGCGTTCGGCGAATTGTCTCAAACCGGTCCATCTCATCCCGCTTGAACACGACGTGGATATTCTGCTCGTACGCCCTCAGCGCCGCTATACCCACCTCGAACGAGCCCATATGCGCGGTCAGCATGATCGCGCCGCCGCCCGCGCGGCGCGCGGCGAGATATTCCTCATGCCCGTGAACCGATTCAACCTGCCGGGCAAGCTGCTGGGCAGTCATGGCGCCGCAGTGGCCCACCTCGACCACAAAGTCGTAAAAATTGGCGGTTACTTTCGCCGTGAACTCTGCACACTGCTCGCGGGTAACGCCGGGCCCTAGAATGCGCCGCGCGTTGGCCCGAGTGCCGTTTCTGATTGCCCCCGAACACCGCACCGTCACCCAAACCACGAGGGGCTTCACCAGTTTCAGCATCCATGGCGCGTGCCGGGCCCAAAAATAAAGACGGCCCAGAAAGAAACGCGCGGCCCTGCTCCTTGCGCCGGTGGCCGCGGCCTTGGATTTCTTCCCTGACCCCGGCGGGGCGATTTCATCCGCAACGATACGCGGCACTGGGCTGGTTTCTCCAACTTGGACCGGTTCGTCTCACGCCGGCTTTTCTCGGCGATGCAGCGTGATCGACCCACGCGCCAAAACCGTCGGGCCCGCCTGGGCCGTCACCTCGCACATCTGCAACGATCCCAGCACCCGCACTATTTTCGAACTCAGCGCGATTTCCACCGGCGGCACGGCGGGGGCCTCAAATCGAACGTCGATATGGGCAACTTTGCCCTCGGGCCCGCTATCGGATGGGCCCGCGATCCCTGAGATTTGCGCCAGCGCCTCGGCAATCAATACCCCAGGCACGATGGGCGATCCGGGGAAATGTCCCGCCAGATATGGCTCCTTGCCGGAGACAATCCACGCGCCGCGCGCCATCTCACCGGGACGAACTTCATCGACGCGCGAAACAAACCTAAATTCCGGTCCGTGCGGCAATCGCGCCAGCCAGTCGATTTCCGGCGATCCTTTGTTCGCGGCCCGATTACGCTGAATATATCCAGCCAACGAGGCCAGGTTTTGAAAGGCTTCCTTCCCCACCGCTTCGCTGGGAATCTTGATGCCGTACTTCCGTTCGATGCTCGTCAGCAGCAGCAGCATGTCCAATGAATCCAGATCGACGTTGCCTCCGAAGAACGGCATGTCCAGGGGGATCGGCTCATTGGCAGCAAGCTTCAGATCGCGGCGAACGATCTCTCTGATCTCTTGGACAAGCTCGGGATCAATCAAGGGAGTCGCCATGGATGGACAGGTGGAGTTCCTTTTCATCCCCCGCTTTGCGCGGGTAAGTCTATCGATTGAGGGGCTGTCTGCAACAGCCGTGCCGAGCGGCTTGGTCCGTCCGGCATCCACGGCCGCGTCGTGGCCTAAAGGTTGAGAAAAATAGCCCCGCCCTCGAAGGTGATTTCTATCCCGGCCGACTTGGCGACTTCCTGCAAGGCCGCGTCGAGCATGACCACCGGGTCTTTGCTCACATCCAGCCGGCGCATCAGGCCTTCGCCTTTCTTAGCACCCACCGAAAGAGTGATTTTCAAGCCGCGACGTTTGCATTTGACCGGCGTTCCATCCTCCAGCTTCGTGTTCATCGGCTTCAGATACGCATCGATGTAATGAACCCCTATGCCCGACTTGTCTTCCGCTTGTGGTGGAAGCTTTTCCTTGGCCGCCGCGTTGATGTCGCAGAGTTTGGTTTTCACGCTTTCACTTTCAAATACTCGTCGATTGCCGTTCGGAACAACCGAATGTGATCCGGCGTTGAGCCGCAGCAGGCCCCAATGATGTTCGCCCCAGCCTCCAGCAGCGGCACCACGCCTTTGACCATTTGCGCCGGCGTCTGGTCGTAAACCACTTTCATATTGATGAGCTTCGGCTGGCCGGCGTTGGGCTGGACCATGACCGGCAAATCCGTCGCCTGTTTGTACCGCTCAACGGCCGCTCGCGCCCAGACCATGTCCATTCCGGTGCCGCAGTTCAAGGCGACGATGTCGGCGTGCTGTTCCTGCATGAATTCCGCCGCCCGTTCGGGATCAATGCCCATCATCGTGCGGAACGTCGAGCCGTCGATCGTCACATCGTAGGCCATCGAGCCGATGACGCACGGCGCGCCGGCCTCCCGCGCCGCGTTGATCGCCAATCCCAATTCCTCCAGCCCGGTTTGCGTTTCGATGATGATCGCATCCGCGCCGCCGTCGATCAGCGCCTTGGTCTGTTCGTTGAACGCCTCGCGCACCTGGGCTTCGGTGAAATCACCGTAGGGCTCCATCAACCCGCCAAAGGGCCCGATGTCGCCGATGACATAACCTTCACGCTTGCCGAATGCTTCGCGCGCGATCCGCACCGCGGCCTGGTTGATCTCCACGACCTTGTCCCGATTGCCATGGCGATTGAGCATGATCCGGCAGCCGCCGAACGTATTGGTCAAAATGCAGTCCGAACCCGCCTCGGCATAGCGGCGTTGAATCGCCAGGACTTTTTCAGGATGGGTCAGATTCCATTCTTCGCCGCAGTTGCCTTGTTCAAGCCCGGCCAACATGAGCTGTGTGCCCATGGCGCCGTCTCCAAGGAGAGGGCGGCGCTTGATCGATTCCAGTAGGGGCTCTTTCACGGTTTTCCGGCTTGCGGCATTGTACAACATCCCGCGAATGATGACGACAAGGAAACTGCTGGAACACCGACCGCTAAACGCTTACTATGACTTCGCCAAGTACTCTATGGAAAGAGCAATGCCTATGGCGGAGATAAGACGCCGGGTTCCACCCTCAGCCTGCCTGCTGGCGGTTGCGGCACTGATGAGCCCTTTTGCCGTAGCGGCGGATAGTCCGGTGACCAGACCCGATTTGCCCGCGGTGACCAGCCGGGGCCTTTCCGCAAGGGACGATCTGCGGCGAATGATGGATTTGTTGCATCTCTCCGAGCCGGGCAAATTACCGCCCGCGGCGGATGATCCGAAACGGCCGCAGAATACCCGCCCGGCAGGGGGCAGAAGCAGCAACTACACCGACGACGCCCGCAACACCTACGTCCGCTCAGGTTGGGGAAACTGGTCGAACTACGATGAAGCCAAAGCCAATCCCTTCCCGCTTCCCGATCCGATGGTCTTGAAGAACGGAAAGCCCGTGAAGGACGCCGACACCTGGTGGAAGCTGCGTCGGCCGGAAATCCTGGACGATTTCGCAACCGAGATTTATGGCAAAATTCCCGCGAACACACCGGCCGTGACGTGGGAAGTCACCAGCACCGACCCACATGCCCTCAAAGGCACGGCCATCATGAAAAAAGTCGTGGGGCATATCGACAATTCAGCCAACCCGAACCTCACGCCCACGATTCCCATCACGATGTACCTTCCAACCAGCGCCACCGGCCCGGTGCCGATGATGGTGGTGGTCGGCGGCTTTGGCGGCGGATTCGGTCCTGGTCGCCGGCCCCCAACCACCGGACCGGCAATCCCTCGCGGATTCGGCGGCGGTCTCAGCGCGATTCCGCTGGTCCTGTCCATGGGCTGGGGATACGCCTCCGTCGATACCGGGAGCATTCAGCCGGATAGCGGCGCCGGGCTTTCGCGAGGAATCATCGGACTAACTTCCGGCGGCAAGCCTCGGCAACCCGATGGTTGGGGCGTCCTGGCCGCGTGGTCGTGGGGCCTCAGCCGCGCTATGGATTATTTCCAGAGGGACAAATCCGTCGATGCCACGAGAATCGGCATCGAGGGACATTCCCGTTGGGGCAAAGAGGCGCTTTTAGCCGCCGCCTTGGATCAGCGATGGGCTATCGTCTATTCCAGTTGCTCGGGCCAGTGCGGCGCGAAACTTTCTCGCCGCAACTGGGGCGAGACCGTGGACAACGTCGCCGGAGAAGGTGAATACCATTGGATGGCGGGCAATTTCCTCAAATACGCCGGGAATTGGAACGACATGCCCGTGGACGCGCACGAGTTGATCGCACTGGTTGCCCCGCGCCCGATCCTGATCACCGGCGGCACGTCCGATCAGTGGTCCGACCCGCACGGTGAATTCCTCGCCGCCGCGGCGGCGGGGCCTGTGTACCGCCTGCTCGGCAAAGGGGATTTGGGCACGACCGTGATGCCGGCTCCTGATGTCGCCCTGGACGCGGGGGAGCTGGCTTTCAGGGAACACAATGGCGGCCACACCGACGCGCTTGATTGGCCCGTCTTCCTGAAATTTGCCCAGAGATATTTCAGCGCATCGGCTCACGCGCAGTAACCGCGACCTGCGAAGCCTTATCTCGTTGCACCAGCGCGTAATGAATCGTTTCAAGAACCAGCCCCCATTTGTGTTTCCGGTCCGCGGCTTCACACGAACACCCCGCGCCAGTGGCCGGCCGCTGCCACGTCAGAACATCGTTCAACGGCTGGCCCAGCAGCGGCTTCTCATGGTCGATGGCAACCATCAGGTGCTCGGCATTGGCCATGTACCGGCACATGTAGGTATGCCCTTCGTCACCCGGCGCCGGAGCGCATTTCTGGTCTCGAATCGGATAACCCTGCTCGCGCGGCCCCAGCGTCACATGATAGTCAAGGCGTATCGCGCGCCCCAGGTTGCTGCAGGTTGTTCCTTCGTAGCGGAACAGTGCGTTGACGCTGCCATCCTCGCCCGCCGTCAATGACAGCCGTTCCTCCGCCCATCGTTTCAGGGCTTGGAGGTTCACGACATACTTGGCCTGTGAATCCAGCGCCACGGCGGCGGCGGCCTGAGGCGGCGGCTCTGCGGTCCGCAATGAAATGATCGAATTGGAATACCCCGTCGCTCGCGCGTACGGGACCCGCCGATACTGACAGGGGCTGTATGAACAGTTCTCACATGGAATCAAATCGGCGGTGAGCCGGCGCACGCGATGGGTGCGACGCGTCATTCCAAACACCGCCAGTTGCGATTTCTTCGGGTGCAGCATCCCCGAATCGAGCGCTTCGATCCGGCAGGGCGTTTGCGTCGCCGTTCGTTTCATCAATTCCAGCAGCCGCGGCTGCTCGGCGACATCCCACTCGGGATAACCGGGGCTGTAATGCGGCAGGATGCTCATTTGACGATTCTCGGCCCAGGCGCAAAGTCTCGCGCCGGTCATCGTCGTCAGGTGCTCGACGACCGCCGAGCCAAATATTTCCAGGAAGAAATACTCGTCGGGCTTTTCCTCTTTCCAAAGTCTCGCCGCTTCGGAGGCGACCTCGGGGCCGGCGCTGACGGCTACCAAAATCGCGCTGTGCGCTTCCGCCTCGTGCAATGTCTTTTGCAATCGCACGCTGGTGAAGGGCACCCCGTCGATCAGAATCGAACCGTTGAGGATCGACAGGCTTTCGGATTGCCGGGCATAAACCCACGGCTGGCCGTTCTGCGCGTACCATTGTCGGGCCCAATCCGCGAGTTCGCGGGCTCGCCCCTCGAGCACGCTGTCGCGCGGATACCCCAAGAGCCGCTTGTATTCCGCCGGCTCAACGTTGACGTCTGGAAATGCGTCCAGCAGTTCGATCATCCGTCCTCATCCCGCGACCGGATTGGTCGATTCCATGGGCTTGAACTGGCAGCCCTCGACGAAAAAATCGAAAAAACGCGGATGCGTTTCCAGCCGGCAGTGCTCCACCTTCTTCACAAGCTTTTCCAGCTCCGCGCGCCTGGCCCGTGAAAGCAGGGCGATGCAAGCCCCTTCAATCGCGGCGTTGCCGACCTGCACTATTTTTGCATCCGGGATGTTGGGAATCAGCCCGATTCGCCGGGCGGCTTCCGTTTTCAAATTCCGTCCGAATCCGCCCGCCAGATAGAAAACCTCCACGTCGTCGAAGTCGATGCCGTAGTTGCTGAATACCGTGTGCAGCCCCGCGACGTTGGCCCCCTTGGCCTGGGCCAGCTCATTGACGTCGCTCTCAAGAAGAAAAATCCCGTGTTGTTCGTCGAGCGTGATGCGGTGCGCGCCGTCCTCGAATCGGCCCACCTCATTCATCCGGCCGGTCCGGAGCAATTCGCTCATCAAGTCCACCAGACCCGATCCGCAGATTCCCTCCGGGGCGACATTACCGATCACCCCCAGCCGGAAGGTTCCGTCGGCGCTGATGGCAACCTCCTCGATCGCGCCGTCGAGGGCCGGCATTCCGCAGGAGATCGCCCCGCCCTCGAACGCCGGACCCGCCGGACACGATGCCGCCAGAATCCGCCGCTTATTGCCCAGGATCAGTTCCGTATTGGTGCCGATGTCCATGACGGCGACCAGCCGATCCTCGTGCGCCACATTCACCGCCAACAGGCATGCCGCCGCATCCGCCCCAACATGCCCGCTGATGATCGGCGCTCCATACACTCGCGCCTTGGGATGGATCGGCAGCAGGCACCGCCGCGCCGTATCGCTCAGGCTGGTCGTCGCGCGCTTGCCCTGGGCCATCTCGATTTCGCTGATCGATTGGTAGGGATTCTGTCCGATCGAATAAACGTTCTGCCGAAAGAACAGGTCGCGCATCGTGGAGTTGCCGACCACCACCATTTCGTAAATGGATTTCGGATCGACGGGAAACTCCTCGATGACATGGCTCAAATAGCCGGCAAGCACGCGCATGAGCAGCTTCCCGCGGTTGTTGGTGTCGTAGAAAATGCGCGACATCACATCCGACCCGCCGAACCGCTGCGGGTTCTCAAACGACGCGTCGGCGATCAGCTCGCCGGTTTCGAGATTCAGCAGCCGAACGACCACCGTCGTCGTCCCCAGATCCATGGCGATGCCGTGAATCGGACCCGACGAGCGATCAATTTCCGCTCCGTCGATCAGGATGCGATCCCCTTCGCGCCTGACCGCCGGGTCCAGTTCCATCTTTTGAGAATTTATCGGCAGTCCCAGCGCATGCCGCTCGATTCGCATCTGTCCGCGGCGCATCGTGTGGCAGCGAACTTGTCCGGCCTCGGCCACGACGTGACATCGGCAGGACAGGCGGAAATTACCCTTGAGGTGCCGCTCTTCTTCCGTGGGCGCCGAGAGACAGTTCATTCCCTCGACGACTTCCATCATGCATTCTTTGCACTTGCCCTGCTTCTGACAGGAGGTCGGAACCCGAACGCCAAGTTGTTCCGCGTAATCAAACAGAGAGGGGCCGGCCGCAGCCTGCGTCGAGCGTCCGTTGATGGTAAGCGCCACCGCCATTTTACAAACGCTCTACCAGTCGGCTTTCGCAAGGAGTTCCGCTTTCACGGCCTCGGCCACCTCCTGGGCGGTGCCGTCACGCTCTTGTTCCTCGCTCCATTGCCATTGTGCCAGATAATCATCCGCGCTCCGCAGGCCCTTCTGGTGCGCTACCTTGTCGATCCGCTCCATAAACTTCGGCGGCAGCTCAAGACTGATCTCATCCTGGCCGTCCTCGACTTTGATCTGCGAGGGAATGTCCTGCCAGTAAAGGATTTTGTATGTGGCCATAATGGTCAATTCTTCTTGGCAAGTTGTAAGAACAAATCGACGGCGCTGGAGGCGTTTTGTCCGTATCCGTCGGCGCCGATCTCGTCGGCGAACATCTGGCTGATCGGCGCTCCGCCGATCGCCATCTTGATGTCTCCGCGGCCGGCCGCCTTGAAGCCGTCGATCACGGTCTTCATGTACGTCATCGTGGTCGTCAGCAGCGCGCTCATGCCGATGATCGTCGGATGGACTTTATCCGCCGCCGCCATGAACTTCTCCACGCTCTGGTCCACGCCGATATCGTAAACCTCGAATCCCGCCCCCTCGGCCATCATGCAGACCAGGTTCTTTCCGATGTCGTGCAAATCGCCGCGCACCGTGCCCATCAGCAGCACCCCGACGCGCTCCGAAGCGCTGCCTTTGCTCAGCAGCGGCTTGAGGACCGCCATCCCCGCCTTCATCGCCCGCGCCGCAATCAGCACTTCCGGCACATACAGGATGTTATGCTTGAAATCCTCGCCGACGACGCTCATTCCGGCGATCAAACCCTCATTCAGCACTTCCTGCACGCTCCGGCCCTCGGCCAGGGCATCCTTGGTCATCTGCTCGACTTCCTTCGCCTTGCCTTCGTACAGGCATTGATTCATCACAGCGTAGTCGATCATCGTGCGCTCCCGGCGGAGGAGACGCCTTTGGCGTTGAATTCCTGAAGCGCTTCGAGCATGGCCAAAAAGTTCTCCCGCGGCATGCCGGGGCTGGTGCCCCCGCCTACTGAAAGGATCATCCCCTGGCCTCCACCCCCCTCCAGGACATCCAGCGTGGCTTCCTTCACTTCCCCCGGTGTCCCGCGCACCGCGACCTCCAGCGGGTTCACATTGCCCATCAGGCACATCCGGTGGCCGACCCTCTGCTTGACCTCGCGGATGTCTTTTTGTTTTCCCCAATTCAGCACGTTGAACCCGCAGTCCGGCAGATGGTCCAGGCACGCATCCACTTCCGCGTCGTTGTGGTAAATCTTGACCCAATCCTTTGGAAAAGCATCGCAGATGCGTTTCAGATACGGATGCGCGAATTCAAGATAGTGCTCCTCGTTGATGAATCCGACGATGTCATCCAGGATGAAAATGCCTTCGACCGTATCGCCCATCGCTTTGTGTTGCGCCTTGAGCCAATCGATGATAACCCGCGTGCAAAGATCGATCAGCTTGTGACACCCCTCGGGGTTTTCGACCAGTTCCACCATCAGGTGGGTCGTGCTGCGGACGAATCCCGCCGTGCACAGCGGGCCGCGCGACGTGACCAGCGGCAGGATGTAACCGTGATCCAAAATGCGCTGCTTCTGCATTTTGATGCGATGCAGCGTCAGCGCCGCGAAGGCGTCCGCATCGACTTCATACTCGGGAAAATTCTCGATGTCCTCCAGGCGGTACAGCGTGTGGTATTCGCTCGGCGTATTGTCCTGCCAGAACTTGATTTTGGCCCCCAGCACCGACGGCTCGGCGGCCATCCCATATTCCATCCACCAGCTTGGAACAAAAATGATGTCCGGGAACTCCCGCATGATCTTGAGGTTCGATTGGAACCACAGTTCCGGGTCTAGATAGTAGTCCATGTGTTTGATCCCCAAATAGCCGGGAATCCACGGGCTATCGACGATCATGGCCATCGGGACCTTATCCATCTTCTCAAGGCGGGCGGCCCGTTTGAATGTTTCCCATTGCTCCGGAAGCATGTCGGTTCCTCTCATTGTGCCCGAAGGCCAATCTTAAGCAATTTTGACCAACGTAAACGTTTACTATAAATAGGTATTATAATCATCTGAGCCGCTTTGGTCGAATCCCAAATCGGCAATCGGAATGCGCTGCCGGGTCAAATTGAAATGACACGGCCGAAGTCACGGCCCGGCTCTGTTAAAGCATTCAAACTGACCCATGACCGATAGGGCCTGGCATGTACACGCTGCGTGAAATGCTCACCGATCGCACCCGATTCCTGCTCGGTCTGGAATTGGTCACCACGCGCGGCACGATGCAAGAGCGTCAGGCCGTCCATACCCGCTCTTTCGCCAGCGAGTTGGTCCATTGCGACCGGGTCGATTGGGTTTCCATCACCGACAACGCCGGCGGCAATCCCCAACTCAGCCCCGTCGCACTGGGCAAGCCCATCCTCTATGCCGGCAAGGAGGTGTTGATCCATCTCTCGTGCAAGGATTTCAACCGCAACGGGCTGGAGAGCGCAGCCTGGGAACTCGCCAGCGAAGGCTTCCTCAATATCCTCGCCCTCAGCGGCGACTACCCCGCCGCCGGTTATCACGGGTGCGGCAAACCCGTCTTCGACATCGATTCGGTCGGCCTGCTGACCATGCTGGACGAAATGAATCGCGGCCTGTCGCGGCCAAAGCTGGGCCACAACGGCGAGCCGCAAACCATGCAGGCCACCAATTTTTTCACCGGGGCGGTCGCGACAAACTTCAAACGACGCGAAAACGAAGTCGTCCCTCAACTTCTAAAGCTCGAAAAGAAAATCGCATGCGGCGCGAAGTTCATTATCGCCCAGATCGGTTACGACGCGCGAAAAAGTCACGAGATGCTCTGTTACATGCGCCGCCGCGGGATCGGACACGTTCCCCTCATCGGAAACGTCTTTCTGCTGACCGCCGCCGTCGCAAAGTTTTTCCGCGGGCAGACCATTCCCGGCGTGGTCATCAGCGATCGTTTGTTCGACGAGTGCCAAAGACGCGCCGCCTCTCCGGATCGCGGGGCCGCTTTTTTCAGGGAACTCGCCGCCAAACAATTGGCGATTTTTCGCGGCCTGGGCTTCGCCGGCGGTTATCTCGGCGGGGTTCACGCCATCGATGACGTGCACGCAATCCTCGACATCGAATCGTCCTTTGCCCCGGACGACTGGAAGCAATTCGCCCGGGAAATCCAGTATTCCCTGCCCAATGAGTTTTGCTACTTCGGGACCGACCCCCAGACCGGCCTTGCCGACGCGTCACGATTGCATCCCGATTATGAAGAGTCCCTCAAGCGCCGCCAGCCAACACACAACCTGACGTTGGGATATCGCTTCAGCAAGATGGTCCACCAAGCCGTCTTCACGTCGGGGACGCCGCTCCACAAGCTGGGCCGACGGATTTACGCCGCTTCATCCAACAGCTGCCAGGGCCCCAGGTCGCTGCGCATCCTGGAACACGCCAGCAAATCCGCGATGTTTCGCTGCAAAGATTGTGGCGATTGCTCGTTGCCCGACATCGCCTTCCTGTGTCCGGAATCCCAGTGCGCCAAGAATCAGCGCAACGGACCCTGCGGCGGCACGCGCGACGGCAAGTGTGAAGTCCATGATTTCGAATGTATCTGGAGTCGGGCGTATGACCGGCTCAAATACGAAGGCCGCGAGCAAACCCTGCTGGCCCACGCCCCGGTCATTCAGGACGAATCATTACGCGGAACCTCCAGCTGGGCAAACGCGTTGCTCGGCCGGGACCACGCCGCTACTCGAGAAAGCGAGAAAGCATCGGATGTCCGCAACCCAACCATCGCAAAAGATCGCGTCGCCGCCGACTCGGCGTCCATTTAAGCTCATCGGCGAATTGATGAACAGCTCGTTCGCGCGCGCGGCGCGGGCGTGGAAAAACCGCGATTTGGCTGGTTATCAGCGATTGGCCAAGCTCCAGACCGACCTGGGAGCCGACTATCTGACGCTCAATATCGACGGCACGCAATCCATGCGGGTCACCCCCAAGGACATGTACGATTTTCTTCCCGATTTGATTCCCGCGATCCAGGAAGTCACCCGCGTTCCGCTCTCCTTCGACAATCCGTCCGTGGAATTCCATCGCCGCTGTTTGCAGATCTACGATCGATCCAAAGGCGGCCGGCCGATTCTTAACTCCGTCGCCGCGTCACGGCGCAATTTACCGGAAATGCTGGAACTCGCTGCCGCGCACGACACCATGGTGATTGGCATGGCCTCGGAGAAATTCGTTGACGGCGGCTCCGCGCAATGTTTGTCCGCCGACGACGTTTACGGCGCATCTCAGCAGCTCGTGGAGATGCTTCAGACAAAAGCCTCGCGAAGCTGCGAGCAGATCATTATCGATACCGGGCTGGCCCCGGTCGGGGCTGATACCTATGGACTGGTCAACATGGGGCTGGACGCGATGCGGCGAATCCGCGCCGATCCGAGCATGACCGGCGTGCATCTATCCGTCGGCCTGACCAATTTCTCCTTCGGAATGCCAAGGCACATCCGCGAGCGCGTCGAAAGCGCCTATCTCACGCTGGCCGCCGCGGCCGGGCTCGATTTCGTCCTGGGCAATCCGGAAAAGAACCTGCGCCTCCTCGACCCCGGCGACCGATACGTCCGTCTCGTGGCCGAGGCTCTCGAATGCGGCCGGCCCGCCGTTGGCGAGACGCAGGAAGAAGCCGGTTTTCGACAGGCGGCCAAGATCATCGATCTCTTTAATGAACATGATGCCGTCTAATCCTCCGCGAGATTCCGATCTGGCCAAGCTGGACCAGGTGGCCCTGCTCTCCAGGAGCAGGCCGGTTTGGCTCCGGGTGGGTCGGCTCATCGACGGCGTTTCGGATCGTCCGCTTCCCAGCGCTGATATTGTTTTCGATGCGGGGCAGATTCGCTTCGTGGCAGCGGACGGAAAGGCTCCAAGCCGGCAAGATCTCATTGAAGGGCAAAATGCTCCCGACGCCATTCTCCCGAACGCTACGTTGCTTCCGTGCCTGATCGAGGCCCACGCCCATTGTTTTCTTGAGGGGACTCCGATCGGCACTCAGGAACGCGAGCTGTATTTGAAGAACCCGCCCCAGTGGATGTTATCGCGGGCCCAGGCGCGCTGGCCGAAGATCGTGCAATGCGGCATAGGGGCCGTGCGCGATGCCGGCGACCGATACGGCGTGGGATTGGCCCTGGCGGCCGAGTGCAAGACACATCGCGGCAAGATGGCCGCGACGCCGTGGATTGACAGTCCCGGCCCGGCCATTTACCACCGCGGGCGTTACGGGTCATTCATGGGCGAGCCGATCGAGGATTTTGCCAGCCCCGCCGATTGCGTCGCTGCCCGCGTGGCCGCCGGCGCTGACAGAATCAAGTTGCTGGTCAGCGGCATCATCGATTTCAAAGTCGGCCAGGTCACCGTGCCGCCGCAGATGCCCGCCGCCGAAGTGGCGGACCTGGTGCGCGCCGCCGCCAGCCACGGCCTACAGACATTCGCCCACGCTTCGGGAACCCAAGGAATCGAGAATTCCATCGCCGGAGGCGTCACCACGGTCGAGCATGGCTTCTTCATCACGCAAGACCAGCTTGCCAGGATGCGCGATCGACAGATCGCCTGGGTTCCCACGTTGGCGCCGGTCCAACTTCAAATCGATCGCGCCGCCGATCTTCGCTGGGACGATCAGGTCGTGAGCCATCTCAAGCGGATCATCGAATCCCATCAGCAGATGCTTCGCCAGGCCCACGCGATGCGAGTCAAGGTGATCGCCGGCAGCGATTCCGGTTCGTGCGGCGTGCCTCACGGCACGGGCTTTTTGGAGGAACTTTGCCAGATGGAGCGCGCCGGCATGCCCCCCATGGCGGTTTTGCGCGCTTGCACGGGAGTCAGCGCGTCAACTTTGAACTTCGCCGAACCGATCGGACAGATCTCCCCGGGCTTTCGATCGCGATTCATCATCACCCACCACGACCCGCTCGAAACGGTCGCCAATTTGCAGAAGGATAAAATCATTCTGTTCGATGGCGCCGCCATCCAATGCAACGGCGACCTGAATACCGAAGGACTCTGAAGTTTAGCCGCGACCCGAAGGGGAGCGCGTTTCTTGACCGTCTACGGCACAACGATCGGCATCCCGCCAAACCGCTGAAAATACTGAAGACAAGTATCCCTCCATTTCGCAGCATCAGCCACCTGTATCTCCAGCCGCTTTGAAACCGCCAGATGCCGATCCGGGTCGATCTTTTCCGCCAGCGATTTCCAGGTCGCCTGCATCGCCAATGCCTGCCGATGTCCCTGGTAATATTTATCGCACAATTCCTGCCAAAGAGTTTTGCCGGAGCGCATTTTGTAATCCCAGGCGACCCGATGGAACCACAGCAGGAATCTCTCGGGACATCGAGCCAGATCATCGAATTCATCCCGAACTGGAGGGAAATACTGACTCACCGCGTTGTCGCCGCGTCGGGTCCGGTCCACGCCGATGCCCTTTGCATCAGCCCGGTGGTAATACGTCGCCGTCCAGTCTCGCTGCGGCGCGTCGCCATTCCACGGCATCGGCGCGTAATGATCGCCGCCAATGAGATGGTGCAGGCCCAGCGGCATGGTGTAGTTCACATAGGTTTCGCGTGAGGAGAGCATCATGTCGCGGATGACGTCCACCGCCGACGGGTCGTTGGTGAAAGTCATGTGCACCCATTCCTCGGCGATGTGCTCCGCGGGGATTTCGTGATCCCACGCCAGCCGGCCGAACGCGTACCAGTTCGCCTGCGAAAAATCGTGCCCGCACCAGTTTGCATCCGTGCCGGTGTTGGCCACGGCCACGATGCCGCTCAGGCGGTACGGATAGATCGTCCCCTCGACGACTTTCCCGACGCCGGACCCCGCCCCGCGCGCGAACGTGTCGGAGTCGAAGAATTCCTTCCACAGCGTCCCCAGATACACCAGGTGTTTGGATTGGCCCAGATATTCCTGGGTGGCCTGGATTTCGGCGGACACCGGGCTTTGGGTCATCCCGCCGAACAGGGGATGAAACGGCTCGCGCGGCATGAAATCCAGCGGGCCGTTCTTCACCTGCACCGTCACATTCGGCCGAAACTTGCCGTCCAGAGCGGTGAATTCAATGTACGCCCGCTTGATCCGATCGGGATCGACCTGCTCGTTGTAGACAAACGCTCGCCACATCACGATCCCGCCGTGCTCCGCCACGGCATCCGCCAGCACATTGGCGCCGTCGGCGTGCGTCCGGCCATAATCCTGCGGGCCGGGCTGACCTTCTGAATTCGCTTTGACCAGAAAGCCGCCGAAGTCGGGAATCAGTTGATAGATTTCGCCGGCCTTTTCCCGCCACCATCGCCCAACTGCCGGATCGAATGGATCGTTGGTTGTCAGTCCCCCGATCTGCCGGGGACTGCCGAAATTCACCGATAGGTGGACGCGAATTCCGTAAGGACGCCAGAGATCCGCAAGGGCGGCGACTTTACGCAGGTATTCGGCGGAAAGGATGCGGGGATCGGCATTGACGTTGTTGAGCACCGAGCCATTGATTCCGATGGATGCGTTGGCGCGAGCGTAGTCGAGGTAGCGGGGGCTCAGTGTTTCCGGCAATTCCTCCCAACGCCACAGCGACTTCCCCGCGTAACCGCGCTCGATTGAGCCGTCCAGATTATCCCAATGGTCCAGCAACCGATGTTGAACCCTTGGCCGCTCGGCGATGGATAGCGGCGTGATCGGAGCGCACGTCTGAATCAGGCGCAGAAAATGATAAGCGCCGTAAAGAGCGCCAACCTCCGTGTTCGATGCGATGACCGTCGCGCGGCGATTTCCAACTTGAGCCGATCGAATGACAAATCCCTCGTCCCCGGCCGCGGACAAATCTTCCTTCCATCCGAGGCCGCGGACGATGTCGCAAGTGCCCGGCGTGCCGGCCACAATATCGCCATCGTCCAATTGGCTGTCGCCCGCCGCGATGGAATTGCCCAACAAGGATGAAAGCCCCGCCATCAGCTCGTCTCGAATGATTCGCGCGGTGGCGGATTGGCCCGGAACGTTGATCCGACGCACCAGCCCCCGGTAGCGATCCGCATACTGCCCCAGCGGGGCGTACCGCAGCCAGAGTTTCGATCCGTTTTCGCCGTTCATTTTCGCGTCATCCTCCCACGTTTTCCCCGATACGATGATAACTTTCCGGCGGACCCAGATAGCTGGGTTTGACTCCTCCCAAGCCGACGACAAGCTTCTCCAGCACCACGCCCGGATCGACCATCCAGAACTTCAGAACGTGATATCCGGATTTCGAGATCGTCTGCCTCGATTCAACGACGTGAATATTGTTTTTCACCATGTGTTCCCAGTCCTGCTGCGTAGTGTTCGCCAGCGCGTCGATCACTTGCGGCGGCTGATCGTCAAAGGAAATAGCCAGCCGCAGACCCCGGCCGGGAACGAACGCCTGCGTCGGCGCAATCATCGCATAGACATCCACCGCAACGGGATCAAACAGATACATCCTGTATTGCAGGCAGGGCGAATTCAGCGGCGGCCCAGCGCTCGCCGCGGTGTCGGGGAATATCGTCATGGCCGACAGCGTGCGGCCATAATCCTCAATCCGATCCCACCGGGCCGAGCCGGTGTCGGTTTTTCCCGTGAAATGTTCCGCTTCGATTGATACGCATCCCTCGGTCTCCACAAATCCGTGCAGCGTATCCCGGGTAACTTCCGTCGGGTTCACGATCTTGACGGTGACTGTAACCAGATCAGCATTCGGACCGGCGATGATCACGCTGCCGCTGTTTGATCCCGCGGGCGCTTTGCTCCAATCAACGCTCACCCAAAGGCGCAGCTCTTTATCGACGGAGCCTTGAGCGCGGCTCAAAGCGATCCACGGCTCGCTAGCGGTGGCCGTGAATTCAAACGGCGTCCGCCCTCGGTTAAACACGTCGATATATCGGCTCTGACGATTGAAGGCGTCGATCTCCGCAAGAACAGGATTGCCCTCCGCCCCCGGCCACGCCAGCGCCGAACCTTCTACCGCCACCCCCATCTTCGCTTCCTTCGGCACATCGATCTCGGTGACCCTGGGCATGGAATTCTTCGGCGGCTGCTGCCAGCCCCTATAACCGATCCGCGTCTGATCCATCATGTGGTCCCACTTGCCGCCGGCCAGCACGTGGTTGTAATAATCCGACATGTCCTGGTCCGCCTTGAACAGCGCCCTCGCCTGGTCCGCAAAATCGTTGGTGCTGGCCCGTCCCTGGCTTGCGTACAGCCGGTTCTTCGCCACGGCGATGTACAGATCGGCCACCGTGGCATACGCCTTGGCAGGGTGCAGCACCAGTTCGTAAAACGCATCCTTCGCGTTATCCGGCAAGCGGCTCTGGATTTCCTCCGCCTTGTCCGTCAGCGATTTGAAATCCGCTTCAACCCGGTCCGCTTCCTGGTAATTCACCAGACTGAACGTATCCGGGCTGAGCAGTTCCGGCTTACATCTGCCGTTATATTTCGTGTATTTGGAAATCAGGTCGGCAATCTCCGCGGCGTGTTCCGGCCCGAATTCCCGCTCGGCCCACAGCCGGGTGTATTCCAGGTTGTTGTCATGGGTCCATTTCCCGGGGTCCCACGCCAAACTCAGAAAATACTCGATGGGAAACTCTTTGGTCTTGAGACTCCCGACGTTCACGATCCATATCCGATCCGCCCCGTAACTGTGCGCCAGCGTCATCTGCTCCCAAACCTTGGAGATCGGGTTGGTGTTGTTCCATTTGTAATTCCGCGGTCCGCCGACGTAGTCGAAGTGATAATAAATCCCGGCCCCGCCGCCGCGGGCGCGCTCGGCCTCCGTAGGCAGCCGGCGAATATTTCCCCAGTTGTCGTCGCACCAGAGCAGCGTGACATCGTCGGGAACGCGCATTCCCTTCTCGTAATACTCCTGCACCTCCTTGTACAGCGCCCAAAGCTGCGCCACCTTCGACGGATCCGGATTGACCCGATTCGCGATGATCTTCCTCTGATCCGCCACGATTCTTTCCAGCAGGGCGACGTTGGCGGACATATCGCCCCCCTCGACCATCGGCATGTCGCCGTCGCCGCGCATACCGATCGTGATGATGCTCTCGTAATCCTTGTTGCGCAAAATACCCGCGTCCCAAAACGCGCGAAGCGTTTCCTCATTGGTCGCATAATTCCACGGCCCTTTGCCGTGCCGCTTCCATTCCTGCTGAGCCCGAACCATCGGCTCGTGATGCGACGTGCCCATCACGATCCCATATTCATCCGCCAGCTTCGGATTCAGCGGATCGTCCTCGTTGAACGCGCTGTTCCACATGGCCGGCCAGAGGTAGTTCGCCTTCAGCCGAAGCAGCAACTCGAAGACCTTTTCATAAAACCGATGGTCATAACCGCCGTAATTCTCCTTCACCCAGCGGGTGAGCGACGGCGCTTCATCATTCAAAAAAATTCCGCGATACTTCACCGTCGGCGGCCCCTGCGCGTATTTCCCGGGCTTCACAAAAATCGCATCCTTATGCGCCACAGGAACATCCGCCCACCAATACCAGGGGGACACCCCCATCTGCTCGGAAAGATCATAAATGCCGAAAATGGTCCCGCGCTTGTCGCTTCCAACAATGACCAAAGCATCCGCCACATTTGGCAGCGGCGCGGGCACGACCTGGAGAAAGAAAGATTCCCACTTGCCGGCGATTTGCCGCGGATCGATCTTCCCATCGTGGATCAGCCGATCGATGATTCGGCTCTTCCCGAGGGTCCCCACAATAATCGCGTGGCTCCCCAGCCCCGCTTCGTCATGAACGATCGCCGCGGTGCAATCGGTGACGCGGCCTATATCGGCCTGCAAATCATTCACCGCGCGCACAACGCCGGCATAGTCGTCCGAATCCACGTAAAGATTCGCCGCGGTCTTCGCCTGCACGATGGCGAAATCACCGCTCTGCGCAGAATTCTCGACATATCGTTGCTGGCCGATGGCGAAGCAATCTGGCACAAAGATGAGCAAAGATAACAGAAAGCCCAGGCATTTAGCGGTCCACCGCGGGGCGCCGGGTTCGCTGACTTCGCCGCTGAGGGTTGCCGTCATTGTTCACGTCCAACGTAAGCGTTTACTCCCGCGGAAAATATACCGTTTTCCCGCGGGCGAGTGACCTTCCGCCGCTGCATAAAAGATTAAGCGATTTTGGGCTTTGCCACAATCCGCCGGTCATGCGCTGATTGGAAATGCCAGACTCAGACAATCCCGGCAGGCAGCGAGATCATGCATGTACCTGCCGTCGTCCCCTATCGCGCGGATGAACCGAGGCCGGCCCAAACCGGCGCTTGGTCTCGGTCTGATGTCCTCTCATCGCCGGCGCGTGAGGCGCTGCGTGAGGCACATGGCGTAGGGCATGGGGCGGCGCGTGAGGCGCCGCATGAAACGGCGGGGGAGATGCGTTCGCCGGCTCGCCTTGATAAACCGGATGGTCGTTCCTGACCGGAATGGATCGACGGATCAGCTTCTCGATGAGTTTTAGGTTCGGCCGTTCCTCGCGATCGCAAAAGGAAACAGCTTCGCCCGTCGCCCCCGCTCGGGCCGTGCGGCCGACGCGGTGAATGTACGTTTCCGGCTCATGCGACACGTCGAAATTCACCACGTGCGATACGTCGTCGATGTCGATTCCGCGCGACGCGATGTCCGTCGCCACCAGCACCGGCGTCTTGCTCGCCCGGAAGTTTTCCAGGGCGCGTTGCCGGGCATTCTGGCTCTTGTTGCCGTGGATGGCTTCCGAGCGGATCCCGTAACCTTGCAGCTGCCGAACCACCCGGTCCGCGCCGTGCTTGGTGCGCGTGAAGACGATGGCCCGCGACATCGGCAACTTCCCGACCAGATGCGCGAGTAAAGCGGGCTTGTTGCGCCTCTCAACAAAGTAAACCGATTCCTTGATCCCGTCGGCCGTCGAGCAGGCCGGCGCGATCTGCACGCCCGCCGGGTTGCGCAAAAGCGAATCGGCAAGCCGGCGGATTTCCGGCGGCATCGTCGCCGAGAACAGCAGCGTCTGACGCTGCGCCGGCAGACGGGAAACGATCTTTCGAATGTCGTGGATGAAGCCCATGTCGAGCATTCGGTCCGCTTCGTCCAGCACCAGCGTCTCCACGCCGCGCAGGTCCGCGTGGCCCTGGCCCATGAGATCGAGCAGCCGGCCCGGCGTCGCGACCACAATATCCACGCCCTGGCGCAACGCCTGCACCTGCGGGTTTTGATTCACGCCGCCGAAGATCACGGCCATGCGAAATCGGACGTGTTTGCCATAGGTGCGAAAATCCCCGGCGATCTGGCTCGCCAACTCGCGCGTCGGACAAAGCACCAGACAGCGTGCCCGCGCCCCGCGCCCGGCCGGCGATGGCGCGGAATTAAGACGATGAAGGATCGGCAGCGCGAACGCGGCCGTCTTTCCTGTGCCCGTCTGGGCGCAACCCAGCAGGTCGCGCCCGGCGAGTACGTGGGGAATCGATTGCGCCTGAACGGGCGTGGCAAGTGTGTAGCCTTCCGCGGCAACGGCGCGGAGCAGCGGCTCGGCGAGCCGCAAATCAGCGAATTTCATGAACGGTCCTTTGGGTGGACAATGCGCACCGCAAGGGCCACGGCTAAACGCCGAAGAAATGCCGGTAGATGCGCTGCAACTGAGCTCAGAACAATCAGGAATGTGCCTTGAGGGCAATGCTTCGTGAAGGGTCAGGCGGGCAGTTGACTTGAACAGTATAGCATATCGACACATCATCCAGCAAGCTTGCGTGGAAAATTATGAATCGCGATACACGCCATGTTCCCGTGCTGCTCGGCGCGCTGCTGGATATTCTCAGGCCCCGCCCGGGTCAGATTGTCGTGGACTGCACCTTGGGCCTCGGCGGCCACTCGGCGGCAATTCTGGAGCGGATCGCGCCGACCGGCCGGTTGATTGGAATCGATTTCGACCCCGCCAACATTGCACTCGCGAGGGAGACGCTTGCGAAAATCGGCGGCCTGTTCGAGCTGCATCACGCCAACTTCGCGGCCCTGCCGACGATACTCGCCCAAGCCGGCGTGGATCGAGTGGACGCAGTGCTGGCCGATCTTGGTGTGGCCAGTCCGCAGATCGATGATCCGTCCCGCGGATTTTCCTACCGTCATCCCGGGCCGCTGGATATGCGGATGGATCCCACGCGCGGCCGCGCCGCCGCGGCGATCATTAACCAAATCCCACAACATGAGCTGGAATCGGCGCTGCTGGAACTCGGCGACGAGACCGACGCGCCGCGGATTGCCGAGCTTGTCGCCCAGCGCCGAAAATTCCGTCCCATCACCACGACCCAGGAATTGACCGCCATCGTTTGCCAGGCGCGCGACTTCACGCTCAAGCGAGCCGCCGGGGCGAAGCTTCATCCAGCCGCCCGAACTTTCCAGGCCCTGCGCATCCTGGTCAACCGCGAGTTGGCCAACCTGGATCGGCTGCTCGCGGTCGTTCCAAAATGTCTCAACCCCGGCGGCGTCGCCGCTGTCGTCAGCTTTCACAGCGGCGAAGACCGTCGCGTGAAGAGCGCATTTCGCGACGGCCTGCGCGGCGGCATCTACAGCCGAGTCAGTCCCGACCCCGTGGTGGCCGATGATGCGGAGCAGAAACTCAATCCTCGGTCGCGATCGGCCAAACTTCGATGGGCGAAGCTCCGTTGAGGTTATTCTTCAGTTTAAGGTGTTATGACGGACACAGCGGACGTGGCAATCATCGGCGGCGGGGCGGCCGGGCTGGCGGCGGCGATCTTCGCGGCACAGGCGACCAGCGCAGCCCGCCGCATCGTCCTTCTCGACGGCGCTAAAACGCTGGGCGCCAAGATTCTGGTCTCCGGCGGCGGGCGCTGCAACGTCACCCATGATTCGGTCACCCCGGAGGATTTCAATGGCTCTCGCCCGGTCGTGCGCAACATCCTGGCGGCCTTTCCCGCGTCGGCCACGGTCGATTGGTTCGCTTCGATGGGCGTGCAACTGAAGCGCGAAGAGACGGGGAAACTTTTCCCGGTGGCGGACTCCGCTCGCGTGGTCCTCAACGCGCTGCTGCGCCGGTGCGGCGAATTGGGAGTCGAAATCCTCTGCGGCGTCCGCGTGAACGGAGTATCACCGCCAACTTCACTGGATCCGCATTTCACGGTTGAGCATGACGGCGGAAGCATTCGGACCGCTCGCGTGGTCATCGCCACCGGCGGGCGTTCGCTTCCGCGCAGCGGCAGTGATGGATCGGGATGGGAAATCGCCCGCCGCCTGGGGCATAGTCTCACGCCAACCTACGCGGCGCTGGTGCCCTTGGTGCTGGAAGAGAAATTCTTCCACGCCGGCCTGGCTGGAATCGCACAGGAGGTGCAGCTTCAGACGTTCGCCGGCGGCCGGCTCATCGACCGCCGCCGGGGAAGCCTGCTCTGGACGCACTTCGGCATCAGCGGGCCCGTGGCGATGGATGCCAGTCGTCATTGGGTGATGGCGCACGAATCGGGCGCGCAAGCGCGGATGGAATGCAATCTTCTGCCGCCGGAAAGTTTTGAAACCGTCGAGAAGTGGCTGGTCGATCTGGCGTCATCGCGGGCGCGGATGTCCCTCGCCGGCGCCATTGCAACGCGATTGCCCCAGCGTCTCGCCAAGGCCATCGTCATTCACGCCGGCATCGACCCGGCTGTCGTCTGCGGGCAATTATCTCGCCAGGCGCGGCGACAGCTCGTTGGTTCCCTGACGGCGCTTCCATTGCCGATCCTTCGGCACCGCGGCTGGAATTACGCGGAAGTCACCGCCGGCGGCGTGCCCCTCGACGAGATCAGCTACCGCACGATGGAATCGCGAAAGGTCCCCGGTTTGTATCTGGTCGGCGAGATGCTCGACTGCGACGGCCGAATCGGCGGGTTCAATTTTCAATGGGCATGGGCAACCGGCCATCTTGCCGGGAAAGCGGCCGGAGCGGCGTAACCTTTGTGCGGGCTGCTGCGCATCAGCCGCTGAAATCGTACACGCGCACGCGCCGCCAATGCGCCTTGTTCCGGTCGATGAATTCCAGGTGAAGTGCGTGTTTCTGATACACGTCATGCGCCGCCGCATCCGGTAACACGACCGCCAGCGCAACCGCGTATGAATTATCGACGACATCCCGCGCCGTGCCGGCCGGCTCGCCCGCCCACAACTGCTTGACTCCCGGGATTCGACTCAGAAGCGAGCGGCAATCCGCCACCAGTCTTTCCTTCGCCGCTGCCGGCGTGCCCGCTTTCAGCCAGAAATAAACGTGATGGATGAACATGGATGTCCTCACTTCCCCGCATACCAAAACGCCCGCCGCCAGTTGTGCTCCCATAGCCTCTTCTGAAGTTCCAGCGGCATATCCGGCAGCTCGCTCACCGTGCAATTCATCTGGGCCTGGTTCGCGTTGCGGATGCCCGCGATGACGGTGCCCACCGCTTCCTCGGCCAATACAAACTTCAGCGCCGCCTGCGGCATCGTGTACGCGCTTCCGGCAATTTCCGATTTGATTTTCTCGGCCCGGTCCACCGCGCGGGCCAAACGATCGCCGGCAAAATAATTCCGCCGAAAATCATCCGCTTCAAACACCGTGGTCCTGCTGAATCTTCCCGTCAGCGACCCTTCATCAAATGCCACCCGGACGATGATTCCAACGCCCTTTTCCTTGGCCACTGGAAGAATCTGCGCCGCCGGTTCCTGCTCAAAGATGTTATAGATGACCTGCACCACATCCACCCATCCACCTCGCATCAAATCGACAACGCAATTCTGATCGTGCTCCGGCGTCGAGATTCCGATCGATCGCAGCTTTCCCTCCTTTTGCATTTTCCGCAGAATCTCCAGTGGTTTTGGATCGTCGTTCCACGCACGGGTCCAGGTGTGCAGCTGCAAAATGTCCAGGCAGTCCACGCCCAGGTTCTTCAGCCGCGTGTGCACGTTCTCCCGCAGATATTTCTCCGAGTACCGATCCTCCCAGCGTTCGCGCGGAAACGGCGGCCATTTCCCATCGGCCGGCGGCGTTTTGGTGGCCACGTATATTTTCCGGCCCCCTCGCTCCCTGAGCACTTTGCCAATCAGCCGTTCGCTGCGTCCGTCGCCGTAGCCGGCGGCCGTATCGATAAAATTGACGCCCAAATCGAGGGATTTGTGCAGCGCCTGGAGGCTGTCGGCATCATCCTGCTTGCCCCAGTTCCCACCGATGGCCCACGCGCCGAAGCCGATCTCCGACACGTCCCAGCCCAGTGGCCCGAATTTCCGATATTTCATTGCACCACTCCAAAATGTTGACCCGGCGCCGCGCCGCCGTCGTAGGGCGGCAGCGCTTATGATACTTCGTTTCAAATCTCGACCCAATCCCTCTTCGAGGGACATAAAGGGGTCATCCTGTAATGCCACGAAGTTAGCTCATATCTTTGTATTTGGCGTAGAGTTGTGATTTGAGTTCGGTCCGGGGTGAGGTCATATAGGGAAAATGTTTCTTCCGGCCTTTAAGCGCCCG
>JBEKHH010000060.1:0-27447 GCA_050012375.1 Tepidisphaeraceae bacterium
GCTCAATCAGTTTGGCCGAGTGTGCCGACGGTTGGACCGCATCGACCGCAGATACCTGGCTTGGGTTCAATTGGCCAGCTGTATAATCTTCATGCGGCAGGGTTTTTTCCCTTAGCCCTAAACGAGCAAGCGCGCCGAATAATCACGATGCGTATGAGTTCGCCGCGATTCTCCAACAGCCAGAAACGCGCTCCCCTTCGGGTCGCGGCTAAACGAGCATTCAGAAACCGCGCGGCTGCGCTTCGCGAGCGAGGTTTTCCAGCAGTCCGGCAATCGTCATCTGCAGCACCGGATGCACGGCTTCGGGCGCGATTTCGGCCAGCGGCTGCAATACGAATCGCCGCTCGTGCATCAGCGGATGCGGGACCACCAATTCCTGGCTGCTGATGATTTGATCGCCGTAAAGCAGAAGGTCCAGGTCGATCGGGCGAGGCTCCCAGCGCTCCCGGCGAACGCGGCCAAGTTGACGCTCGATTTCCAGCAAGTGATGCAGCAATGCGTGCGAGCCGAGCGTTGTCTTCAATTCGGCGGCCGCATTGAGGAATGGGGGCGAGTTCGGCGGACCGCCGACGGCTGGGTTTTCCAGCAACGACGAGATGCGGGCAATGGCGATTCCGTCGGTTTGCTTCAAATGGGAAAGGGCGGAACGGATATTGTGCTCGCGATCGCCGAGGTTCGCGCCCAAAGCGATGTAAGCCGTCATCTCCGCCGGGTGCCGCATGCCACCAGCCTACACTCTTGCCCGGAATTGAGGGAGAGGGAGAAGAATGCCGATTGCCGAATGCCAAGTGCCAAATGAAAGGCGGCATTGATCTTCCCATTCGGCATTTGGCATTCGGCATTTGGCATTTGGCATTTTCTTCCCTCACCCCGCATTGTCTCACTGCCCCTGCGTCAGGGGAAACTCCTCATCCCTCAGCGGGATTTGCACATATCTTCCGGGATCGCGCTCGTTGAGCGCGTTGACGATCTCATTGACATTCCCCAGGTCCGCGCTGGCGCGATCGCCGGTTTCGGTGTCGTAAACCGTGCGGTATCCGCGGATGACTTCGTCGAAATCGGCATTGCTTCGTTCAGTGATCAGCTCGTTGTGCTGCACTGATTTGAGGTAGCTGTCGAAGGCGTCCTGCTTTTCCTTCATGGAATTCTCGAAAGCGGCGAAGCGGGCATTGGAGGCCGCGACGTTTTGGTTGCCGTGCTCCAGGACGACCGCGTCGTTGAGCTTCCATGATTTGGCGATGGCCAGCATGGTCGGCAGATCGCGGTCGAAGGTCGCATCGGGGCCGATCACTTCGTTACAGATAATCCCCCACGTGCCGTTGGCCACCGTGTAGCATTCCATCTGCGCCCAGGCCCGCATGTGGACGGTTTGGCCGCTTTGGGTTTGGGTGGTGGAAAAGTAGATGCGCGCCGCCTGGCCGCTGGGCAATTGGGCGGCGACGGGGTCGGATTGCAACACCTGGTCGAGCGTGAAAGACGGGCCGCCGTTGCTTTCGGACATCTCGCTTAGCTGCGGGGTGAGGTTCTTCAGGGCATCAACCGGCCCGGTGTATGGGGCGACGAGCATTCGGGTGGCCGCGGTCAATTGGCCGCTGTAGGCAAGCTGCCGCTGCACGCCGGCGGCCATGGAATCGGGCGTCACGACTTCCAGGCCGATGCCAAGGGCGACTTTCTCCTTGTCCGGTCCGTCGGCGATCACGGCCCCGAGGTTGCTGGAACTGGTGATTTTCCAGGCTGCGGGAATGCTGATGGTTCCCGCGCCGTCGCCGATGGATTGCTCCTGCATCTGCGTATCCATGGGAAGGGCGGCTGTGAGCTTGGCCCAATCCGAAGCGGGGGCATCGATGCGATCGTAGACGACGATGATGGCCGCGCCTTTGTCGCCGATGCCGCACATGATTGTGCCCTTGATCGCCAGGCCCTTGAGCTTTCCCGTGAAAGTGGCTCCGCCGCGATGCTGCTGCTGGACATCGGCGAAGGCGCCTTGAACGGTTGGCTTGGAATCGAGGATGCGCGTCAGATCGTGAAGCGCGGCGACGATTGCCGCCTGCACCGTCGTGGCATCGGGCTTCTGGGCAAAGATCGTGCAACCCGAATCGGCCGAGGCGAGAATGGTATATCCCGACGTAGCCGGATCGACGTCGCTGGCGAGGATCGCAGTGGGGGCTGGCGCGTTACTGGGGGTTTTGGGAGCCGCGGCGAGCGGATTGGGGGTCGGCGGATTGGGAGCAGAGGAATTACTTGGGGCCACGCCAGTGCCATTGCTGCCCGGCTCGGCCCTGATGGCGAAAATCCCCCCGACGATGAGCAGCAACATGAAAGAGCTGACAGCTCCGATGATGAAGTATTTCACGTCAGACTCCTTTCTGATTGGGCGGATCGTAGCGATGTGGGAGAATCTGGACAAGAATGACATGAGGCAAGAAGGCACGTAGGCACGAAGGGTCGGAGGCCTGAAAAATGTCACACCCTATCTCAGAATATCCCATTTCGGGGGGGAGGGGGGCGCTTCGCGAGAGAGTAGAGAAGTAGAAAGTAGAGCGGTAGAGAAAGACATAGAACCAGCGGACATGGCGATGTCTCCGTTGGCGACGGGAGCCGGGCTGGGACCGCGCGCGGATTGAGCAACACGGTATTGCTCGTCAGCCCAAACTAATACCTAACATCGCTTCGATTTGCAAGGAAAGAATCTCGACGACAATCGCCGGGTGAAAGGCAACCGCACGCGCCCGCCCGTTCACGCCGCAACGCGCCGGCGGCGGTAGGCGATGATCGCGCCCAATCCAAGACCCACCAGCGACATCCCGGCCGCGCTGGGCAGCGGGACGGAGGAGGAGGAAGTGCCGCCGCCGGAGCTGGATCCCAGGGTCGCGGTGAATGTGAGATCGGTCAGGCTGGTGACGGTCAGACTTCCCTTTGACGTGGACATGTCTACCCAGTCCGCCACCGAGGGATCGCTGGATTCGAAGAACGGGCCGGTGGAGGTTTTCATGTCATAGGTCGCAAACGAAGGGTCGTGGAACTGGATGTCGTCTGATCCCACTCCAAAGCCCACCCCCTGGAACTTCTGGTTGTCGAACACGTAGGAGTTGGGAATGGCCAGTGACGTTGATGCGCTGTCAGTGATCGTGACGGAAGCGGGCGTAAAGGAGATGAGGCCGGCGGCGGGCGCCGGGACGCTGGCCGTATCGGCGACGGCCGTCACGGTAAAGGACACATCGGAGAAAGACTTCCCCGCTAAACTTCCGGTGGCCGTCCCCGCGAACACATAGGTAATTTGCGCCGCCGGCGCCAGGGAAATCGGCAAAAACGCCGCACCGATCAAAGACAGGAAGAAAGCCGTGACTTTCATTGTTCACCCATTTTGAAAACGCGGGCTTTGAGCCCGTCGATCACCCAACGACGCGGCGGGCAATTTACCACACTCTTGTGGAGCATGTCTATAAAAAAATTCCGATCCGGGATTTCCCAGATGAAACTCCGCCGACGAACGTCGTCGGCAATTTTGCGGAGCATACCGAGACCGGAAGAGCGTCCTTGCTGCCTTCACCGATTAGATTCTCCGGACTTCATGTCCTCAACATTGGCAAAATGGCTGTTTTTGTGCGGTCAAACGATCATTCACTATACATCGAGTCCAGTGCCATCCGGAAAATCCGGGTTAGGCACTCATACCGGGGAATTAACGGTATGCTCACAAAGCCGGATTGAAATCGCAGAAGATCGATGAGCGGATTGCGGCGATTTCGGTGGCTGCGAATAAAGAATTGGACCGAACACACCAAGACCCGATACGCTATGCAACATGGCCGGCGACGTTCGTCAGCCATGGTTCAATAGGGGAAGTCACGGCTTGTGGGTTTCCTCGCCGCGTCGTTCCCAGCACACCGAACCTCTGGAAATTCGAGAATCGGGCCGATGCTCAAGTTTCGATTCAATGTCCGGCTTATGCTTGCGGCGACGGCACTGCTGACGTCGGTGGCAATTCTGTTTTACGCCCAGAGCGATCGCGTTCCGCACGACCCGAGCGGCCGGGTGAAGAGCGAAGCATTCTGGGCCGCGGTGGCGCGTCCCCTCGTCGCTCAGCGGCCCACGGACATTGTGGTGTATCCGCCGCGCCTGGGCGTTCAGCTCGTGACCTGCACGGGCCATCCACCCAACGGGCCGTCCGCTGAAAAATATTTGTACGTAAAGACCGAGCCGGGAGGGCAGCTCGTTGAAACGCGGCTCCTGGGCATGAACATCCCGTTTCGCACCGCATGGTGGGATGCGAACTGGATGCGATATGGTCCGTGGGTGGGCGTTGGCATCGCGGTGTTTCTGATGATTCTGCCTGTGTTCGCGGGGCTTGTCCGTATTCTGGCGCAAGCGAAATCGACGGCGCCTGCGCCGCCGGTGGCGGCTCTCTTGCCGCAGATCACCACGGCCGATCTGGAAAAAGTGCGCGAGCTGGACGCCGCGCTGGAAAGCTCGCTGTCTCGCTCGACGGCGGACGAAGCCATCGAAGCGCCGACCACACCCGCTGCCGCCGCGCCCGCGCCGCCGGTGGTTCTCAAGGGGGGGCCGTTGGAAGTGGTCGAACGTCCTCCCGAAGAACAGAAGGATTACCAGGGAGAATTTTATCCCGTGGCCAAGCCTACGAAACACGGCGGATTCACGCTGGTGGAATTGCTCGTGGTCATCGGCGTGCTGGGCGTTTTGATTGCCCTGCTGCTGCCGGCGCTGAGCGGGGCACGGCGCGACGCCAATCAAATTGCCTGCGCCGCCAACCTCCGCAGCATCGGCCAGGGTCTGGCGGTTTATGAGCAGCAAAACAACGGGCTTATCCCCGCCTCATACAGCTACAGCGGACAGACGATCGTCAATGGCCAGCAGCAGTTCACCGGCCCGGGCTACGTGCACTGGAGCTATTTTCTGTACGGCAACGGTTTGATTCCCAACGGCGCGTTTCTGTGTCCCGAGCTGGAACAAGGCGGACTGCCGCCGACGAACACGACCGATGACAATCGCCTGCCGGGGCAGATCAACGACACGCCGGGCGTGGTGGACCAGCAGGCTTCGCGCGTCGCCTACACGCTGAACGAAGCGCTCTCGCCTCGCAATAAATTCGCCCTTGGATTTCAGGGAGCGGTGCGCATCTACCAGTTCATTCACGCCTCGTCGATCCCAAACTCGAGCGGCACGATTCTGGCGACAGAATGGGCTCAAACGGGCGCGCGAATCGCCGTCGCCAATTCATCGGGTTACTATCTGTACAGTCATCGCCCGGTGCATGCGTTCGTCGGGCTTGATGGAACGCTGGATATGTTTCAGTTGAGTCCCGGCGTCGGGTATCGCCGGGTGACCGCGGCCGACCTCGACCCGGATCCGGCCAGCGCCAGCAGTTCAGTCACACGTCTGGACTGGGTTGGCCGCAACCACGGCCATGTTGAGGGTTACCCGGACCAGCGGCGCAGCAATTTCCTCTATCTCGACGGGCACGTGGAATGCAAAACGATCTATGAAACGCTGGCTCCGTTTGAATGGGGTGAGAAATTCTATAGCCTTGTTCCCAACGGGGATTTGCAGCCGTAAGCGACGCTCGCCTGGCATAAGGAGATGAAACCAGGACGCGGCGAAGGTTACCCTGAAACGCGGTTCGGGGTAATGGTACTTAATTCAAGCTTTTTCGGGCGGAAGCCCAGGGATGGCCATCCCTGGGCTTTCGAATGACGGTGTGCTCGGCGCGGGGGCGAGTTGCTGGTTCGATCCCAGCAGCCAGAGGCAGCCCAGAAACAACATCATCGCGTCGAGCGTGGAAAATCCATCCCAAAGCGTCTCGTGGCTGAACGTCGGCGCAAACCCTACATTTTGGGAAAGAACGCTGGCCAGGCCGGCTAGAACAATGCTTGTCCACGCAATCCAATCGCGACGATAGACGGCCGAGCGGGCAATGCAGAACGCGGGGAGGAGCATCATGCAAAAGAGCGATCGGCTCGACATCGGCGAGATGAGGAGAATCAGGAGCATGACCAGGCCAAACTCCAGGGAGGACCGGCTCGGCATGGGGGGATCGGCCGACGGACGCAGGCGACCGGGCCTCATCACTGCCGCAACCAACAAACAGACCATCGCATCGATGGCTAACACCAGATGCTTCAGCGGCTCGGGGCCGATCGGGTGGGGACGCCAATTCACATTGACTCCGCCCGGCGTCGCCGAGACTGTCGTCAGAAACCAGCGATCGATGTCGCCGGCCAGGGACTGGTTGTCCGAAATGCCGGCGTACCATTGTCCCTGGGACTGATCGCCATGGCCGAGGGGGCGGATGTAGTCCTGAAACCAACGCGTGACCCAAAGTCCGCCCGCGGCTGGGCGATGAATCAGATCCGGCAAGAGGTTGGCCCCAACGGCGACGAGAACCATGACGAGGGCGGACCACCAGCGTCTGCGCCAAATGAGATATCCGGCGAACAAGAAGGGCGGCCCCTTGAACGCCGCCGCGATCCCCCACCAAATTCCGGTGCGCATCCAGCGTCCACGGATGGCGGCGAGTCCCCCGGCCATCAGCATGGCCGCAATGATCAAATCGAGCGATAGGTGGGATATGGCATTGAAGGCAAACTGAAGCGCGCACAGGCCGCCGAGCAAAGCGATGGCATGCTCCGCCTTTGGCGCGTCAAGTCGATCGACCGTCTGTCCGCCGCTTAAGGACCAGGCGCTCTTGAGCAGCAGGGCAAACACGCCGGCGGAGATCGCATACCAAATCGTCTGGGCCGCCTTGTCCGGAAGGGGAGCGATAGGCACGAAGAGGATGGCGCTGAAAGGCGGATAGACATAGGCGGAATCCGCCCTATAGATTTCCTGCCCGGAGGCCAACCGCCGCGACGCGTCGAGGTAGACATCCCTCCACTCATCGTGGCGATACATGTGCGGAATCAACATTGCAATCAGATTCAGCGCAACAAACAGAGTGTACGGCCGCGAAAAAATCTTCCGAATCAGCATCGCTCGCATTGTAGGGATTCCGCCGCTAAATATTGAGGGCGCATTAGGGTTCAAAGCCGGCGCTGGAGAGGCGTCGCTCCAGTTCATTCAGGACACGCTGTTCATCGGCGAGGTCTTTGGCGGCGAAGGTTACGCTGAGGCGCACGTAGGGGCCGGCGTCGTCCCAGGGGACCGTGCTGATGAGATGCTCGGTGATGAGCCAATGGCTGAAGTTCTCGGCTCGCTCGAATGTGACGCGCTTGCCGTCTTTGCCGACGGCGCTGCGAGGACATTTGACGTAGAGGAAGAAGGAGCCCTTGGGCTTGCGGGCTTGCAGGCCGCTGCGGGTTAGGACCGAGACCAGGCCGTCCATGCGGCGGGAATATTTGGCGGCGATGGTTGCCGTGATCTGCGGGTGATCGAGGGCGTAGGCGCAGGCTTCCTGAATGGCGAGGAATTGGCCGGAATCAGTGTTGTCTTTGACGTCGGCGTAAGCGCGGACGAGAAGCGGGTTGCCGACGACGAAGCCGAGGCGCCAGCCGGTCATGTTGAAACTTTTGCTCATCGAGTGGAGTTCGATGCCGACGTCGATGGCGCCGGGGGTGGCCAGGAAGGAGAGGGGTTTTCCCTCGAAGACCAGGGCGGCGTAGGCGGCGTCGTGAATGACGACAAGAGAGTTCCGCTGGGCGAAATCGACGACCGCGGCAAAGAATTCCGGTGTGGCCGACGCACCTGTGGGATTGTTGGGATAGTTGAGGACCAGCGATTTGGCGCGGCGGAGTTTGTCGGCCGGGACGGAACTCAAATCGGGCAGGAACCGATTTTTTTCCAGCAGGGGGAGATTGAAGACTTCGCCGCCGTAATACTGGCTGTGGGTTGCGAAGACCGGGTAACCGGGGGTGGTCATCAGGGCCACGTCGCCGGGATCGATGAGGCAGGCCGGGAGGATCGACAGGGCGGCTTTGGAGCCGATGGAGTGAACGATCTGGGTGTCCGGATCGATGCCGGGGACGCCGCAGACGCTGTTCATCCAGCGTGCGGCGGCCTCCTTGAACAGGGGTCCGCCATTGTCGGCGTAGGTTCGGTTCTGGGGCTTGGCGGCGGCCTGTGCGAGAGCTTTGACGCAATCGGGCGGAGCCATTTCGTCGGGCTCGCCGACGCCCATATCGATCAATTCCGCGCCGGGATTGGCCGCCAGGGCGGCACGCTTGGCGCGCTTGATCTTCTCGAATTTGTAGATATCGGTGCCCTTGCCGAAGAGCTTGCCGCCGATTCGATTGGCGAAGAGGTTTTGGAGGTAATCGGGCATGGGAAAACTAATTGCCTATTGCCTATTTCCTATTGCCTATTGGAAGAAAATGCCGAATGCCGATTGCCAAATGCCGAGTGAAATGCACTGCATTTACAATAGGCAATTGGCAATCTCTTCCCATTCGGCTTTCGTTCACGCATCAATGGCCACGAACTTGCGAATATACTTCAGGAGTTCGGGCATGTCATAGGTCTTGTCCAAATTCAGCGGCAGAAACACGCCCTGATTGTGATCGGATGCGAGGATCAGATGTTTTTCGCCATTGACGGCGTAGCCTGTGTCCTGGGGCTGATGGCCGGTGACCAGGAGGCTGGCGGCGACTTTCTCGGCAAAAGTGGCGGCGGTGGCGGGGCTCATGTTCCGGCCCCAGATCAACTGATAGACCGGGCCGGTGCGGCGCTGATAATCCTGGCCGGTCAGGGCGCGGTCAAAAATCGTGAAATCGAAATTGGCGATTTGATCGTCGGTGGGGAGGCTGTGGCAGAAAAACAGGCCGTTGGGGCAGCGCACGGCCAGGGGCAGGGTCAGAAGAAAATCGCTGATGGCGAAGGTGACGGCATCGCCGCGGTCGCCGAAATCGCGAATCACGCCCGCGGTAAAAGCCTCGCAGACGCCCAGGCCCGCCTTCATGATCCCCTCGCCCTGAATCTGGGCCAGATCGTGATTCGCCAGCAGAAAATGCACCTGGCCGGAGAAATTGCATTTCAGCTCGGCGGCTTTGTAGAGCGTTTGCCAACTGTCTTCCGCGCCGTTTTGATCGTAATGATCGCCGTGGATCAGTTCGTGCAGGACGAGGTGTCGGTGGGGATGACGGGCGAGATCGGCATGGCGAACGAGCTTTGCGAAATTGGTGCGATGATCGTGGATGTCGCCGGTCATCCAGACCTGGCCGGTGGCCGGGAGGGTGACGGTCTGCTCCCGGCGCAGGGAGGAAAGGCGATTTTCCTCGGCGGCGGCTTCGAAGGTTTCGACGACTTCGGCGGCATCAAACGGCATCGCGTAATTCGTAGGAGAACGAGAGGGGGGTGTCAAGGTGAAGGCACGGAGGGACGGAGGCACGAAGGGACGGAGCGACGCGGAGACGGAGTGTCTTCTTCAGGCGTATTTTGCCGCGAAGGTGTCGGGGGTGTTGCGGGCGAGGTCTTCGTTGAACTGTCGGTAAAGAAGCGAGCCGTAAACGACCATGTCGCGTGCGGCCATCCGAAGGCGGGATTGCAGGCGGGGGTTTGTGATTTTTCCGCCGGCATCGATGTCGTGTTGGCCGTGGATTGCGACGCCGTAGGGAAGGCTCCATCCGTAACATTGCCGAACGGCCAATCGCATGCCTTCCATGGCGGTGATGCCTTTTTCGTGAGAGGCGCAGAGGAAGCCGAAAAGCTTGCCGCTGAATTCGGACCAGTGGTAATCGAGGAAATTCTTCATCGCGCCGGACATGGCGCCGTGGTAATCGGGGGTGGCCAGGACGAACGCCTCGGCCCAGGCGACGTCGGCCAGGACGCGCGCGACATGCTCTTCAGGCTCGGCGTCGGGGTTGTACATGGGGAGGCCGCTGGTGCGAAGATCCAGCAGGCGCGTGTCGGCGCCGAGTTCCCCGGCGGCATCCAGGAGGATCGAAAGGGCTTGCAGGCCGTGCGAATTGGCTCGCAGGCTTCCGCTGACGCCTAGGAGTTTGAGCTTCATGCGAACCCGCGGTGCCGCGCACCGCCGCTAATTGATGTCAGGCGATGAACTGTTTTTTCTTTCGGCCGCTGAGGTAGCTTTCCATGATGCACGACGCCAACTCGCCGCTGCTGGTGTAGAAGGCGACCCCTTTGGTCAGTTTGGTCAACTGATTGACGAAGCCCACCCAATCCATGCCCCAATAATCCTCGATGAGGGCAAAGGTGCTCACGCGGCAGCCTTCGCGCACGGCCAGCACCGCCTCCTTGAGCGTTGCAACCGTGCTGCGGGCATCGGGGGGATACAGGAGATAAACGTAATCCCCCTCGACGTGAGCGGTGGGCTGGCCATCGGTGATGATGAAAATCTGCTTGTTCTCTGTGGCGCGCTTGCGAAGGATGCGTCGCGCCAGTTGAAGGCCCATGTGCAGGTTGGTGAAATGCTGGGGGGCCTTGTCGAGAAGGTCGATCGGGACCCGCAGGCGAACCTGGTAATCGTAAATCGTCACCGGCTTGGGCATGGCCAGCGGCAGCATGACCTCGGGAATGCGGGCCGCGCCGGAATAGAACCCGACGAAGTCGATGCTGTCCTGGGGAAACTGGGCGCGGACCAGGGCCTGCATGGCCATGGCGACGCGCTTGGCGGAGAGGAACCGCCCGTAGCGCATCATCGAGCCGCTCATGTCCAGCAGAACCACCGTGGAGCAACTGGTGACGCCTTCGTGCAGGTGCAGCTCAAAATCTTTTTCGTCGAAGCGGATGCGGCCTTTGCCATTGGCGGCCGGCAGGCCGTGGCGGGTCAGCGCGTTGCGGAGGGTCTGGTGGAAATCCAGCTCGGAGATGGGATCGCCGTATTGGTACGGCTTGGCGCCGTCGATTCGTTCGCCGCCGAGTCCCGGCGTGGTGCGTTCGTGCCCCTCGCGCTGGCCGTCGCGAAGATTGGCGAAGACCTCCATGAGCGCTTTACGCTGCATTTTGGTGACGGCCCGTGGGGTGAGGCGAAGGCGGCCTTGGCCGTCCTTGTCCAGCATGCCGTCTTTCAGCAACTGCTCGAGCATGTCCGATTGGGCCTGATTCTTCGGATCGTTCATCATCTGCTCGATGGCCTTGAGGGCTTGCTCGCCATGTTCCATGATGAACTGCATGAGCTGGTCAAAGCCAAACAGTTTGTCCTGTGTGGGAAACTCTTCGCCGTCGAATTCGCCGTAGAAATATTTCATGACGAGCGGATTGTAGCGCGGCCGCCGGGGGTTGTCATGAAAAGCAGGCTGATTCTCAGCCCGGTGAGGCGCGGCGCGGTTTGCGCTTCAGCAGTGCGACGCCGGCGAGGGCCAAGCCCGAGACGGACGCCGGCTCGGGAACGTCCGCCATCAGTCCGTTGGCGGCCGCGAATGCGTCAACCGCGGCCCAGTCGGCCGCCGGCAACGCCACGGATCCCCCGTTGGCCTGCTTGCCGAGGTTGGCGACCAAGGCGGTGAAGTCGGCGCCGGTGACCGTGCCGGTGTACAGGAAATCGCCCTGATCCCACCCCGACACCAGCTTGCCTAAGTTGGTGACCAGGATGGTGAAGTCGGCGCCGGTGACCGTGCCGCTGAGAGTCGCATCGCCGAGCAGCGTGTATTCGATTTCGATCTGGTCGGTAGCCAGGCCGGCGGGGTTGTTGGGGTCGGCCGAATCCGCATAACCCAGGCCATAGTTGCTGTTGGCGGGCAGGGCGGCGGTGGAGCTGTCGATGCCCGGGCCGTTCCAGGCTCCGCCCGCGCAGCCGGTGGCGAGGTATCCGGCGATCGTGGCGATGGGATCGGACCCGCTGGTGTAATTGATGATGATTTGATTGTTCGTGATGTCGAGCGTCGCGCCGCTGGCGATGGTGAGCGATGAGAGGGTTGCCAATCCGGTGTTGCTGGCCAATTGCATCACGCTGGTGCCGTTGATGGCGACGTTGCCGTTGGCGGGAAGGGCGCCATTTACGCCGATGATCAGCGTGCCGGCCGTGACGGTCGTCCCGCCGCTATACGTGTTGACGGTGGAAAGCGTGGCCGTTCCCGATCCTGATTTCGTCAGCGATCCGGTTCCGGCGATGCCGCCGCTGCCGCTGAACGTGTAATTCCCTAAGCTATTGTTGATGACGACCGAACTCGGCTGCACGGTGGTGTTGAGGGTCACGGCATAATTGCTGTTGTTGGAATCGTTGAAGATGACGTTGGCGCCGTCGCCGTAGGTGATCACGCTGCTGCCGTTATTCCAGTTTTGACTGGTTGTATCCCAGGTCGCCCCATCGCCGGTGCCGCCGGTGTTGTTCCAGGTGAGAGTGGGCTGGGGAACGTTCATCAGGGTCATGCTTGTGCCTGTGGGGCTGTAGGTGAGTGAATAATTCTGGCCGTCCACGGTTACTTTGTAGGTGCCGTAGGCGCCGGTGAAGTTGACCAGGCCGTTAGCGCCGACGGTCAGGTTCATGGGGGTAATGTTGCCGGGGATGGTGTAACCGTCAGCTTGAAGCATGGGCAGGAGCGTGTTCGTGTAGAGGGAAGTGGGACTTCCGCTGGTGTTCATCAACGCGCCGGCTTCGTAGCCCTTGAGGAACGAATCGTTCGCCTCCAAGGTGGCCCAGAAATCCCAGACATCGAAGGTGGTGGCGTTGGGATCACCGTAAATCATGGTGAAGGCGTTCTGGAGATCGGTGGCGGCGTTGGCGGCCGAGGTGTTGGTGGCGATGCCGAATTCGGTAAGCGTGAGGGGCAATCCGGTCACGGCCAGGTTTTGCAGGGTTTGCTGCATGGTGGAGGGGACGAGCGGGGAAGTCGTACAGTAAAGCTCCGAGCCGACGCCGCTGACCACTTGCGAGCCGGCGGCGTTATTGAGCGACTGAATCTCGTTGAGATACCAGTTGGAATACGCATCGGCAGAGTTCTGCAAGACGTTGTACTCATTGGTATAGAGTCTGGTATGGGCGCCGGCATTGGCGACGGCGTTGGCGACCTGACTGTAGACATTGGCGACGCCGGAATAACCCAGCCCCTCGATATAGTTCGTCGGGGCGCTATCGCCGTTCAAGGCTTCGTTCAGGACGTCCATCTGCTGGTACGCCAGTGTCCGGGGTGCGCCGTTGGCCGAACCCGGCTGCGCGTTGTTGCCCGAAACGTAATAGCCAATGCGGCTGGTGATGTAGCCATTAAGCGTCGCCTTATTGGCCGGGGTGAGCGAGCCGCCTGCCCCGAACAAGCTAGTGACATAGCTGGGCTGCTGGCTTGCAGCGATGAGATTGTGCATGCGCACGTTCAGGTTGTGGGCCTCGGCGTAATTGGAAAGCTGATCGACGAACGTCATGTTCGGCGACTGGCTGGGGCTGTTTTGTTCGCTGCTCCATTTCCCCGCGTTTTCCGGCTCGACCGTGGTGAAATTGTTGAGCAGGAACTGCTGGTAGTCGTAGGCCAGCGCCCCGTTGCCAGTGGAACTCGAGGTGGCCGTCATCCAGGGATAGGTATTGTAAAAGCCGCCGGATTCACTGGTGTCATAGACGGCGCTGCCGAGGCTGAACGAATTGCTGACCAGCTTCACCTGAACCGGCGTGCCCTGGGCCACGGGAACGCTTCCTGGTCCCAGAAGGGTAACGTTCATCTGGCCCTGGCGGAACTTGTCGATGTAGGTTTGCGACGCATCCATCGCCAGAGTGCTGGTATTCGAATTGACAACGGTGGCGCCGCTGACGTTCAGGGTGTTGACGGTCAAAGCCGGGGTGGCGCTGGCGTTCTGATTGTCGAGTTGCAGGCGCACCGCATAAGTTCCGTTGGCGTTGGAATTGGAATCGCCGGGTAAATTGAGGGTCGCGACATAGTTATTTGGGTTGGTCGAGCTGACGGAGAAAGAGGTGTTCTCCCCGGCCACGGAAACGGTCATGTCGGGCCAAACCGAACCGGACTGGGTGCCGTCGGCATTGACGGTGAATGTGACCTGCCCACCGGCGGCGGGAACCTGGATGTAGGTTCCGAGATATCCGTTGCTGCTCAGGGTCCAATCAGTCCCGCTGGCAGCGCCGGTGCTGCGCATTACAAATGCGTTTCCGTTGACAGTCTGCGCGTGTGCCCCGGTAGTCCAAGCCAGCGGAAGGGCCGTCGCGAACAAGCTCAGAAGACCCCAGAACCGAAGGCTACGAGCCCGCTCAAAATACAACATATATATCCTCCGCCGCCGTGGTTTTAGAAACCGTTTACTTAGGCCGATTATACGGGATTTTCCGGGTGATTGCAATCAAAATCGCCGTATGTAGATTGCAGCAAAAACAGGTTAATTAAACCGGGTCCGGCGTGCGGGTGCGTGGCAGCGGCTCAGTCTCGCTCGGCCCACTCAAGGGCTGGACAGCCGGCGGCACCTGTGGGAGAAAATCGAACCATGCCAGTCAACATTCGTCCAACGACGCCAGCCGACGCCCAGCGCTGCGGCGCCATTGTTTATGAAGCGTTTCGCGGCATCGCCCAGAGCCATGGATTTCCGCCGGATATCCCATCAGTCGAAATGGCGGCCGGCTTCCTGGAGGGGTTTATTCGCAATCCGCGTATCTTTGGGGTGCTGGCGGAAAGCGGGGGCCAAATCATCGGCTCGAATTTTCTCGATGAGCGTGACCCCGTCCGCGGTGTTGGCCCGATCACGGTCGAACCGTCTCATCAGGGCAAAGGCGTCGGGCGTCGGTTGATGGAGGCCGTTTTGGATCGCGGCCGGTCGGCAGTCTCGATCCGTCTAGTGCAGGATGCCTTCAACACCACGTCCATGTCGCTTTACGCGTCGCTGGGCTTCGACGCCAGGGAGCCGCTGGCGCTGATGAGCGGTACGCCGCAAGGGCATTCTTCGCCGGGGTTGGATGCGCGTCCGTTGAGCGAATCCGACCTCGACGCCGCCGCGACGCTGTGCCGCGAAGTTCACGGCTTTGACCGCAAGAACGAGCTTCAGGACGCGATAGGGAAATTCGGACCGATGGGGCTGTTTCGCGACAAAACACTGGCGGCATACATTTCTTCGCCGACGTTCTGGATTTTCAATCACGGCGTGGCCCGAAGCGAGCGGGATATGCTGGACCTTCTCGCTGCCGCCGGCGCGGCCAATTCGCAGCCGCTTTCGCTGCTGGTTCCGATCCGCCGAGCCGGGCTATTCCGCTGGTGCCTCGGGCAGGGGCTGCGCGTCTGCAAGCCCATGACGCTGATGTCCATCGGGGAGTATCACGAGCCGCGCGGAAGTTTTTTCCCGTCGGTGGCGTATTAAAGCGGGTTTGGCGAACCCGCGGTGCTTCGCACCGCCGCTAAATATGTTTCGGGGAATCACGTTGCTTGTTTGAAGCTACGCCACCAGCGACCGCTCGAACTTTTCCGGATGCGTCGCGTTGGCGATGGCGTCCTGCCGGGTGATGTATCCGTTGCGGCATAGCTGCTGCAGGGAAAGGTCCAGCGACTGCATGCCCTGGCCCCGGCTGGTTTCGATGACGTTGGGAATCTCGAAGATGCGATTGTCCCGAATGCAGCTCTTGACCGCCTGCGTGCAGATCATGATCTCGCAGGCGGGAATCATTCCCGGCTCATCCGAACGCGGCATCAGCGTTTGACTGATCACCGCCTGCAACGTGCCGGCCAGCATCGAGCGAATCTGGTTTTGCTGACTCGACGGATAAATGTCGATGATCCGCTCGATCGTCTGCGGCGCGTTCTGGGTGTGAAGCGTGCTGAGAACAAGATGGCCGGTTTCGGCGGCGGTGATGGCCGCACTGGTCGTCTCCAGATCGCGCATCTCGCCCAGGAGGATCGTGTTGGGATCCTGGCGCAGGACGTGTCGAAGTCCGCTGGCGAAATCCGGCACGTCGGAGCCGACCTCGCGCTGTTCGATGGCGCAGTTGATGCCGGTCAGAACGTATTCGATCGGGTCTTCCAGCGTGATGATGTGTCCGTGATCGCGGCGGTTGATCTGGTCGATCATGGCGGCCAGGGTCGTGCTCTTGCCGCTGCCGGTGGGGCCGGTGATCAGGACCAGACCCCGGTGCAGGAGCGTGAGCTTGTTGACGACCTCGGGAAGAAACAGCTCTGCCAGCGGCCTGACGCGGCTGCTGATGGTTCGAATGGCCAGTGCGACGGTGCCGCGCTGGAAATGGGCGTTGATGCGGAATCGCCCTATGCCGGGGATTTCGTGCGAGAAATCCGCGTCTCGCCTCTGAAGGAAATCAGCCCAGCGGCGATCATCCATCAGGCCCTTGGCGATGCCGAGGGCCGCTTCCGCGGTGACGGCTGGGAAATCGCTGGGGCGGATGACGGTATGGATCCGAAAAAGCGGGGGCGAGCCGGCGTGAATGTGTACGTCGGAGGCGCCGGCACTGATGGCGTTGCGAAGGATATCGTCGATCATGGGCCGATAATCGCGCTCGGTTCAGCGCCTCCCTCTGAGGGTTTATCGACGCGAGGGGCCTCTGGGTTGATGATCAACCGAAGGCTTGATGATCATTCGCCGCTTGCCGCCGGTCCGATGCTCAGCCCGATGGCCGCCGCCCAGGCGGGCTGGGGATGCCGGCGGTCGATTGCGCTCTCGATGCCGACGTTGCTGGAGGGCGCCATGTGGCGAAGGGAATCACCGGTTTGCCCGGGCACGCCCAATCGCTTGGCGATGCGTTTGCACAAACCGCGTTGGCGGGCCTCGCCGCCCACGAAAATCAACCGCTCGACCGGAAACTCCGGAAATATCGCCTGGTGATCGCAATGGCAATCCTCCAGCTCGCGGATCAGTTTATCCAGGGCATCTTGAAGGGCGGAATCAACTCCGCCGGCCTGCGCCAGCGGGCTGGCGCCCAGCTTAATGCGCATCATTCGGGCATCGTGAAAACCGATTCCGAGCGATTCGGCAAGGGAGCGGGTGAGATGATCGCCGCCGACAACGATGTTGCGGGCGAACAGCAACCGTGTTCCGCGCGCGATCATTGCCCGCGTGCCGCTGCTGCCGATGTCGATATAGAACCGGGTGGATTCGAGTTCAGAAGTTCGGCGATAGGCGCGTGCGAAGCAATCCAAGAGCGCCAGCGGTTGGACGTTCATGGCCACGACGTTGAGTCGCGCCGCCCGGGCGGCCTCGAGGTATTTGTTCACCCACCGCGCGTCGGCGGCCATGGCGATGACCTGAAGGCCGGCGGTCTGGGGCGCTTCTCCCACGACCGTGTGCCGAATCAGCGCATGCGACGGATCGAACGGAAGCCTGCGGCTGGCTTCGCGAACGATGGCGTCCTTCAAGTTTTCTTCAGGGGTCGGAGGAAGCGTCAGATTCTGGATATGGACGACCGACGCGGGCAGGCCAAGCACCGCCTGCCGGCCGCGGAACGGCGCCTGCGCGAGCAAATGGGGGACGGCCTGGGCGAAGAAGGCGAGGTGCGAGCCGGGATCGGCGCGGACGTCGGGAGGAACGTCGGTGCAGGCGGCGGCGTGAAGATTGAAATCGCGCCGGCTCTGCTGCACCTGGGCGATGCGCAGGCAATCCGTGCCAAAATCGACGCCCATCGGGTGCGACGGAGGCGCGAAGAGCTTCCGCAGCGCAAATATATTCTGCACGAAACCAAGCATCGTCTTGAGCCTTGAATCGACGGGAAGAAGGCGGCTGGTTAGGTTCGCTTACGAAACGGAAGCGGCTTGGAGAAATTCGGAGGCGACGGAATCGGCCACCACCAGAGCCTCCTCCGACAGGCGAATCGACGTTTCCGATACGTGCAGGAGGCGGTGGGGCGCGAGGCGGTCGATTACTTCGGCAAAGAGCGCGGGGGCGTCAAGGCCGGTGCGGGCCGCAAAGTCGGAAAGAGTGATCCCGGTTGACAGGCGAAGCATGAGCATGGCCAACTCGCCGGCGCGCTGACGGGGGGGGAGGGATTCGACCTCAACGGCCGGCAACAGGCCGCGATCGACGGCGTTTTCCCATTCGCCGAGGTGCGGGCGGTTTCGCCATCGCCAGCCCTGGACGTGCGACGCGGCCGAAGGACCGAGGGAAAGATAATCGCCGCCGGTCCAGTAGTGCAGATTGTGCTGACACTCTTGACCGGCGCGGCAGTAATTGCTGATTTCGTAAGCGCCGAATCCTGCCGCCGCCAGCCGCCGCCGCGTGGCGCGGAGCATTTCGATCTCAAGCTCCGGCTCGACGACGGAGGGGATTTGGCCCAGGCGCCGGCGGACGGCCAGCGGAGTGTTCGGCTCGTAGGTCAGCCCGTAACACGACAGATGATCCGTCCCCAAAGCGATCGCCTGCTCCAGCGAGTTCATCCAGGCGGCAAGGGTTTGGCCGGGTATGGCGTAGATGAGGTCGAGATTCAATCGGCCGATGCCGCCGGATCGGGCGATGCCCAGGCCGCGGGGAACGTCCTGGGGCTGATGATGCCGCTCCAGCACGGCCAACTCGGCGGAATCGAAGCTCTGCGCCCCCATGCTGATTCGATTGACGCCGGCTTCGGCGAGCATTTGACAGTATTGGACAGAGACGGTGGCAGGATTGGCTTCGACGGTCCATTCGACACAATTCGAGAAATCGAATCGCTGGCGCAGCCCATGGATCAGCCGGCGCATGTCCGGCATCGGCAAAAGCGAAGGGGTTCCGCCGCCGAAGAAAACCGTTCGCGGCCGCAGCACCGGCGGCGTGTCCGCCCACAGGTCGGCTTCGCGAAGAAGCCGATCGACGAACCCGGACATTCGCGCGGGATCCTGGCGAGTGATGGAATAGAAATCGCAATAGTGGCACTTGTGAAAGCAAAAAGGAATGTGGACGTAAAGCGCGGGGACGATGGCCGACGGAAGGGCGGTGCGCTGAAGGGTCGTGGATGCCTGTTCAAGAGAAAGCATGTGAAAGACCGTGAGCATTGTCTGCTCGGCCGGTCATGCGGGCAATAAAGTGGGCAATTTCAGGGCCGGCGTGTCGCCCCCGGGGCTCGGCTCCGCTAACGGCTTCGAAATATTTGTTGATGAAACCCTCATTTGTCATTAGAGTAAGCATTGGATCCGGGAAAGTGCGATTCGAAGGAATTGGCGATGCAGGTTATCCTTGTCATGTTTCGAGCGGATGGCGAGCGGCGGAGTTTTTCGATCGTGCGGGACATGACCGTGGTCGGGCGACGGGAAGATTGCGATCTGCGCATCCCTCTGGGTGAAGTCTCTCGCAAACATTGCCGGATTATCAAGGACGGCGAGGCGATTCGGCTGGAAGACCTGGGCAGCTCAAACGGCACGTACCACAACGGCCAGCGATGCCGGGAGGCGACGCTCGCACCCGGCGACACGCTTCAGATCGGTCCGGTCACATTCATGGTTCAGATCGACGGCGTTCCCGCGGATGAGGACATGCAGCCGGCCACGGGCGGTGGGGCGGCGGCGCCCGCGGCCCAAGGCCCGGATGATTTCTTTCCGGTGGACCAGCCCGAGCCGGAAGCGCCGGCGGCGGAGGCTGGGGCGGAGCCGGCCGCGCCGCTTGCCGACCATGCTCTTGAAGGCGTCGAGGATGACATCGATTTTGATCTGCCCGCCGATGGTGCACCGCCCGCGGGGTCGGAAGGGGATGTGCTGAATTTCGACGAAGAGCCGTCTCCTTCCAATGACAGGCCGGCGTAAAAATCCGAAACCAGAAACCAGAATACCGAATCAAATCCGAAACCAGAAATCAGAAACAAACGCCGTTTCAGTCATTCGGGTTTGGGTCATTGATTCGTCATTCGGGTTTCTCGTTTCGGATTTGATTCGGTATTCTGGTTTCGCACTTTCGGATTTTCACTATTATGTCCTCATCAAAAGATATCCTGGATCGAGCGGCAAAGGTTTTGATCGGCAACTACGCCCGCCAGCCCGTGGTGATGGCGCGCGGACGGGGATCGGAACTTTGGGATGCCGATGGCAATCAGTATCTCGATCTCTTTGCCGGATTTGGCGGAGCGATCCTGGGTCATTGCCATCCGGCGCTGCTGGAAGCGGCCGCGGGGCAGATGGGGAAGCTGTGGCACGTGGGCAACACGTATCACACGGAGCCGCAGGTTGAATTCGCCGAGCGATTGAATCGCCATGCGTTTGCGGGTCAGGCATTTTTCTGTCACAGCGGTCTGGAGGCCAACGAGGCGGCCTGCAAGCTGGCGCGCCTGCGGGGGCAGGAATTTTCGCCCAAGCGCTGGAAGATCCTTTCGCTGAGCAAGAGTTTTCACGGCCGGTCGCTGGCGATGATCTCGGCCACGGGAAATGCGGCCGTCCGCCAGGGATTCGGCCCCGAAGTTCCCGGTTTCATCCACGTCGAAAGCGGCTGCGTCGAGTCGCTGGCCAAGGCGATCGATCCGGAGGTCGCCGGCGTGATCATGGAGCCGATCCAGGGCGAGGGCGGGGTGAATCTATATCCGCCGGATTACGCCGCGGCCGTTCGGCGGCTCTGCGATGAGCACGGCCTGACGCTTGTTTTCGACGAAGTGTGGACCGGCTGCGGCCGAACCGGGCGATGGTTTGGATACCAATATTTTCAGTCCGCCGATGGCAAGGCGGTCGAGCCGGATATCCTGACCCTGGGCAAGGCGATCGGCGGGGGTTTGCCGGTCGGGGTGATGTTCGCAAAGTCCGAGACCGCCAAATTACTCGTGCCCGGCAAGCACGGCTGCACGCTGGGGGGCAATCCGATTTGCATGGCGGTGGCCCGGACAATTTTCGACGTGATCGAGCGCGATCGGCTGCTGTCCCATGCGGCGGCGCTCGGCGAACACGCGATCTCCCGCCTGCGCAATGATCCGACGATCAAGGACAAGGTTCACGAAGTTCGCGGCCGCGGGCTGATGCTGGGCGTGGAACTGAAAAATCCGCCGCAAAAGCTGGTCGAACGCGGCCTGGAAAATGGGATCCTCATCAACCTGACGGCCCAGACGGTCATCCGCCTCGCCCCCGCGCTGACGATCACGGCCGAGCAATGGGATCGCGGGCTGGATGCGCTGATTAAAGTCATTCAGGACGTTTAATCCAAATGCAACCGCAGAGACGCAGAGACGCAGAGAAAATCACAGAGAGGATTCAAGAGTTCTTCTCCGCGTCTGTCTCCGCGTCTCTGCGTCTCTGCGGTTGCATTTGTTTTGGATTGCTTGTCGGTTGTTCCGGGCAATCGCAATCCCCGCCAAAGATTGTTTCGCCGCCTCCGCCGATCGTTTCCGGCGACGCATCGCCGACCGCGAGCGAAGCCGGCGCGCCGCAAACCACCACCGGCGTCATCACCTGCCAGATGTATCAGCTTCAGATGCCTTTCGGCGCCAACAGCCGGGACGAAGCATTCTGGAAGCTCGTGGACGAGGACGTCATGGACGTGCCGACCAGCATTTTGATGAACAACAACGGCCTTCGCATTGGGCGGGCGCGAGTCGCGGATTGGCCGACATTTTTGAAAATCCTGGAGCGGGAATCAGCCATCAAGATTGCCGAGCATCGGATCTCGGCCCAACCGGCCGTTGGGGATGCGCGGCTCGACATGTCCGAGGAGTTGCCGGAGGAGTTGCTGTACATCTATGACCAGCATGGCTTGACGATGCGGTCGTATGACGATTGCCAGAATCGGATGTCGCTGGCATTTCAATGGGCCCCGCGCAAGCCGATGAGCATTCGCCTCACGATGTGTCCGATGGTGATCGCGTGGCGGACGCGGTTCGATTACGCACTGAGCGACGAACCTCCGCCGACGAAATATTTGCAGCGTGATAATTTCTACGACCTGCATTTCTGCGCCGACATTTCCCCGGGGGAATTTTTGGTGGTGGGAACTTCGACGGCGACGCAGGACCCCAATCGCCTCGGCAGCCGGTTCCTGACCCGCGACGGTCCGAACCAGCGTTATGAGGAGCTTCTCATTCTCGTCGGGAAGCCCGTTGCGATGAACGGCATGAAGACCGGCATTCCCAAACCGACCACCCGCGTGGATTCGGGGCGTTCAGTTAAACCCGGTTGAACCTGGGTTGGGGGTGGTTATTTGTGGTTTGTCACTGGTCATTTGTCACTTGTCATTTGCGAAAGCCTTGCGCGCGAGTACGCATTGGAATACTGGGCCGGCCTCGGGCCGCATCTTAAGGCGAACCCAGGCACTACCCAAATCGCTTAATAATCAGCGTATCGTTCTGCCCCCCGAACCCGAAGCTATTGGACATCGCAACATCCACCGGCGCCTTCCGCGCCCGATTCGGCACATAATCCAAATCACATTCCGGATCGAGGTTCTCCAAATTCGTCGTCGGCGGAAGGATGTTGTCCCGAATCGCCAGCGCGCAGCAGATCAACTCCACGGCCCCAGCCGCCGCGATCAAATGTCCCATCATGCTCTTGATGCTGCTGACCGGACAGGTCTTGGCGAATTCCCCGAACACCGCCTTGATCGCCCCGGTTTCATTCCCGTCGTTTTCGCGCGTCCCGGTCCCGTGGGCGTTGATGTAATGAATGTCCTTGGGCGACAGCCCCGCATCCGCCAGCGCCTCTTTCATCGCCGCGATCGCGCCTTCACCCTCGGGATGTTGGTCGGTGATTCGAAACGCATCGGCCGTCGAACCATACCCAACCACTTCCCCCAGAATCGACGCCCCGCGCGCCTGGGCGTGTTCGAGCGTTTCAAGGATCACCATCCCGGCCCCTTCGCCCAGCACAAATCCCCCGCGCTGGGCGTCAAACGGCCGGCTGGCCCGGGCCGGATTCTCGTTCGCCGTCGAAAGGGCCGTCAATCGGTTGAATCCCGTCACGCCGAACGGATGAATCATGCTATGCGCTCCGCCGCCGATCATGACATCCGCGTCGCCACGGCGAAGGATCTCCGTTGCCTCCCCGATCGCCTGCGTACTGGCCGCGCAAGCGGTCAGACAATTCATCGCCGGCCCCCGCGCCCCGGTGAGCAGGGCCAGATGCGACAGGGGCATATTCGGCTCCTGCTCCAACTCGCGCACCACATTCATGCGCTCGAAGGCGACCTGGGCCCACTTCACCATGTCCACCTCATTGGTCTGCGCCTTCCACGCCGAAAGCGCCGCCCCGGTGTACGCGTCGAAATCCAGAGAACCCTCTCCGCTGCCCAGATAAATCCCCACCCGATCCAGGTCCAGCCGCTTGGAATCCAGCTTCGCCGCCTTCCACGCCTGCGCGCAAGCCCCCAGCGCAAACATCGTATTCCTACCGGCCCCGCCATGCGGACGGATATCGTCGATGAAATCCGCGAGGCGGTAATCCTTCACTTCCGCCGAGATGCTGGTAGGAAACGCCGATGCATCGAAAATCGTGGTCCGTGAAATCCCCGACTCGCCATTCAGCAGCCGCTTCCACACGCCCTCGATGGAATGCCCCAGCGGCGTGACCCAGCCCATGCCCGTGATGACGACGCGATTCATGGCGATGTAGTTCCTTCTTGAGCCTTGGCGGCTGCGATGATGGGGTCCACGATCGGCTGCAATACTTTGATCAGCGGAGGAATATTATGCACCGCGGTGTTCCACACAATTTCAAGGTCGATACGAATGTAATCGTGGACAAGCCGATGCCGCATGCCGACCGCCTGCGTCCACGGGATTTCCGGTCGGAGTGCCCGTGTCTTGTCCGAAACTTTCCGCGCGGCCTCACCAACGGTCTGGAGAAGATGCACCAGGGCCAGTTGGACGTCCTCGTTTTGATCAAACTCGCTGCGTGAAAGGCGCGTCATTCGCCGCTCGATTCGGCGAGCCGTCTCCAGCATGTGGATGAGGTAGAGATCGTCATCCTTCATAAATGGCCTGAGCCGATTGAATCACTCGGTTTTTGATGAACCAGTGCAGATCATCAGGCCGCACCAGGTCAACGTCGCGCCCGCCAAACAACGGCCGCAAAACTTCAGAGAGAGTGGCCAGATCAAATAAAGTCGGTGTGAACCCTGGCTCATACACAACCAACAGGTCGATGTCACTGTTTGCCCGCGCCTCGCCGCGCGCCACCGAACCAAATACCGCAAGCTTCTGTACGTGGTATTCCCGGCAAACCTGGTCGAGGATTGTTCGATTTGCATGGGCCAGTTCCGCAACCATATTCACCATCCAAATTCAAGGCATATTCTAACGGGCGGCCCGCCGAAACGCCGCGCCCGATGCGCCTACGCCCTCGATGGAGGGTCCCATCGGTGTTGCTCAGCCCATACCCGTAAGGACAACGCGATTATTGCTGCAACACATTGCTTCGCTCTGTTGATTTCGTTTCAAGCTGATTTCTTGCTTGCGGCGATCAACTTTTGGACCTTGGGCACCAGCCCCTCAGGAATCTCCATCCAGACCAATTCACCCGCTTTTGCCACGGTTGGCCGTACAAGCACACGCTGATCCTTCAGACGATCGTAATACTTAATGACCTTGTGAACACGCTGCCGGTTCCAGCCCTCCGGATAGACATTAGGATCCCTAGCGGGCGTTCGTCGCGGGTTTTCGTTCTTGGCCATCATGGTCTTTTCTGCCGTCGTCGATTTTGAAGCGCACGCGCATAGAATTCGATAAAAGCCGCTTCGGTTACGTTCCAAGAGTTAGACGCGCCTAAACACCAGGGCCGCATTCTGGCCGCCCAGACTGTAGACGCTGCTCACGCTCACGTCGATCTTCGCATCCCTCGCCTGGCTGGACACGTTTAACTTCATCCCGTCGATCGGCTTTTTCGTATTGATCGACGGGGGAATTTTCTGCTCCGCGACCGCCAGCACGGCCGTGCCCGCCTCCACGCCGCTTCCCGCGGCAATCGTGCCGGTTTGCGCCTTGGTCAGCGACAGCGGCGTTTCCAACAGATGCCTGCCGAAAGCCCGCTTCAATCCCGCCAGCTCCGCTCGGTCGTGCGACGCGATCCCCAGCCCATACGGAACGAGCAACCCCACGTCCGCCGCCGAAATCTCCGCATCTTTCAGCGCCTTCCCGATCGCCATCGCGTAACTGTGCCCGCTCGGCTCGGGATCGGTAATTTTGTATGTATCCTGACTGGCGGCAAAGCCGACCAACTCCGCGTAAATCTTCGCGCCCCGCGCCAGCGCCCGTTCGTATTCTTCGAGGATCAGCAATCCTCCCCCCTCCGCAGGCGCCATTCCCGCCGCCTCCGAATCGAATGGCCGAACGGCCTCGGCGGGGCGATCGTTGTGCGTTTCGTTCAGTCGCTTGAGCAGGGTGTGCCGCAGAATCGCCATCGCGTTCACCATGCTCTCGGCGCCGCCGCAAATCGCCAGGTCCGCCTTCCCACGCTGGATCGTGCGAAACGCTTCGCCAATCGCCAGATGGCTGCTGGCATCCGCGCAGGTAATGGTATTGCTCGGACCCTTCAATCCATGAATGATCGTCACATGGCATGCCAGCATGTTCGGCAGATATTTCAGCAGCCACAGGGGCGTGAGCTGGTTCATGCCGTCCTTGCCCCAGCGGCGCAAATTCAGTTGATTCGGCTCCATCTCCGACCGAGCCGTGGTCATCGCCGCCGTCAGCTCATTGAGTTCGGCGTTGATCAGGCCGGCCCCGATATTGCAGCCGAAGCGCGTGCCGTCGAAATTGGGTTGATCGGTGTAGGCCTGCGATTTCAGGCCCGAATCCTTGAACGCGTCATCCGCCGCCACGATCGCCAACTCGATCACGCGGGCCATCACTTTCGTGGCCTTGCGATACGATTTAGGCACGTACTCGCCGATCTTGAACGGCGGCGCTTCGCCGGCGATCTGCACTGGAAATCCGCCCGGATCGAATGACGCGATGCGACGAACGCCCACCTGGCCCGAAATCAAGCCGTCCCAATGCGCCCGGCTTCCGATGCCGATCGGTGAGATGATCCCGATTCCGGTTACGACCACGCGCCGCATAGCACTTCTATAACGGAATGTTCCCGCCGCCGCGATAGCTCTTGAGCAGTTCCTTGAACTGCTCGGTAAAAACGAAGTTCTCCTCGGGAAACGCAACCCCGGAAATATTCTTGTCGATATGGCTGAACATCAACTCGATCTCAGCCACCAGCGGCGACGATTCCTCACCCCCGCACCTCACCACCCCGCTCACCGACGCCCCGTTTTCATTCAACTGATCGATCCGCGCAAAATGAAAGATCGTATCCCCCGGCCGCACCAGCCGATGAAACTTCGCCTTGCCGATCTTCGCCAGGATGACCTTCTCGGTAAACCCCCGCGCCTCGCCCACCAGGATCCCCGCCGTCTGGGCCATGCCCTCGATAATCAAACAATGCGGCATGATCGGAAACGCCGGATAAAGATCATGCAAATGCTCTTCCGCCAGCGACACATTCTTCATGGCCACCGCGGAAGTCCTCGAGGTGAACTCAACGAACTTGTCGATCCAAATCCAACGCATTCTCCGCGTTCTCCGCGTCTGGCGCGGCGCCATGCTCTTGCTACCCGAACTTCGACTGAATGTAATTCACGATCGTGTCCACGGTGAGCAGCGTCTGCGCGTTTTCCAGCGACGGATTCTTGTCGAACTCCGTGAAATCCGAAAACGGCATGCGCTGTTTCATCTGCGCGATTCCCTCAGCCGTGATCTTCCCATCCTTCACATACTTTTCATCATTCATCAGCGCACCCAGATCGTCCGGAAACAACTCTCCGCGCGGAATTTTGAACGGCTTGGCGGGATCGGTCGTGAACGCCTTCTCAAGCCGAAAGATGATATCCAGAAAATCGATGCTCTCCGCCCCGAGGTCTTCGCGCAGCGTCGCCTTCGGAGTCACCTCCTCGGCATCCACGCCCAGCGCGTCCACCAGCACCTGTTGCACCTTCGCGTAAACTTCCTCTCGAGACATTCCCATAGCAATCATCCTTCCCTGTGATGGGCCTAGATGGCCCTGGCGCCGCCAACGGATTGCGCGAGAATCGCCCATCGCGCGCGATTGTGCTCGATGAGCCGGCGATCGATCTGTTGGCCCGATTCGCCCTGACTTTCTGAGAGATTGAAATAGGCCATTTCCAGACGCGCCGAAACCGCCGGATTCCCATTGACCGTTCCCGACGCCTTGAAAGAACCGCCCGATTCGGAAAACTTCACCGCCTCCACCTCCACGCGCAGTGCATTGCCCGGGGCAACGAATGTCCCGTATTTCACGTTCTTCGCTTCCTTCAGCACGGCCATCGATTTGGCGAACCCGCTGTTCCGATGCAATAGCCACCCGGCCGCCTGGGTCATCGCCTCCAGCATCAATACGCCCGGAAGCACCGGAAACGTGGGGAAATGATCGGCAAGATATTCCTCGGCAAGACTGACGTTTTTGACGGCCACCAATCGGCTTTCCGAAACCTCCTCGATGTTGTCGAGCAAATTGAATTTCACGCGTCTAAGCCGTTATCGCAGGGTTTTAGCGGTGGGGTGGGCCCTTTGCAAGCGCCAAACAACCCGGAGCGCATGACTGAGTGCGTGACGTTTTGGGCGGCCCCTTGTTCTCCCTCCCCCGGTATTCCGAACTTTTTTGATCTATGCGTTAAATCCTTGGCGCAAAAAGCAGTTCGCCTCAAACTCGCTCTCCATGTGCAAGGAAGGAGCGAGCC
>JBEKHH010000061.1:0-27445 GCA_050012375.1 Tepidisphaeraceae bacterium
AACTTCCCAGGGGCACAAGACGATGAGCGCCGCGTTGATTCTTCGCGAGGCCGACGTAACCAAACTTGCCGCATGACCACTGAACCTTGCCAAAAAAACAAGATGCCACAGCTTTGCAATGCGGAGATCGCGGAGACAGACGGAGGAGATCTCCAGCCGTCTTCTTCTCCGCGTCTGTCTCCGCGATCTCAGCGAGCTCTGCGGTTCAATTTCAATCTGGAAAAGCCGAAGAATTATGGATTCACAATGAAAACTGAAAATGTTGCCATGAATACATGGGGCGAGGGGGAACACACGTTGACATGGGGGTTCAGGTCTTGCTCAGCTTCAAATCCGCGATTCGCCTGCAATCGCTCAGCAGCGGCTCGACCTGTTCCAGATGCAGCATCGTCGCCGCGTCGCTCTTGGCGGCCTTGGGATTCGGATGGCATTCGAGGAACAGGCCATCGACTCCCGCGGCCACGGCGGCGCGGGCCAGAAGCGGAGAATACTGCGGATTCCCCCCGCTTTGGTTGCCCATGCCCGCCGGCTGCTGCGTGCTGTGGGTGATGTCGAAAACGACCGGATAGCCAAAGTCCTTCATGACGGCCAGCGCGGTGAAATCGTTGACCAAACGGTTGTAGCCGAAGAACGTGCCGCGCTCTGTGAGGAGAATCTGGCGGTTTCCAACGGAATTGATTTTCTCGATCGCATTGCCCATTTCAGCCGGGGACATGAATTGGCCTTTTTTGACGTTGATCCATCGTCCGGTTTGGCCGCAAGCCAAAAGCAAATCCGTTTGCCGGGCGAGAAACGCCGGGATTTGCAGGATGTCCACGACGCCGGCGGCGGTCGCCGCCTGCGCCGGCTCGTGAATGTCCGTCAGCACGGGGACGCCGATCTCTCGCTTCACTTTCTCCAGGACCCGCAGCCCCTCGCTCAGCCCCGGCCCGCGGAAGCTGTCCTTGCTCGAGCGGTTGGCTTTATCGAAGCTGGCCTTGAATATGTACGCCAGGGCCAGCTTGTCGCAGATGCGCTTCACCTTCGAGGCGATGGAGAGGCAAATCTTTTCCGACTCGATCACGCAAGGCCCGGCGATCACGAAAAACGGACTGCGATCCCGCCGCAGAATATCAACGCTTTTGCTCACATCGGCACGATAAAGGGCACGCGAATGGGAAGCAAGTATGATATAATGTTTCGCTATGACTCATCGCTACACGGTTGTCCTGGAACGCGAAGCCGATGGCGGATATCACGTATCTTGTCCGGCTCTGCCTGGATGTCATACCGAAGGTGAAACAGTCGACCAAGCCATGGCGAATGCGCGCGAGGCAATCAGTGTCTATCTTGAGAGCATGATCGCTCACAACGAGATGCCTCCGGTTGAAGACATCCTCGTCAGACCAATTGACGTGGCGATCTCGGCATGAGCAAACTTCCCGCGGTTCGCGCTCGTGACGCCGCGCGAGTTGCGCAATCTCTTGGCTTTGTCCTTGACCGCCAGCGCGGCAGCCATGCAGTTTATTATCGTTCTTTGGATCGAAAGCGCGTCGTAATTCCGATGCACCCTGGGAAAGACCTGAAGCCCGGCACGTTGCGCGGCATCATTACGGACATGGGATTGACACCCGAAGACTTCATTGCACTCGTTGTGAATCGCCTCACACCGGCACGATAAAGGGCACGCGCACGCGAAGCAAGCCAATGCGCGTCGGCGTGTAACCGGCGGAGTCGCCGTCGATTTGCACCGGCACCGGTTGCGGGGAGTAAACCTCGATCTGTTTTCCACGCGCGTAAACGACGCCCTCGGCCAGCACATGCTCGCCGGCGGCCGCGTGGAAAAACTGCCGCACCGCATCCACCAGCGACACGACCGGAACAATGCAGACATCCAGCAAACCGTCGTCCGGCCGCGCATCCGGCGCCACGGGGAATCCCGTTCCGTACTCGCTGATGTTCGCGACGAACGCCATCGCCGGAGCGGAGGGGAAAATCTTCTTGCCGTCCACGACGACCTCCAGCGGGACATAACGATAATTCGCGACCGCCAGCGCCGCCGGGATCACATAGCTGGCGTATTTGATCGGGCCGTCTCGAATCCGGTCCATCTCGTGAATGATCTGCGCGTCGATGCCAATGCCCGCCATCACCAAAAATAATTGCCCGTTGGCCTGGGCGGCATCCAGCATCACGACGCGGGCGGCCTGAAGCGATTGAACGACCCGCTGCGGCAAATCCCCCGCTTCCCAATGGATTCCCAAGTATCGGCCCATGAGATTGGCCGTTCCCATCGGTATTGGCAAAAGGGGCGGAATGTCTCCCCGAACCTTGAGGCAGCGGCTGGCAACGGCGCGCAGGGTCCCATCGCCGCCGATGGCGATGATCGCATCAGCGGCGGCCAATATTTCTGCATCCTCCGCGGAGGCTTCGCCTACCGACGCTGCTGGGGTATCGAAGATCGTCGGAGCCCGAATCCCCGCGGTTTGGAGGCTCCGCTCCAGGCACTGGGCGGTCTCCTTTCCCTTGCCCTGGCCGGCTAAAGGATTGGCCAAAATCGCGACCGTTTTGAATGGGCTCATACAAATGACCGCCGGTCCCCGGTTGACGACTCCGCCGCCGTCCACTTAGTATTACGGCAATCCCATTGCCGGGCCAGCTTATGGCCAGGCATGCACCGACGGTTTTCTCTGAGGATTGGACCAAAAACGATGAGCGAAGCGACAGCGTCGTCAATCAACGATCGGGCGGCTGAGGAATACTATCGACGCGGCCTGGAGGCCGAGCAGCAGGCCTTGCACGAAAAGGCGGTCGAATTCTACGAACGGTCGCTCAACGAGAATCCGGACCATGAACAGGCGGCTTTCCATCTGGCGGTGCTCTATGACCGCCGGGCTGAAGATGCCAAGGCGATCGAGTTGTACGAGCGCATCTGCACCAGCCCTCCGGTGCATCTCAATGCGCTGATGAATCTGGCGATTTTGTATGAGGACAACAATCATTACGACGAAGCGCACCGGTGTCTCGATGCGGTGTTGCGGACCGCTCCGAACAACGTGCGGGCCCGGCTATACATGAAGGACGTCGAATCCGCGCGCAGCATGCATTATGACGAGGACCTGGACGGCCGCGGCGATCGCCGCAGCGCCATCCTCAATGTCCCCGTCACGGATTTCGAGCTGTCCGTCCGAAGCCGCAATTGCCTCAAGAAAATGAATATCCGAACGCTCGGCGATCTGCTGAAAACCACCGAGCAGGAGTTGCTCAGCTATAAGAATTTCGGCGAGACGAGCCTCAACGAGATCAAGGCATTGCTCGCGCAGAAGGGTCTGCGTCTGGGCCAGGCGGCGGATGATTCCAAGAACGCCGTTCGCCGCGCCGTCCCCGCCGCGGGGAACGTGCCTCCGGAAATCCTCAGCAAGAACGTCGCCGACCTCGAACTTTCCGTCCGCAGCAGAAAGGCGCTGCAACGGCTCAACATCAACGCGGTCGGGGAACTGGCAGCTCGCACGGAAGACGAACTGCTCGGTTGCAAGAACTTCGGCCAAACTAGTTTGAACGAAATCAAGCAGCAGTTGGCTACGTTCGGCCTGACGCTGCGGAAGCTGGAAGATTGAAATTGGTTGGTCGCGGGATCAGGGCAAGGAGGCCATGGTGCGATATCTCGCCACGCTGGGGCTCGTCCTATTTTTGGCTGCGTTGCCTGGGGGATGCAGCCAGGAAGCCGAAACGACGCCGGTTGTCTCAACCGCGCCGCACGTACGCGTTTTGCTTCTTCAGGACGTGGATCGCGCGGACCTGGTTGCCGACAACCCGCGGATCACCCTCGACGCCGCGCCCGCCAATGGCGCTATCACGTTCCCTCGGGCATTGACGGTCTCGATCTCGCTGGCTTCGGACGGCTGGCACATCGGGCGGCGGACGATTCGCGCGGGGGTGCTGGCGCTGCAGCCGACCAACGCGGATCCGATCCAGGTCAATCGCGTCGCCTACCGGGGATCCATCCGCTTGTTGCCCGCGGGCGCGGGACGATTCGATGTGATCAACGACGTGGATGCCGAAGATTATCTCGCCGGCGTCGTCACCGAGGAGATGTATGCGGACTGGCCCATTGAAGCGATCAAGGCCCAGGCGGTCGCGTCGCGAACGTATGCGCTGTACGAAGCGAATGTGAACGGCAAGGGACGGGCCTGGGATCTCTTCGCCGATGAGCGCAGCCAGATGTATGGCGGAGTCGGCGGCGAGAGCAACAAGGGCCGCCAAGCCGTCGCCGCCACGGGCGGCATCGTCCTGACGTATGGACCCGGCGATGGAACCATCTTCCGCGCCTATTTCAGCAGTTGCTGCGGCGGGGTCACGCAGGCGGCAGCGGACGCGTTTCCCGGCGAAGCTTACATCCCCCCGCTCAGCGAACAATCCCACGGCGCCTGTTGCAACGCGTCCAAATATTTCAACTGGGGCCCTATTACGATCAAAAAGGCCGAACTGGCCCGACGCATTCACCTATGGGCACAGCGCAGCAGCAAAGAACTCGGCCGGGCAATGCCGGAATCGAATATTACCGGCATCTATCGAATCGATCTGCAAGGCGTCAACCGCTATGGCCGGCCCAATCGCGTGCTGATCACCGATGTGCGCGGCATTCAATATAGCTGGTCCGCCGAACAACTCCGCTCGGCGGTGGACACCGACGCCCAGTCCGGCCCAACCATCCCCAGCAGTTATTGCAGGATCAATGGAGACCCCAATTCGGATTCAGTGACGTTCTATGAAGGGCACGGCTACGGTCACGGCGTGGGGATGTGTCAATGGTGCGCCGACGCCCACGCCGAAGCCGGCTGGAATTGCGGGCAAATCCTTGTTGATGCGTATCCGCAAGCCAAGCTGGTCCGGGCCTACTAAAGCTGTCGAGAGTTGCGCCAAATCTTGCAAGTTTCCCGCCGAAGGACTATCGAAGTGCAAATCATGTTGAAGGGGGATGGTGGATCGCCTGCGATCTGCTCAAGGTCGCTTTGGGATTTCACGAAGACGGGCGGTGATGCAATGAAACGGTTATTGCTGCTGGGATCCGTGGCGCTGGCTCTGAGTTTCGCTTCGGCCGCAAGGGGACAAGACACGGTTTTCAATGTATGGGACGCGAGAAATGCCCCCGCTGTTTGGGAACCATCGGGCGGCGATTCGGACGATTCAATGCAAACGGAGGATGATCCATCCCCCGACATCCAATCACCCGACATCCAATTACTCGATATTCCCTCCACCCGTCTGGATGTGGGGGCAACTTCCCAGCCTTCGCCGGAAATGGGCACCACCCGAGCCGCCACCCAGCCCGAAGCCTCTTCCGCCGCCATCGGCAATTTCCCCACGATTGGAGGCTCGTACGGGCTTAGAGAGTTCGCGAACCACTTCGCGCCCTACCAGCCGATGTATTTTATCGCGGGCACACAAGAGCCGGATATAAAATTCCAGCTCAGCATCCGATATCGCATCCTGACGCCGACCGCTCCGCTGGCCGTGCAATATCCCTGGCTGAAGGGGTTCAATTTTGCATACACGCAGACATCCCTCTGGAATATCAGCAAGGCCATCGCTTTTTATGACACCGGCTACAAACCTGAATTCTTCTACTATCTGGAAAATGTTCCGTTCCATATGCCGCCGGGATTCCAACTGGGCGCTCAACTCGGCGTCGGGCACGAATCCAACGGCCTGGCGGACCCCAATCATCGTTCGATTAACATGGTCTTCGTTAAGCCGATCGCGACCGTCTCCACCCCGTCGCCCAGCGACCTGTTCCTGACCGTTGCACCCAAGTTATATGAGTATATTGGCGACCGTTCCCTCAACCCGGACATCGCGCGGTATCGCGGCTATGCTGACATTCAGATCGTCGCCGGCCAGCGCGACGGCCTTCAACTGGCGGTCATCGGCCGAGTCGGCAGCAGTTTCAACCGCGGCAGCGCGCAATTCGACATCACCTATCCGCTGACAAAACTCTTGAACGGAAATATGGATATTTCCCTCGATGTCCAATACTTCACCGGCTATGGTGAGAGCTTGCTTACGTACAATCAGCGGCACTCGGTCACTCGCATCGGCGTGGCCATAGTGCGGTAACAAGGGGGTTCGCGCGGCGCGCAAGAAAAAACCGCCTGTTGGCTGAATTGCCTCGCAGGGATGCTTGGCGAGATGCTACTTCGGTTCTTCGAAGGTATGGGTTACGGCACAGCGGAGTAGTTGGGCCCTGCTCCTGAGCCCTAACCAATCATCCTCTTCTTCATACAATTGTGGCCGCCGAATGCGTCACGCACCCCCACTATAGTGACTTTAGAAACGCCGTCGTTCACCGAAGGCCGCCAGCGCCAAACATGGCATTTTGGGAGAATGCGGTTGCCCTGGCTCGCGACGCGCGTCGTTGTTTCCAGCCACCGAAGAGATAATAAAACAGGGGCCGCGAAAAGGCCCCTGTTCGGTTCGTTTCCAAAAACGTGTCGCGACTTACGAGTTCGGCAAGCTCGATCCGGCGGTAAAGCCGTCAATCGTCGTCGAAAACGTGCTGCCCAGCGTGATGTTCTCATACACGTCGCCGGTTGGGATGCCGGTCGCTTCCCATTCAGCGGGCGTGAGCCAGCCGCTCGGCGAGCCGGGATTCGACGATTCCCAGAAGTATCCGCTGCCGGACGCTACAGCCGAGGGGATGGACCAGACGTTGTCCTTGATCTCGGCGAAGCTGTTCATGTCATTGTTGTCGGTCTTGATGAAGCCTTCGCCGAAACCGGTCTCATAATTGGGATCGACGAAGAGGTTGTTGTCCACGTGGATGCCCTCGGCCTCGCCGTTGTTGATGGAGAGGAGCCCGCCCCACATGCCCGGCTCGGTGACGGTGTTGTGCTCGATGTAGACATCCTGCACCTGCCAGTCGAACGAGCCGCCGCTCTCCTGAGCGTTGACGGTGAATCCGACTTTGCCGTCGCCCTTGATCACGTTGTTCCTGGCCATGACGTGATGCACGCCGGGCGTGAGGAGAATCGTGCTGTTCAGGATTTCATTGGAGTCAAAGACCACGTTGTCGAATGACACGTTGGGATTAGCCGCCGGCGTGCCCAGCGGTCCCGCCGAAACCGGTCCGGTGGAAAGGATGTTGCCGTAGATGTACGCGTAAGATCCCGCCTGGATCGACAGGACGTTCTTGGAATTCCCGTTGCCTCCGGCGCGGGGGAGATTGGTAAGATTGTTGTCCGCAAGCAGGAGGTCGTTGGCGCCGCCGACGCGGACGATGGCTTCGTTGTAGGAACTCGCCACGGTGTTGCCCAGCAGCACGATGTCGTTGCCCTGGATCCACGCGAAATATGCGTACAGGTCTGTCGGGGACGGAGACTGATTGTTCTGGACAAGCACGTTGTTCGGCTGGCTGGCCATGCCCACATCGTCCAGTAGGTTGAGGAATGTGTTGTCGCGAACCACGAGGTTGTTGCCCGACAGCGCAAAGGCCGAATAGATAGCATTGTTGTTCCGGTAGATCGAATCGAACGTGAGCCCGGTGACCGAAGCATTGCTGCCTTCGAGGTTGATGATCGCGCCGAACACGCCCGTGGGCCCGTCATACATCAGGATCGGCTGCGCGCCCGAGCCGTAGCTGCCGATCTCGACGTTGCTGATGTTCCCCCCGACGACGAGTCCGGATTCCAAGTCGTACGTCCCTCCATCCTGAAACAGAACGCGCTCATTACTGCTCAGGATGTTGTTGAGCTGACTGACGCTCTGGATCGGCGAATTCGGACTGGTGCCGCTGTTGCTGTCGTTGCCGCTGGGCGAGACGTAGATCGTCGTCAGCGCGCTGTTCGACAGAACGGTGACGCTGGCCGTCGCCACGGAAGTCTGGCCGTTGGCGTCAGTGAGGCTCAACGTGACGGTGTACGTGCCCGGATTGTCGTAGACGTGCGCGGCGTTGAAGCCGACCAATTGATTGTATTGGCTTCCCGGATCGCCGAAGTTCCAGTTGTAGGTGGCCTGTATCTGACTGCCGGAGCCGAGCGTCGACGAAAGCCCGTTCACGTGGACGCCCAGGCCCTGATAAAATGTTTGAGAGGTTGTGAAAGTAATCTGTGCATCGGTTCGGTCCGAAGTGGAACCGTTGCTGCCCGATGGCGGCGAAGAGGGCGTGACGCCGCTGCCTCCCGAACTCGAAGAGCCGGACGAACCAGAGCCGGAAGAACTCGATCCGGACGAGCTGGAAGAGCCCGACGAACCGGAGCCAGTAGAGCCAGAGCCCGACGAACCGGAGCCAGTAGAGCCAGAGCCCGACGAACCAGAGCCAGTAGAGCCAGAGCCCGACGAACCGGACGAGCTTGATGAACCTGAGCCGGATGAACCGGAGCCTGGATCGGAACCGGAGGAGCCAGACGATCCGCTTGACGATCCGCTGCCGCTGCTCGATGAGCCGCCTGCCGAACTGCCCGAACTGCCCGAACTGCCACTGGAGGCGCCCGAACCATCGCCGGAACTGCTTGAGCCGGCGCCTGAGCTTCCGCTCGATGTCCCGGAAGTTCCGCCGGACTGGGAGGAACTTCCCGTGCTGCCGCTGGACGCGGGCGCGCCCTGGCCTTCGGTGAGGATCTCTTCGACCTTGATTTGGGAATCAACGTGGATCGTGTCCCTGCGCGAGCCCGCGTTGATCACCATGGCGGTCACACCGGACGCATCGAACGTCGCGCTCACGCCGTCAACGGTCGCGACCATTGAATTCCCGTTGTTCGTCAGGGCCACGCTGATGGCATTGGCCTGGCCCGTGGTGCCGGTGCAGGTCAGGACGCCGCCAACGAGGGTGGGGGTCACGGTCAACATGAGCCGGGATTCCAGCGCCTCCAGCCCCTTGAAGGGCGCGGTGGGGCTTGGCGAGCGGCGTCGGCGCTTTTTCGATGTCGGATCCGGCGCTGCGCTCGTGGAAACATGCCTCGGCGCAGAGGCGCGGAATCCCCGGGTACGATTCACTCGTGCCATCAATTCTCCCTTTAGCAGAGAAAAACCAATTGGAAAGTCGGGAGCGCTCGGGACGACCCGATCCGATTCCCGAAACAACTTAACTACTCAAATATTTGAATGCCCATGTGATCGCAAGCCCAAAATCGGAGAAAAATGAGAAATTTTTTGCCCGTGCAAAGTCGAGTTTCACACGGTAAAGTGCGGCGAAACGTACTGGAGGAGCCGATGGTCGAGATTCAAATCGTCTACGAAGGCAAGCTGCGATGCAGCGCGACGCACGTTGATTCCGGCGCGAAACTTATGACCGATGCGCCCAAAGACAACATGGGAAAAGGCGAATCATTTTCGCCGACGGACCTGGTGGCGACCGCTCTCGGCTCGTGCCTGATCACGATCATGGGGATTGCCGCCCAGCGAATGGAGATCGATCTCTCCGGAACACGCGTCGTCGTTGTCAAGGAAATGGTCACGGCCCCGGTTCGGCGCATCGGCCGGCTCGCCACGACGATTCATGTCCCGTTAAAACTGACGGCCGAGCAGCGGCAAAAGCTGGAGAACGCGGCCATGACCTGCCCGGTGCATAGGAGCCTGCATCCGGATGTTCAGACGCCTGTGGCGTTCAACTGGGGCTGAGCTGCCGCAGGCGCTGCGCCTCCATCGCCTCGCGCCGCACGTCCACCGCCAGATACGCCGCCAGGACGATGTTGATCAGCATGGCCGCCGCCTTGAGCCACGTTGGATGATGAATGATCTCGTAGATTTCAAACGGGATCAGCCCGGCGGTTGTGATGACGGTCATCCACTCGGCCCAATGCTTTAGCAGCAGCAGGCCAATGCCTTCCACGAGAAACATCGCCGCGTAAGCCAGCAGGACGGCGCCGGCAACGATGAGTTGACGCCGGGTCACCGTCAGAAGTTTTACGAGCAGGTGTTCGAGCAGCCGATTTCCCGGCGCGATGTGAAAGCGATGCGCCCAGGCGACGACCACGTCGCCGATGTCTCTGTGCAGAAGGTTGAAGATGGAGATCGCCGCGACAACAAGAAAAATAGCTTTGACGAGTTTGAATGATCCAATGGCGCGCAGGACCCAGACTGGGCGCGGGCGTTTCGGCAAGCTGAACGTGGCGTCGTCGGTCATGCTCCGCTGACTCGCGAGAAAATCCCGCGTAAACACCAGAAATAATGCGTAAAAACCGCCGCAGATGCAAAGGCCGGTCGCAATAAGATCAAATTACCGCAAGCTCGGCAGCGCCCGAATCGCCCTGGGGAACCGGCACATGACCCCCCAAATCAAAATCAGCAGAGGGCCGTGCGCATGGGGGTTAGGCCAGTTTTGTTGGGGGCATCTTGCAAAAATGAGCGCCTTTAACCGGCAACTTACTCGGGTCACTCGCTCTTGGGCGCCGGTCGTTTCATTTGGCTTAATTCCTCCACCGTTCCCAGGCGCTGGAGCGGATCCTGCCCCGCTGATTCCTTGGCGCGGTCATAAAGGTATACGACTCGGTCTGGCTGTTCGGCGGCATAGTAGCGATACAGCGGCTCGTTGTGGCCATTCAGGTCTCTGGCGCGAATGGTGAGCGCATCGTCGGGCCAAGCGGCGCCGCTGTTATACACCGGATCCTCGTGGGGCCACTGCGCTGGGGCGGCGCGGAATATCACCAGCGCCAGCGCGCGCGGCAGGGACGCAAGGCGCTGATCGATGGCTTTCTCTTCCTGAAACGAATTGGAATCCATGGCGCCAGGCCGATTGATGGCTGCGATTCCCATGGCGGATGTTCCCAGAAGGATGATGAGCAAGAAAGTTCCGATTGCCGCGCGCCATCGAGGCCAGCCGCTGTCCAAAGCATCCCATCCCATAAACACCAGCCAAATGACCGGGGCGATGGCGGGAATCATATAGTGATTCAGGTTGAACACGTTGAACATATAGGCGATGACGAACAAGCCGAGCGCGGTGGCGATGACCGCCCGCCGCGCCTCGCCGAGCGTCAGCGCCCCGAGCGGGACGAAGATCGCGACCGCGGGGACGGCCAGCGCGGTCAGGAGCAACTGCTGCATTCGCAGGGGTCCCCATTGATCGATGGTCCGCCAATGATGCTGGCGGTAGTAGAAAAGAATCCAATTCAGGAACGACGGCTTCCAGGGGGGTTGGTTTTGGAGGAACGCGCCCTCGTTCACCTGGTAAAACCCGATGACGGGCGCCGGGTAATTCTTTGCAAAGTAATAACTTTCCGCGCTCTGGCGCCAACTCCCGGTGACGCCGATGTTCTGCATCAACTGGAGCGCCAGGAAAGGCGAGGCCGCGGCCACGACGATTGCCATGGTTCTGGCCAGCACCGCCCGTTTTCGCCAAAGCTCGGCGACCATCGCGACGCCGACAGGAAGCGCGAAGCAGAGGGCATCCAGAGGCCGGATAATTGCGGCGAAGGCCGCCGTGGCTCCGATCAATATCGTCCATCCGCTGCGGGGGCTTGCGCGAAAGCGCATCCATCCCCAGATCATGGCAAAGATGGCCGCAAGGAAGGGGGCGACGGAAATCAGGGTCATGGCGGCGGTATAAATCCCCCCCACCGACAAGAGCATCAGTAAGGCAACGACGGCGCGCACGGCCCCAAACAACTCGGCGGAAATAAGGTAGAAGAAAACAACGGCCAGAATTGCCGCCGCCAGAGTCATGATCCAATAAGGCATCCCGGCGCCGATGACGGCCGCAAGCGCCAGGGCGGTTCCGGGGAAATACATGCTCGCATAGACGCGGTCGCTGATGAGGTAAATGGAATCAAAAAACGGTCTGACGTCCCGCGGATAGGCGGACATCCAGAGCTTTCGCCGCAGCAGCATCCGCGCCTGGATCATGTAGACCTGTTCATCGTGCAGCTTCAAAAATAGCTGCGAATGCCACCGCCATAATTCGAGGCTGAGATAAGCTGCGACAATGCCGGCAAGAATCGGAAGCGCCCAGCCCTTCCGCAGCCATCCATCGGCCCGGTGGGCGGATCGTTCAAAGAAGCTCCTCAAAGGGGCGGCCAAAGCGGCAACGCCGGCAACCGCCACGAGCCACCAGGGTATCTGGTGCATTTGCTGCCAGGTGAAGAGCCACACCCATAGCCGCACTCCTGAAGCGAGCAGGAGCGCCAGAAGGATCTGCCGAACGCGCGCACTCACGTTGCTGCAAGCATATCACAAAGGCTTTGGGCCATGGCCAGGGGCGGCGGTGCTAGCGCCTATAGGGTGAGCCTTCGCCCCGCCGATTCGCTCACGCACCCGCGCTTCTGTTATTGGACGCTGCCCACGCGGTGTTAATCCCTGCATTTTTCGTGCCGATGGTGAATTATCACCATGTCCCAAGAAGTTCTATTGATCGACGATTCCAAGGCAATACATGCGCTCGTGCGCTCGCGGCTGGCGGATGAGCCGATCAAACTTCGGTCCGCGTATACCGGGCAAGAGGGTCTGGAAGCGGCGCGTCAGTGGGGGCCCCAACTCATTCTGCTCGACGTGGACCTGCCGGACATCGAGGCCCTGGAAGTCTGCCGCCAGCTCAAGGCCGATCCCGCGACTAGCGGCATCCCCGTCATTTTCATGGCCGCCCGGATTTCCCCCGACGACAGGATTTACGTCCCGGAAGCGGGCGCGGCGGATTTCATATCCAAGCCGTTCAACCCCGCCGAGCTAAAGGCGCGCATCCGCGCGGCGCTGCGAACCCGCCATTTGTACGAACTGCTGGAAGGCAAGGCCCAAATTGATCTCGTCACCGAGTTGTGGAATCGCGCGTACTGCGAAGATCGGCTGTGCGAGCAGCTTTCTCTTGCGCGACGCACGGGACAAGCATTGACGTGCATCCTGGCGGACATCGATCACTTCGCCGCGATCAACGAATCCTTTGGCCGCACCTTTGGCGACAACGTGATCCGCCAGACCGCCGCCACGCTCAGCAACGCCACGCGGCTCGAGGACATTGTCGGTCGCTTCGGCCCGGATGAATTCATCTTCCTTTGCCCGGCCACCAATGCCGCGGATGCCAAAACGCTCGCGACGCGCTGCCAAGAGATGATCGGCGAGATGAATCTGTCCTGTCAGAACGCGCCGGTGCACCTCTCGTGCAGTTTCGGCGTCGCTGGATATGACGGCGGCAAATCATCGCTGATCGAGGCGGCGGAAAAGGCGGTTCGTTCGGCCTATGCCGACGGCGGCAATCGTGTGGTGGTCGCCGATGCTCTTCCCGTTCCGGCGGAAAGCGCGCTGGTCTGAATGCCTCGCGTGGCTTTCGATGGGGACGCCTGTTCAGGCGACGATTTCGATTTTGTCGCCCACCCGCAACATTTTATCCGCCTGGCCCGGCGGCACTTTCGTGTTGACCGCCAAGCGGTAAAAGTGGTCGAATCGTGATCTTTCCGCCCAATCGGGGAGCGTTTTTTCCCTCTGCTTGCGAAAAATGACGGCGAAATCCGGAAAGCCCTCTCCCGTCCCCGGATCGCGCGGCGGGACGGCACAGCGCCGGCACGGATTGTTGCCATCCAGCAGGCAATCCCCGATGCGAAATCGCACCAGCGATCCCGGTTTCCCGTACAACCGATCCTCCCAGAACGGCGGGCAATCGCCGATCTCCAGGTTGGCCCGAAATCGCAATCTCACCTGCTTGACGTCCAGCCCAAACCAGCCGGCGACTTCGGCGAGCGTGGCCGTTGAGATGACCGTCGGACCCGGAGAATCCAAATCGTCCGGAAACCCGACGTCCGTGTTGCGCCGAAAGAAGATGGACATGCCGAAGAATTCCGTCAGCCAGGCTTCGATCTCCTGGGTCTGACCCTCGACGTGAAAAGCGCAGGTCAATCCCGTCTCGGGCCTGCCCAGACGCAGCTCCCCCGTGAAGGGATCAAGATTCGAGCGGAGCTGGTGGACCTTGGCATTGCGCTTTCCGTTGACGAATTTTCCTTCGGCGTCAAACATCGCAAACGATCGATCCCCTTCCAGGGCGCCGCTCCGCAAAATGCGCGCGTGCTGAAGCGTCGCCGGCTCCAACGATTTCACGGGATAGATTGAAATGCTCGCTAGACAGGGCAAGCAAGCTCCCTTCGATCGCCGCGGATTCCGATATTCTACCGCTGAATTGTGCGCTCACGCCCGCAGACGCTGCTGGATATTGTCCAGCACGTTCATGAAATTGATGTAGCTGTCGTAGGGGCTTTCGTACGGGCTGAAATACTTGTGCACGTCGCCGTCGGCCCAGTATTTCGTGCACATGTAATAGAAGTGGTCGCTGGTGGTCAGCCGCCGCCAATCCGTCAGAAGCTGTTCGTCGCCCTTCTCCTTCAGCGGCCCTTCGAGCTTGTACAACTCGTGCAGCGCATTGGACTGCATGGCATTGCCCAGCCAAGCCGACAGATCGCGCTCGGTGTCCGCCCAGGAAATCATGTGTGGCACGTCGATTTCGCCGACGGAGTCGTATTTGTCGATCACCTGGCTGGGGGTGAGGAAGTTGTTGTCGCGATGTTCCATTACCTTCCCGGGAAGATGCCGCATGAAATCGAAGATCCCGGTGTCCGCCCACTGATGTTCGCCGAAGGTTTCGTAATCCATGAACAAATTGCACAAGAAACCGTTGCCGTTGATCTGGTTGACCCAGCCGGCGAATTTCTCGGCGGTCAGCGGCCATTGCTCCCAGGAGCGGTTGGAAAAACGGAACGCGATGTCGTCGCTCAGCCGGTAATTCTTCAGCAGCAGTTTCATTCGCGGGGCATGGGGAGGGCGATAAACGAAATTCGGACTGCGGTACCCCAGGATATGGTCCGCCCCTTCGCTCAGGATGCCTTCGTATCCCATGTGACTCACGAAATGGGCCAGATCGTTGTTATAGATGAACTCGGTATTGCGGAAAACCCGCGGTTCCTGGCCGAAAAGGTGCTTGATGAATTGCCGATGCAGCTCCACCTGCGCCCGGAATTCCTCGCGCGAATACAGGAATGCCAGCGAGTGGTAATACGTTTCGGCCAGGAATTCCACGCAGCCGGTCTGGTTCAGTTGATGAAAAGAATCCATCACCTCCGGGACAAACTGTTGAAACTGCTCCAGGCCCACTCCGGTGATGCAGTAAGCGATCCGGAAGCGACCCTCGTGCATGCGGATGGTTTCCAGCAGCGTCCGGTTGGCAGGCAGATAGCACTTGTGGGCCACCTTCCGGCAAATCTCCGCGTTCTTGTAATCGTCGAAGTAATGCCGATCCGTATCGAACACGCTGTAGCGACGGAGCCGGAACGGTTGATGCACTTGAAAGTAAAAACAGACCGATGCCATGTCAGCGCCCTTGGTTTTGAGTTTGGCAGTATACGCTGCGGCGAAAATGAATCCACGCCCCGGCGCATGGCGATCACACAATTGGGTGGCCCGCTCGATTTGGGCGCCCGTGCTGATTTGGCCGGCGGTAACAAGATCATGCCCTATGCCTCACAGAACTCTACTAACGGAGTTGGGACCGATAAACCGTCCAGCGCGGGATCGACCCCTGAAGCTGCCGATAGGATAGTCATGCGGCTGGCGGCGTTCGTCTTGATCGTTCTGATGCTGGGCACATTGGCCGGCGGTCAGACCACTCAGCCTTCGCGGCCCGAGGTGCTGGTAGCAGCCTGGGAACGCCAGGTCAGCTCGCTGGCGGCCGCGGTGGCGGCACATGATTCGCCGGGCCTGCAAACCCTCGTCCCCAGCGGCTGCGCGGTATGCCGCTTCAATGGCCACCGGGATGCGGATCTCGCCGCGCTCGTCGATTTCATCTCCGACAAATCGGTCCTGGGCGATCATGCCTATCTCTATCCGCCGGCGACGGTTGCAGCCGATATTGCCCGGGATGTGAACTCCTCGGCCTTGGTTTCCGAATTTATTAAAAAGACCATGGCGCTGGATGACCGGCGCGATCAAGCGGTCGTGCTGCGATGGCTGGCCCAGTCGCTCGGTGCCCAAGACAATGTGCCGATTGCCGTTATCGTTTTATGGGAGACCGGCCCCGACCCGGATGATCGGCGCCGGCCGAATTTCATCTTGATCCAGGGCGAGAAGGATGGCGACGGATTCAAATTCGGGCAAATCGTGTACGGGGATCCGCTGGAATGATTGTCTCCGCTTGCCGCAATTCCAATTGCCTATTGGCCACCCTATTGCGTTTGTGCCTCCCCTTAATAGGCAATTGGCAATGGGCAATCGTTCCCCCGAATCCACATCTAATGCAAGCTTGCCAGCTTTTCGACAACCGTGAACAGCGCCTGCGTGCCATCCTTGCCGTGGCCGGCGGCCTGCGCGGCAGTAAGTAGCTGATGAACCAGGCTGGCGGTGGGCAAGGACGTTTTGGAACTTTCCGCGGCCTGGAGCACCAGGCGCAGGTCCTTCTGCTGAAGATTGATGGTGAATCCGGGCCGGAAATCGCCGGCAATCATGCGCGGCCCGAGGTTGGCCAGTTGCCACGATCCAGCGGCGCCGCCGGTCAGGGCCGCAACTGTCTTTTCCAGATTCAAACCGTGTTTCTTGGCAAAAGTCAGAGCCTCGCATACCGCCAGATTGGTGATGCTGACGAGAATCTGATTCACCAGCTTGGTGAGCTGTCCCGCGCCGCTTGGACCGCAATGGGTGATGGTGCTTCCGAGGATTCTGAGGATGGGCTCGACGCGGTCGAACGCGCTGCTGTCGCCGCCGACCATGAGCGAAAGCGTTCCCTTCCTGGCCCCCACGTCGCCGCCGCTCACCGGGGCATCCAGAAAGTGCGTGCCCTGCCTGGCCAGTTCGTCGGCGAGTTGCCGGGTGACGGCCGGTGAGATGGTGGAATGATCGACAACGATCAGGCCGCGCCGCGCCGAAGCCGCGATTCCCTCGGGGCCGTGGACGACCCCTTCCACATCAGGCGTATCGGTCACGCAGATAAAGACGACATCGCTCTGGGCGGCGACTTCAGCCGGGGAGGCGGCCCACCGCGCTCCTTTGCCGATGAGGCGAGATGCCTTTGATTTCGTCCGGGTGTGAACGACCAGAGGGTATTTCGCCTCCAGCAGCCTGCCCGCCATTGGCCCACCCATGATGCCCAAACCGATGAATCCGATCCGGTTTCCCATCGGCTATTTGTGCAGCAGGATGAGCAGAACAACGAGGATGATATTGACGAAAATCGAAGCGCCGGCGATCCAGTACATGAGTACGATCGGCACGGAGGCGAACGATGGTGGGGGGAGCGGGGTGGAACTGGGCGTTAAATCCACCGTCTTGCCGGTTTCCTCGATCTTCGCCAGTGATTCGAGGTCCACCACCCGGCGCGCGTATTTGGGGGCCTCATTCTTTCGCACCAGGCGAAGGTCCTCCAGCATCTGTTCGGTGGACTCGTATCGATCCTCGCGGCGCTTGGCCATGGCGACGTCGATGATTTCACCCACCCCGGCCGAGAGCGCCGTGTTGATGTGGTCGGCCGGGACCAGGGCCTGCCCCAGATGCTTGTGCATGACGGCGGCGGGAGTTTCACCCTCAAACGGAGGCCGCCCGGTCACGAGATGGTAAAGCGTCGCCCCCAGCGAATAAATGTCGGCGCGGAAATCGATGTCCCTGTCGCCGCGGATTTGCTCCGGGCTGATGTAATACGGTGTGCCGTACGCCTTGCCGGCTTCCGTATCCGCCGCCCGCTTGTCGTCGGTGGCCCTGGCCAAACCGAGGTCGGTTAGCTTGGCCACGCCTTGAGGAGTCAAAATGATGTTCTTGGGTTTTACGTCGCGGTGGATCAAACCACGCTGATGGGCGTGAGCCAGCGCATCGGCCATCTGAATGGCGATGTCCAGGGCCTCGGCCTCGGAAAAACTTTTCCCCTCGCCCTGGGGCGGCGGGGCCATCAAGTCATACAGCGTCTTGCCCTCGACGAATTCCATCACGAAATAGTGGAACCCATCGGGAGATTCGCCCACGTCGATGGCCTGCACGATGTTGTTGTGGCTGAGCCGTGCGGCGGCCTTGCCCTCTTTGTAGAACCGGTCCACGAAGTCCCGGTTATCGCTCATTTTTTTCGGCAGGACTTTCACGGCCACGACCCGGTCCAGCGAAAGTTGCCGGGCGCTATACACCCGCGCCATCGCCCCCTTGCCGATTTCTCGGATCAATTCATAGCCGGGAATACGGCTGGCTTTCCCGTCGGCCACCACCTGCCGGATGCGCTTGGCCTGATTGACCGTGATGAAATTATTTTCGATCAGCAGATCGGTCAGACTGCGGGCGTTGGGATCGGAGGACTGCTTCTGTTGTTCACGGCAAAAGTCAACTTCCTTGCGGCTGACCAGCCCCATGTCAACCGCGAGTTTCCCCACTTCGGTATCAAGACTGGATGCGGCCAAAAGGCTCTTGGCCGAAGATCCCGCGGCTTGATTGGGCGTATCCGACATCGGCCGCTCGCTGCGAAAAAATCCGCGCGGTCAGTGCGCCAAGCCCCCGGAACCTCAACGGCAAATATCCTCCAAAATCCGACAACCCGACCCTGTAAAACGTAGACCGTACAGGCGAAAGTGTCAAGTTTTAATTAAGGTTAATCGGACGCCTGCGCCCGATGGCGAGGAGCAAATTGCCAAAGGACTTCAGCCTCCGGTCTCCACCAAGAGTATCACAACGGGTCATCGCCATTGCGATTATGGGACCCCAGGCCCTTCTTCAGGCCATATGCCGGATCATGGCGGTCCCGAATTCGCTGCATTTGACCTTCGTCGCCCCCTCCATCTGGCGGGCGAAATCGTATGTGACGGTCTTGGCGGCTATGGCGCCTTCAAGGCCTTTGACGATCAAGTCGGCCGCCTCCTGCCAATTCATATACTCCAGCATCATCACGCCGGAGAGAATCATGCTGCCCGGATTCACTACGTCTTGATCCGCGTATTTCGGAGCGGTGCCGTGAGTGGCTTCGAAAATCGCGTGGCCGGTGACGTAGTTGATATTGCCGCCGGGGGCGATTCCGATCCCCCCCACCTGCGCTGCCAGGGCATCGGATAGGTAATCGCCGTTGAGGTTGAGCGTGGCGATGACGTCGAATTCTTCCGGGCGGGTCAGGACCTGCTGCAATGTGATGTCCGCGATGGCGTCCTTGATGACCAGTCCCGCGCCGATCTTGCCGTCGGGGATTTTGCACCATGGCCCGCCGTCGATTTCCACGGCCCCGAAAAACTGCTTGGCCACCCGATAGCCCCAGTCACGGAATGCCCCCTCCGTGAACTTCATGATGTTTCCCTTGTGAACGAACGTCACGCTTTTGCGATTGTGTTTGATGGCATGGCCGATCGCGGTATGAACCAGACGCTCGGTCCCCAGATAGCTGATCGGCTTGATGCCGATGCCCACCTCGACGCCCAACTCGCGGGCCGGAGCGCCGATGTCCTGTAGTTTCTTCAGCCAATCCGCGGTCGCCTCTTTGCTGCCAAAGCGGATTTTCTTGAACTCCTTGGGGAAGTTTTGGGATACAAAATCCAGGATTTTCTGGCTCTCCGGCGATCCGGCCGCATATTCAATGCCCGCGTAGATGTCTTCCGTGTTCTCGCGGAAGATAACCATGTCCACTTTTTCCGGATGCTTCACCGGCGAGGGCACGCCTTTGAAATAGCGCACCGGCCGAAGGCAGACAAACAAATCGAGCATCTGCCGCAGGGCCACGTTCAGGGAGCGAATTCCGCCGCCGATCGGCGTCGTCAGCGGACCCTTGATCCCGACGCGGAAAGTCTTGAAGGCCTCGACGGTGTCATCCGGCAGCCAGGAATTGAACTTCTTGAAGCTCTTTTCGCCGGCGTAGACTTCCATCCAGGCGATTTGTCTTTTCCCGCCATAGGCCATTTCAACGGCCGCATCGAAGACGCGCTGGCTGGCCCTCCAGATATCCGGGCCGGTGCCGTCGCCTTCGATGAACGGGATGATCGGTTGGTCGGGCACGATCAATTTGCCGCTGGAAATGGAAATCGCCTGCCCTCGCGCCGGAGGCGTAACGTCCTTGAATTGAGCCATGATTATGGATTCCTATTCTCTGAAATAAAGCCTAAATGGAGGCGCACGGTTCTCGAACCCCCCTCTTCCGTTTAGCCGCGACCCAAAGGGGAGCGCGTTTCTTGGATGTTCGAAAATCGCGGACGCCTACTTAGGGGTGAAGGTTAGACCAAGGCCTTGCAAAGGTCAAAACGTAAAACGGGATGTCGGGCGGCCGGCGTGCGTGACGCCATCGCTGGCAAGGAGGGAAAATAAGTCAAGGAGATGATCGGTTGAATTCTTCGTGACGATCGGCGGCGTCCGCGGCGGCAGCGCCTGTTACATTCGAGTTGGCGTCTTCGGCCGTCACAAACACCGCAAACGATCATCGTCGTCTTCGTTTATTCGCCCTTGCCCCCCCCAGTTCGCACTCCGATAACTATGCAGGCCGGATAAACGGACCTCGAATCAGCCCCCGCAGGCACTTTCCCGTCGAAAATTGCTTGTGGCGTCACACCTATCCGGAGATAATTCCTGCTCCGATTTGGAGGTTATGAATGATGCTGAAGCGGACCTGGGGGATTGTCTTGCTGGCGATGGGGCTGGCTTTGTTGCTGGCCTCACCCACGGTTCGCGCCCAGGGTGCGTTCCTGAATGCCGCTTCCTCCGCTTCGGGGCCCGCCGCGGCGGGGACCGCGACCTCTCCCGCCTCCCAGCCTGTTACATCGCATATTCAGTTGACCGCGAGGTTCCACGCCGGCGTCGTCGATCTGAATTGGGAGTGCGACCTGCCCGCCGTCGCCGCGTTTCGTCTCGAACGCGCCGATCACGGGTCCAAGAATTGGGAGGAGCTGGGATCCCTCGGCCCCAAGGAGGCCAGCTTCAAGGACACCAATGTTAAATCAGCCGGTGCTTACGACTACCGCCTGTCCGCCTTGGACGGCGGCGGAACCGTGCTCGACGCCGCCGTCGTCACCCCCATTCAGAAGACCATCCTCAACGCATTCAAGGGGGATGTCGTCACTTTGCAGGACATGCTGGACTTCCAGTTCTGGCAGCAGTCGGTCAACACCCTTGTCCTGAGCACGCTTGCGTTCATTCCAAAACTGCTGGCGGCGCTGATCCTCTTCGGGATTTTCTGGCTCATCTATCGCATGGTCCGCCGGATTGTCGTTGGCTCCATGTCCCGCGCCCATGTCGATGCCAGCATCCGAGACATGCTCGGGTCGCTGATCAAGTGGTCCGTCATGGGCTTTGGACTGGTGATCGCGTGCAACCAGATCGGCGTCGAAATCGCCGCCCTTCTGACGGGCGTGTCCATCATCGGCCTGGCGATTGGTTTCGCGGCCCAGGAGACGCTGGCCAATTTCATCGCCGGCGTGGTGATCTTCTGGGACAAGCCCTTCAAGGTGGGGGACTGGATCATCATCGACTCGATCTTCGGCCAGGTGCTGCGCGTCAGCTTTCGCTCGACCCGGATTCTCGATCTCAACGGCGAAACGCTGGTGATGCCCAACACCTATATGCTTGCCAACCGCGTCGCCAATCACAGCACGCACCCGATGATCCGCATCGAAATACCCATCGGGATCGCATACAAGGAATCGATCGACAAGGCGAGGGCCGCTCTGCTGGCGACGGTGGAGGGCGATGAGCGAATCTGCAAGGATCCGCCCCCCAGCGTGGTGGTGGCCCAATGTGCCGACAGCAGCGTTAACCTGGTCCTGCGAATCTGGACCCGGGAAGAAGCCATCGAGCGAACTGTTTTTCATGACTATCTGGAGAAGGCCAAAAACGCCCTTGATGCCGCCCACATCGAGATTCCATCCCCGCATGTGCAGTTGTTTCTGGAGAGCACGCCTGCCGTGGCCATGCTGGCGGGCGAGTCTCTGCCCTCCCTTCGCTAAAGAGCGTTTTGCTTGCCCAGACTCCGCCGGGGGACCGCTGGCGAGGGGCGCATTTGCCGAGGCCAACCGCTAAATTGATCTTTTATGCTTGAGACGCCCATGCCATTGGGGTTAAAATCATTTAGTTGTAAGCTCACCGAACCCACGCGATGGGTCGGCAGTACCATAAGTAACGGCTGGATGGCACCGGCTTAAACCCGCCTGATCGCCCCGCAGTCGCCTACGAAGGATTCTCCCGATGGCCAAGCAGCAAAAGAAGTTAGGTGAAATCCTCATTGAATGGGGGATTATCTCCACGCGCGAAGTCGCCAAGGCAATCGAGCATGCAAAGGCCAAGAGCCTCCGCATCGGAGAGGCCCTGGTCGATTTGAAATTGTGCAGCGAGGTCAACGTTTACAAGGCCTTGGCCCAGCAGCACAACATGGAATACATCGATCTGGACAAGAATTCCGTCCCCCCCAATGCCGTCAATCTAATCCCGGACGACCTGATGCGCAAATTTCTCATCCTCCCCTTGGGGATGGAGAACGGCAAGTTGAGGGTGGCGATCCACGACCCGCTGGATTTTGAGATGCTGGAGGTCCTGCGTTTTCGGCTCAACAAGGACATGCGAACCGTGCTGGCGCCCAAGGGGCGGATCAAGACCATTCTGGACGAGCTGTTCAACACCAGTGCGACCAACACGATCGACAAGACGATGGACCGCACGATCGATCGGCTGCGCGATTCGCTCGACAAATCCCTGGACCGCTCGATGGACAAATCCGTGGACCGCTCGATCGACAAATCGGTGGACCTTGCCGGCATGGGCGAGGACGCCGCCGGCGCCGATCCCACGCAGGCGCCGATCATCAAGCTCGTGCAGGCGATGATCAGCGAGGCCGTGCGCAACCGCGCCAGCGATATTCACATCGAGCCGATGAAGGACCGGGTCCGCGTTCGTTACCGCATCGACGGCGAATGCGTTGAACGCGACAGGATTCCGCTGCGAATGAAAAACCCGCTCATCAGCCGGCTCAAGATCATGGCCGGGATCGACATCGCCGAGAAGCGCCTTCCGCAGGACGGCCGCATCAAGCTGACGGTGGACAAGGCGAGCATCGACTTCCGCGTCAGCACCTTGCCGGCGTATCACGGTGAGTCGGTCGTGCTGCGTATTCTGAGGCCGGAAAGCGTGCGCATCGGCATTCAGAACCTTGGATTTGAGGAAGAGGATTACAAGGTCTTCCAGAAGATCATCAAGCGTCCCAACGGGATTTTTCTGGTGACGGGCCCGACCGGCTCGGGCAAGACGACCACCCTGTACGCCGCCCTCAACGAACTAAACCGCCCCGATAAAAAGATCATCACTGCCGAAGACCCGGTCGAATACAATTTCGTCGGCATCAATCAATGCCAGGTGCGCGAGGCGATCGGCTTGTCCTTCTCCAAGATTCTGCGAGCCATGCTAAGGCAAGCCCCCAACATCATCCTGGTGGGCGAAATTCGCGATAAGGAGGTGGCGGAAGTCGCGATTCAGGCGGCGTTGACGGGCCACCTCGTCTTCAGCACGCTTCACACCAACGACGCTCCCGGCGCCATCACTCGCCTGATCGACATGGGCGTCAAGCCGTTCCTGGTCGCCAGTTCCATTCAGGCGGTCCTGGGCCAGCGCTTGATCCGGGCCCTGTGTCCCAAGTGCAAACAAGCCGACAAAGAGCCGGACCCCATGTGGCTGAAGCTCGCCGGCATCAAGCCCGAAGACCTGAGGGACAAGATTATTTACAAAGCGCGCGGATGTGATTACTGCTCGGGCCAAGGCTTCCGCGGCCGCATCGGCATCTTCGAGCTGATGCAGTTGGGCACCGAAATCCGAACCCTCGCCTTCGAGCGGGCGCCCACCAACAAGATCCGCAAGGCCGCCCTCGCCGGTGGAATGAAATCGCTGCTGGCGGACGGCCGGCTCAAGGTCCTCTCCGGCATCACCACCGCCGAGGAGGTCGTCAAGGTCGCCCAGATGGAAGGAATTATTCAGGTATAATTTTTATGGCATCAACGCTACAGATCGATCGGTTGCTGGAAACCTGCGTTCGCCGCGGGGCTTCGGACCTTCACCTGGCGGTTGGCAGACCGCCCACCCTGCGCCTGCACGGCCACCTGCGCGAATTGCAGACCAAGGTGCTGGATGCCGAAGACACCATGGCGCTGCTCAAGAGCATCACGCCTGAACGCATCCAACAGGAATTTGAGGAAACCGGCAGCGGCGACTTCGGCTTCGCCTTTGGCACTGAGACGCGTTTCCGCGTTGCCGTCTTCAAGCAGAAGGGGTGCGCCAGCATCGTGCTGCGGCGAATCCCCAACAAGCTGATGACTTTCGAGCAGATCGGCCTGCCGCGAATCGCCGAACAGATTTGCCGCCGACCGCGCGGGATTTTTCTGGTGACCGGCCCCACCGGTTCCGGCAAGACCACGACGCTGGCCTGCATGATCAACTACATCAACGAGAATTTCGATCGCCACATCATCACCATGGAAGACCCGATCGAGTATTACCACAACCACAAGAAATCGATCGTCGTCCAGCGTGAAGTCGGCGTGGACGTGCCGAGCTTTTCCGAGGCCCTCCGCAGGGCCTTGCGTCAGGACCCGGACGTCATGATGGTCGGCGAGATGCGCGACCTCGCCACCATCGGCTCGGCAATCACCTGCGCCGAAACCGGCCACCTGGTCTTCGGCACGCTCCACACCAGCGGCGCCGCCAGCACCATCAACCGCATCATCGACGCCTTCCCCACCGACCAGCAGGAACAGGTGCGCGTGCAGTTGGCGAATAACCTGATCGCGGTCCTCTCGCAGGCAATATGTCCTCGCGTGGATGTCGAAGGCATGGTCGCCGCTTTTGAGTTCATGTACGTCACCCCCAGCGTTCAGAACCTCATCCGAGAGAACAAGGTTTACCGAATCGACTCGGAAATCCAGACCGGCAAGCGATATGGCATGCAACTGCTGGACGACACGTTGTGGGCTTTGTACCAGGCTGGAAAGATCAGCGCTGAAGAGGCCATCGACAAGAGCAAGGTGCCGGGTCAGATGATGGATAAATTCACCAAGGCCGGGATCGACACCGGGAAGAGCGCCGAAGAAATCGCCCTGGCCGAAGGAACGTCCACCGAAGGCAACTCGGCGGCCACCAAGCCCAAAACCCCGGGCGCACCCGGCGCCGCCGGCGCTAGCTCCGAAGCCGAACGCCGCGCCCAAATGGAAGCCACCCGCGCCCGGATGCAGGCGATGGCAGCGAAAAAGTAGCAACCCCCAAGGCCCATGGATCGCATTTCATGGCCAACCGAGGATTCAGAGATGTCACAAGCACCGTCCGAATCGAAAACTCCGCCCGGCAATCCGACGCGGCCTGCCGCATCGGCGCCGGTCGCCCGGCCGACCGCGGTTCCCGTCACGGCCGTCCCCGTGACGCGAATTCCAGCGCCCGGCTCGGCGCATCCCCGGCCGGCCGCTGTGCCTGTTAGCCCTGTCGTCAGGCCCATTCCGCTTACCCCGACGCCCGCTGCACCGCTCCAAGCCGCGGGGCCCTCCGGCGGCAACGGCAATGGAACGCCCCCCGCTCCTCCGCCCGGCAATCCACCCGGTGGAGGCGGCGCCGGCGGTCCTGGCGCAAATTTGCCCCCGAGTGACAAACAGCCTCCCGGCAGTACTCCGCCTTCGCCGACGCCGGGAATGCCCGCCGGAATGCCTCCCATATCCGAACTCAAGGGCAGGCCGCTCGGCCGTGTCTTGCAGAAGATGGGCAAGGTCACTCGCGAGCAATACAGCAAGGCCCTGGCTTTCCAAAAGGAAAAGGGCGCGCTCCTCGGCCGAATTCTCATCGACATGGGCGCGATCAAGGAACAGGACCTCACCATGGCCCTGGCCGCTCAGCAGGGCTTCGAGGTGGTCAACCTTGAAGGCATCAATATTGACGCCGCCACGATTGCCGCCGTTCCCGCCCAGCTCGCCACCACCAGCAAGGTCTTGCCGCTGACATTTGATCCGGCCACCAAATCGCTGACCGTGGCGATGGCCTCGCATGAGAATTTCCGAGCGCTGGATGATCTGCGGTCGCTGATGCAATATCAGGTGACGGCCAAGATCGCCTCCGATCCCGAACAACTCGAGCGCCTCATCGTCAAGTATTACCAGGCGGCCACCGAAGGAATCGGCGAAATCCTCGGCGAATTGCAGAACGACGATTCGCTGAAGGACCTGAAAAACCGCGGTGAATCCATCGACATCGACAGCCTTGAGGAAGCGGCCAATTCCAACCCCGTCCGCAAGCTCATCAACCTGGTCCTGCTCCAGGCGATCAAGGACAAGGCATCGGATATTCACTTCGAGCCCTTCGAGGGCGAATTCAAGATGCGATACCGCATCGACGGCGTGCTCTATGAGATGATGCCTCCGCCGGCCCACATCGCCCCGGCGATCAGCAGCCGCATCAAGGTCATGGCGAATCTCGACATCGCGGAGCGGCGGCTTCCGCAGGACGGCCGCATCGAGCTGAGCGTGAACAACCAGCCGATCGATCTGCGCGTCAGCGTGCTGCCGACGATGTTTGGCGAGAGCGTCGTGATGCGCGTCCTGGATCGCGCCAACGTGAGCCTTGATCTGGACAAGCTCGGCATGCGCGATGAGGACCTGACCGTAACGCGCCAGCTCATTCACAAACCCAACGGGATCGTCATCGTCACGGGCCCGACCGGTTCGGGCAAGACCACCACGCTCTATTCCGCGCTTCGCGAACTGAACGACCCCAGCAGCAAGCTGATCACCGCTGAAGACCCGGTCGAATACGACATTGACGGCGTCATTCAGTGCCAGGTCAAGCCGGACATTGAACTGACTTTCGGGCGCATCCTGCGGGCGATGCTGCGTCAGGACCCCGACATCATCCTGGTGGGCGAAATCCGCGACAAGGAAACGGCCGAAATCGCCGTGCAGGCCTCGCTGACCGGCCACCTGGTCTTCAGCACCGTGCACACCAACGACGCGCCCAGCGCCATCGCCCGGCTCCTGGACCTCGGCCTCGAACCGTTCCTGGTCACCGCCACCATCGAAGGGATCATCGCCCAGCGGCTCGTGCGGAAAACCTGCCTCAACTGCAAGACCGAATACACGCCCTCGCTCGAACAATTGATGGAGCTGGAACTGCGGCCCGAGGATGTCGTCGGCAAGAAGTTCTATTACGGCAAGGGATGCAATGCTTGTAACAACACGGGATACAGAGGCCGCTTCGGCATCTATGAGATCATGCTCCTGGATGACGACATGCGCGACATGATTGTCCAGCACGCCAGCACGCAGGTTCTCCGCCTCGAGGCCAAAAAACGCGGCATGCGCACCCTGCGCAGCGCCGGTCTGATGGCTATCTACGACGGCATCACCAGCATTGAGGAAGTCGTCCGCGAAACGATTGTCGAAGAGCAATGATCTCGGCGCGTGTTATTCGGGTATTTTGGGGGCGTTTAGGGCTAGGGGAAAAAACCCCTGGACGTTGGTAAACTTGTGGCGTTCGGACAAGGAGGTCTGGATGACGTTAGAGAGTTTGGCCCGTCGGCTGCCGGACGAGGTTTGGGCAGCGTTCGAGCCGGTTC
>JBEKHH010000062.1:0-26386 GCA_050012375.1 Tepidisphaeraceae bacterium
TGATGGTGTAAAAAAGCCTCCATGGCATTGCTCCTGTAGGACGGTAAGTGCTTCGCAACACGCACCGTACCTTAACGAGCAATGCCTAATTATTTGGGTTGCGGGCGAAGCCCGCGCCAGGTGCTCCTCTGCGTCTCGGCGCCCTCTGCGGTTGCATTTGATTCTTTTCTTCGCGGCTGTCTTGGCGATCTTCGCGTCTTCGCGGTGGTTTTTTCCCCGTGCGCGGCGAACTTAGAAACCCTGCGCGGATCGGCCCCAAGATTTTGACGGAATGCCTGCACCGATTAAAGTGATCGCAAGCTAACAAGGGAGCCAACATGACGCAGATGCCGCCAGGGGGCCGCCGAATTATCCTCCGAATTATCCTCCGTATGTTCCGCCGGGAATGCAGGGGCCGGGATGTTCCTTGCCGCCGGCGGGGAGGACCAGCGCCGCGGCCATTACCAGCCTGGTATGCGGGCTGATCATGTGCGTCCCGTTCGTCACGGGCCTGGTGGCGATCATCACCGGTTTTGTCGGCATCTCCTCGACGAGCAACCCGGCGGTGAAGGGACGCGGGATGGCGGTCGCGGGGCTCATCCTCGGATTTTTGAGCATTGCCGGTTGGGGTTTGTTCGGCGGTGGAATGCTGGTGCTCATGCAAGGCTCGAAACCCCAGCGCATCTTCGCCAAGCAATACCTTGCCGATCTGAGCGCCGGGAATATCGATCAATGCGTGCAGCATTCGAGCAGCCGGCTGACCAAGGACCAGCTCCAAGCTTTTGCAAAACAGGCGCAGGGCTGGGGAACGCTGAATGACACAACCGTTGTGGCCTTTTCGCTCAACAACAACAGCGGCACGTTCAACGGCGTGGTCTCGGGGGCGTGCAAATTCAGCGGCGGGCCACACACGTTTTCCATGGCACTCATCAAAGATTCCGGAGCGCTGAAGGTCGATACATTCCAGTGGCAGTGAGGAAGGCATGAGCGAGCCGCCAGTGGCAGCGCCCGAGTTTTCGCCCGCGATATCGGAGCGTGCGCCGTGGAGCATCGTGGCGCTGGCGGGCTTTGCCTGCGGAGTTTTCCTGATCGTTCCCTTTGTCGCGGGGATTGCCGCGGTTGTCCTGGGCATCCTCGGCTTGCGGGACACGCGCGAGCCATCGGCGCGCGGCCGGCGGCTGGCGGTCGCGGCGATCGTTTTGGGGCTGGTCAATATCGTTGCCTGGGGCGGGTATGCGCAGTTCATCAGCAGGATCAGCGCCCCGGGGCGGAGTGTGGCTCACCGATTTGTGACCGAGCTTAATGCGGGAAAAACGACTGACGCCGAGCGCGATTGCGCGCCGAGCATCAGCGCGGCGCGATTGCAGGCGGCGGCCGATCAGCTCAGCCAATGGGGCGGGGCCAAAAGCATTGCGGTGCTTCATATCAACAGCGACACCGCCAACGGCGCTACGACAGGCTCGGTTCGCGGGTCGATCCATACCCCGCGGGGAGAGCATTTGTTCCAATTGCAAACGTTCGAGCAGGATGGCGTGTGGAAGGTCGCCGACTTTTCAATTCAATGAAATGGTCATTTGTCATTGGTCATTTGCAAAGACAAGTGACAAATGACAAGTGACAAGTGACAAGTGACAAATGACTACATCCTCAATGTCGCGCCGAACTGCAATTTCGCTCCCTCAATCGCCTTCCGCACGGACGCCTCGACCTGCTCGCTGGTGAGCGTCGCCGTCGGGGAGCGGAACACCAGCGTGATGGTGACGCTTTTGGAGCCGGGATCGAGCGGCTTGCCGCGATACGTCGTGACGAACTCAATCGATTCCAGAAACTCCAAATGGAGTTCCCGAACCAGGGATTCGATTTTCTCGAAGCGGAGATCTTCCCGAACGACAAGGGAAACATCGCGGCGGACGGCCGGGAAGCGGGCCAGCGGGCGGAGCTGCGGAACGTGCCGGCTGCCCGATAGAAGAGGGGCGAGTTCCAGTTCGGCGGCGGCGGGGAGATCGCGCAAGGATAATTTTTCGGCGACAGCGCGGTCGATCTGGCCGAGGAAACCGACGGTTTGATCGCCCCAGACTATTCGGCCGGTGGCGCCTTTGGCGAAACCAGGGTGAGAATCGGGGACGACCTTGACCGGCCGATCGGCGTCGAGCCGCGCCAGCAGCGCCTCGGCGATCCCGCGCACGTGGCGGAGGTCCCCGCCCACCCAGGCTACGGCCCGTCGCTCCTGCATTTTCATGTCGGGACCGCTCGGGAAAACCGAGCCGATTTCGAATAGCCGCGCCGCCGCGTTGCCGCTGGCCTCGTTGAATCGCACCGCCTGGAGCAGCCCCGGCAGGAGGCTGGGGCGCAGGGCGGCGTCGGCTTTTTTCACCGCCGCGTCGGCTCGAAGCGGAGACGTGCCGAAATCATTCCGCAGCGAATCGCTGACAAAACTGAACGTGATCGCTTCGAAATACCCCCCGCCCACCAGCAGGGCGCAGATCGCTTCCTGCGTGATCCAATCCCCCTCCGGCGGAACGAGATGAATTGAAATCTCCTCGCGCGTCGGAATGCGGTCGTACCCAAGAACACGAGCCGCTTCCTCGACGAGATCGATTTCCTCGTTGACGTCGAGCCGATGGGTCGGGACGGTCACGTCGACTCGGTCGTCTGCGATGACCGGCCACAGGGAGAGGCGATCGAAAGCGGCGCGAACTTCGGCGGCGGGCAAATCCACGCCGAGAATCCGGCGGAGTTCGGAGAACCGCAGGCTGATGGTTTTCTTTTTGATCTGATCGGAGCCGACCTGGACGAATCCCGGCGCCAGTTGCCCCCCTGCCGTCTCGAGGATGAGTTGGGCGGCGCGGAGGCTGGCGCGCACCGGGAGGGCCGGATCGATTCCGCGCTCGAAGCGATAGGAGCTTTCGCTTTTCATCGCCAGGAATCGGGCGGTTTGGCGGACGGAGAGTGAATCGAATCGAGCGGATTCGAGGAGGACATCGACGGTTGCGGCGGAGACTTCGCTGTCGATGCCGCCCATGACGCCGGCGAGGGCGACGGGGCGCTGGGCGTCGGCGATCACCAGCATGGAGGGAGTCAATTCGCGCTTGCGCCCGTCGATGCTGACGAGCGACTCCCCGCCTCTGGCATTGCGGACAATGATCTGGCCTCCGGCAATCCTGGCTAAATCGAACGCGTGGAGGGGCTGGCCCAATTCCATCATGACGTAGTTGGTGACATCGACGATGTTGTTGATGGGGCGGATGCCGACGGCTTCCAGCCTTCGCGTCATCCAGGCGGGTGATGGGCCGACCTTGATGCCGCGGATCAGACGGGCGGTGTAGTGGGGGCAGAGCTTGGGCGCGTCGATGCGGACGCGGACGGCGGCGGGATCGCCGGATTCCTTCGCGTCGATTCGGGCTTCGTGGAACGGCAAATCGAGGAATGCCGAAAGTTCGCGCGCGATGCCGATGTGTGAGAGACAATCGCCGCGGTTGCTCGTGACCTCGACGTCCAGGACCGAGTCCGATCCGTGCGTTTCGATGGCTTCGACGGGAAGGCCGGCGCTGGTGAGCGCTTCGGCGGCGGCCTGGGCGGTCGGGAGCCGCTGGAGAAACGTCCCGAGCCATTCCAAACTGGTCTTCATTTGCCGCTGTTTTGCAGTACGGATGGGGTGGATGTCAACTTGACAGGAAACGTGAACGCCGCGTAAACTTGCTTTTCTTTGGTTTTGTAGTCGGGCTGACCGAGGGTTAAGAGGGTATTTGTGGCCAAGTCATCGAACAAAAAGGGATCGTCGGCGAAAGCGGTAAAGAGGGCGATTGCTCCGAAGGCGACGGCAAGCAAACCGAAAATTGCCCCAAAATCAGCTCCCGAAATCAAGGCAAAGGCGAAGGACCTTCCCGAGCCGGTGAAAGGCCCGCGAGCGGTGGCGGCGCGATCCGTTCCGACGCGAGCCGCAGTGGAACCACCGGTTCAGATTCCGCAGGCGGCGGCGGTTCCGACCAACGGCCGGCCGCGCAAGAACCTGGCCGGCATTACACCCAGGGAATTGGAGGTTTTCCGCGATTCGCTCCTGGCCAAGCGCCGGGAGATCGTTGGGGACATGAGTTCCATGGAACGCGAGGCGCTGCGCAGCAGCGGCAGCAACCTATCGAATCTTCCGCTGCACATGGCGGATATGGGGACGGATAACTACGAACAGGAATTCACCCTGGGGCTGATGGAAAAAGACCGCAAGCTCCTTCGCGATCTGAACGACGGCCTGGCCAAGATTCAAAACGGCACGTTTGGAATCTGCGAGGGAACTGGAAAGCCGATTACTCGGGCCCGGCTCGAGGCGCAGCCTTGGGCGCGGTATTCCATTGAATATGCTCGCAAGCTCGAGGGGCGGCTGCGGTAAGCTACTTGCCTTTCCGGGGAATGAATCGGCATAGTCACTTGTCACTTGCAAATGACGGATGACAAATGACCAGTGACAAATCCGCAATAGTCGCTGAATCGCGCGATTCCAATTAGAATCCTGCCCTCTATGCCAATTGCCCTGCGTTCGCCTGCTGCGCTGCTGCGCTTTCTTTTGGTTGCCGGGGTCGGCGTCGCCCTGGATCTTTGGACCAAATCGCTGGCTTTTTCCTCGCCTTCACTTTGGCGCCAGCCCTATCGTTTCATTCCCGGTTGGCTGGAGTTTGAAGTGGTTCAGAACCAGGGGGCGGTTTTCGGCCTGGGACAAGGTTGGCGAATTCTGTTCGTAACCGTGTCCGTCGCGGCGATTATTTTTCTGCTTTACCTGTTTGCCACAAGCGGGAAGAAACTGGTGTATCAGATCTTGTTGGGAATGCTCCTGGCGGGCGTGCTCGGGAATTTGTACGACCGCGTGATGTTTGGGTACGTGCGCGACATGATCCACGCCCTGCCGAGGTGGCCGAAATTCTTCCCCTGGATATTCAACGTGGCCGACAGCCTGCTGAGTTCCGGCGTGACGCTGTTGATCCTGTACAACCTGGTTTGGGAGCATCGACGAAAAGAGAAGTGAGATGGGCAGCGACGTGGAATTCATGCGCCGGGCGCTGGACCTGGCGATGCGGGGACGGGGGCGGGCCGAGCCGAATCCGATGGTCGGCTGCGTGATCGTCACCGATGGGCGGGTCGTCGGCGAAGGTTATCACCAGCAATTCGGCTCTCCCCACGCGGAGGCCAATGCCCTGGCGGCTTGCGGGGGCGCGGCGGCGGGAGCGACGGCGATCGTGTCCCTCGAGCCATGCTGTTATGAGAATAAGAAGACTCCGCCGTGCGCGGCGGCTTTGATCGCGGCGCGGATTGGGCGCGTGATCGTCGCCTGCCAGGATCCCAACCCCTTGGTCTCCGGACGCGGGCTGCGGCAATTGCGCGAAGCCGGCGTCGCCGCAGAGGAAGGACTCTTAGCGGCCGAGGCGAAGCAGCTCAATGCGCCATTTTTCAAGCGGGTTACCCAGCGCCGGCCGTATGTCACGCTCAAGTGGGCGCAAACGGCCGACGGGAGAATCGCGGGCGGCGGAGGACGACAACTGAAAATCAGCAACGCCGCGTCGTTCAAAGTGATGCACGAGCTGCGCGGGCGATGCGATGCGATCCTGGTGGGATTGGCGACTGTTTTGTCGGATGATCCGCTGCTGATCGCTCGCGGCGCGAATCCGCCGCGAACGCCGCTGCGCGTGGTGTTGGATTCCAACCTGGAGATTCCGCTCGACAGACAGCTTGTGCGCACCGCCGGGCAATCGCCGCTGCTCGTGTGCTGCGGGGAGAGTGCATATCGGGAGAAGGCCGATGTTGTTTCGCGGCTGCGGGGACGCGGCGTGGAAGTCATTGCCCTTCGAGGCCAGGGGCTGATTTCCCTGGAACATCTGCTGGATGAACTTGGGGGGCGCGGGGTGACGCATCTCCTGGTGGAGCCGGGGGTGAAATTGGCCCGGAGTTTTTTGGGGCAGAATTTGGCGGATCGGGTGTGGATTTTTCATTCGCCGATGCGCTTGAATGCGGCCGATGCGCCGGCGGCGATGCGCGTGCTTTATCCGACGACGGGAATCGTCGATCTGGATGGGGATGAATTGCACGAGCATTTGAATCCGGCCAGCGCGGTGTTCTATTCGCCACAGCGGTCGGCGGACTTGGTTTTGGCTGAGGGAAGACCGCGGGAGGCCAACTTCGACTAAATAAGGAACCGTGATTCAGCGACAATTCAAGCATATTTAGCGGCGGTGCGAAGCACCGCGGGTTCCGCCGAGGTGCCAGAATCGCGATTGCCCATTTAGCTCAGTGCCGGCCCGCCGGCTAAACGGGATGCCTCGGCAGGGCGTCGATCAGACGCTTGATCTCCGCCTCGGTGTTGTAGAAATGCGGGGAGCAGCGCAGGCGACGCTCACGCACCGCGATTTCGATATGGTGGTCCTTGCGAAGGTCTTGAAATATTTTTTCGTGGTTCAGCGTTGGGGAAACGAAGCTGACGATGCCGCTCCACTGCTCGGCCGTGCGCGGGCTTACGATGCGGTAGCCTTTGGATTGCAGCCCGCTCACCAGAAGGTCGCCGAGAAGTTTTATGCGCTGGGAGATTTGGGGGATGCCGATGGATTGCAGCATTTGCAGCGAGGCCTTGAGCGAGAGCAGTCCGGGGACGTTGTGGCTGCCGCATTCGAATCTCCCGGCGTCGGCGCGGAGCGTGTAGTCGTACGTTCCATAATCCTGCGCGTCCACCACGTTCCTCCAGCCGACCATCAGCGGGCGCGTGTGGTCGATCAGTTCGCGCCGGCAATAGAAGATGCCGGCGCCTTCCGGGCCGAGGAGCCATTTGTGCCCGTCGGCGGAGAGAAAGTCGATGTGCATGGCCCGGACGTCCAGCGGCAAAATTCCCAGCGATTGAATCGCGTCCACGCAGAACAGGATTTTGCGCTCGCCGCAAAATTGCCCGATGCGGGTTAGATCGTGGCGCTGGCCGCTGGCGTATTCCACGTGCGACAGAGTGATCAGGCGCGTGCGCGGCTCCGATGCGGCCATGAGGATGTTTTCCATGGGGACGTGCCGCGTGCCATCGCCGGCGTCTTCTTCTTCCACCATGATCAGCTTGGCGCCGCGGCCGCGGGCTGCTTCCATCCAGGGGTAGATGTTGACGGGATATTCGACGTTCGTGGTGACGATCCGATCGCCGTATTGCCAGTCGATGCCATTGGCCACGATGCTGATGCCTTCGCTGGTGTTTTTTACGAATGCGATCTCGTCGCGGTGGGCGTTGAGCAGAGCGGCCGAATCCTGCCGCAGCTTTTCGATCTCCTGATACCATCCCGCCGAGAGATAGGCCGCGGATTGGGCCTGGGCGGCGTAGGCTCGGATGGCGTCGGCGGCGAGTTTTGGCAGCGGGGAGACGCCGGCGTGATTGAAAAATGACCATTGCCGCAGGATCGGGAACAGATCGGCGTTGCCAAGAAAATCCGTGATCGCGTTCATGGTCGTGTGATCTATAATAGCTTGGATCGTGCCCAACGTTTTGCGGATTTGTGGTTTTATATTTTCCGGGGCGGACGCGCTCCCCTTCGCCTCACGGCTCAGCGCCAGCCGGTGGCGCTTGAGTTGGGTCTTTGCATTCGTGGGCGCTTTGGCATTGGCGCCGGGGGCACGCGCGGGCAGCTATGACGATCTGACCATTCCGGGGAAATGGATCAAGCCGCTTCTGCCGGAACAGGGCAATGAGCCGAGTTATCCGGCTTACGACAAGAACGCCGCCCTGGAGCGGGCGCGGGATCAGTATTGGGCGGGGCAGTATCGCCGGGCGCTGGTGACGCTGGAGCCGATCGCCAAGCCGACCAAGCCGCTGGGCGTTGCCCTGCTTCGCGCCGAGTGCGACCTGGAACTGGGGCGATATGCCGATGCCCTGGCGGCGCTGGGAAATCCGGCGGTGTCGAGCGATCCGGCGGCTCAGACGCTACGAGCCCGCGTGCTGGCGGCGCAGGGCGGATTCGCCGCCGCGATCGGGATTCTTCAGCGCGAGATTCAGCAGCATCCGCAGTTGGTTCCGCCGCGATATTACCTTGGGGAATATTACGAGAAGCTGGGCGACGTGGCGGCGGCGACTGCCGCGTACCAGTGGTTTGTGACCGAGCCGCATAATTATCTCCAGCAATGGCTGGGGCACCCCGAAACGTTTGATGACCCGGAGGAGGTCACGCTGATCGGCCGGGCGATTGACCGCTGGGCGACGCTGACGACGGCGTATCAGCATGAGCTGCGCTTGCACGATGTCGTGCTGAATATGTTCGTCCGGGCGTACGATCAGATCGACCGGGGATATTGGCCCGCGCATCTGGCGGCGGCGGAAAGCTTTTTCCAGCATGATGATCCGCCATCGGCGATGGATGAGTTGCATGCGGCCCTGACCGCGAATCCCAACGACATCCGATCGTGGTCCCTGCTCGGGCGGATGCGCCTGGCGGAGTTCAATTTCGATAAGGTCGATCAGGCGGTGAGCGCGATCCGGAACGTCGATGAGGACTCGACCGCCGCGGATTTGCTGGAGGCGCGCAACCTCCTTTTGCAGCGGCAGGCGAAGTTGGCCCTGCCGCCCCTCCAGCGCGTCCTGGCGCGGCAGCCGCGGAATATCGAGGCGCTCGGCTTGCTGGCCGGCGCCCAGGCCGTGCTCCTGCATGATCAGACCAGCGCCCAAATCTTGAAGCAGGCGGATCAAATCGATCCCACGAGTTCGCAGGCGTATTTCGAGGTGGCCGAGCAGCTTGCGGCGATGCGGCAGTATCCCCGATCGGCGGTGATGTACCAAATCGCGATCGACCGCTCGCCGTGGTGGACGGCGGCGCGGAACGGGCTGGGCCTTTTGTACACGCAGAGCGGGGATGAGCCTGCCGCCCGCAAGGTGCTCGAGGCGGCCCATACCCTGGACCCGTTCAATTACAGCACGACGAATTATCTGCGCCTGCTGGACATGATGGATAAGTTCGCGCGAAGCGAATCGGCGCATTTTATTGTGATGTACGATGCGCAGACCGACCCGATTATTCCGGAGTATTTCAACGATTATCTGGAGAGCGTTTATCCGCTGGTGTGCGGCCAATTCCATTTTGAGCCGAAGGTCAAAACGCTCATTGAAGTTTTCCCCACCCAGGATGAATTCGCCGTGAGGACGACGGGAGCCCCCTGGCTGCCGACGGTGGGCGCCAGCACCGGCCGGATCATTGCCCTGGCCGCGCCGCGCAAGGGTGAGCGGACGATGGGCGCGTTTAACTGGAGTCAGGTGCTCCGCCATGAATTCACCCACACGGTGACGCTCGGGGCCACGGACAATCGCATCGCGCATTGGTTCACCGAAGGGCTGGCCGTGCAGCAGGAACATTCGCCGCTGAGGTGGGAATGGGTCCCGATGCTTTACGACGCGGTGACCAACCATCATCTCTTCAAGATCGACGAATTGACTTGGGCGTTTGTCAGGCCGCGGCGCCCCATCGACCGCCAGCTCGCCTATGCCCAATCGAGCTGGATTTGCCAGTATATCGAGCAGACCTACGGCCACGCGGCGATATTGGGCATGATGGAACAGTATCGGCTCGGACATTCGGAGGACGAAGTCTTTCAGGCGGTTTTACATCGCACGGAGACGGAATTTTCGGACGAATTCGGACACTGGTGCGAAGCGCAGGTTGCGGGATGGGGATACGATCCGGCAACGAGCAAGAAATACGATTTCCTTCGCGAGGAAGGGGAGGCTTTGATTCAGCACCGGCAATATCAATTGGCGATTCCCGTGTGGGAGGAGATCGTGAAGCTGCGGCCGGTTGATTTGCTACCGCATAAGCGGCTCGCCGGGCTGTACAAGGTTTGCAACGAGCCGGAGAAAGCGGCCGAGCAATTGGCGATCCTGGCGGCCGTGGATGTGCAGAGCAACGTCTACGCCAAGGCGACGGCCCGGACGCTGCGGGACATCAGAAAGTTTGATGAGGCGGTGAAATGGGCGCGGCGGGCGGTGTATACCGATCCCTATGATTTTGATGCGCATAAGCTGCTGGCGGATTTGGATAAGAAGCTCGGCGATGCGAAGGAACTGGGGCGCGAACAGAAGGTGATGGCGGTACTGGAGCGGTGGCGGGCGGCGATGGATGCTGCGGGTGCGCGGGGGAATCAGTAATATGCGTGAATGGACTTCAGCAAATTAACCGTCGCCGAGTTTCAGAAGCATATTTCCCAGCGCTACGAGAAGGCGGATCGCAAGCGCGGGACGCCGAAAACATTTCTGTGGCTCATTGAGGAGATCGGTGAGCTGGCCACGGCGCTCAACGGGGACGATCACGCCAATCTCGAGGAGGAATGCGCCGATGTCTTGGCCTGGCTTTGCACCCTGGCGAACATCAACGATGTCGATCTGGCTCAGGCAATTTCGCGGAAATATCTGGGGAAGAACCGGCCGCGTGGACATAAGTGAAGCTTCCGCGAGGACCGGCTGACCAAAAGCAGCATTTTTCATCAATCGCACCGGCTCTTTAATTTCAAAATCCAATTGAACCGCAGGGTCCACCGAGGGCTCGGAGAAGAACACAACGGACGGAGTTTTCCGATTCTTCTCAGCGTTCTCCGCGTGCTCTGCGGTTAAAGATTGGGTTGAAAGGGTGATAAATCATAGGGTCACGATGATCGCGCACGATGTTGCTGAATGCTTGATTACCAAAATGCCCAATCGTGGGTATAGAGAACGTAGATTCCCAGGAGCAAATTGGTAACGGCGTGGGCGATAATACAAGGCCCGAGGCTTTTCGTGCGGATCAGAAGAGCCGCGATCATCGCGCCCCAGACGATTGCCGTCATCCACTGAATGTGAACGCTGGCGAAAGCCACCGTCACGATCGCAATGGCTTTCCAATCCCATTCGCCGATTTCGGCGAGCTTGAAATCATTGGGGGCGATGACCATTCGCCAAAGAAAATCGCGCCAGAAATATTCCTCCATGAAGGGGACAACCAGCGCCGGGCCGACGAGGCGGACGGCGATGAAGGTCCACAATAGCGCGGGCGAAGAGACTTGGGTGAAGGGATCGACCACCTCGGCGCCGGGGCGGGGGTAATTGGGCCATACGTGCAGGAGCAGTTTTTCCATGCCCACCCATTGCACGATGCCGACGATTCCGACGATGACGCCGAGCCAGGCGTAGCTCCAGTTGATCTTTGTATAGTGCCGCCGAAGCACCACCAGCAGCCAACCGGCAAGGAGGGTCTTGATGATGTAGCTGAGAACAAAAAAAGAGGGCCAATGGGCGCCGGCGAAGGTGAATAGAAGGAATACGGCCATGGGGAGGAAATAGGCGGTGTCGTCGCGGATCGGGCGATTGAAGACTGTTTTGCCGGTCTGGGTCATTGGGGCGGATTGTCGGGTTGACAGCGGTGCTATGGCAAGGGCGAGGAGCGCGTCTCCAAAATGAGGAACCGTGATTCAGGGGACAATTCAACCATATTTAGCGGCGGTGCGAAGCACCGCGGGTTCCGCCGATGTCCCAGAATCACGGTCGCCCATTTAGCGACGCCTCTAAACCGGCTGTCAGATGCCGGATCAAAATGCCTTTGACCGTGGCCAAAGGCGGCGAATGGGTTGCGAGGATTTTCCCAATGCTCGTAACGCCGCGATTGAGTAGCCCGCAGGGGATGATGTGCGAGAATCCGCTGAGGTCCGTGGAGACGTTGAGAGCCAGGCCGTGGAGCGATACGCCGCGGCGAATGCGCACGCCGATGGCGCAGATTTTCGCCACATCGCCGCCGTCGGCAACCCAGACGCCGACGGCCTGGGGATCGGTTTGGGCGTGAATGCCCATTTCCGCGAGGACGGCGATGACGATTGCTTCGAGCCAATGAACGTACCCGCCGACGGAAAATCCGTGATTGGCGAGGCGAATGATCGGATAGGCGACGATTTGGCCAAGGCCGTGATAGGTGATGTCTCCGCCGCGATCGCTGTGTACGAGTTCGACGCCGAGCCGTTCGAGATCTCGGGGGCTGGTCTTGAGGTTCTTGACGGAGTCATCGCGCCGCCCGAGCGTGACCACCGGGGGATGCTCGACGATGAATAAGGTCTCGGCCCCCCCCGCCGCCGCCTGCTGGACAGCTTCTTCCTGCAACCGCCAGGCATCACGGTAGGGCATCACGCCCAGGTCTTGAACCGTGATCACATCGCCCATCACATCCACCAGTTCAAATCGATGTTCTGAAAGACGCTGTCGTGCTGATCCATGTCCTGCAATTCGATTTTTCGCAGGGGTGACAATTCCCGTCCGGCGGCGGAAGGCGAGGCCTCCGCAGCGGTAGGCGAAGCCTCCGCGGCGGCCTCCTCGGCCATGAGCGTGGCCCGGTCGAAATTCGTCGCGTGCCCCGCGAATCGCTGAATCCCGTAATCCACCGCCCCGTGTGAGTGAACCACAAACGGCCAATCGCTGGCCTGGAGCAGGAGCAATTGGCGGCCGGCCCGCTGCAACAGATTGCGAACGGCCTCGTTATTTCGCCAGGGGAGTTCGTGCAGGAGCTTGAGCATTCGGTTTTCCGCCCGGTATTCCATTTCCCACATCCATCGGTTCCGGTCGTTGATCCAGACGCTGTGGTTTCCCTTCTCGCCCCAGGAGCCTTCCGGCAGCCGCATGACCTTGTCGGGCGGATGATGATAGAGGGCTTCCTCGGAGGTCAGAAGCCTGACGCTGCGATCATTGGCAAGCGTGAGGATGACATCGCGCAGGAATCGCGGCCCCTCGAACCACCAATGGCCGAATAGCTCGGCATCGAAGGGGGCAATGCACACGCCTTGGCGGCCGGTGCGGTCACGATGCTCGCGAAGCACGTCGCGCACGACGTTGCAGAAATGCTGGGCGTGCTCATAAATCTTGGCGGCGACGTCGTCGGGGTAGTACGGATCTTTTTCGCCGAGACCGGCTTTGTTCTGGGTGACTTTCCAATATCGCAATCCGCGTTCGTTGTGTTTTTTATGGAATTCCAGGTACACGCCGTTGCCGGGATAACCCGTCGTGCCGCTCCAGACCTGCTCGCTGACGCGGGGATGGCGGCCGAAGGCAAAACACCCGGGCGGCTCCGGCCGGCTGACGACCCCGGTGGGCTCCAGGATGTCGCGCCAGCCGCGGCGTCTGTCCCAATGAAGCTGGGACTCATAGACGGCGTTGAAGTGGCCGTTGTCGAACGTGCCCATTGGGTTTCCGCCGGTGATGAGATGGGTATCGACAAAGAAGTGGGTGATGCCGGCGTTAGCGATGAACATTTCCAGCCCCGGCCGATTGCGCGGGTTGTCGTACAAGACCGATGGAAGCCAATGGTCCCACTGGGGGCGATAGCCGCATTCGGGGAGCCACAATCCGCGCGATTTGAGGCCCAGGCGCTCGGCGCTGACGGCGACGCCGGCGGAAAGCTGGGCGGCGATGGACTGATCGTTCAGCATGAGCGGCAGGTAGGCGTGCGTTGCGTTGCTGGTGAGGATCTGGATGTGGCCTTCGCGGAACCGCTGCGCGAATTCCGCCGGGATATCCCGTTTAATCCGATCGAAGTGAGCAAGCCGGTCCTGATACCACTTTTCCCATTGCCCGGCGAGATAGGCAAAATGTAACGAGTTGGATCGCTCGAATTCCTTTCGATCCAAGGCGGCGCGGCCGGCCCGCTCGGTCAAATAATCCGCAAAACCAGCCTTGAAACGGTCATGGGCGAGCTGCTCAAGCAGCACGGGGGTCAGACCGATAGTCAGCGCTGGCCGTGCTTTGAGGAGGGCACATTCGCCAACCATGTCCAGAATCGGCAGATAAGTTTCCGCCGCGGCTTCAAAGAGCCACGCCTCCCCATGGGGATACGAACCGTGGTTCAGAACGTAGGGCAGATGCCCATGCAGCACGATGCACAAAGCGCCGAGTTCATCGCTCATGGGCGAGATGCTAACCGGCGTGCCCGCATGTGCCTATGTCCGACGAGTCACGAAATTGGGTAACCGTTATGTATTGGGCTTGTCAACAACGTGTTCAGAAGGGTAGACTTATGACAGCACAAGTCGGCAGAAATGCGTACGCCGGCATCGGAATCTGGTCGAACCGGACTGAGGGCGCCCAGATGCTCCAGCAACCGCACATCTTCCCTCCAATGCCCGACATAGGGAAGTCCGAATCCCACTATGCCGAACTTGCACGACAGGCCGATGCCGATGGAAATATCTACGCCCAACACGCCGCCAAGGTCGGCCAGTACATTACCCTCGCCCTGGATCAACATCTGGATTGGCCGGCCAAACTGCGCTATTTCCAACATGCCTTGAAGCGCCATTGCGTTCCCCCGCCGGTGCCGGATGAGCCGGTCTGGATCTTTTATCGCGATCTGGCCGACCTTGTCCGGCGTTATGCCGGCCATGAGGCCCTGCGGCTCTCCAGCATCGAGGACGACCTCTACGCCACGCGCCTGGCCCTGGGGGCTGACCGGGAAGCGGTTGAATCCGATGCCGAGAATTTCTTTGCGCAACTCCTCGGCGTTGGCGAAAAACGCCCGGATTGGGTCAGCGAAGAGGATTGGCTACAGCTCAAGATGATCCGGGATCAGTGGATTTGAATCAGCGCCGCGCGGTTACTGAATAACGAGTCAATATCGCCCGCCAAAGCCCACGGATAGCCATCCGTGGGTTCTTGCCTTGCCACCCCTCACACCACCCGATTTGCACCGCCTAGCAACCGGCGGCCCCCCCCGCTACAATCGCTCATTCGCAAACGCCGGGGATCGTCTCCGCGTTTGTTTTTTTCGCGAGGAAGAGCTGAGGTTTGCCATGGCTGATGAACAAGCCGCCGGGGAGGTTTTGCCTACTGCTGCGGAGGCTTCGCCTGCCGCCACGGAGGCTTCGCCTGTCGCCGTCGAAGAACAAATTTCGTATCAGATCAAGATCGAGGACGCCGGCCCGGCCACCAAGAAGGTGTCGGTCGAAGTTCCCCAGGAATTGATCGCCACGAAGCTGGAGGAGCAATTCAAGCAGCTTCGCCGAGAGGCGGCGCTGCCGGGCTTCAGGCCCGGCCGTGCGCCCCAGAAGCTCATTGAAAAACGATTCCACAACGACGTGCGCGACCAGGTCCGCCGAACCGTCATCTCCGAAAGCTACGAGCAGGCCGTTTCCAAGCATTCGCTGAACGTCATTGGCGAGCCGCAGTTCGACAAACCCGACGACATCAAGCTCCCGGAGACCGGCAGCCTGACCTATTCCTTCGAGGTTGAGGTTCAACCGGACTTTAAGTTGCCGCCGCTCACCGGTCTTTCCGTGAAGAAGCCCAAGGTGGAAGTCAACGACGAACACCTCGATCAGGCCATGCTCAATCTCCGCCAGCAGCAGGGCGCGCTGGTGCCCGTGGAGGATCGCGGCGTGGAAGTGGGCGACTATCTCGTCGCCGACGTTCATCTCAAGGTCGATGGCGCGGAAGTCGTGCATCAGCACGATGCTCAGGTGATCGCCAAGCCCGGCCGATTTGCCGGCATCCAGATCGACGATCTGGACGTCAAACTCCAGGGCCAGAAGCCCGGCGAAAAGCGCGAATTCATGGTCACCGCCCCCGAGACCCATCCGGACGAAAAGCTCCGTGGCAAGCAGGTGACCGTGGACGTCGCGCTGAAGGACATCAAGAAGCTGGAGCTGGCCGAGATCAATCAGACGTTCCTCGACGGCCTGGGCTTCGCCAATGAGACCGAGCTGCGCGAAGCCCTTCGCGAGCAGATGCTCCAGCGCGTGGAATACGACGTCCAGCAATCCATGCGCGACCAGATCAACAATTTTCTGCTTCAGAATGTGTACATCGATCTGCCCAGCAAGCTCTCGGATAAACAGGCGGACCGCGTGCTGAAGCGGCGGCGGATCGAGCTGCTCATGCGCGGCGTGCCCCAGGACCAGGTGGACGCGCAGATCGAACAGCTTCGCGGAAGCGTCAAAGAGGAAGCGATCCGCGACTTAAAGCTGTTTTTCATTCTCCAGAAGATCGCGACCGAACAGAACGTGGAGTTGGGCGAGGCGGAATTGAACGGCCGCATCGCCACGCTGGCGGCCCAGGCGGGTCGCCGCCCGGAAAAGCTCAAACAGGAAATGACCGCCGATGGTTCGCTGTCCAGCCTGTATATCCAGATGCGCGAGCAGAAGGCGCTGGACAGGATCCTGGAAACCGCCAAGATCGAGGAAGTGGACCTTCCGTCGCCCGGATTGACCCCGGACCAACCGTAATCGGCGGCGCTGTTCCAAATAAGGAACCGTGATTCAGGGACAATTCAAGCATATTTAGCGGCGGTGCGAAGCACCGCGGGTTCCGCCGATGTCCCAGAATCGCTTGTCGCCCGTTTAGAGACTGTCTTTCACCCATGTCCAAGATAAACGCCCCGCGCGGCACCGCCGACACCCTTCCCGCCGAGACCTGGAAATGGCAGGCTGTTGAGGCCATCGCCCGCGAGGTTGCCGCTCTTTACCATTACGCGGAAATCCGCACGCCGATTTACGAATACAGCGAATTGTTCCATCGCGGCGTGGGCGAGACCACGGATATTGTCAGCAAAGAGACGTTCACCTTCGCCGACCGCGGCGGGGATTCGATCACGCTTCGGCCGGAGGGAACCGCCGGCGTCGTGCGCGCCGTGATCGAGAACAACCTGGTCGCGCAGGAGGGTTCACGGCAAAAGCTTTTTTACATCGGCCCCAATTTTCGTTACGAGCGCCCGCAAAAAGGCCGCCTCCGCCAGCATCACCAGTTCGGCGTGGAAGCCTTTGGCATCGCCGAGCCGGAGCAGGATGTCGAGTGCATCCTCCTCCAACTTGATTTTTATCGCCGCTGCGGATTGAAGGATGTTGAACTGCATCTGAACAGTCTGGGCGATGCCGAAAGCAAACAGCGGCTGGCGGAGCATGTCGTCGCATCCCTGACGCCGCACAAAACTTCGCTCAGCGAGGACTCACAGCGTAGGCTCTCCACGAATCCGCTGCGCATTCTGGACAGCAAGGATCCCCGCGACCGCGAGTTGACCGGAAAGATATTTGGGCTGGCATTTCTGTCCCCGCGCAGCCGAGCGCATCTGGATCATGTGCAAAAGCTGCTGGATGCGGCGGAGGTTCGCTACATTGTCGATGAAAAGCTGGTCCGCGGCTTCGATTATTACACCGGTACGCTGTGGGAAGTCACCACCTCGGGCCTCGGCTCGCAAAACGCCATTGGCGGCGGCGGACGCTATGACAACCTGGTCGAAAGCCTGGGCGGCCGGCCGACGCCGGGAGTGGGATTCGGCGTCGGCATCGAACGACTCCTGATTGCCCTGGAGGCGCAGCAGGTGCCCCTCCCCGATCCGCGCCGGCCGTTGGTCTGGCTGGCGGCCCATGGCCAGGCGGCAAAAGATGCGGCCTGGAGTCTGCTGGCGGAGTTGCGCGCCGCGGGAATCGTGGCCGACATGGACCTGGCCAATCGTTCCATGAAGGCCCAATTCAAGATCGCCGACCGCGAATCGGCCAAATTCTGCCTCATCCTCGGCGACGATGAATTGGCCCGCAAAGAAGTGACGCTGAAAAATCTCTCGACCGGCGAGCAATCCGCCATCCCCAGGGCAGAAATCATTTCTCGCGTCAGCGCAATTGCACGCAGCTAAAGACCCCTCTCCCCGACCTCGACGAGCCCAGTCGAGTCGTACTCCGGCCCGACTGCCCGACACTCCTGCATTGCGTTTGCATTCCCCGGCGCGCCGAATTTGGCTTGGGCCGAAAAACTGTCGGGCGGCCGGGTACTCCGGGAGAAGGGACGGGTGCGTGACAGCATCGGCGGAAACAAGGGCGAATAAACCAAGACGATGATGATCGGTTGCGGTGTTTGTCACGGCCGAAGTCGCTTACTCGAATGTAACAGGCGTCGCCGCCGCGGACGCCGCCGGCTGCCCTGTAAATGTTCCAACATGCCTTTGCGAGGCCATGCGTTGAGCCGTCGCCACCGGCGGCAAATGCCAAGGACTTTCGAGCTCAAGCTCGACCTCAACCGTCCCGCGCAGCCGCCGCTTGCCCGACCTTCCCGTGCTTTGGCCGCGGACAGGAACATACGGCTCCAAACTGAATGGCCTGCCCACCCGCCACTGCTTTCGCCAGAAAGGTCCGCAAGGGCCCCTGGATGTTCAACTGGATCTTCAAAGGGAGGTCGGACAGTGGGGGTTGTGAAGGACGGTTGAGGTCGCGCTTGGGCGCGAAACTCATTAACGCTTGCCGCGGCACGCGGCGAACTTTAGTCTTTCGATTGCCGACAGCCTGTTCGGTGGCCGACGGGCCAGCCAGGTGCGTCCGCGGCGGCGGCGCCTCATCCTATTCGAGGCAGCGCCTCCGGCCGTCACTAAGACCGTAACCGATCATCTTCCCGCATCTTCTTGATTGATTTGCCCTCGCCGTCGCCGATGGCGTCACGCACCCAAAGCGACCAGATGGATTCTCTCTACGTGCGATTGCCCTGTTTCTCGGGTACAATCGTTTCGATAATGGATTGATCGCGAACCGAATGAACTCGGTAAAACACCTCAATTACGCTCCCAAGCCCCCCGCGGCTGAAGCGCATCTGCGGGCAGCCTATCGCCTGGTCATCGTGGCCGGCCTCGCCGCCGCCGCGCTTCTTTGGGGAAAGGGAATCACTCGCTGGGCGACGGCGCTGTACTGGCAACATCGATGCCTGACATACGACGCGCCGCAAAACCATCTCATCTATGACTGCGATCTAACAAGCGGGCATGAGTTTTATCGGGAAGTCAACCCAAATCAGGCGGCCTACGAAGAGCTGTTCTCTCCCGGCGTCAGGATCGGCTGGACGATGCCCGCGATTTTCCTGCACGAAATGCGGCAGCCGGATGGCCAGGTTCGCCTGGTCATCATCGACGTGCCGCGTTTTCCGGCGTCTGGAGCAGCTCACGCCGAGATTTACAATTTGCGCGCCGAGACGCTGGTCCCCACCGCTTTTCTCTCACAGCCGAAATCGTCCGGCCTTCTGGTCCTGCCGGTGGATATTCCACCAGATAGCCGGCGAGTGAAGTTTTTTGAAGGACATCTCGATGTCCATAATCCATCGCACATGACGTTCGATTTCGAGATCGACGGCCAGCGGCATACCTGCGATTGCTGGCTGAATAACGTCGGGCAATTGATCGTGGCGCGAAGGCCGTAAGATTCTCCCCCGGAATGATCGAAACGAATCGGGTCGTCTTTAATTCCTCCGGCGGCAAACCGGTCAAACACCGATTCAGATCCGCAGGGGAAATGGCGCAGTGCCGATTGCCAACCTCGGAGGAAATGGCTTATTCGTGAGGCCACGCGAGGGCGTGCGGTCGTGGTAGCGCGGTAGAATCAACAATTGAATCAGGAATCTAACTCGAACGGAGACTCGACAGTGCCAGAACCAATCATCGCCAGTACGCGGTATGGAGACTTCAAAGGAACGGTGTCTATCAGCGGTGACGGCTGTTCGCTCCCGCTGGATCGCTTTCTCAGACAAAAGATCGATCTTCCAGACGGGTATACCCTTGTCGGTTTTGAGTTCGCAATCCTGGCCAATGGGCCCCCGAAATGGGGTCATAGTTGCGATCTGGCGCTCTACGCAACAAATGTTGCAAAAGCTGGACAAGAGCTTAGCGACTATGCCCGTAACCATGTTGATGTACCTGTCGAGAAGTTTCGGGCAGAGGTCGAATTGCAACCGGCGGACCTTCTCAAACTGGTGGAATTGACGAAGGAATTCAGTCTCGTCGCCGCAAGCAATAGCATTGAGGGCAAGCCAATGGTGCTTGTGGAAACTGAATGAATTGAGCGCATAGTGAACAAGGGAACGGGCAGCCAGCTACTCCGCGAAAGCCTGGCCGGCGGTGGACGCCTGATCTACCGCGTGTATTCCGGCCTGGCCGACACGGGGCAAGGTTTAGTGCGGCAAAGGCCGGCGATGACCGCCGGGCGAATTTGCGGATCATTGGCGGCGCGCGATAATGCCGCGAAAGCCCCCCGACGAACTCCCGACGCGCGGAAGGAGTGAAACCATGTCACGCAGAATGATCGTTCGATTAGCCTTACTGCTTGCAACCGTAGCCTTTGCCACGGTGGGGGCGGAAGGACAGTTTGGCGGCCCCGCCGCGCCGGCGGCCCAGCCGGCAGCCCAACCAGCAACACAGCCTTCGGATTCAATTGACGAAGCGACGGTACAGTCGTTGAAAGAGAAGGCGGCGGCGGCACACGATGCGCTGGAGAAGGTCCGCGATGCCGCGCTTGCCCGATCTGGGGTGGAACAAACGGCAGAATACAAACAGGCGCTCGCAGATTTACAGGCGGCGCAAGACGTGCTGGACAGCGCGGGCTATGCGGATGCTCGGATGAAGGCCGCAACCGACAAAGCAAATGCCCGCGCACGCCTACAACAACTCAAGGACAAGGCGATTGCTTCCGATCCAGGTGTTGCCGATGCCCGGAAAGCCGACGCGGCGGCGCGCGCGGAGCTTCGAGCAGTCCAAGCCCGATTCCACAAAGCACAAGCGGCGGCGGTCGAAGGCGCAAATCCGGCATCCGATCCATCGGCCGATGAAGTAAGCCGCGAGCTTGCACGGCTCCGAGCGGTGAACAATGAACGCAATGCAACGACTGCGCCGGCGGCGGCCCCACTGGCATATGGCAAGATCAGCGGAGCCGCTTGGACCGTCAAAAACGACGGAACGTCCAGCTTAATGCGTGGAATCCAAATCAATATTGTTGAAAGGGAGACGACGGACATTGCCAGTGTTATTACGGATCTAAAGTTTGAGCAGGGTGAATGGCAGCATTATGCCGACGGAGAAAAACAATTGGCGGACGATCAGCGAAAGCAATTAAAGGAACTCGCAACATTATATCCGGGGCAGGATTGCGGGGACCTCGCAAAATTATATCGGGAGACGGCGGACGAATACGATGCCGATGCTGCCAGTGGCTTTGCCAAGGTAAAGGCGATCAAAACTACGATTGCCGCGCTTCCGGCGATGACCTCCATCGATCGCTTTCTTGCATTTGAGCTAGTGAAGCAGCGCGTTGGCGACGCGACGTATCTGACCGACAAGCTGGCCGAGCAAAAGGAACATGAGCGATCCGTCCACAACGAGCTTCAAGACGTGCTGGACGCGACGGCGGTCGCCGAAAGCCGAATGACGCCACTCCAGGCCGAGCGGGCGCAATACGAGCGGGAGCATCCCGATGAGCGGAGCAACGCCGAACTTGAAGCCCTCTACCCGGCCATAACACCAAGAGTTATCGGTGCATCGCCGAGCGATACCGAATGGGGGTCTGGTCAGACAAACGTGGATGGCAAATTCGTGATCGATAAGGTTCAAGCAGGTGATTACTACTTGGTTTCTTCCTTTGAGAGTAGCACGTTGCTCATTGAATGGATTATTCCCATTCACGTCGAGGGCGACAAGGAAACGACTGTTGATCTTTATAACGACACTGCGGCGTATATTTGCGAGAAGAAATGAGCGCGGTGGTACAATGAGGTTTGGACGCTGGGTGACGGCCCGGCCTGAGCGGTTCGCGGCGCGAGGCGTTTACTTCGCGCCCGTGGCGAACTGGTCCGAGCAGAAAGGTAAACCATGAATGCCAAGCCATCCTCTGTACGCAGCTTGATCCTTTCCCTGCCCGCCGGCGGTGAGGCTGACTTGGCACTTGAGGCTGAGTGCAGGCAATTGAGCGCTGAGAAATATCAGGCCGGAAATCCGCACTACGAAATCGACAACGCCCTATGGAAAATCGACGAGGCCAACCGCCAACTGACCAGAGCGCGCGAATTGCCCATAGATCAGGACCACGTCCGCCAGATGGTGGCAGATCAGGACCACGTCCGCCAGATGGTGGAAGATCAGCACCACGTCCGCCAGATCGTGGCAGATCAGGACCACGTCCGCCAGATGGTGGCAGATCGGGACCACGCCCGCCAGATGGTGATAGATCAGGACTACGCCCGCCAGATGGTGATAGATCAGGACTACGCCAGCAAGATGGCGATCCATCAGGACTACGCCAGCAAGATGGCCAACGAGCAAGAGTTATTCGCCAGAAGGAAAGCGGAGGCGTATCAAAGGCGGGACTTGTCGTTATCAAGCCCCGCACTGGCCGAACTGGCTTCCCTGATTCCATCCAGAGACGCTACACACGGCGAGCGGAAAGACCCCAGCCACAAATATGACCAGAACTCCAAATATGATTGGCGCATTATCTTTGGCGCGTTGGCAACAATCCCCGGATTCATCACCTTGGGATGGGCGGTTGGTGATCTGCTTCAATACGCCAATGCCGGATGGTTTAAGTTTGCGTTTGTGCCCGGACTTTCGATTTGGCTTGGCGCGGTCATCGGATTCGTCCTGTGTAAAGGATTTCGTAGGAAACCTCTACTATCCGTCTGCGCGGGTTTGTCTGTGGCATTTTCGTTTTTGTGTATCGTGATTTACCTGTATTGTGGGAACGCCATGCTGGAGGACATAATGGGGTCATTTTGATTTATGTCTTCGAGACGAACTAAAAGTGACGCGAACCGATTTTGCCTCATAAAATGGAACCGGGACGGAGAATGGAACTGGAGCACGTGCTACGGCACCGCCCCCGGATCGTCACGAATGAATCGCTTCCCGTTTATCCCAATCCAATCTGAAATCGGCTTGAAAAATTGTCTCACGCAGAGGCGCAAAGGCGCAGAGTCCGCTCACTTTGCGCCTCTGCGCCTTTGCGTGAGACTCTTTCTTCGAGTCTTCCCAGGCTACGAAGATAAGTTGGACCCGGGCGAGCCTCCGACCTGACTGTTACACTTTTTCCGTATTTCCCGCACGTGGACGCTCCTCCGTCAATCATAACCCCTTGCAAACAATGGGATTGAGCGATCCAAAATAAGTTAGGGTTCACTAATACATTTCTGAAATGTGTAACGAAATGTAACGAAGCGCAACAAGCAGTAGGTTTAAGGCACTGCGCCCATCGTTTCGGGGGAAATCTCTTCCAGCGGGCTTACGGGGAATTCCGACAGGGCCGGGCCCAGGCGGGCGATGGATTTGGACCCGGCGGCGGAGATCAGCATACAGGCTCCCAGCAGGGCGAAGGGGACGAAATAGCTCGATTGCACCTCCGCGGCGGCGAGCCGATCGGTCCATGCTCCCATGGCCCAGGGCCCGAGAGCGCCGAATGTTCCGGCGATCAGCAGGAATAATCCGACCACCCTTCCCCGCACGTTGGGCACAACGCGCTCCAGCGTGGCGGAGTCGCTGACGGCGTAACTGGCCAGTTGCATCGTCTGAAATGCGCACAGGATGATCAGCGCTCCGCGCAAGTGCCACAAGGGCGTGGTGGCGGCCATGAGCCCGCCGACGATGAGGATCAGGCTCAGCCCCGGCAATCGGCGGCGGCGCGGCGTGAAGTAAACCGCCAGCGGAGAGACGATCATGCTCGGCAACATCATGATTCCGACGAACAGGCCGGCCTCCGCCGTGCTCAGGCCGAAGACGTTTCTGACGTAAATCGCGGCCAGCGACAGTCCGGCGACGCCGGCGAAATCGCGGAACATCAGGATCAGCGCGATGTGCCGCACTTTGCGAGTCAGCGATGGGTCCATGGGGTGCGGTTTGCTGGGCGCAGCCAACGCCGGGGCCTCGCTGGCCAGGAGCAGGAAAACGATGGCGACGACAATGCCGGCAACGGCCATTTCCACGCAGGGTTTTTGCCACTGGGCGACATTCCAGAAATGCCACTCGGCGGAGGCGGCTCGCCAGCCGGCGATCTGCGGACCGAAGAAGAAACCCAGGCCCGAGCCGGCGCTGAGCAGCCCGATCGCCAACCCGGGGGATTTGGGATAATGCGACGTGGTGAAGGCGAGGGCGGCGGGATGGAAGATCGTGCCGAACAATCCGGCGGCCATGGCCAGCACCAGGATGACGGGATATTGGCGGGAGAATCCGATGCCGAGGATGGCGGCGGCATTTCCCAGCAGGCCGATGGCCAGGAGCGTTTTTCGGCTGAAGCGGTCGGCGGCCATTCCGCCGGCCCAACTGCCGAGGTTGTAGGTTGCGCCGTAGAGCGTGACGATGAGCGTGGCGGCGCCGACGCCGGAAAGTTTCAAATCCGCGGCGATCCGGAAGTAGAGGGGGACGAGCATGGAGCCGTAGGCGTGCGTGAAGCCGTGGAGAATGGTGCACAAGCCGAGGGTCAGGTGGCTTCGGGCCGATGACGTTCGCGTGGGCATTATTCGCGCCTCAACGCGTCGAGAAACGCCTCACCATACATTTTGATCTTGTAAGGCCCCATGCCTTTGACCCCGGCGAGGGCGGCGACATCCCGCGGCTTGCGGATGGCAAGTTGCTTGAGGGTCGAATCGTGGCAGACGACAAACGCCGGAAGGTTGCCTTCGCGCGCGATTCGAGCGCGAAGCTGGCGAAGTCTTTCGAAAACCCCTTGGGCTTCGTCGCTCAGGGAATCGTCGCTATGAAAGGATTCGACGCGGCGATGCGCGGTGGGACGCTCGACATGCGTGGGAAGCAGATCGGCGAGCGCGGCCGGGGGCGGCTGCTGGCCGCGCATGACCGCGATGCCGGGAACCGTGAGTTCGACGACGGGCCGGAATTTCACGCCGTCCGGATCGCGCTGCCGAGCCAGCCCCGCCTCCACAACGCGATGCAGCATGGCCACGATGCGCTTGCTGGAATGTCCGCGAAGCAGCCCGAAGGTGGGAAGCTGATCCAGGCTCCATTTCTGGGTGCGCTCGCTGGCCGATCCGGCCAGGACGTCGGCGACGACGCCGACGCCGAATCTTCCGCGGCAGCGGGCGATCGCGGATAAAATCTGCCGCACCAGAGTCACTACTTCATCGGCGAGGATCACGATCGGTCCCCGCGTCATCGCCGGATCCTGGCCTTTGCGGCAAACGTCGCAGGCGCAATCGGCCACCAGCGCTTCGTCGCCGAAATAATCCAGGATCATCTGCCGGCGGCAGCGGTGGGTGCTGGCGTACTGGACCATCAGATCGAGCTTCTGGCGGGCGTGATCTTTACGCTTTTGGAGCAAGTCGGGATCGGCCTGGGGATTCTCTTCGCCGAGCTTGTCGATGAAGAACTCCTGGATGAAGCGGTCCTGATAACTGAAGAGGATGACGCATCGAGCCGGGCGGCCGTCGCGGCCGGCGCGGCCGGCTTCCTGGTAATACGCTTCCAGCGTCCCGGTCAGGTTGTAATGGGCGACCAGCCGCGTGTCCGGTTTGTTGATCCCCATGCCGAAGGCGTTGGTGGCGACGGCAATCGCGCCGGAGGTCTGCATGAATCGCTCCTGATTGGCGGTGCGCGAGGCGGCGTCCAATCCGGCGTGATAGGCAACGAGCGGCCGGCCCGGCAGCGCGCGGGCTAGGATGCCGCAGAGGCGATCGACCGCTTTGCGGGTTGCGCAGTAGACGATCGCGCTGCCGGGCTCCTGCTTGAGGAGTTCGACCAGCACCGAATCCTTTTCCGCGACGCGGTTGATCCGGCGAGATTCGTACAAAAGCTCCGGGCGATCGAAACCCGTCACCACGACGTTGGGCTCGCGCAGGGCAAGCTGCGCGATGATGTCGGCGCGAACGTCCTCGGTGGCGGTGGCGGTCAATGCGATCGCCGGTGGATCGCCTAATTTCTTCCGCGCTTCGCCGAGCCGGGAATATTCCGGGCGAAAATCGTGGCCCCAGTGGCTGATGCAGTGGGCCTCATCGACCGCGAGGAGCCTGGGGCGCAGGCGCTGGAGCATCGGCTGAAAATGCGACGCCAGCAGCCGCTCCGGGGCGATGTAAAGCAAGCCTTCGAATCCATCGTTCAGTTTGGCCATCACTTCGCGCTGGATGGCTGGAGGGAGGGAACTGTTGAGCAGGGCCGCGGGAATTCCTTCATCGCGGAGTTGCTGGACCTGATCTTCCATCAAGGAAATCAGCGGAGAAACCACCATGGTCAATCCGCCCCCCACGGCCGCGGGGAGTTGGTAGCACAAACTCTTTCCGGCTCCGGTGGGCATGACGCAGAGCACGTCGCGCCCGGCCAGAACGTCCTCGATGACCTCGCGCTGCGACGGGCGGAAATCGTCCAGGCCGAAGAGGTCTTGAAGCTGTTGGCGGAGGTCCGGCATTGGGCGGGATTATATCGCCACAGGCGAGAGGGCAAGGCCCGGCGCCACCGAGGCACGGAGGATGGAACGAGAACTGAACAGAACTGGACAAAACTGAACACTTTTGGGCGATGGAAAGGCCCGCCCAATCCGCGTTACACAAGGTTACATTTTGTTACAGTTTTGGGGCTTTGCACAACGGGATCACATTTCACCGTTCTGTTGTGCAGCAACGTCTTTCGTTGTGCAGAGTTCCGGGTCAATTCCAAGCTCATACATCGCGGAAATCAGGCAA
>JBEKHH010000063.1:0-24603 GCA_050012375.1 Tepidisphaeraceae bacterium
AGCTTCTCCGCAATGAACGTTTGGCGAGCGTGGGGCTGTTGGCGGCGGGCGTGGCGCACGAGATCAACAACCCGCTGAGCATCATGACCGCGCACGCCGAGTTGTCGCTGGGCGCGATCGAGCGCGGCGATGAGAGCGCGCAGGATGAATCGGCCCGTTCGCTTCAGGTGATCTGCGAAGAAGCCTTCCGCTGCAAGCGCATCGTCGAAAAGCTGCTGACGCTCGGGCGCGGGCCGCAGGAAGCGCCGTCGGTCTTTTCACTCGGCAGCCTGGTGCGCGAGGTGGTTGCTTCCGTGACGGCGATGCCGGAATTTCACAACCGGATGCTGACCGTGACGCCCGCCAACGGGATCGACGATCGAATCAAAGGCCGAAGCGACGAAATCAAGCAGGTGGTGCTGAACCTCGTGTTCAATGCGCTGGAAGCGATCTCCGCCGGGGGAGAGGTGCGCGTCGCGACTTCCGCCGATCGCCGCGAAGTGGAGCTGAGCGTGACCGACACCGGGCGCGGCATGCCGCCCGCGGTGCTCGATCAGATCTTCGAGCCGTTTTACACCGATGCCCGTGGAAAGGCCGGCGCTGGCGAAGACGCCCGGCGCGGCACGGGCCTGGGCCTGTCGATCGCACACGCCATCGTGGTGCGCCATGGCGGTGAGATCCGCGCCCACAGCGACGGTCCCGGCCTCGGCAGCCGATTTACCGTCGTGCTGCCCACCGCTTCGCTGGACCCGGATGAGGAGCTTGACCCATGAACGCATCCAAACCACCCACGCCCGAGGAAGTCCGCGTTCTGATCGTCGATGATGAAGGCCGGCTGCGCGAGGTGCTGACCCGCGCGATCACGTCCTGGGGATTCCAGGTTGCATCGGCGCGCTCGGGGGAAGAAGCGCTGCGCCTGATGCACGCGTCGAAATTCGACGTTTCCATCGTCGATCTCGATCTCCCCGGAATCAGCGGGATCGAATTGTTCGAAAAGCTCCGCGCCATCCATCCGGAACATCAGGTCATCGTCTTGACCGGCTTTGGAAATCTCGAAGCCGCTCGGGCGGCCATTCGGTTGGACGTGGTCGATTTCCTTGAAAAGCCGTGCCCCCTGGGCGAGCTGGAAAAGTCGCTTCATCGCGCCACGCAACGGCTGGTGCGGCCGATGCCTCAGCCGCTGGAAGCGGCCGCCGAGGAGACGCAAGGGCCCGAATCGGTCCAGAAGCTGGAAGATGTGGAGCGCGAGCACATCATTTCCGCGCTTCGCCGCAACGACGGAAACCGCACCGCGACGGCCATCGAGCTGGGCATCAGCCGCCGAACGCTCCAGTACAAGCTCAGCGAATATCAGCGGCAGGGATTCGCGGTGGATGAGTGATGCGGGGGCCGCCAAGATTATCCCCGCGGGCCGGGGCGGCTTTATTGTTGCTCGCGGCGGCGCTGTGGGGCTCCTCGGTCGTCGTCATCAAGCCGATTCTCCCCGATCTCCCCGCCGCGTGGATCAACCTCGCGCGATTCACCATCGCGGCCGTCGCCTTGTCGCCGTTCATCCGCGCAGACCGGCGAATTTGGCGGTGCGGCATCGAACTGAGCGGCTGGCTCTTCGCCGGATTCGCGACGCAAACCATCGCGCTTCAGTACACCACGGTGAATCGCTGCGCGTTCATCACCGCGATGAACGTGATCTTCGTCCCGCTGATCGCCGCGCTGTTCGGCCGGCGCATCCGGCCCGTCATTTGGGCCGCCGCAATCACGGCCCTCATCGGTTGCGGCCTGCTCTGTCGCGACGGATCAGGCCCGAATATCGGCGATTTCTGGACGCTGCTCACGGCGATCACCTGGGCCGTTTATATCCTGCGACTCGAATCCAAAGCCGCTGATTTTCCGCCGCTTCCGCTGGCGATTGCCCAGCTCGTGCCCGTGGCCCTTCTCAGCGGCATCTGGATGTCCGCCCATCGGCAGCCTCTGGTTCATTTTCACTGGGCGGCGTTGCTGTTTCTGGGCCTGGCCGCCACCGCGGCGACGACTTGCCTGCAAGCCATTGGCCAGCGAGTCGTCCCCGCTCCGCAGGCCGCGGTCATCTTCACTCTCGAACCCGTTTTCACAGCGGTATTGGCTTACCTGATCCTTCATCAACGGCTCACCGGCGCCAGTGGCCTGGGCGCTGCCCTGATCGTACTGGCGGCACTCGCCACGCAGCTTCCGGCGTCGCGCCGCGAGGGTTCAGCCCTTCGCCGCTGAAGCATTCAGAAAGACCTCAATCACGGTCGCTTCTCGCGAAATACTCCTGCTCCAACTGTTTCAGCTTTTTGGTGAGCGCGGCGTAATCGTCATTCAATTTCCGGGTCACCGAAGGATCCCGCACGGCCGAGGCGGTCCCGAACAACGTCTGGCACTCCGCCAGCGCGATCTCCGTCTCGGTAATCTGCCGCTCCAATTCCTGAACCGAAAGCCGCCCGAGCGGCGCCACCCACGGATTTTGCGATGCCTTCCTGGGCGCTCGGGCAGCGGGCTTTGGCTCCTTTGGCTTGGTCTCTTTTCTTTTGGCGCGCCCGGCGGCGTCGGCTGCGGCGCGCCCGGCCTCATGCTTTGCCCATGCGGTATAATTGCCGGTGAATTGCACCACATCCGGCGGCTCGAGCACCAGCAAACGCGAGATGATCTTGTCCAGAAAATAGCGGTCGTGGCTCGCGCACAAAATCGTTCCGGGGAACCTGCTCAGGGCGGATTCCAACGCCTCGCAGGACTGGATATCCAGGTGATTCGTCGGCTCGTCCAGCACGAGCACGTTGGGCCGGTCGATCAGAAGCTGCGCCATCGCCACCCGCGCCCGCTCGCCGCCGCTGAGCAACTTGATCGGCTTGTCGATCTCCTCCCGCCCAAAGAGCATCATCGCCAGGACCGCGCGAAGGTCGTTATCCGTCACTTCGCGGTCCGCGCGAACTTCCTCGGCAACGGTATTTTCGGGATCGAAATCCCCGAGGTGCTGATCGTAATATCCGATGTTCAGGTTCGCTCCCCATCGAATCTCCCCGGCGTCGGCGTCGCGCCGGCCGAGCATCACCTCAAGCATCGTCGTTTTCCCCGAGCCGTTTGGCCCGATGATCCCGACGCGATCCCCGCGCCGAATCTCCAGCTCGATGTCCTTCCAAAGCATCTTCCGGTCGTACGATTTGGAGAGCTCCTTGACCCTCAGCACGCGATCGCCGGCGCGTTGATCGGTCTTGAGGGAAACGTGGATTTGTTTTGTCGTGGCCACGCGGGCGATGAGCGCATCGCTTTTCAGCAGACGATCGAGCCTCTTTTCCCTTCCCTTTGCCTCGCGGGCGCGCTGTCCCGCGCCGAAGCGGCGGATGAACTCGGCCTGTTTTTCGATATCGGCGCGCTGCTCGTCGTAGGCGCGCTGCTGGGTCAGTTCCTGCAACTGCCGCTGCTGAACAAACGCGGAATAGTTGCCGGGATAACTTTTCAGCCGCGATCCGGTGAGCCAGACGATTCGCGTCGCCAGGCGATCCAGCAGATAGCGGTCGTGGCTGATGATCAGCACGGCGCCGCTGAACGCGGCGAGATATTCCTCGACCCATGCGATCGCCGCCAGATCCAAATGATTCGTCGGCTCATCGAGGAGCAGCAGATCGTTCTGGCCCACCAGCAGCTTGGCCAGCGCCAGCCGCGACCGCTGGCCGCCCGACAGCGTGCCGACGCGCTGCTCCCACGTACCGCGATCCAGCCCAACGCCCAGCAGCGTCGCTTCCAGCCGATGTTGCCAGGCATATCCCCCCGCCAGATCGAACTCGTGCATGACGTGCTGGTATTTCCGCAGCAGCTTGTCCAGTTCCCCGTCGGCCGGGTGGGCCATGTCATGCTCGATTTGCCGCAACTGGTGCGACAGATCGTGCAAATCGGCGAAGGCCAACTCCGCCTCGTCGATCACCGTGTTTTCGGCATCGAATACCGGGTCCTGAGGCAGATGTCCCAGCTTCATCCCCTTGGCAACCGATGCCGACCCCGCATCGATCGGCATCGTTTCCAGAAGCACTTTGAAAAGCGTGGTTTTCCCGCTGCCGTTGTCGCCGATCAATCCCACGCGCTCGCCGCGATCGATCGTGAAATCCAGCTTGTCGAAAATGACTTGCCGTCCGAACGTTTTCTCGATCTTGTTGAGCGTTGCGATGGCCATGGGTTCGGCCCACACTCTACTGAGGGGATCGCTCAGGCGGTAGCGAGCCCCGCGGCGTTTTTATTCCGGTTCGATCCGCCTTAAGATATCAGCGGTGCTGAGAAAATTGGTGATATTGCTCGGCTTTGGTTTGGCTGGACTGTTGGCCGGATGCGCGGCATACGAATTCGACGTTAACCGCGAGGGGAGCAGTACGCCTGTTCACGTCGCCACATCCGATGAGGCCCGTCTCCTGGATGATCCCCTGCAATACCGAATGCGGGCGGCGGAAGGACACCTGGTGATGTGGATCGACAATCCAACGAGCGATTCAATCGAACTCCTCGGCAACAAGAGCAGCGTGACCGATCCCGACGGCGTCGATCATCCGCTTCGCGGCAAAACCATCGCGCCGCGTTCTTCCATCAGGGAGATCCTGCCGCCGATGGAATCTCCGCCGGAGCAGGCCACCCCCAATCCCCCGCCGCCGCTGAATCCGTATGAACGATCGGGGTTCATTCCCGTGCCGGGCGTCGACCAGCCGGATTCGAGCGAGGCCGATTCGCAACAATCTCGCTATTCGTGGCAATGGGATGACGAATCGGAGATTCGCATTCATCTCACTTTTGTTCAGGATGGCCGCCAGTTCGAGCGGCGCTTCACGATTCACCGCGTGAAGAAATAGACCATTTGAAAGCGAGTCGCGTGGTTTGGTGGTCCATTGTCTTTCTCGCGGTGTTCCTCATCGGAGTGACGAAAAGCGGATTTGGCTCGGGCGTGGGCCTGATGATTGTGCCCATGACCGCCATCGCGATGGGACACATCCCCGCTCGCGGCTCCGAGGCCGCCTTGGGATTGCTTTTGCCGCTGCTGGTCGCCGGCGATCTGATCGCCGTGTGGCAATATTCTCATCTGTTCTTCGGGAGAACGCCGGGTGTCGATGGAAATGAAGCCCAGGACTTCCAGGCCCGGGCGGTCATCCGCAAGCTGATGCCCGGGACGATCGGCGGCGTTGTTCTGGGCACATTGCTGCTGGTGCTGTTGCATTCCAACGCCAATCTGGTCGGAGCGCTGATCCGCATCGAAATCGGCTGCGAATCCATCTTGCTGGTTTCCATCCATTGGTGGCGACTGTATCGCGGGGTGCAGCAGCGTTTGATGCCCGAACCGTGGCGCTCCGGCCTGACCGGCGGATTCGCCGCGGTCAGCTCGACGCTTGCCCACGCGGCCGGGCCGATCATCGCAATGTACCTGCTTCCCCTGCAACTGGACCGGCAGCTTTTCGTCGGGACCTGCGCCGTCTATTTTTTCATCCTCAACACGGCCAAACTTCCCGCGTATTACGCCAGCGGACAATTCGCGCATGCGAGCATTTTATTCACGGCCAGGCTGCTGCCGCTGGTTGTTGTCGGGGCGGTATTCGGGCGTTGGCTCAACAAACGCATCAACGACATGCTCTTCACGACAATTGTTTACATCGTCACCTTCGCGCTGGGATGTTACATTCTGGCCGATGGAATCCTCAATCTCTTCGGCCACCACATTGCCTAGCCCGACGCTGCTGGGCGTCCTGAGCGACACGCACGATCGCGCTGATGCCGCGGCCGCGGGGATTGCCACCCTTCGCGCCGCCGGCGCTCAGTTCCTGATCCATTGCGGCGACGTCGGGGGCGAAGCAATCCTCGATCTGCTGGCCGGCAATCCCTGCGCGTTCGTCTGGGGCAACACCGATTATGATCGCGCGTCGTTGAATCGATACGCGGCGGAGATTGGCCTGCAAGCCGGCGGCGATTTCGTTGACCTTGAATTCGGCGGAAAAAAAATCGCCGTCACGCACGGCGACAATCCCAAGCTCATCCGCAAAGCCATGGCCGAGGACCCCCGGTACGACTATTTATTCCTCGGGCATTCGCACATCCCCTGCGACCAACGCGTCGGCCGGCTCCGCATCGTCAATCCCGGGGCGCTGCACCGCACCGCGAAGAAGACGGTCGCACTCATCGATCTGAGCGGCGACGTCGTTCGGCATCTGGATGTAAGGATATAGATATCGCCAGCCGCGAAGACACGAAGATCGCGAAGACAAACGCGAAGGAATACAAAACAGTTTGGACCGCGGAAGCAGCGACCCAGCGGCGAATGCAATTGATTCTTCGCGGCTGTCTTCGCGATCTTCGCGGTAGGCGAAGCCTCCGCGGCGTCTTCGCGGTCGCCTTCGCGGTTGCCTTTCTCCAGTGCTACAATCCGTAAAATGCCCGATCCCACTCGGCCATGCACCATCCGCTCTTTCCGGCCGGAAGACCTGCCGGCTTGCCGAAAGCTGTACATTGAAGGACTCCTGGGCGGCAAGCTTGCCGAAAACGATACCGCTCTGGACATCGACGACATCGAAACGGTTTACATGCACACTTCGGGAAATCATTTCTGGGTTGCGGAGAATCAGCAGGGTCGGATCGCCGGAATGATCGGGGTTCAGCGCCACGAAGAAGGCGTCGGCGAGATTCGCCGGCTTCGCGTCGCCCAGGATCATCGCCGCCACGGGATTGGCTCGGCCCTGCTTGAGACGGCCATCAAATTCTGCCGGGAAAATCAGAATCTCAAGGTGGCGTTGGATACGTTCACCGAGCGCGAGCCGGCCATTGAGATGTTTCGCAAGTTTGGATTCACTCACGCCAAGACCAGGCACGCGAGCGGGAAGGAACTGATGTATTTTTATCTCGATCTGTATTCCAGCCCGCCTCGGCAGCATTAGGATGATCAAGGCTTCCCCGGGATTCCCCGCTGAGATTTACTCACGGATTCTTGCTTGCTTCTGCGCCGACAATCGTGGATGATTTGCGACTGGATTTATTTGCCAGGGTGGAGGGCGATTCCGCATTTCTCCGCGGGTTTGTGCGTCTGATTTGTTCACTTCTGGCGAGGAGAGAGGAAAATGAGAGCGCCATCTAATCGGACCAGCTACATTTTGCGTGCGGCAGTCGTCGAATCTCTCGAGCAAAGGTTATTTCTTTCAGGAGTTTCGACGACACATTTGGCTCTGGGGGAGCCCGGGTTCAAAGCGCCTTCCTCGACACTGGACGTCCCGCAGTTAGAAATGGGCACCACCCAAAGCGCAATTTCGTTGTCACTTGCCAGTGGGGCCGGTACGGCTCAACCCGCGGTCGCCCCCACGATCAGCAGCATCTCACCGAATAGCGGCTCGACGGCTGGTGGAGACACAGTCACGATCTTGGGCACAAATTTGAGTTTTGCCTCGTCAGTGACCTTTGGAGGAACGGCAGCGACATTTTCATACAACACCAACACGGGCTACCTACAGTCGATCGCCCCTGCACATGCCCCAGGTGCCGTCAATGTCGCCGTGACCACTCCGGGCGGCACAGCGATTTTGACGAACGGCTACACCTATATTGGCGCCCCCACGATCAGCAGCATCTCACCGAATAGCGGCTCGACGGCTGGTGGAGACACAGTCACGATCTTGGGCACAAATTTGAGTTTTGCCTCGTCAGTGACCTTTGGAGGAACGGCAGCGACATTTTCATACAACACCAACACGGGCTACCTACAGTCGATCGCCCCTGCACATGCCCCAGGTGCCGTCAATGTCACAGTGACCAGTCCGGGGGGCATAGCGACTTTCACAAACGGCTACACCTATATTGGCGCCCCCACGATCAGCAGCATCTCACCGAATAGCGGCTCGACGGCTGGTGGCGGCACCGTCACGATCTTGGGCACAAATTTGAGTTTTGCCTCGTCAGTGACGTTTGGAGGAACGACAGCGACATTTTCATACAACGTCACCACGGGCAACCTACAGTCGATAGCCCCTGCACATTCCGCAGGTGCCGTCAATGTCGCCGTGACCACTCCGGGGGGCATAGCGACTTTCACAAACGGCTACACCTATCTTGCTGCCCCCACGATCAGCAGCATCTCACCGAATAGCGGCTCGACGGCTGGTGGAGGCACCGTCACGATCCTCGGCACAAATTTGAGTTTTGCCTCGTCAGTGACCTTTGGAGGAACGGCAGCGACATTTTCATACAACACCACGACGGGCGACCTACAGTCGATCGCCCCTGCACATGCCCCAGGTGCCGTCAATGCCACAGTGACCACTCCGGGCGGCACAGCGACTTTGACGAACGGCTACACCTATACGGGCTACACGCTCGGCGTCGACGTCAACAATGGAACGGAACCTGCTTGGTCGTCGATTGGGCGATCCTTCGCTTTCGTAAAAGCGACGCAGGGCAATGGCTTTACCGCAACCACATGGCCCAACTATATACAAGACGCCGCAAAAACGTTGACGGTTGCACCCTACGCTTTTGCCGATCCCGTCGAAGTCAACTCCCACGACGACCAAACCACTAGAGTAACCGATCCCACCCAGAGTTCGCAGGTTATGCGTGACGCCGACTCTGAAGCCGATCAATTCTACAAGGTTGCGTCCGCGTATTTCACGTCGACGAATTTGCGACCCATGCTGGACCTCGAGGACGACGCTGGCAACGGGGGGTTTTCATCCGCATGGACAACGTCGTCGGCTGGCTGGTTGGCAATGGCCTCATGGGTGAACGATTGGACTGCGGAGCTTCAGACGCATGTGCCGGGCATTTACCCAATCTTGTATATGACGCGCTCTTACGCTGCATCACTGGCACCCTTTTTGAGTCAGGGTAATTATTCGCTTTGGATTGCGATTGCCGGCCAGTCAACTCAATATTCCAGTCCGCAAAATCCACCGCCGAGTTGGGATCCATCTGGCGGCCCGGACTGGGATCCGAGCGTATGGAACTGGACGATTGAGCAGTACAATACTACGGGTTCAGGCCCTTCCGGGGACTGGGATGCATTGAATCCGTCCATCAGTTTAAACTCCCTTGAAATCGGCCAGGGTGGTAGCGCGGGAATTCCCACGATCAATGACGCAACGACCGTGACGAATGCGGTTAATCCCGGCGCGACCCTTACAGTCAACTTCACGGTCAATGCGCCCACTGCCGAAAATGTTCTTTTGGGCGCAAGCCTTGTACCTGTCGGAGGTGGAACACCGATTTCGTTGGGGGCGCCGAGTGCCCAAGTGAGCCTCCAGACGGGACTCAACATCCTCCCGCCTCGTCAGTATAACGTCGTGGCGGGAACGACGCCCATCGGCAATTACAATTTGCTTTCGGAGCTTTGGCTCGACACTAACGATGACGGAATAATAGATAGCGGGGATGAACTGCTCAATAGTAATACAGGTATTAACGTCGTAGCGGTAACACCGGGCTATTTTCCAACGGTTATCAAGAATGCTTATGGCATCGAACAGGTATCCTTCAATGGAACGCCGGGGGACGGTAGGGGACAGACGATTGCCATCGTTGACGAAGGTAATGACCCGAATATTTGGGACGATATTGTTGCGTTCGATTCGGCGTTTCAGTTGCCCACGCCAAGCTTTCAGGTCCTCGACGAATATGGTGACCTAATCGCGAATCAAGCCGATCCCTTAGCATCACCTGCCCCAGTCCCCACTCGGGACCCGTCGCAGCCTTCGGAAATTGCGCTGGACGTGGAATGGGCCCATGCGATCGCACCGGCAGCCGGCATCGTTCTTGTGGAAGCAAACAGTTGGGCTGAGTCCGATCTCGAATCCGCGATTCAAACCGCCGCGCAAATACCATTGGTATCGGTCGTATCGATGAGTTTCGTGACCGGTCCGGGCCACGTTGCAGACTATACGCTGCCGGATAGCTGCTTCATGACACCAGCAGGACATTCGCCCGTCACGTTTGTGGCTTGTTCAGGCGACAATCCTCCACCTGCCCCGATCGGCACCCCGGCAGAGTCCCCCAATGTCCTTTCGGTTGGAGGAACCAGCCTTTATATAAATTCAGATGGGTCATGGAAGCTGGAAACGATCTGGTCGAATTCAAGGGGCGGCAGTGGCCAAGGCATTAGCTCCACGGAGCCCTTGCCTCTGTATCAGCAAGGCACCGTCACCGCTTCAGGCCGTGAAGTTCCCGACGTCGCATTTGATGGCGATCCCTTGACGGGTGTTGCGATCGTAGACGAATATAACGAATCAAGCGGCTGGGTCCCGGATCCGGATGCTGGGACAAGCCTTTCAGCGCCGGCCTGGGGGGGATTAATTGCAATTATTGATCAGGGCTGCGCAAACGCTGGCTTGCCGGCCTTGACTTCGCAGGAAACTTTGACCGAACTCTATCAGCTACCAAATTCAGACTTTCATAAAATCGGTTCCAACCCAAAATATGATGGAGGAACAGGTCTAGGCACTCCCATAGCAAATTTCCTCGTGCCGGGCATGGTGGGGCTGTCAACTGCTCCAGCCTCGGAGACGTGGACCGGGGCGACATCCACGGACTGGAATAATTCTACCAATTGGAGCGGCGGGATCGTGCCAGGACCAGCAACCGATGTCGTGCTTAACGGTGGGACAGTGACTGCCGATTCGCCGTTCGCTATTGGTTCGCTGACCCTGAATGGCGCTACCCTGTTATTGGAGCCTAGCAGTGTGGCCGAATCTCCTTTGACAAGTTCGGATGTTGTGACGCCGGTGGCGAGCAGCGATGTGGGTCAAGTTTACACCGTGTCATCTCTGACCCTCAGCAATGGAGCCACGCTCGATGTCGGCAACAACGAGCTAATCATCAATTACGGCTCGAATCCCGATCCCATCTCCACCATCGCCGGATACCTGATCAGTGGCCGCAACGGCGGAGCGTGGAACGGCACGGGCATTTTCAGCTCGGCCGCGGCGGTCAGTCCCGGCTACGCACTGGGCTATGCCGATTCGGCCGACACCGGAAATCCCGCCGGACTCTCCTCCGACCAGATCGAAATCAAATACACGCTTCTCGGCGATGCCACTCTCACCGGCACGGTCAGCGTTGCTGACTTCACTATCTTGACCATCAACTTAGGCAAGACGATGTCGGGGTGGGATCAGGGCGATTTCCTGTACACCGGTACGATCACCGGCTCCGACTTCACCGCCTTGGTCACCAACCTCGGCAAGACGGCCCAAGGAACCGCTGTGGTGTTGCCGGCCAGCGACTCCACTAACTCCACATTGCTGAATGCGGCGGTTCCGACGTCCAGTGTCTTAAATACAACCGCGGCGGTTTCAGCGACCCCGGTTGCGCAAGGCCACGCGATCACGGTCGCCCGGTCGCACAACCGTAAACATCGGTAGATGATTTCATGCGCTGGCTCCGCGGCGCCGCGCGTGAACCCGCAGCGCCTTGAGTCTAAATCGGTGAAAACGTAGCCAGCCACAATCACAAGTGTCGTATATTCCGCTAGTTGCGCATAGCATATGGCAATTATATATAAAACGTTACACGCCGGCGTCCATTGCGGTTGAATCCTGGCGAAAGTTGGATCGTAACACCTGTAAAAACAAGGCGTTGCGATTAGAATAATAAGTTAGCGGTCGATAACTAAACTCTCAAAAGCGTATCAAAATGTAACCTTCTGTAACGTCCCCCAAGCTGATTTGCCTGGCCGGAGTGGCGTAGCGACTGGTCCTGGTCAATCCACGTTCACCGTGGGCATCGGCTCTGCATCGGGGTGGTAATCGTGAAAAAGCTTGCCGATGTCTTCGGCCATCTGATCGGCCATCTGCGCCCGCACGTCGCTGTCGGTTTTGTTGGCGTTGTCGGGAATCCAATTGGTGGTGATCTGCACCCGCTCGCTGGACGAATCGGTCGGCCAGCGCGTATCGGCCGAGGCTGAATCGACGATCTTCACCGTCGCCTCCATGTGGCCGCGCATCTGCCCGCTGCCTGCCGGCTTCACGATCTCCGCGCGCGAAATGTTCACGTACAAGATCTGCCTGGCGCCCAGTTTTCGGCCGATGTCGGCGATCGTCATGCTGTGGTATTCCCGCGGGTCGGCATCCTTCAACCGTTCCAGTTGCTGCCCATTCAACACGGGCGCGATCTTGTTGTCGGTGAGTGACCTGCTCAGGGATAACGTCAAGTGCTGCGCTTCGATTCCGGAGTCCAGGGCCAGGCCGTAACTTTCCACCAGCACCAGCATCGAATCCTTGGGGGCCGGGACGTACTTTGCCTTGACGGTGGGTCCGCCAGAGGCGCGCTCTATTGCCACTCCAGCCATTTCACAGCCGGTCGCCAGGCAAACCGAACCGGCCAACAATAACGCCGCGCATCGCTTGAATAGAAGAATCATTGTTGAGTATCCGGCGGATGGGTTATGAACAGCTTTGCCAACTCCGTGGTCAGGGCATCAACGGACTTATGATAGACCGTGTCGTCGTCGAGCCCCGGCATACCTTCCGGGGGGGAGTTGGGCGGATAGAGGCCGCTCATGTTGTCGTTCTCGTAGACCGATTTCGCCTTGCCGTTGCCGACCTCGACGACTTTGACATTGGCGACGGCTTCGCCTCTGGAAAGATCGAGCGAGTTATTGGGGTGAATCGAGAGGCTGGCGACCTCGACATAAATGAGCCGGGTCAGCGGCAGCTTCAGGGCGATCTGTTCGGCCGAATCAGATTGCGATTCGGGATGCGCGTCCTGGAACTGAAGGATTTGATTATTCGGCAGGAATTTTGTGTCGGTCAGTTCCTTCACGCCGGCATCCTTCGCCTGCTGCAACTTGCTTTGCAAACTATCGGCGATGTCGGCGAAGATTCTGGGATGGTCGATGACGATGCCGGCGTCGGCCCAGACCAGCACGCCGACGCGCTGGCCTTTGAGGCCGGCGTAAGAGGCGGGCACGTCGCTGTCGCCGACGACTTTTGAGGCGACTACGCCGACGGTATCGCAACCGCAGCACGCCAGCAGGGCAAGCGCTACGAGCGCTTTGAAAATCGACCCCGCGCGTCGCGACCGATCGGAATACATATCTGGAGTTCCTCGTGAACCGCCCGGCTGAGCGCTATCCGCGCCAACCGTCGATGCCATGCAGGTGAATAAATATCTTCCAACCCCAGGCGAAGATCGCCCAGGCCAACAGCCCTGGGACATAATACCGGCTAGGGCCCAAGGCGATCAAACGGTATACGGCCCGGCCGGTGGCGGCAACATAAAAGCCGATCCAGGTCGCAAATACGGTGAGCAGGCCGAGCAAGGCGCCCATCGGCTGGATGTAGAAGCTGGCCAGAAGATTTCCCCTTGCGAGCCAGGCGAAGGAGGTGGTCATACCACAGCTTGGGCAGGGCAAGCCGGTTCGCAGGGCGAACTGACATTGGTCCAGGCCCAACTGCGTGTGAGTTCCGATTCCCGTGGGGCTTGGCGTCAATCGCGCCGCAGTCACCATCACCGCCAGGCACGCTAGGCCGATCACCAGCGCCAGAAGACGGCCGGGCTTGGCAACGACCGCCAACTCCAGTCGCGGTGAAAATATCGGGGGAACCTGAGAGGCGCTCATCGTTGCACCTTACCATTGGGCGCGGCTGTTGCAATCGTCTTGCTCAAATGTTGCGCGGTGCATGGCCGTTTCTTTGTGCAATGAGCGAGCGAGCGCGGCCGGCTTCCGGCGAATTTTCTGCATTGTCCGATAAATTTCCGGCGCTGTATTCTTCATTCTTCCGTGTAAACAAATTGCCGCGACCCTGACCGTATATTCTTGCAACCCTCTTTTATGCCGGTCATGCTGACGGTATTGAATTTGCGGCTTTTGCAGGGAATGACGGCTGCGCAGGCTGTAATTTTGGGCAGGTGACGCGGATTACACAAAATGGGTTAATGGAGTTTGTTCATTGACATTTTATACCCGATAGATGTATTAAATTGGTTTTGTTTCGAATATCCGGCGCGAATCGATTGTCAAAAACTGCGATAGGTTCCAGCGGTCAGTTGGCTTAGCGCTTGGACGCTTGGCTTTTTCCTATATAGGGAGAGGTGAGCAGTTGGCTTGATTAGCGCTGTAACCTATTGTTGCGGCGATAATTAAAGCGATTTACACTGAAAGTGGTCAAGGGATATGCGTGTCTTCATGCTCGGATGGGAGTTCCCGCCTTTCATCAGCGGTGGGCTGGGAACCGCTTGCTATGGCCTCACTAAGGCAATGAGCGGCTTGGGTACGGACATCATGTTCGTATTGCCGCGACCCGTTTCCACGCCATTCTCGACGCACGTGCGTTTGCTCAGCCCGCGGCCTGGATCGCCGCTGGCGTCTCCGAGCACCGAGTTTCGGCTGGACGAATTTGAGCACGTCACATTTCGCACGGTTGACGCGCAATTGGGCGATCCATATCAGTCGCCCGCGAAATACGCGGCCCAACGCGCGGCGGAAGAGAGCCGCACCCGCTTGCAAACGGCCACGGCTGTCGAAGCATTGCCGGTATTGCCGGTGGCGGCGCCTCCTCCATCGGGGGCGATGCCCAGCTTTATCGGGGCCGGCCCGCCGGCGGCGAATGCACCGTACACCGGCGACATGTTCTCGGAAATCTCCCGCTATGCGGCGCTGGCTGCGGAAATCGCCCGCACCGAAGCGGTCGATGTGGTTCATGCCCATGATTGGATGACGTTTCCCGCCGGGATGGCCGTCGCGGGGCTCAAGGGCGTTCCCCTGATCGTTCACGTTCACAGCACTGAATTCGACCGGTCCGGGCTGCACGTGAATCAGCAGATCTACGACATCGAACGCCGTGGGATGCACAGCGCGATGAAAATCATCGCCGTCAGTTACCTCACGAAGAACCTCATCACTCACCATTACGGGATCGACCCGTCCAAGGTCGAAGTCGTCTACAACGCGATTGAATCGAACGGCACGGGGGACGTTGAGAAGTACAACATCCACAAGGATGAGAAGATCGTCCTGTTCCTCGGCCGGATCACCATGCAGAAGGGGCCGGAATATTTCCTCGCGGCGGCGAAGAAGGTCCTGGAAGTCATGGACAATGTGAAGTTCGTGATGGCAGGATCGGGCGATATGATCCGGCGAACCATCGAGATGGCCGCGGGCATGGGGATCGGGCACAAGGTCCTGTTCACCGGATTCCTGCGCGGGCCCGACGTCGAAAAAGTATTCAAGATGGCCGACCTTTACGTCATGCCGAGCGTTTCCGAGCCGTTTGGAATTGCGCCGCTGGAGGCGATGAGCCACGACGTGCCGGTCATTATTTCCAAGCAGTCGGGTGTCTCTGAAGTTCTGACGCATGCGCTGAAGGTGGATTTCTGGGACATCAACGAGATGGCCAACAAGATCATCGCGGTTTTGCGTCACCCTCCGCTGGCGACGACGCTGCGCGAGCACGGCAGCTTTGAAGTTCGCCGGCTGAACTGGTCGGACGCGGCCCGCTCCTGCATCGGCGTTTACGAAGATGCCCGCCACGCCATGAACGGGCAGAAATGACCCGACAGCGCAGCCGACGAAAAATCTGATCCATCACATCGACCGCAAAGGCCCCTCACCACAGGGCCGCCGATTGCCTCACGCAACCCAGAGACGTTTAGCAGGTCCCCGGAACTTGCATTGAAGGGACGGGACAACGATATTGATTTCTTTCGCCAGCGGAGAACGAACATGCTGAATAAAAGGTGGTGGCTCAACGTCGCGGCAATCACGTGCGCGATGTTGCTTTGCTCATGCGGTTCCACGAATCCTTCAGGCGCTTCGTCGCAATTGACGGGCAGCAGCACCGAAGCCGTCGTCGGACCCAGGATCGCGATCGATCTCAATTCCGATTGGAAGTTCATTCGTGAAGACGTGCCGGGGGCCGAGCAGAGCATGTTCGACGATTCATCCTGGCAGTCCGTGACCTTGCCGCATACCTGGAACAATCTCGACGGCGAAGACGGCGGTAACGACTATTACCGCGGAGCGGGGTGGTACCGGCGACACCTGAAGCTCGACAGCGCAGAGCTGCGCAAGACGCTATTTTTGAAATTCGACGGCGCATCCAGCGCGGCGGCCGTTTATGTCAACGGCTGGCCGGCGGGGCCCCCGCACAGGGGGATGTTCTCTGCCTTCTGCTATGACATCACTTCGCTGGTGAATCCCTCCTCCGACAATGTGATTGCCGTGCGCGTCACCAACGCCATCGACAAAGACATCCCGCCCACCTCCGCGGAATTCACGTTCTTCGGCGGCATCTATCGCGGCGTGCACCTTCTGGCGATCAACCCGTTTTCGATCAGCCCCTTGGATGATGCCTCGCCAGGGGTTTACCTCAAGCAAATGAACGTCTCGGCCGATCACGCGGACGTGCAAATCACCACCAAGCTTCGCAATGCCACCACTGTGGATCAGCAAGGGAACGTGACATGCGATCTTCTGGACGCGAGCGGCAAGACGATTCAGAGCATCAACACGCAGATGCCCGTCGTCGCCAGCGATTCGGAGGACGTGGTGCAATGGCTGAGCATCGATCACCCGCATCTGTGGAACGGCAGGAAAGACCCGTACCTCTATCGCGTCCGCGTCACGGTCGCCGATGCGACGAGCGTCGTTGACCGCGTCGTTCAGCCGCTGGGGATTCGCTTCTTCGCCGTCGATCCCGACAAAGGTTTTCTCCTCAACGGCCAACCCTATCCGCTGCACGGAGTGAATCGGCATCAGGATCGCCTGGACAAAGGATGGGCGATCACCTCGCGTGAGCAGGAGGAAGATTTCAACCTCATCATGGAAATGGGATGCAACGCCATCCGCCTCGCCCACTATCAGCACGCGCAGGAGTTTTATGACCTGTGCGATCGCGGCGGGTTGGTCGTCTGGGCGGAGGCATGCCTCGTCAATTCGGTGACCCCCTCGGGCGCATTTGACGACGCGGCCCGGCAACAGCTTCGCGAGTTGATCAAGCAGAGCTACAACCATCCGTCGATCTGTTTCTGGTGCTTGTTCAACGAGCTGCGCGATAAGAAGGAGAAGAATCAGTCGGAGGCCGACGGAAAGCTGATGCTGGACCACCAGGTTCAATTGGTCGGCGAGCTGAATAAATTAGCGCACGATCTCGATCCCACCCGGCTGACGACCGCGGCGACGAACATAAAGCCCGACCATCCGCTGAATGCGATCACCGATGTGCTGGGGTTCAATATTTACGACGGGTGGTACGCAAAGACGCCTGACAATTGGCCCCCGGACCTGGATAAGCTTCATTCCGCGCTTCCCCAGCGTGGCCTGGCCATCAGCGAATACGGCGCGGGCGCCAGCGTCTATCAGCACGAACTCAATCCCACCCAGCCCAAGACCGACGGCCTCTGGCATCCGGAAGAATGGCAGTGCGTGGTTCACGAGGCGGCCTACAAAGCCATGAGCCGGCGGCCGTATCTTTGGGGCACTTTTCTGTGGAACATGTTCGACTTCGCATCCGATGGCCGTCACGAAGGCGATCACCTGGGCAGGAACGACAAGGGATTGGTGACCTACGACCGGAATATCAAAAAAGACGCCTTCTACTTCTACAAGGCGAACTGGTCGGACGAGCCGATGGTCTACATCACCGACCGGCGCTTCACGCCGCGGAACTTCGACCACAGCCCGGTGAAGGTCTATTCCAACTGTGATTCGGTGGAGCTGAAGTTAAACGGCGCTTCGCTCGGATCGGTCAGCAGTGCCGATCATATCTTCATCTGGCCGGACGCAACTCTGGTTCGCGGCAAAAATGTTTTTGAGGCGGACGGCATCCGTGACGGCCGGCACTACAGCGACTCCTGCACCATCGAATTCGATCCGGGGATTGTCGAGAGTCGCCCATTCGTGCCGGCCACGCAGCCGACGGCGGCTCCGTCGCCGGTGGGCTGACGCCGCCATCCGATCGGAGCCGGGCCGCCCCGGTCTTGCCGGGGCGACGTGCGCCGGCTCCGTGCGCCATTCGCCTCTTTCGCCTCAATGGCATATCCTTACCCGGCTGTGTCCGAACCAATCGTCGAGATATGCGGCGTCGATTTTGCCTACGGTCAGCGGCTGGTGTTGAAACACATCAGCATGACGGTGGCTGGCGGCACGACGGTCGGCGTGATCGGCCCCAACGGCGCGGGAAAGACCACGCTGGTGAATCTGTTGCTGGGGCTGCTCACGCCGACGCGCGGAACCGTGCGCATCTGCGGAATGCCGCCAAATGCCGCCGTGCGCCGCGGCGATGTCGTCGGGTCCCTGCCGCAAACCCCGCGCATGCCCAAGGGATTTCCCATCAGCGTCAGACAACTCGTGCGTCTGGGACTCATCGGAAAACTCGGGCTGCTGGGCAAGGAAACCGCCGCTGATCTCAAGCACGTCGACTGGCTTTTGAAAAAGGTGGGCATCGAGGAACTGGCGGATGTGCCGATCGGATCGCTCTCCGGCGGTGAACTTCAGCGCGTGTACATCGCGCGTGCCCTGGCGGCACAACCGCACGTCTTGTTTCTTGACGAGCCGACCACCGGCATCGATCGCGCCGGCCAGGATCAGTTCATTCAGTTTCTGGGCGATCTCAAGCAATCGCTGGCCCTGACGGTGATCCTGGTCAGTCATGATCTGCGCACCGTAGCCGCGGTTTGCGATCGGCTGGCGTGTCTGAACGTCACGCTGCACTACCACGATGTCCCCGGCAACATGCCGCGGGAATTGGCCCGCGAAATGTTCGGAGTCGATTTGCCGGAGCTTCGGATGGAGAAATCGACGAGATGATGGTGCAAGCCGCCGCCATCCTGGGCCATTTCAGCGCCTCTTCGGTCGCGCTGCGCGCGGCGTTGGCATCGGCGTCGGTCGGTGTGGCGGGGGCGGTCCTTTCGGTTTTCGTCGTTCTTCGCCGGTGGGCCTATCTTGGAGACGGAATCGCCCACGCGGGATTTGGTGGAATCGGGACTGCCGTGTTGCTTTCCATCGCGTTTCCCGCCCTCAACAACGGCCCGGCGATTTACCTGATCGCGACGGTCTTTTCATTGGCGACGGCGCTGGCCGTGGCATCCATCAGCCGAAAACGCGCCGTCAGCGGCGACGCGGCGATCGGGATTTTTGTCGCCGCCACGCTCGCCTGGGGATTCATCGCGTTTGCGATTCACGCCCACCTCGGCCGCGGCGGCCCCGGCGGATGGGAGGATTATCTCCTGGGCAGCGTCAACGGAATGTCCAGCGCCGCCGCCGCACTGGCGGCGGCCATGTCGGCGGGGATCGTGCTCACCGTCGTGGCGCTGCGCAGGCAGATCGTTCTGTATTGTTTCGATCCGGTCCTGGCGCAGGTGACGGGAGTGCCGGTCGGGTTCGTGCATTATCTGCTGATTTTGCTGGTGGCGCTGGTGATCATCGTGGGTATGCGCCTCGCGGGAAATCTGCTTGTGCCGGCCCTGCTCGTGCTCCCGGGGGCGGCCGGACTGCGGGTGAGCCGATCGATGCGCGTGGTCATGGCGGTCGCCATCATCGCCAGCGTGGCGGCGACCCTGGCCGGAATGGCCGTTGCGCGGCACTGGGAATTTATCGCTCCCGGTCCGGCGATCGTCGGCGTCTTGTTCCTGGAGTTTCTCGCGGCACACTTTGCCGGCGGCCGGGCCAAGTCGCAGCAAGATTAATCCCGAGGTGTTCCCATGCAAGAACCAGCAGCCGTGACCGAGACGAGCAAGGCATCGAGGATTGGGTGGACGCTGCTGGCGGTGGCGGTGATGGCCGTCGGGGCGGCCGTGCGCCTGCGGTTTTATTTGTACAACCGCTCGATGTACCGGGATGAGGCGGCATTGGCGCTGAACATCGTCCATCGTTCCTTCGCCGGGCTGCTTAAACCGCTGGATAACGATCAGGGAGCGCCGGTTGGGTTTCTGCTGTTGGAAAAGCTGGTGGTCAGCTTGCTGGGGAACCATGAATATGCGCTGCGTCTGATGCCGCTGGTCGCGTCGATCCTGACGCTGCCGCTGTTTTATTGGCTCTGCCGGCAATTCCTGTCGCAGCCGCTGGCGGTGATCGCGCTGATCGTCGTGGCAATGGGCGAAAAGCAATATGACTACTCCGCGGATACCAAGCAGTACGCCGTCGATGTGTTCGTGACGGTGGCCCTGATGCTCTTGGCGATGCTCGCGCTGGGCAGCCCGCTACGGCAAACGGCCGGGTCGAGGAGGGGACTATTCGCGCTGGCGGTCGCCGGGGCGGCGGCGGTTTGGGTCTCGCATCCGGCGGTTTTCGTGCTCGGCGCCATCGGCGTCATGGCGGCGATGGAACGGCTCATCGCCAAGCCGCGGTCCGGCATTCTCGATCTGCCGGCGGTGGCGCTGCTTTGGATTCTCAGTTTCGGGGCCAATTACCTGCTGATTCTTCACCGGTTGAGCCACAACCATTTCATGCAGTCGTTCTGGATCAAGGCGGATGCGTTTGCGCCGATACCCAAGTCGTTCCAATCGCTGGTTTGGTATAAGGAGACGTTCTTCGCGATATTTGAAAGTCCCTGCTCGTTGGGATTCGTGGGGTTATCCGCCCTGGTGTTCGTGCTGGGCGTGGGGTGGCTGTATCGGCGGCGGAAATCAGCGGCCGTGCTCGTGCTGCTGCCGGTGATCTTCGCTCTGGCGACGTCGCTGGCGCACAGATACCCCTTCAAAGAGCGCCTCATCCTTTTCATCTGCCCATTGATCGCGATTTTCATCGGAGCGGGGTTCGCCTACCTGTTTGAAGGCCAGCGGAAAGCCGTGGGAATCATCGCGCTGCTGTTTCTGCTGATCACTCCGCTGAACAAGACGCGTGAATACATCCCTCGACCCTGGCTCCACAGCGACATGCGAAAGGTGATGTCGCTCGTGGCGGCAAACCGTCGGCCGGGCGATCAGTTGTATGTCTACGAGTTTTGCTATTACCCATACGAATATTATCGCGATCGCTTCGGCATCGCCGATATGCCGGCCATTCGAGGAAAGCAGGACGTTGACGGCGTTGAAGGATACAAGAGGGAATTCGCGGATTTGAAGGGCAAGCGCGTATGGGTGATGTTTGAAGATGCCCCGGAGCGGCAATCGGCGCTGGCGGCCCTGGACGATATGGGAAAGCGCGTCTTCGAGGCCAGGCCCTTCGACGAATACGTCGCGTGTTACGACCTGCGATGAGCGCCGATCCGCTCAGCGCAGATCATACAAGTCGGCCGTGCTGCCGTTGAATTGCTCGCGATCGAGCAGCTTGCCGCGGCGGTCGAGGATTTGTTCGAACATGGGCCGATCTTTGGCCTGACCCATGGAAAAAACGACCCAGACCCGCGCCTGGCCCTGAACCTTCAAGAGATCGTCGGCATAGGTCTGCGCCCGGACCGTGGGAGTTTCTTCATAGGCGCCTGTGACCAGTTGGCCGCTGGGGATGGTCAGTTCGGGATCGGCCTCGAGGTAATACTTCCCCAGAACATCCGAGCCCCAATGTAGGTAGAGCCAGTCGCCCTCCCGCCAATGCGCCTTGATGTAATGAATCGCGGGCTTGGCGTCGTATCTCACTTCCGGGTGAATGACGTATTTCGCCTGGATGTAGAGGGGATAGACGAAAAGGATGGCGCAGACCGCGAGCCAGAAGCCGGCGCGAGCGAGATTGCGCCGCCACCAGCCGATTCCCAGCGCAAACGCCAGCGGCAGCACGATCAGTGGCGCGCAGAACAACGTGAGCCGTTCGGCAAAGGGATACCGCTGAGACGCCGAAGCGGCCAGCGCGATCGCCATCGTCGCCATCAGACATCCCAACAGTCGCCCGGAGCGCCGCCCCATCACGAAAAGGCCGAGCACGAACATACCGACGGCAGCGCAGGCGATGATGCGAGCAGCGCTCTGAGAATGGTCGCTGGGCAGGATTCCAAGCGGGTAATTGAAAAGGCCGACGATGGTCTTCGGATACCAAAGAAAGCTTCGCCAGGAGTCAGGCGCGGGGGCAAATGCATTTTGATTTACCCAATAAAGATGCAGCGGATCATTGGCAACGTAGTAACGGGAAACCAGAAGGTAGTTGGCGGCGAAGCTCGCGAGCCAGATGATACCCATCGCCACATCCAACCCCGCCAATCTATATTTTCGAAGGAACAGATGGCTGACGAACAATGTCAGGCCAATCCCGCCAAGGACGAAAAGCAGCGCATGCGAGAACCAGAGCAGGATCGCGCCGGCGAGGGCCAGGATCGCAAGGGCGCTGGCGCTGTCGCCGCTCAGCGCCAGCGCCAAAGCCACCGTCGTCCACAAAACGTCGGTGGAGTATTGCTTTGCCTCGGCACAGTAGCGAACCAGCGGCTCCGCCAGGGCGAGAAAGGCAATGGCCATGGTCGCGGTGGGATTGCCGGCAATTCTTCGAATGGTCAGGAAAAACAGCGGCAAGACGATCACCGCGGCGAGGCACGGAATGAGGCGCAGGGCGCGCTCGTCATGGCCGAAAAGATCAACCGAACATTTCTGGAGTATCAGAAATCCGACCGGCGCCGCCTGGTTCCCCAAGTCCAGCGGCCGAAGCAACTGCGCGAAGCTTTTGGAGAAGATGTTGTTCGCCAGCAGAGCGTCATCGTGCATCAGCCCCCGGTCCTGGAGGTAGCGGCGCAAACGCAGAAGTGCGCCAAGCGCTACCATCGCCCATCCCAGCGCGGGATGGTCCAGGGCCCTCTGAAGCCGGGAGGCGGCGGGAACTTTTTGAGAATCAACCACCAGCGACACTGCGGAATGATAATAACCCAAACCAAACGAAGATGAACAGGGGATCAAGTGAATCCCCTGTTCATTCTGCGGCGAGGCAGTGGGTGACGCTACGTCGTCGGCAGATCGGAGCCGGCGGTGAAGCCGTCCACTTTGACCGAGTACGTCGCGCCCAGGTTGACGTTTTCATACACATCGCCGGTTGGGATGCCGGTCGCTTCCCATTCGGCGGGCGTGAGCCAGCCGCTCTGCGAGCTGGAATCCGACGATTCAAAGAAGTATCCGCCCTGGGCAAACGACCCTACAACCGCGGGGATGGACCAGACGTTGTCCTTGATCTCGGCGAAGCTGTTCATGTCATTGTTGTCGGTCTTGATGAAGCCTTCGCCGAAACCGGTTTCAAAACTGGGATCGACGAAGAGGTTGTTGTCCACGTGGATGCCCTGGGCCTCGCCGTTGTTGATGGTGAGGAACCCGCCCCACATGCCCGGCTCGGTGACGGTGTTGTTCTCGATGTAGACATCCTGCACCTGCCAGTCGAACGAGCCGCCGACCTCCTGAGCGTTGATGGTGAATCCGGCGTTGCCGCTGCCCTCGATCACGTTGTTCCTGGCCATGACGTGATGCACGCCGGGCATCATAAGGACGGTGGTGTTGACGATGGTGTTGGAGTCCAACACGACGTCGCTCATCCCGGCATTGGGATTAGCGGCGGGCGTGCCCAGCGGTCCCATTGAAACCGGGCCGGTTGAGAACCTGTTGTCGTAAAGATAAATATAGCTGCCCGCCTGGATCGACATGACATTCTTGGAATTCCCGTTGCCGCCGGCGCGGGGGAGATTGGTGAAATTGTTGTCCGCATACAGGACGTCATTGCCGCCGCCGATGCGGACGATGGCTTCGTTGTAGGAACTCGCCACGGTGTTGCCAAGGAACACGATTTCGCTGCCCTCGGTCCAGGCGAAATAGGCGTTGAGCGCCGTCGGGGACGGCGAGGAATTGTCCTGAACCAGGACGTTCCTCGGCCCAGAGGACATGCTCACGTCGTTCATCAGGTTCATGAACGTGTTGCCGCGGATGGTGATGTCGTTCCCGTTAGGGAGGAACGCCGACGCGATGGCCTGCTTGTCGTTGTTGTTCGCGTAGATCGAGTCGAGCACGAGTCCCTGCACGACCAGACCTTCGGTGGTGCCCGACATGCCGATCATGCTGGTCTGGGTGGCCGGCCCGGTGTACATGAGGATCGGCTTGGCGCCCGTGCCGTAGGACCCGATGTAAACGTGAGACAGGCCGCCGGCATTGATGCCGTTGCCGCCGCTCATGTCAAATGTGTCGCCAGCTTGGAATAGCACCCGCATGTTGCTGGTGAGCAACTGGCTCAGCCGCGACAGGCTCTGAATGGGCGTGCTGGCCGACAAACCGTTATTGCTGTCGTTGCCGTTGGCGGCCACATAGATCGTCGGGCGGTTGTCCGGCGCGATGGTGATCTGCTGCGTTGCGATGCCGACATGTCCGTCCGGCGTCGAGATCGTGAGAGTGATCGTATACGTACCGGAATTGGCGTATGCGTGTGCGGCATTGAAGCCGACCAGAGTGTTGTACGCCGAACCCGGATCGCCAAAGTTCCAGTCAATCGTGCTGTTAATCGCCGTTCCATCGCCGAACGAAGAGGCGAGGGCTTGTACGTTAACGGACTCCCCTGGCAAAACCGTCGATGGGCTCGTGACGGTAATGTCAGCCTTTGGAGTAGCCGGATTGCTCGGATCGCTTGGGGTGGTTGGTGTGCCGGTGCCGGTCGAGCCAGTGCCGGTGCCTGTAGAACCGGTGCCACTGCCGGTTGAGCCAGTGCCGCTGCCGGTTGAGCCAGTGCCGCTGCCGGTTGAGCCGCTGCCGCTGCCGGTTGAGCCGCTGCCGGTTGAGCCGCTG
>JBEKHH010000064.1:0-24109 GCA_050012375.1 Tepidisphaeraceae bacterium
GAGCCGAGCGTGGCCAGGCCCGTAGTGCTGATCGAGTTGCCGTTGCCCGTGCCGGTGATCGACCAGCCGAACGTCGGCGAGCTGATGGCATTGCCGAATTGATCGGTGGCATTGGCAGAGAACTGCTTCGTTCCGCCGGTGGCGACGGTGGCCGATGACGGCGTGACGATCACGCCGGTGGGCGTTTGCTGCACGGTGACGTTAACGCTGCTGGTGACGGAATTGTTACTGGCGTCGGTGATGGTGACGAGGAACGTGTAGCTGCCCGCGCCGAAGAACGTTGCGGTGGTGGTCGAGGCGGCGTTGGTGCCGTTGACGCTGTAAGTCGGAGTTGCAACGCCGTTGGGAACGGAGGTGGCCGACCAGGTGTAGCTCAGTCCTGCCCCGCTGCCGTTTTCGGAACCGAGGGCGCTGAGGGTTGTGGTGGTTCCGGTGACGGGGCTGGGATTGGCCGCTGCGGCCTGGGTGACGGTGGGGCCAGGCGTGAGAATGAAGACGGACATCGAGTAGTCGGGCAGGGCATAACTGAAATCACCGTTGCTGATGCTGAGGCTTATCGGAGAGGTCATCAACGTAGTCGAGTTATAGGTTGCATTGCTGTCCTGGGCGCTATCCTGAGCCACGCCATATTGCCAGATCGTTGCCTGGGTGCCGGGATTGTAGCCCGTGATATCAAAGTTCCAGTTCAAGGTTGGAATATTGGTGGTATTGTTCGGGGGTGTAGTGCCCGGGCTGGTCTTGTTGATGACGAGCAACTCGAGATCGCCGTTGGCTTCGAGGACGGCATAAGTGTCAACTTTGACTTCGTCAGCCGTTGAATCTTCGGTGGCGGAAACCACGGTGCCGCCGGGCAGAATGAATTTTGACGCCAGTTGTATGGCAAAATAATCCGGGTACGGCTCGTTCGTAGCATCGACAGGCTGCCCGCCGCTGGTGCTTCCGAGAATTCCGTAGTCACCGATCGTGCGCCAGCCATACAGGCTGGAAGAGGTATAGTTGCTGAGAGGGCCGTTGTGCAGGTCCCAAAGATTGACGCCCACATATCCGCCGAGGCCGTCGATGCCCGTAGTATTCAGAACGCTGCCGAGCGCATCGGCAACGAACAGGCCGTTGACCAGGCTGGTGGACTGCTCGCCGGGGTTGCTGGAGATGGAATTGACTTCGTCCGCGATCAACTTGATATTCTGGCCGGGGAGATACTGATGGAACAAGGCATCGTAGTCGTCGGCGCGGGTTTGCCAATTATAGGGGTTTGACGTGTTCGTGTAGGCGCTCAAACCGGGAACTGAAGCGCCTGCGGCGGAGTTGGAAACCGCCAGGAGGCCGGAATCGCTTTCAAAGCTCGATGAGTCGTTTGTGTACCAGTGGTCGGCGACGTAACCGACCGTGAATCCCTGGAGGGAAGCCTGCTGGAGAGTACCGGTGATCCAATTGCTAAAGCTGCTATCGACGGCTTGACTGTCATAGCCGATGAGGATCGGACTTGCACCGGACTCAAAGCCATCTGTGAGGGCGCTATTGATTGCGGTCTGGAACTGCTTGGCGAAAGAAATAAGCGTCGCGGGATCGTGAGCCTTGCGAGTGTCGCCGGTCGGCATGGGTAGGGTGTCGCCAGTTTTTCCGTGGTTGTCGGTTTCCCAGCTACCGTAGACTTCGTTGCCGATCTCCCAATTCGTGAAATTGAACGCGGCATGGCCGAGGTTGAGGTAATTCGATCCGGTGTTGGCGCGAAGGGTTGCCCAGGAGCCTATCGTGGTCGTGCCCCAGCTCTGAGGTTGCCATGTGTTCTTGTTGGTCCCGCTGGTGATCCACTGCAGGCTGTCACCGGCGTTATTGCCAAATAAGCTGCCGATGGTGGTGGTGTCATTAGGATTTCCGTTGAGATACGCCCAGAGCGCCACTGCCTCCTCCGGGCTTCCGGATCCGTAGTTCACGTCGATGATGGCGGTGGCGCCCAAATTGGCGACGTACTCAGCCTGCTGGCCAATCTGTTGGTAGCTGCCGCTTTGAACGTTGAAATGCCAAGTCTGATCCACGTACGAACCGCCGCCAAGACGGACGGAATCTATGCCCGCGGCCTGGCTCAGCGATAAAGTGGTCGATGTAGTGGTGTTGAAATCCCAAGGCGCTGCATTCACGCCGAGGAGATTGCTAGGCACGGCCTGAATGGTCGTTCCCACGTTGACGGTTGCAGTTGAAGCCGACAACAGCGTTCGCGTCTCCAAAGCCTCGACTGAACAAATTGCTCGTTGAATGTCGGCCTGACGCCGACCCGGTCGGGACCGCCTCCGCAACATATTGCCCTCGTCCGCATTTGGGCGAGTGTGGCTCAATGGCAATGCTTCGCGCGACCGCCTAGAATGCGATGCTGAAAACACCGCGACTCAGCCGCATCCGTCCGATTCCCATCCCCTCCAACAAATGTTGTGTCAAAGCGATGACCTCTGGTCGCCACGCATCGTCCGCACAACAACACATTAACTACATTTATATCCGGCGATTTCGGACAAGGCAACAAAAATTTGCTGTATTCATATATATTAGGCGGCTTGACGCAACGCGGCGCGCTTGGCTCATGCGGGTGCGCACGCCATGCGTGAAGTGATGCCGCCCGCCGCCTGCCAGGCAAGCTTGTGGAGGGCTTCGGTCGAGGATACCGTTTAATCCGTTCATGGCATGAATGAAGCAGGTTTCTTTCAAAGGGAGCACGCGATGAAGAGAAGTGCGCTGGCGGTGATCGTTTGCAGTGCGGCGGCGGTGCTGGCGGCGGCACCGGCGCGGGGGCAGGAACTTGCTCCCACGCCGCCCATGGGTTGGAACAGTTGGAACACGTTTCAGACCAGGATTGACGAACACCTGATCGAATCCACCGCCGACGCCATGATCGCTAGCGGCATGCGCGATGCCGGATACATCAACGTCAATCTGGACGATGGTTGGTCGGAAAAACAGCGGGATGCCAACGGCAATCTGGTCGGCGACCTGAAGCGGTTTCCCAGCGGTATGAAAGCCCTGGGCGATTATTTGCACGCGCGCGGCTTCAAATTCGGGCTCTACAACTGCGCCGGCACGCTGACTTGCGCGGGATATCCGGGCGCTCGCGATCACGAGTTTCAGGACGCCAAAACCTACGCCTCGTGGGGTGTGGATTATCTCAAACTCGACTGGTGCCACACCGAGGGCATGAAAGCGCCCGAGGCGTATAAAAAAATGCACGAGGCCCTGGTCGCGTCGGGACGGCCGATCATTTTCAGCATCTGCGAATGGGGCAACAGCAAGCCGTGGACCTGGGCGAGCGGCATCGGCCAGCTTTGGCGCACCACCGGCGACATCGCCTCGTGCTGGGATTGCAAGAAGCGGTGGCAGACGGGATGGAAGGTGCTGCTCGATCAGCAGATTCCGCTGGCGAAGTATGCGGGGCCCGGCCACTGGAACGACCCGGACATGCTGGAAGTCGGCAACAGGGGAATGACATTGGCCGAATGGCGGTCGCATTTCAGCTTGTGGTGCATCCTGGCGGCCCCGCTGATCGCCGGCAACGACGTGCGGAACATGACGAAGGAGACGCACGATATCCTCACCAATCACGAGGTGATCGCGCTGGATCAGGACCCGCTCGGCAGGGAAGGCACGCGATTCCGGGCCGATGCCGGCGGCGAAGTCTGGTTCAAGGAATTGTCCGATGGCCAATGGGCGGTCTGCCTGCTGAATCCCACCGCGGCGTCAGCGCAAATGACATTGAACTGGAAAGACCTGACCTTCCTGAACGGCGGGAAATATCTCGTGCGCGATCTTTGGGTGGCAAAGGACCTCGGCGACACGGATGCCAATTACTCCGGCGAGATCGCATCGCACGATGTGGCGCTATTCCGATTAACGCCGGCGAAATGAACCAGTGCGGCCGGGGTAACGTTGGCCCTCGGGGATCCATGTTGCGCTTGGTTACATTTCGTTACACTTTTCGTGATTTGATTAGTATACGCTAACTTTATGGAATTACATAAGTCGTTTGATGGTAGAAGGATATAGCCGATCCAGAGGTTGCACCCACCAAGGTGGCGGAAAAAGTGTAACACGCCCGGCAGGGTGAGTTCCTGTCAAAAATGTCGGTGAGCGGTATCTGAACGGCATCTATTCTCCAGGGCGGCGGATGACGCTTGTGGGCATGTTGGGGCTACGGCACGCTTGTGTCCTAGCGGCAAATTTGGACCTTCGGATCGGTGCAGGGTCCGACTTTACGTTTGAACCGTGAAACCGCTCAAACCGTGAAACCGCTCACGTCCCGGTTCACGTCCCCCGTCCCGGTTCACGTCCCCGCGTGGGATTCTTCTCCGGTATTGATGCCAATGCGATTTGGGCGGACCACAATTGAGCGCCGCACCCTGTTTGTGCGTCATTCCCGCGCGTTCGTTCCTCCCGATGTCCAGCCAACGTAGGATCAGCGCTTCAGTCACTCGCTTGTGATTGGCAAGGTGGAATGGGATGGGAGCGCTCTTGGAAGGGAGCATGTGATCGGGACGGAAAATGGCGCAGAAATGCAATGGCCCGGCGTGTGTTCACGCCGGGCTAAATGGATTGCGGGGGCGGTTGCTGGGATGGGTGCTTGCCTCCGTGCGGGGGCGGCGGTAAACCGGTGGGATGAACCAAGGATTCTTCCTGCGGGCTGTGCCGTTTTTGGTGGCGGCGCTGGCGGGGGCGCGATGCTTTGCGGCGGCAAATCATCCGCAGCCGCTGGAGATCGGTCAATCCGCTCCCGACTTCAAGCTCCCGGGCGTCGATGGAAAGACCCATTCTCTGGCCGATTTCGCCAGCGCCCGCATTCTCGTCATCGTCTTCACTTGCGACCACTGCCCGACGGCGCAGGCGTATGAAGATCGATTGATCCAGTTGCAACGCGACTATCAGGATCGTGGCGTTACGGTCGTGGCCATCTGCCCGAACGATCCGAAGGCGATCCGATTGGACGAACTGAATTATTCCGATCTCACCGACACGTTGGGCGACATGATGATTCGCGCCAAGGACAAGGGCTTCAATTTCCCATATCTCTACGACGGCGACACCCAATCCACCGCAATTGCCTACGGCCCGCTGGCCACTCCGCATGTTTTCATCTTCGACCAAGCGCGCAAGTTGCGCTACCAGGGCCGAATCGACAACGCGGACGTCGGTAAGATCACCTCGACCGACGCCCGCAACGCCATCGATGCCCTGCTGGCCGGCAAACCCGTGTCGGTCGAAAAGACGCGGGTCTTCGGCTGCTCGATCAAATGGTCCGACAAACGCCAAAGCGCACTGCACGCCCTGAAAAAATGGGACGCTGAGCCGGTGACGCTCGACACCATCGACGCACCGGCCGCAGCCAAACTTGCCAAAAACCCCACCAAGAATCTCCTGCTGGTCAATCTCTGGGCCACCTGGTGCGCCCCCTGCGTTCAGGAAATGCCCGAACTGGTCACAATGAACCGCATGTATCGCAGCCGCGATTTCCAATTCATCACGATCAGCATCGACGAGCCCGATCAAAAGGCGCAGGCCCTTGAGCGGCTCAGCCGCGATCACGTCTCGGCGACGAATTATCTCTACGACTCCACAGACCGTGACAAGTTGGCCGAAGCCCTCGACCCCCAATGGGCTGGTCCAGTTCCCTATACCCTCCTGATCGCCCCCGGCGGCCAGATCATCTATCGCCACGACGGCCCGATCGAGCCGTTGGAGGTCAAACGCGCCATCGTTGATTACCTGGGCCGCACCGCCGCCGGTCGCAGCGGGAAGTAGCCGCCACAGGGTCTACCAAATCATCGTTGATCCAACGCTGCCTGCGATGCGGCGATGATGGCTTTGGCATTGACGGACCCATCATATCGCCGGCCATTGATGAACAGGGTTGGCGTCTTATTCACGCCGCTGCGAAGGCCGCCTTCAAAGTCGGCGCGGATGCGCGTCTGGTGTTTTTCCCGGCTCCTACTGCTTTCAAATTTGTATATCTCCAGGCCCAAAGTCAGGGCGAGATGGCTCAAATCAAGAGCCGCAAGTTCTTTTTGATGCCGGAACAGCGCTTCGTGCATTTCCCAGAACTTTCCCTGGTCGGCGGCTGCTTCGGCGGCCTCCGCGGCGGCGCTGGCGTGCGGGTGAATCGAACTCACCGGGAAGTGCCGAAAGACGAAACGTAAGCGATCCCCAAGACTTTCCCGCACCTGGCCGATGATCGGGACCGCGTTAAGACATGACGGGCATTCATAATCGCCATATTCCACAACGGTGACCGGAGCGGTCATGGGTCCGACGGCATGGTCCTGCTGCGTGACCGGTTCGGCCAACATATTGCCATTACTCTTCGATAGCTCGTCCATCGGGTTCTCACATTCTCAAAAGCATCCTCGCGATCTTGCGCACAACCGGCATTCGTCGCCGCCGGACATTACGGAAATACAATAGGACTATGACCGACGACTCGGCAACAGAATCCGACAGAATCGGGGAAATAGACAGGGACAGAAATAGACAGAGACAGCCGCCGGTCTCATCGGTCCCTCCGGCTCACTCTTCAACAATAGACGGCTGTCTCTGTTTTCTTGCGCAAAATGACGAATGACCCCCGATGTAATCGGGACCTACGGCAAGGACAAATGACGAATGGCTACACCCACCTCCTCACCTTCCGCTTGTAGTCGAGATAGGTCTGGCCGAATTTGGATGCGAGGTAACGCTCCTCGCGGAGGATTACGCCGAAGTGAATGATCAGGACGACCGGTATGAGGGCCACGATGACCCAGAGCAAATCGAAGACAAGGGCGGCCCCGAGCGTGAGCAGGACCAGCGAGAGATACAACGGATTACGCGTGAATTGGAATGGGCCATCGGTGACGATGGCCAGGGCCGGGGCGCGCGGATCGATGTGGGTGCCGGCCCGGCGCATGGCGGCCCTACCCCAGAGCGCCAGGATGCCGCTGGCCAGTGCCACGACCACGCCGATGCATTTCACGGTTGTTGCCGAAAGGCGGTCGAGAGGCACGAGCCATTCCAGGAGCAGGCCGACGAGGAACCCAGCCAGGAAGATGAGCGGCGGCGGGGCGAACACATGGGGCGAGTCGGGATCATTCATGAGAGAGGTATACCGTTCGATTGTCCTAACCGCGCATTCATCACCATTCCACATGAGCGCGAAGGCCCAAAATGGCCACGGGGCCTCGGTCGCTGTTGTAGGCGGGATTATTCACGAATTGAGCGTCCGGAGTGATGAAAACATGATCGACGATCTCGCAGTTGTAATACGCTTCCAGAACCTCCTCGGGCGCGTAATTCAATTTGCCGTCGCCGATGATAAAGCCCAATCCGCCGGCGGCGAGGTAGTCCTCATGGGCATCGGAAAGACCGGCAACGTCCGCGGCAAATCCGAATACGTCGTCGGGCCTGCCCCACTTGGTTCCCTTGAGGCTGATGCCCAATGATCCCAGATCATCGACTTCCGTAAACGCGAAAGACTCGGTTTGCCCGTTATTCCATCCGGCGCGGCCCCAAATTCCCAAATCGCTCGTGATCGCCTGTTCGGCGCTAATGCTGAAGCCGTATTTCACAGAGTAAGTGCGCGAGAGCGTAATGTCTGGACCGTTGGGGCCGGGGCTGGCGAGCGCCTGGCGGTAGTTTCCCATGTGAGCCACATTTGCGTAGGCCATCAGCCGTGCGACGCCAGGTTGATCCTTCAAGTTCCAGCGATCCTCGAATTCCACTGCATGGCCTAAAGCTTGCAGCACATGAGGGTCAAGCGTTCCTCCGTTAGCAGTATGCGGCTCCTGAAAAACCCCGTAACGGATCGCCCAGGAGGGCTCGTTGTACTCGACCATTGCGCCCAGGGTGTAACCGCGCGTATCGGCCGGATAATCCCAGGCGGTATCCTCCATGAACGACTCGTTCATGAACTGCGTGCGAGGATCGTGGCTGTAGCTGTTGCCGTCGAAAATGTCCGTTGAAGAGAATTTGCCCAACCAGAGGGTGATCCGTCGGGCATCTTGATAACCGGAAAGTTGATTTTGGTCGGATTCGACTTTCTCCTTTTCCTCGCCGAGGCCAAAGACCTGCTGATAGTATGCGCGCGCGACGTATGGCTCCGGCTCAGGCGCGCCGACATGTGAGATATCGCCATTGGGAAAGCTGGCAATTCCTTGCACGCGGCTCAACCCTTCGCCGCCGGCGACTTCGGGATCAAAATAGAATGCCCCGCCTTCCCAGGGCATGCGCAATCCCATGAACAACGTCGCCGTGACCGATGTCTTGGCGTCCTCGCGCGGCAGAAAGCTATTCGGGCCGGTGTATGGCGCGGGAAAGTCATCATGCCATTGGGTGATAACGGTGGCTTGGGCATGGACATTGAACCACTCGGTGTCCGACGGCGCGGGAACAGGGGCGACCGAAGATTCAGCGGCCTTGGTCGTGGAATTCGTCTCTGACGCCCCAGTGGCGGGAGTCAAGGAAATCCCTCGCTCTTGCAACGGCGCCGCGGGCTGCGTCGTGGAGTCCTCGGGCGTTTCATTCAACTCGGCTTCCGTGGTCTTCAAGGCGTCGCGAAGCGCGTTGCGTCGCTCGATCAGCACCGCTCGCTTGGCCGAAGGCGTTGGCTCAGAGGAGGCGGGCTGTGTTGCCGGACTTATTGCGGCCGCGGCAACCATGGCGGATGGACACACGACCGCCAATATGGCGCATAACAGCGCACAGGCTCGCAGCATTGTCTGAATATAACAAGGATAGCGTACAAAGGCCTGTGTCGATTCCGCTTACCTCCGGGGGTATGCAGGCAAAAAGGAGCATACTTTCGGTCGTCCGCGCAAATGTATCTCGGCCGATCAGCGGAGCAATATGCCGGACTCGGGGCAGACGCCCGATAAATTGCCGGTCAGGTCATATCCGCACGGCGCAAATCCCCTGGTAATGGCAGCCGATAATGGAATAGGCGGTACGAGCATGGGCACAATTGTGTTGGATTACGCGCAGCCTTGGGATGACCAGAGGCGACGGGTCATTAGCTGGCTGGAAGGCGCTGTGCTGGCCGTGGCGGGAATTCTGTTGCCGATCGGCTGTTTCGCCGCGTCGTTGAATCGATATCCCGGCGGGCCGGAGTTTCAGCAGGGGAAATGGTTTGACTACCTGACACTGGTGCCGAGCGTGACGGCGAGCTGGCCATTTGCGCCGCTGCTGTTTGCGGCGACGTACGCCATGGCGGTGCTGGTGATTGCGCCGCATCGGGTCGTGCAAAGCTGGCTGCTTCGCTGGGCGCTATACAGCGGCGCGATTCTGGCAGCGCAGTACACGCTGATTCAGGCCATTGCCCTAGTCGAGCCGAGCGCGCTGCTGAGCTTTGGTACCATCGCTGCAGTCGGCGCGGGGGGAATCGCGACGCTGCTGGCGCTGGGCGGACTGTGGATGGTCCCGCGGCTGCCGCGCATCAAGCCTGCCTATTGGCTGCTGTGCGCGGTCCTGATGCCTCTTGCGGCGGTCGTGGGCTGGCGAATTGCGCTGCCGGTCATCCTCCTCAGTGCGATGCTGGGTGCTATAGTCGCGCCAGCGCTGACCCTGGCGGTGTATCTGCGAGTCTCGTTCATCGTATGGAAACTGGCGCAACAGGAGCCGCGCGCAGGTAGGCGCATAGGGCTCCGTGTGCCACTCGTGTGGCTGACCATTTACGGCACAGCGTGGGTGCTTGCATTCATCGACGCGATCGCTCTCTACAACTCGCTGCCCAAAACACCGCCTGACTGTTAACCCCTGCCCTCGCATCTGGGCAGACTCAAACGGCCCTAGCTTTTCTTTGGCGATTTGAAGCACATCGGTCCCAGTTGAGACGCGATGACGGAAGGAAGATCTGAGGGTGTGCCCTTGGCGGGTTTATATTAAATGCGACGTCGAGCGGGTTGCACTGGGAAATGGTTGACGTGGTTCGGTTTCCTTGCCGCCGACGTAGTAGGACAGGTAATAGACTGAACCGCGCTTTAACAAACTCGCCATGATGACCTCGCGAATGAGGTTGAATTCCTGGCGAATCCCTTGACCGCGTGTAGCGTAAAATACGGTACAGTTCAGGGTGCATTTGGCTGATTTTGCCCAAACGAAAAGGGACTCGCGTTATCGCAAGTCCCTTCTGCATCGGCAGTAGCGGGGGGAGGATTCGAACCTCCGACCTCCGGGTTATGAGCGTCGTATGCTCAAATTCCGGAATTCATTGCAAGATCAATAACTTACGATCACCGCGTCGTTTACGACGACGCGCTTACGGGACACAAGAGTACCATGTAGCCCATGTTTTTCAATCCGTAGTGTACGCGCCAGTGTACGCGCCCGGAAGCGAAAAATTCGCTCGCGTTTGGTCGGTTGGCGCATTTCGATCACTGGATGCGCGCCGGCGTGGAAAACTTCGCGAGCTTCGGGGTGCGACCCCGTAGTATTGTGTCAATGATGATTGCAGACGCATAGGGTCCAAGCTCACGCTCATTTAGTGTACGCGCCAGTGTACGTTTTTTCGCGCGATAATCACGATTTGCTGGCCTCAGTTTGATGAAGTCACTTCCCATCTGGCGCTTCTGCCATGGCCCATCACTTTCACGCTGCCCTCCTTCTTCATCGTGGCCAGCACTTTCTTCAGCAATTGGGGACTGGCTGACGGAACCTGGGCCTTCAAGTCTGCCAAGGTGAACGAACCAACCTGCGCGAGCGCAGCCTGGCGAGCCAACTCCGACTTGGCCCCGCGCGGCGTTGCGCGTTCGACTTTCTCAGCGAATTCCACATACGCGCGCCGAACGATCGTGAGGAAATAGTTCCACCAAGGCGCGATCTCGTTGCGTCCTTCCGCCCAATTGCGCGAGCACGTGCCAAGTGCACGGTAGTAATCTTCCTTGCTATCCTCCACGAGGCGCTCAAGGCTCACAAAACGGCCGACCACAAACCCCTGCTGCTGGAGCAACAGCGCGGTCAGCAGGCGGGAGACACGGCCGTTGCCATCTCGAAATGGATGGATGCACAAGAAGTCAAATACGAAGGTCGCCACCAGCATCAGCGGCGGCACTGCCTCCTCTTCAATGAACTGCTGGTACGTGTCACACAATCGCCGCACGGCGCCGGGTGTCTGCTTTGCTGGCGTGGGTCGGAAGCGGACGATGCGGCCAACGCCGGGCCGCAACTCGATGATTTCGTTGTCCTTGGACTTGAACCGGCCGGCATCTCCAGACATACCCCCCTGAGCCATTGCATGCAGGTGCAGGATCGTTCTCGTGTCGATGTGTGCCGGAGATTTGCGCGTGAAGATCCAATTCAGCGCCTTGCGGTAACCCGCCAGTTCCTCTTCGGAGCGGTCGCGCGGGCGAGCATGACCTAACACCAATGGACGCAAGCGGTCGGGAGCAACGGTGACGCCTTCGATGCGATTAGACGATTCAACGCTCTGAATGATGGCCTGCTCGCGCAGGGCGGCCAAGACTTCCGGCTTGCGGTGGGTCCAGAGGTCCTGCTTGCCGCGGAACTCCATGCAGTCGGTCAACAACCACACGGTAGAGTGCGGCAAGTTGCCGGAGAATGTATCAGCGCGGAGCGTCAGCGTGATTGATTTCTCTGCCATTGGTAGCTTAATAATAGCCTATTTGGTCTGGAGTAGCCAATAGGCCGCTTGGAGCAAATGCCCTTCATGGAATTTGGTCCGAATCTCTGAATGATTAGTCTTAGCGGTGAGGCCGATTTGTTACGCAGCGCGCGGCGAATCGCGCCCCCAAACAACTGCGAGAACATTCACTTGCCAGATGGTCCGTAGTGTTCCTAGAATGTTGGGTACTCTGCATGTTCGGCGCGCCAATAGATTTAGGGGTCATATGCGGGCGCTTTCAGCCGTTTCACCTGGGACACGCTGAATACTTAGCGTCCGCCAAAGCAAAATGTCGCAAGCTTGTCGTAGGTATAACGAATCCTGACCCTGGGTCCTGGGTAGAATCGTCCGAAGCCCCACACAGGCATCTTGAGGACTCGAATCCATTTACATATTTTGAACGAATGGCAATGATCCGAGCCGCGTTGCCGGACCTTGGCATATTGGATAGTGACGTGGCGTACGTCCCTTTTCCACTCTTGGCTCCTCACCTTTTACAATACTACGTGCCAAAAACGGCATGTATCTTCGTCACCATATACGCCAGTTGGGGCGCAACGCGCTTTGATCTGCTACGTAGGGAAGGTTTCACGGTTGAAGTGCTATGGCAGCGAGTAGGAGCGGATAGAATAATCACTGGCTCTCTTGTTAGATCTGCCATTCGTAAAAAGGATTTGTGGCATCACTTCGTTCCAAGGAGTACGGTTTCCGTAATTGAATCCATAATCTCCGGTCGCAAATTGTAATTTATTGAAATAACTTCGTGTGCGATATGTGAATCGCATCTTTTATCTTTGACGGACGGTCGGCACACTGACGCGACATGAACAGATCACATCGCCCCGGACCGAAGGAGTGGCGCCAGATCATTGACGGACAGCGGCTCAGCGGACTTACCGTCGCGGCCTACTGTCTGGAACGGGGTATCACCCAAGGTTCGTTTTATACCTGGAAGCGGCGGCTGCGATCGCCAGCCAAGCCAAACCGTTTGCCGAAGCCTGCGTTCGTCGAGGTGAAGCCCCCGAAAACGTCAGCGGTTGACGCGATCGAGATTTGTCTGCGGGGCGAGCGTCGCCTGCTGGTGCAGCGTGGATTCGACCCCGAGCTGCTGGTGGACCTGGTCCGCACACTTGAGGCGACAGCGTGATCGGCCTCCCGTCACTGGCCGTGATGGATCGCTCGGCTGAAACACGCATCTGGCTGGCGACGGCGCCGGCCGACATGCGATGCGGATTTGATCGCCTGGCGGAGTTGGCCCAGGCGGTCACGAGTCAGAACCCGATGGACGGGCATCTGTTTCTGTTTCGGGGCCGTAACGGGGACCGATTGAAAATCCTCTATTGGGACCGCGACGGCTACGCCCTGTGGTACAAGCGTCTGGAGGAAGGCGTCTTCAAAATGCCGCGAATCGAAGGTCATGCCAAGAGCGTGGAACTACGGGCCAGCGAGTTGGCGATGATGCTGGACGGCATCGATCTGCGGAGCATCAGGCGCGCAAAGAGATTTTCCCGAAAAAAACAACCCGCCTGAAACAATTCACTGGACAGAGCGTTTCTACTCTTGTCGTCATGGAAGATGCATCAGCCCTCACCTCTCTGCCGGATGATCCGCAAGCGCTGAAGCAAATCATTCTCAATTTGTCCCGCGAGCGTGACGACTGGCACGTCAAGTTTCTGCGCGTCGAAACGGAACTGCTTCGTCTGAGGAAGTGGTATTACGGCCCGCGGGCCGACCGGCTCCAAACCCCTGGCGACGTAGCACAGATGCTATTGGCTTTCGCCACCGAGTTGGAAGCCCCTTCGGCGAATCCCGACGATTTTCCTCCAGATGAACCGATGACCGACGTTGGCACGGTGCGGCGCGTTCGTCGTGGTCGGCGGAACCTGGCGGCCTTCGATCAACTGCCCGTGACCCGGAACGTGCATGACTTGGCCGAAGCTGACAAGCCCTGCCCGTGCTGCGGGAAGACGCGAGAGAAGATCGGCGAGGAAGTGAGTTGGCAGGTCGAGTTCATTCCCGGCCGATTCGAGCGGATTGAGCACGTCCGCATCAAATACGCTTGTACATATTGCGAACAAAATGCCGAGAATCCCCAGATTACGCTGGCGGACAAGCCCGTTCAGCCCATCGACAAGGGGATGGCGCATCTTTCGTATCGTTTGGCGTATCTTTCGTATGACCAATGCCTCGACCCGTTCGGCGTCCGAATTACTTCCCGCTGGTTGCTGGTGCGACGCGCGTTGGTCTTCCTTGAGGAGGTCGCTGTGTTGGGATTCAAAAATGGCGCGCGCCAGCAGACTTCTCTGACGCCGGCCTCGGTTTTCTAATAAGGCGCTATCCGGCATCGCGATCAGGATGCCTAGAGCGGGAACATTCATGCTCATAAGGCTCGCCAACAGAATTGCGGATGAAGGCACTGAATCATTGCCGGACTGAACAATTTCTGTTCCTTGGGCCAATCTAGGATGATTTCCTCAGGGAGCGCAATACAGTGCGCCCAGGGTGTTTGGCTATCCTTGTCTCGAACCCAATCGGCGCGCATTTCCGCCACTCGGCGCAGGGAGTCACCCACATGGACTGGCACGTGCAGGGAGCTATATTCCGGCGATTTGTCGTCCAGAAACCTGAGAACGGTCGGCGCGAGACTCTCGAGCTCCTCCCTCGTCGGGCCAATTACGCTGAAATTGTATGGTCGCTCCCCTCCCGGCCCCAAAGAAGAGTAGGCCGCATAGAGCCCTTCGATAGTTGGAAGGGCCGTCTTCATAAGTTGTTCTCTAGTAAGGCTCAATTTTCACGCCGGTAAATGGGTGCTCATGAAGAAGCAGAAGGCGGCTCGGACCAAATTGGTTGATGTTGCTGAGGCAACAACCCTGGGGACCGAGCGATGGACAGTATTGCCCTGAGTTCTGGCCGACGCAAGCGGGATTGTTGCGTCGTCGGTGACAGATTGCAGCCCGCTCGCCCGCTGTTCGTCTATGATCTGGCGCAATTCTTCTGGACGGGGAAGTCGTGGTTTGTTCATGCCGCGGCAGAATGCCAACTGCTCACGGAAGAAAAAAGATGTCGTTCCCGTATCGGACACTGAATTTTGGCTCTCGACATTCTTGCCCATACTGAGATTCTGCTTATTCGGCCTCGAATACTCCGATGGGGAAAATGGCTTTGCAATACGCATGGGTGTTTCGTTAGAACAAGCATATCCGACTCTGCTACACGGCATGGAAGTACTTCGCCACAATTTGTCCGCAGTGTCGTTCTATTTTCGAATCCAGATAAGATTGGTTAAGTTGAGCAAGGATGTCGAACGTCTTTGGCAATGAATACTCATGAACCTTGCTCCCATCGAGTTCGGCCGCAGAGATACCTGAAAACGATGCAATTCGGGGGAGCGAGCCCGCAATATGCTCGACTCGTAAGATCAAAAGCTGCTCTTTTGGAATGATTTGGATCAGGCTATTTATATGGAAGGCCCAATAGGATAGGTATCCGTCCAGCGTATAGACTCCCTGATTTCTCAGCGGCAACTCCTCGGGAGGGTGCGTGAAATCGGAGTGAAATTTTAAATCCCTAAAGCGCATTCGTGCAGAGCCAGCGGCAGGCTGACGATTTGTAATATGATGATTAATCTGCGAGCGCAGCCAGGCCAGCGGATGTCTTACGGTGAGAATGAATCTACTCTCGGGAAACGCGTATACGAGCTCTGGCGCAAGAAATGCCAGCGCGTGAGAAGACTCCATGTCGAGTTGCATGACGGAATCGCGCTCTTTCAAATGGGCTAGTACTTGTGCCCCATCGATCATATGGCTCGACCGGTCCAGGATTATTTGGATGCACTTTTCAAACCCGGGCTCATGAGCACTTCGGAAGCGCGTCGCGAAAATCGCTGCTATAGAGTGTGTGCCGCTTTTCGGCAAACCAACGCAGAATAATCGAAGCCGGCGCTTCTCGCAGGCTTTAGTTTGGGACTGCACCATTTTTAAAAATCCGATTTCGGCACCGGTCTAATTGCCAAGGTCTGCTTGGCGACCGACGATGGAGACAATCAGGGATTGCTGCTGCATGTCGAGCCAAAGCGGTTCGTAATAATAATCAATGCGAAAAGCCGCCGCGCCCGATGATTGGGCTCAATCCCGCGGCCGGAAAAGCGGCGTCCACGCGTTTCCCCGATACATCCCGTCGGACCAAAGGAGCGTCAACGTAGGCCTTGGTACATTGTTAAAGAAGACGATCCGCATTTGCATTCCCCCATAGCCAAGGGCACTGACTTTGCGCCATTGGTCCGACCACCCCTCCCGCTTAGCTCTTTCCTCAAGTAAAGCGTAGCCCACATCTTCGCAAAATGTCTTCGCCTCCTCCCACGCACCTGCGCGCTGCAGTTGCGATGTCGCCGAAAAAAGTGGCTCAGCCAATTGCCTCAATGGGTCTCGAATGACGATTTTACCGTCATCCCACATCGACCCACCCAGGAGGTCTTCAGTCCCTGCCGGAGTAAGAAGCTGTATTGATTTGCCAAATACGATCTCATGCGAGATATGTTGCTTTTCTAAAAACTGGCGCAGGGATAAGAATGCCAACTCCGTGCCGACTGCCGCAACAAAAATAAGGTGGCGGTTGCGCAACTTGGAAACCGCCTCTGGAGGTAGAGGGTCGACATTCTTGCGATGCCTTTGTCCAACGCCAAGACCCAAATAATCGGACATAATCCTAACCACCTGAGTTCCGGTCAGAGAGCAATCGTCGATAAACACTATTACCTTATGGTGATCGTCCCTCAGGGCTGCGAGCAGTTCCCGACACGGAGTTTTGATTGCCGGGTCAATACTGTAACCACTTACTAGCGCCCCGCTCTTGCTGCCGCCACCTAAGAGACAAAGGCACATGTCAGTGCGGCCATTAGAATTAAGACTTAAGAGTGCCGACGTGAGCGCCTTGTTAAGGAATTGCGGGGTATGATACTCAACGGCATCAATTAAAGCCTCTCCTAACCAACGCATGCGTCCTGGAAATTGCGATATGAATCTGTCAATGCGGGAGGAATCTATTTTCCACCAATATGAGGCGAATTCACTAACTTTCGTGGACACCGTTTCGGAATATCCAGAATTGCGCCCTGGCTTTACGTGATGATGGCGAGGATTCCGCTTTTCCCCTTCACCCGTGCCAGCCCTCTCCGTCCGCGGGTCGGTCGCCGTGGATCCGCTTGCTGACGGCTGCTTGACAAGTACCTTTAGGTTGGACCGATCAGCGTCAAGACGATCACGAGCGTCAGACACATCCCATCGACAGTTGTATCTGACGAATCTTGCATTTGGATGTGAATTTAAGATGAGGCCCGCACGGAACCGCAACTCTTCTATTCGTGCTTGGTGTGATGTACTGTGAGATTCTTTATCCAGCGCCGCCAGAACATCGGCAAGCCGGTCCGAAGCTGAAGCAATGTTAAAGCCCTCGCCTTCTAAATTGTCTCCTTTTTCCAAATTATCCAATTCTAGACCGTTGAAGATATTGAGCTCCCTCTCAAGCCATTCTTTTGCCTTTGTAAATTCGCTGCATTCCCCATAAGCAAGGCCAAGAATCCCATATTCGATAGCAAGCTCGCGTAGTGTTCTTTTAATGTCGAAAGCGAGTCGGCTGAGGGTACCCGGCTCACATTCATTCGCTAAAGAACGGACCTCCCGGCCCAACAATTGGCCGATCTGCTGCTCACGGATCGCGATCACGGATGACGCGCCTGCAATGGATTCTGCGAACCTGCCGATATTCCGCTCTGCACAGGCGACGCAATGACGATAGACTAATGTTCTCGGATCGTCTGCTCCGAACGCGGATTGTCGAGCCTTGCGTGATGCTATGTGCGCATCGAAAGCCAACATTCTATGGCGAATTATCTCTGGGCGCGATTGCAAAAGAGTTGCATGATGTGGGGATAATTCGCATGCCCAAGAAGTTTGTAAGGCACCCCGATTATGGTGTAGCTTGGCCAAAGCATCTAGCCAATTCTCCCGAGCCTTACCATCGAACCTGTTGCTATTGTTATCAAACCATGCGATCGCCTGTTGGAGTAAGTTCTCTGCATCCTTAAACTGGGCGTTCAGTTCATACGTGCTCGCAAGCCTCGCGATTAGTTCCGAGGTTATTAAAGGTTGCACGTCCAGTTTGTGCTTAAGAAGCAAATCAACTATTGAGGCGGTATTTACGAGAAGTGACGGCCATTTTTCCAGCACCTCTATACCACTGACACCTGATCCAGACCACTCCCACTCTTGTCTCCAAACCGAAGCGATCATCTCGGCTGCAACGGGCAGCATTTCGCGAGTTTCGGCCCTTGCATGGGAATCCCTAAGTAGTTGTGCGCTCATGTCGTGCATGCGACGAGCGCCGTCTCCCGCCGGATAAAGCAAGCTCAAATCATATGATGGCGATAGGCAGTGGATTTCGAATTCGTCGAAGTTCGAAAATGATCGCGCCACGAGTTCCTTTACACAACCGCGCTGAGTAAAAATCAGTTGTACCGGAACATGATCAGGCGCAAAGCACGCTGCAAGGCAAAGAACCTTGAACGCGAGTGGGCTCGTACTCTTTAGATCGTCAATTAGGATTTGAAATAATTCGGCTGGGGTTTTCTTGTCTCCCGACGCCAAGGGGTCACGATCTCCCAACACTTGGCCCGGTTTATCCTCTAAGAGTTTTAGGAAATACCGGAAATCGCAGCAATGCCGGCTGACGTATCCCCTTGCTTGCTCAAGCAACAACATGTTCCAACCAAGCCTAGTCCCCACGTCGCGTGCGCCGGCCGTATCTTGACCGCCACTCTTGGCCAGAAGAAACCTGATACCGTCATCTGGGTCGATGGGAATATCATCGAGGTTAATTCTCTTGCCGCACGACGGCGGGTCCAATTTACGCTGGAGAGAAGTAACGAGAACATGTGAACCTTCAACTAATGGTCGAATTTCGTTGAAAGTATTCAGCGAATTCACATTGTCTAGGACGAACAATCTTGACCGAAATGATGTAACATACTTTTTCACCAATCCAAGAAGGTCCTCGTATTTCATTTCTCCATTGCGCGACTCTGCGATGCCAATTTTGCCTGCAAGTTTCCGGATGTCCTGGCTTTGTTGGAACGAGGTCTGCACGTAGCTGTTCTGCCGACTGCTTCCAATCCAGCAAATGAGGTCATATTTCCCGTTTTGGCGGAAACTTTCATTGTGGACAAACTCAAGCGCCAGCCGCGTCTTTCCTTGTCCTGCACTGCCGGTAATGACTGCGGTGGCCTCCTTCCTTATATTGCCATCGAAGAATTCCCTCAATCCTGACAGTTCCCGAATTCTGCCGCTAAAGTCTGAACTAGGTTGCGGCGCAGATCCCATGGAAATCAGGCGCGCCGGGGCTGTTGCAGGCGCATTCACGGTCAATTGAACCGGCAGATTCTGGGTTTCCTGCTTCATCATCGGTGTTGGTTAAATCACGGCAACCACCAGAACCTGTACTCGCAGGGTTGGTTCGGCCGGCCTACGTCGTTAGCCTGCATAAATGCTCCGGCTAGGTGGCTTCCGCCAGCAATATGACCAACGATTATCGTAAACCGTTTGGTTGATTTTACATCGCATCTGCGTCGCAACAAACATTTTATCAAAAAAACTTGCTGCTGCCGGCTCAAATCCGTAATTGGCTGCGGCACCGGCCAAACGCGGGAATTAATTCCAGCCAAACGATTTCCTCGCGGCGAAGCCCGGCCTAGATCAGTACGGCCACCATCTGTGGGCGGCGGCATATGGAGATTGTGATGACCACGCAAAAGGTTCAGCAATTGGCACAACTAACGAATCGGCTGGCAGAAATCCTCATGACGGTTGTGATCTGCGCCGAGGAGTTACGCACCGAAGTCCATGTGGAGCTCCACGGAAGTGATTCCATAGTGGGGGGCCAGTCAAGCAGCGCCGCGGCTTCGAGCGGACCGCGCGTCAACCAGCGCCCATTCCTTGACCAGTCCACTCTTTGCGTTAGATGGAAAGGCAAATCGCTGCATCTTGGGCACACCCGCGGCTTCTGGCTGCTCGATCGGCTCTCCCGCCGCCCCAACCAGTACGTTACTCATTTGGACCTCCTGCATGATGTTTGGGATGACGAGGACCTCGCCGTCGCCACCATCCGCAGCGTCGTTCGCCATCTTCGGCGCAGACTTCGCGATGGGGATATGGGCGAATTGGCCGCCGCGATCCGCGGGCACAACGGGCGCTACATCTTAGCCCTGTAGAGGAATGGGCGCGCTGCACGCCGATTGCACGGCGACACCCCGCTGATTTGCACAAACATGGGGCATAGTCGTCCAGCCGGTTTGACTCTGCGCCGTGCCGTCTTCTGTCTTCACACGCGCGCACATACGAGGGTCGGCGATTTCGCAGCGGTCCCGTCCATGCACGTGGAGTCCGGTCGCGAATCAAATGACCAGCGAGGTACAGATGAGCGAGCAGTCAGACGTAAACCAGCCTCCGTGGTGGGTCCGAGACAAGCCAGTCGCTGAACCGGCCGCGCCGCGGTTCCGGGCGGTCGCCTATTACCGACACTCGGCGCAGGACCGCCAGGAAAACTCCGTGGCCATTCAGCAGGAGCAGGTACAACAATGGGCGCGCGAAAACGGCGTCGAAATCATCCACGAGTTCGCGGACCGTGGAAAATCGGGCCTGACAGCGGAGGGAAGAGACGCGTTCAACGACATGATGGAGAACTGGGTCAAACGAAGAGACGACTTCGACTTCATCCTCTGCCTGGACGTCAGCCGATGGGGGCGATTTCAGGATATCGACCTGTCGGCAACGTATAGCGCGGAGTGCAAGCGCCACGGCAAGCAAGTCATCTACACCACACTTGGGAAGCCGAAACCCAACGACCAGCTGTACCAAGTCTATGTCCAGTTCGAACGATTCCGGGCCGCGCAGTACAGCAAGGAGTTGAGCGACAAGGTGCTGCGCGGGTGCATCAAGATCGCACAGCAGGGGTATTGGGCCGGTGGCAAACCGCCGTATGGGTTTCAGCGGTTGTTGCTCGATGAAGCGCGCAAGCCGGTCCAAGTTTTAGCGGCCGGGCAGCGCAAGAGCATTCAGAATCAGCGCGTGACGCTGGCACCGGGAGACGGCCGCCAAGTGGCAGCCGTCAAACGGATCTTTCACGAGATTGCCGAAAGCGGCCGTGGTATCGGGGCAATTGCGGAGTCACTCAATCGTGATGGCATCGCTTCACCCGGCGGCGGCGCTTGGGATGGGGCGAAGGTCCGCCGGATTCTGATTAACGAATTGTACGTGGGTACGCTGGTGTACAACAAGACAACTCAGAAGCTCAAAACGCCCACACGCCACAATCCAAAAGGTGAATGGGTCAGAACGGGCGGTGCATTCGATCCCATCGTGGAACAGGGACTGTTCGACGAAGCGCAACGGGTCCTGGCGCAAGCGGCACTTCGGTACACGCCGCCGTTTATGCTGGAACAACTGGTTCGACTTTTCCGGGAGCATGAATTCCTGCGGCCATCTATGGTGCGAGCGGATTCTGCCGCGCCGTCTCCCTCAACCTATGCCAAGCGCTTCGCTTCGTTGGATGCGGCATACCAGCAGGTATTTGGTATAGCCCTGGCTCAGGTGCGGACAGAGGTCGAATCGCTGGTGCGGGGTCTGGTTCAGCAAGTTGAGAACTACGACGACTTCCTTGTCGTTAACCGTAAGTTCACGGTTCTGATCCAGCCGTCTGTTCCCGTACCGCATGGGTACAACCAATACTGGTATTTCCGGCCGGATGTACGTGGCATGGTGGACATCACGTTGGGTGTTCCTGTGTCCGGCCCGCAGGGTCCACAGATACTTGGTTACCTGGCTCTTCCGCGCCTATTGGTTCGGGACCGCGGGATTCGGCTATTCGGCTCGTCGGAGTCGCGCCTCGACATGTATGGCCACCACGGATTGGAAATGATTTTTGAATTAGCGAGGTCCTGATGAATATGGCACCAATTCTGCTGATGAAAGACCGTCGACGCGAAATGATTCCCATCGATAAGATCAAAGTCATCAACTCGCGCACACGCGATGAAGCTCAGTTCGCATTGAACGTGCAAAGCATCGAGGCGATCGGCCAGATCAAGGACATCCGCGTGAACGATAAATTTCTGGCCAAGGACGGCCAATACGAATTAATCTGCGGCGAAGGGCGCCTCATTGCCCAAAAGCGGCTCGGCAAAACAGACATTCGCGCCGAGATTGTCACATGCACGCGGAAACAAGCTTACCTGGAATCGCTGGTCGAAAATCTCGCGCGCAGTCGTCCTGGCACGATTGAATTCGCGCGCGAGTTGAAGAACCTGCATGATGAGGGGTGGGATTACGAGCAAATCTCCCAAGTAGCCTGCCGAGGTGCCGATTACATCAAACAATACATTCACTTGGTGGAGAATGGCGAGGACCGGCTCATTCAGGGAGTCGAGCAAGGGGTCTTTTCGATCTCGTTCGCCATTCTCGTCGCCCAGGCGGATGACTCTGGAATTCAGAACGTCCTGATGGATGCTTTCGACCAGGGAATCGTCAACTCCGACAACTTTGCCAGAGCTCGCGCGATCATTAATGCTCGGGCAGAGCGCCGGAAGCGCAAAGGAAAGGAGGGCGGGGCGAACGACTACACCGTCGCGACATTGACCAGCGATATTGCGAACGCGACGCATGCCAAAGATTCCTTTGTTCGCGAAGCGCAGGGCAAAGAAACTCGCCTGTTTATGTTGTTGGATGGCATCGCCACACTCTGGCAGGACACGGCATTGGCGGAACTGCTACGGGCGGAGGGACTCAGCCAGCGTCCGGAACTGGCTGGCACGTATAACGTCGCCGTCCCTCAATGATTCACTGATTTTTTCTAAGAGGCGAGACATGTTGGATGACTCACGGGCACTAGATATTCCCATCGTCAGGCTCCGGCCACTGCGCGTTCGCTCGGTCAGTAATCGGGAATACGACAGGATCTTGGCCAGTATCGAAGCTGTTGGGCTGATCGAACCCCTGATCGTCTACCCCGATGGCGAAGACTTCGTGATCCTCGACGGCGTCCAGCGGTTTCGCGCATTGGTGGAACTGGGCGTGGAGATCGTCCCTTGCATCATAGGGAAACAACGCGAGGCGTTCACCGGCAATCGCATGGTCAACCGAGTTTCACCCGTACAAGAGAACCGGATGATCGAAAAATCACTCCAAGAACTGGATGAACAGACTATCGCCAAGGCTCTCGGCATTTCTGGAATCGGCCACCGCCTCAAAAAGACACTACTCAGACAATTGCACCCGGACATGGCCGCGGCATTGGACCAAGGCAAGATTACGCGGGGATGCGCGGAGGACCTGACTCACGTGAAGCCTCAGCGGCAAAAGGAAATTCTTTCCGCCATGGAGGGCTATAAGGATTACAGCATCGCCTTTGCACGAACATTGATCGTGAAGACGCCACCGGCGCTGCGAGAGGGCCGAAAGCGGAAAAATGACCCCTGGGACAAGACAGCCCAGCGCAAGAACGATCTGCTCAAGCAATTGGCAGAAGCCGAGCAAAAGCACGACTTCTACTCGAGACTTTATAAGCAATATACGATCGACCTCCTTCGTTTGGCCATCTACGCCCGTTCGCTTCTGACCAACACCAAAGTGCGCGAATATCTGAGTCAGCACCATCGAACGATTGTCGAGCGGTTTGAGGCCGTTATTGCGGATGCCAGAGGATAGTGCCATGGCCAAGTGGACTCGGGAAATGATAATCCGCGATATCCTGCGGCGTGAATCCGCAGGACTGTCGCTGATTCCCAGCGCTTATCATGGCGCCGATCAGGCTCTCTATCAGGCGGGGTCACGCATCTTCGGTTCCTGGCGCAACGCGGTGATCGCAGCGGGCATCGCACCCGATCGGGCAAAGGCTCATGAACGGTGGCCTCCCGGGAAGATTTTATCGATCATCCGTTCATTATCGCGACGACGGCGACCGCTGCGTCGCGAAGAGCTCCAAGAGCGATATGGTCAGCTCATCGCGGCGGCAAGACGCATTTTCGGCTCATGGTCCAAGGCGGTAATCGTGGCCGGAGTTGATCCATTGAAGCTGAGGCGGGTTGCGCCGTGGAGCCGGGAGCGCATTATCGAGGCGATTTTGAAGCGCGCCCTGAATAGCGAACCGTTGGGCAGGCAAACCACAATGCCGAGATCACTGGCTGACGCAGGCGCGAGAGTGTTCGGTGATTGGGGGTCGGCGCTAATGGCCGCCGGGATTGATCCAAAACGCTATGTTTGCCCATCGGCAGATTCCTGCCGCGCTACTGCCACTGCCGTGCAAGCGGACAATTATCAACGGGCGTTTATTCGTGTCCGCTACGCCAACCGCATTCCTACGCTGACCGCAGTTGACCGCGAACTTTTTCTTTGGCTATATCGGATCGGACCCACGCGAAGATCGCCGGCGCCTTGCGAGAAT
>JBEKHH010000065.1:0-23915 GCA_050012375.1 Tepidisphaeraceae bacterium
GCCGATGAGCTTCACGCATCACCTTCCATGGCGATCGGGATGTTTCCATCCCGCAGCTTGTAGAAGCACGAGACCAATCGCGCCAGCGAAAGTACCCTGTATTTTGAGGATCGAGACAGAGCCAGAGATGTCCCTTTTACTCAGCCCACGCCGCGGACCCGATGACGGCCTGGAGTCCCTGGGCCACGACCTTCGCCCGGGTTATGCCGTGCCGCTTCGCGTAGGCATCCGCCTGCTTCAGCAGATCGTTTTCCACCGTCAGGGAGATCGTCCTGGCCCCTTTGCCGACCTTCGGCCGTCCCATCTTCTTCTTGAAGCGCCGCCATTGCCGTCGTTCGCGGGGATTGAGTGGCCGCGAGCGGGCAAGCGACTGCTTTAGCGTCTCTCCCACAATCTGCTTCACAATCCGCTCCTTCGCCGAGTCCGGCAGGGCGATAAACTTGTCGATGTCCGATTTCCTTGATTTTCTCATGGCCAATTCGACGCCCGAAAAAATATTGTAAAAAAATCCCCGGATTTCTCCAAAACACGTCCAAAACCTTCACCTCCTGGACCCTTTAATAGAGGGAGAAGGTCATTTTTCATCACCGGTCGCCTAGGCGACCCATCAGGAGCATCCATGTTCACAGAGTTCAACTCTCACGCGGTCTCCGAGCTATCCATTCCTGATAGGGGTCCCAGGGCCAAAATAAAAATTTCCAGGGACATTTGAGACAATCTGGGACATCGATGCGCCTGCCAGGATTTCCGGGAGAGAATAAGTGAACCGCCAAAGCGCCAAGACGCGAAGAAGAGTTTTGGCCACAGATGAAAGGCCGATTCACACAGATAAAAGACCTTACCAATCGCATTCCCATCTGTGTGCATCTGATCTTCATCTGTGGCAAATAGGCATTTCTTGGCGCCCTTGGCGTCTCGGCGGTGTCCTTCATCCCGGCGCGCCGGGGTTCAATCGCCTTTCTTCCCGGAAGAATTGGCAGACCCATTCGGATTTTGCTAATTCCCGCGCCCATCCATTTGGATCGTCGCCAGGGCCGTCGGCACGTCTTCGCTGATCTGAAATATCTTATCCAGTCCCGTGACGAGAAATGTCGAGAGGATCTGATTCGCCAGATTGCACAGAACCAGCTTCCCGTTTTGCCGCTGAATCTGATTGCGGAGCGTCAGGAGCGCGGCGACGTTCGATGAATTGACGAAATGAACCGCGGAAAAATCCAGCACCCGGTTCAGGCACGGCGGCCCCAGCTTGGCCGCGGCTTCCAGCTCCTCCGAAAACTGTGGATCGTCCGCCAGGTGCACCACCGCAACGGAATCCGACCACTTTTCAATCGGCATGAAGCGTCCCTCACTTTTTTGGCCCGCGGCGCCGCCGTGCGGGCATTGCCAAGCAGCCAAAGGTTAATCGCCCGCAATTGAAATCGCAAAAACGGCGCGAATCCAGATTGTTTACCGCCCGCTTCGCTCGAGAACGCGGAGAACGCCGAGAAAACAGGATCTCGACGGCTCTCGCCCCAGCGCACTGGGGAAACCGAATATTCAGTCCCGATCTAATCGGGATACATAAAATCCAATTCTCGATGGACTTCTCAGCGTTCTCCGCGGTCTCGAGCGAAGCGGGCGGTTAATGATTTGGGCTAATGCTCACGGTTCCGCCCGCTCCGCTCAAACGTTGTCGTGCCGTCTTTGGTTTTGATTTTTCCCATCGTCTTAGCTGCCAGTTCGATGAAGATACGTCCGCCCTCATTGACGATGTCTCCCCCCACGACGCCCCCGTGGATCACCTTCGCGCCGCGCCGGGCGGTGAGTTTACCCTGGACGTTTCCGTAGATATGGACCCTTCCGCCGTATTCGACCGTCAGATTGCCGTAGATGCTGCCGCGGAGATACAGCTTGCCCTCTTCGATGACCTTCACGTTCCCCACGATCATTCCCCAAAGCGTGTACAGCTCGTTGATGACAACATCGCCGCTCAGTTTCCCGCGCTCTTCCCTCATAGAAATTGCAACTCTCAAACGCCGCGGCGATACGACATTCAGGCGGCGGCCTGCCCCACATCGCCGCTGGTTCTGGACGAGCCTTCGCCCAGGGCTGACCGCAATCCAACGCCGCTTTGATGTTGGATCATCAGAAGAAGCGCAATGGCCACGATCGGCCAGCCAACAAAGCGCGCCCAGTAAAGCAGCGAACGCATCACGTTCGCGGGATGGACCCGGCCGCGCACCACCAGTTCGGACCAGGTATACAACACGCCCGGTATTTTGAATTCGGTGCTGGTGAAAGTCTGGTTCATCAAAAATGCCTGCCAGGGAAACAGCAGCGCCAGCAGGACGACGCACCAAAGAAAAGCCGCGATCAGCCGGGAAACGCCCAAAAGCCGGCCCAGCAGTAGGATGGACGCGATCAGCCATAGATCGGCAATGAGCACAATCGGCAGAACCACACCGAGGAAATCGACCAGCCCCACCAGGTATTTCAGGAAGTCGATGACCACGGGCGAGGTGGGGCGCGCAACCGCATCGGCTGAAGCGACCGAATCGGCAGGTCCGGCGGGACCCAGCTCAATTTTGTAACGCGCCGCAAAAAACAGCGCCAGTTGAAACAGAAGCATCACCAGAACCAATAGGATCAGGATGTTCTTCGCTTTGCGGGCGGTGAGCAGGCCGTCCGCGTAATCGGCCGCGTTGGCAATGGATGATTCGATCATGGAATGAGTCTCCAGGCGCACTTGCGCTCAAGCGCGCCAGTGGTATCGGAAATCGGCAAGCTTGGCAACGGCCTTCACGCGCCGCCGCGCCGCGCTTACGCGCCGCCCACTCGGCTGGACTCGCGAATGATTTGGTTCACCAGACTCTCATTGGCTGGTGGAAATTGGTGCTTGGGCAGTTCCTCGGCCTTTACCCATTTGACTTGCTGGCACTCGATCAGCTTCGGCTCGCCGTTGGAATGCTCGCACAAAAAAGGGTACAGCGTGATCCGCGCACGCGGGTATCGATGCTCGATGGCCGTCAGCTTTCTCACGATCCTCACCTTGATCGCCAGTTCCTCCATCATCTCCCGGGCCAGGCACGCCTCCAGCTCTTCCCCCGGGTTACGTTTCCCGCCTGGGAATTCCCACAGGCCCCCGAACGTATCATCCGATTTTCGCTGGCAGATGAGGATGCGCCCCTCCCTCTTCACCACTCCTATGGCCACATCAATTTGCTTCATCGGGGATACCCGCATTTTTGGACCCCGGCAGTGTAGTGACGACCCGGCAAAGGTGGAAATCCCCTCGGCGAAAACGGCGGCAAACACCACCTATTGTGTAGTCGCTGATAACACACAACCTACATATATACATGGGCTTACGTTAAGAAAACTTTATTTTTGCGCTCCTATCCGTGAATTGACAGTCATTATTCCCACGGTTATAGTCGGCTCTTCGCCTCTCGTGGCGATTCCCATTGTGATTAAGCGGCTTCTAGCCGTGGCGCACTTCCGGAGGTGGATAGGAGCCACCCCTCCGGAAGTCTTTTATTGGATTCATTGAGATTCCCATCGCCTTGCCGCACAATCCGTCGCAATGATCTCTTCCAAGCAAGCCACCGCCAAAGTCGCCGCCAATCTGAAGCTCTGCCGAGATCATTTCCGCCTCGTGCTGGGTCTGTCCGCCTTCCCACCGACAAAACCGGGACAGTTCATCCAGATTGCCTGCTGCGATCTTCCCGCCCTGGATGCCGGGCAGCGCGAGCATCAATGGTCAACTGATCCCCAATGGCTCGCCGGTCCGGAATGGCTCGCCGATCGGGCCATCGCCTCTCACGATGTCGAGCTGACCTCCCCCATCGCGCTGATTCGCAGGCCGTTTTCTCTCGCCGGCCGCCGTGATGGCGACGGCGTCGAACTCGACATCATCCATCGGGTCATCGGCGGGGGAACGCAATACCTCGCCGGCCTCGTCCCCGGCGACAACCTCGATATTCTCGGTCCCCTCGGTAACGCCTTCACTCTTCCGGCGCCGGATCAGTTTGCGATTCTCGTTGGCGGCGGCGTTGGAATCCCGCCGATGATCTATCTCGCTTCGCAATTGGCCGATCGCCGAGCCGTTGCCTTCGCCGGCGCACTTTGCCGCGACCTGATTCCCCTGACGCCCTCGGCAACCCAATACCAGGTCGCCGAGTTTCACGCCCATGGCATTCCGGCCGTTCTCGCCACCGATGACGGCTCATTCGGCTTCCACGGCTTGATTACCCAGGCCCTGGAAGAATTCCTCGACCGTCGCCTGGCCGGCGAGTTTTTCCCCGCCGGGCTTCGCCCCATCATCTACACCTGCGGCCCCGAGCCGATGATGAAACGCGTCGCCGACATCGCAATCCAGCGAAAAATCCCCTGCCAGGTCGCCGCCGAACGGGCCATGGCCTGCGGCATGGGCACCTGCCAAAGCTGCTGCATCCGCGTCAAGAAGCTGGATCCCGCCAAACCGCCCTTGCCGGGCAGCGACTGGTGTTACCGTCTCACCTGCACCGACGGGCCGATCTTCAACGCCGCCGATCTTCTGTGGTGATCCGCCGCTTGCGATCCTCCGCCCGGCCCCGCTACTATCGCGGTTTGACCATTTCCTTCAAACGCTTCCCCGGCACGTTATTTCGCGGCGGCTTCGCTTTGCTCTTACCGCTTCTCGCGCTGGCCGGTTGCAACGGCATCGTTGCCGACGATCTCGTAAAGGCCCAAAACCTCGACTCGCCGATACGCGGCAAAGACGCACCCACAGAAGTGCTCGACGAGCACCACGTCTCACGCCAGCTCCGCATTAGCGTCGGTCCGCCACCGGCTTCTTTGTCCGTCTGGATCGTCGATCCCATTCCTCTTCCGGTCTCGATTTTCATCGATTCGGATGCTCACGACGAACCCATCGTCCGATTGGTTTACGCCCCGCGAACTCGTTCATCCACCCAGCCCCTCGCCCTTGCCACTACCAGACCCGCCCTCACGCCCAGGGGAACTCTCTTTCTTCTGCACGGCCTGGGCGTCAGCAAGGAGTACTTTCCGTACGAATTCTACTCGTTCATCATGGCCGGCCAGGGCTACCGCGTCATCCTTGTCGATTCCCGCGGCCATGGCCGATCGACCGGCGATCAGCTCACCTACGGCGCCGGCGAGAGCCGGGACTTGGTCCAGGTCCTCGACGATTTGCAGCGGCAAGGGCTGATCGTCGGCAACGTGGGAGTGCTGGGGATGTCTTACGGCGCATCAACGGCCATCTGCTGGGCCGCGATCGATCCGCGCGTCCGGGCGGTCGTGGCGCTCGAACCGTTCAGTTCACTGCGCGACGCCACGGTGGACGCCGGCCCGAGCCTACTCGGCTCAACGAGTTGGATGTTCTCCAACCGAGACCTCCAGAACATCGCCGCGCGCGTCGGCAAGCTCGGTGGATTTGATATCGATCGCGACAGCCCCCTCGCCGCCATCGCGCATTGCACAACCCCAATCCTGTTGATCCACGGAAAGGCCGACAATTTTCTGCGCCCGGCCCACAGCATTCGCCTGCACCAGGCCGATCCGGATCACAGCAAGCTCATACTCGTCGATGGCGCGTCCCATCTGGATCTTTGGTTCCTGGCGGTGGAGATGATTTCGCGCGAATCGAATCATTGGTTCGAGCGATATCTGCTCCGCGAGCAATCGCCCGCTCATTCATCCGCCCCCGGGTGCGTGACTCGATCGGCGGCGACAAGGGCGAATAAATGAAGAAGAGGATAATCGGTTGAATTCTTCGTGACGGCCGAAGGCGCCGACTCGCATGGAATACGGCGTCGCCGCTGCCGACGCCGCCGGCCGGCCTGTCAATGTTCCAACAGACCTTTTGCGAGGCAAGGCATTGGCCGCCAAAGGCCGCGATCCTACACGTCCGCCTCGAAAAGGCCTGCCGGAACATTTTCAGGCCAGCCAATGGTGCTCGCGGCGGCAACGCCCATTCCTATACGAGTCGGCGACTTCCCGCCGTCACAAAGAATGTAACCGATTATCTTCTCCTTCTTTTTCTTCAAACATTTGCCCCGCCCCCTCCCGACCGATTAGGCTTGTTCACCCATGACCACCATCGGCATGCATTACGACGTCATCCCAGGCAAGGAGGACGAATTCAAGCAGGGTTTCCTCAAGGTCATCGCCCACCTGAAGACCGTTTCCGGCCACATCGATTCACACCTGTATGAAGACGTTTCGGCTCCCGGCTCATTCCTGATACTAAGCGGTTGGAAAACCAAGCCGGATTTTGAAACCTTCATCCACAGCGACACGTTCAAGCAGGTGACCAGTTGGGGACGCACGGAAATCCTCCGCGGCCGGCCTCAGCATAAGGTCTACACGAACGATTAAAGCCCCGCAGGAGAAGCCCGCTTCCGTGCCCGATCTTTCCGTCAATCTCGCTGGACTGAAACTGGCCAATCCGGTGATGACCTGCTCCGGCACCTGCGGGTACGCCTTCGAATACGCCCCTTACATGGATCTTTCTGAGCTTGGCGCGTTCGTCACCAAGTCCATCACGCGCGAAGAACGACCCGGCAATGAGCCCACCCGAATCGTCGAAACCCGCGCGGGAATGCTCAACGCGATCGGCCTGGCGAATGTCGGCCTCGATCGATTTCTGACCGAAAAAGTCCCGCTCATTCGAAAAATGCCCTGCCCGGTCATCGTGAACGTCGCCGGCCACAGCTTCGACGACTATATCGATACCTGCGCCGCCATGAATGATCTCGATTGCATCGCAGCCGTCGAGTTGAACGTCTCTTGTCCCAACGTCAAAGACGGATTGACCTTCGGCACTCATCCCGGCCGGCTCAAAGAACTCACCGTCGAGGTGAAGAAGGCGCTTCCCAAAAAAAAGCTGATCGTCAAGCTCTCACCCAACGTCGAGGACATCACGCTAATCGCCAGGGCGACGATCGAAGGCGGCGCCGACATCATTTCCATGGTCAACACCTTCACCGCGATGGCCATCGACATTCACAAAAAACGTCCGCGACTGGCGAATGTCACCGGAGGTCTGTCCGGCCCGGCGATCAAGCCCATCGCCCTGCACCTCATCAGCCGAGTCCATCGAACGGTCGCCAAATCCGCCGGTGTTCCGATCATCGGCATGGGCGGCATCCAATTCTGGTCCGACGCCGTGGAATTTATTCTGGCCGGCGCCAGCGCCGTCGGCGTCGGTACGGCATTGTTCATCGACCCCGCGGCGCCCAACAAAATCCGCCAGGGAATCCTCGAGTACATGCAGCGTTACGGCATCGAAAATATTGGCGAATTGATCGGCGCCCTGCAAATCCCCGGCGATCAACCCAAGCCCGCGCCTTACCCATAGCCTCCATTTTTGGCTGCATCCGATATCATTCCTGCCATATCAAAAAGGTTTTTGTTGACGGCAATTCGCCGTACAACATCCTGGCGTCTGGAACTGCGACGGCAGGCGGAGGACCCGTTGATGAGGGACATCGAGTCGCTTGCCGATATGCTGGCGATGACTCGTGGAGCCGATGGGCGCACGGGTTGAATGTCGAGAAAATCGTGTGGGGTTACCGCTCGATGCGCCTCGTCGGGCGATAAGCTTGTCGGAAACGAATGGCAGGGAGTTCTGAGAGATGGTCGGTTATACGAAATATTTGGCCAACGGATTCGTCCAATATGGCCGGGAAGTTCTGCGCAGCCGCCGCTTGATCTATGAATTGACGCGCCGTGAATTCCGCTCCCGATATCTTGGATCGGCCTTTGGGCTGACGTGGGCGTTTATTCATCCGGCGGTAATGATGCTGATTTATTGGGTCGTCTTCCGCTTCGCGTTGAAAAGTGCGGGACCGGTCGATGGGGTCCCATTTGTCGTTTGGCTTCTGACCGGGCTTGTGCCATGGTTCTTCGCCGCGGAAAGCATCGGAGCCGGCAGCAGCATTATCATCGATAATCGATTTCTGGTGAAGAAGGTCGTCTTTCGCGTGAGCTTGCTTCCCGTGGTGAGGATTTTCAGCATGCTGCCGGTGCATTTGTTCTTTGTGCTGGGGGTCAGCGTCGTTCTGCTGGCCTACGGCTACTATCCCAATCTGCAAAGCCTGCAGGTGTTTTATTATCTGGCGGCGATGATGTGCCTGAGCCTGGGCTTCTCGCTGTTGATGTCGGCGCTGGTTCCATTCCTGAAAGATCTGTCGCAAGTCCTTCAGGTCCTGGTGCAGATCCTGTTCTGGCTGACGCCGCTGGTATGGCCCGAGAGCAATCTGCCGGGGAAGAATCGGTGGATGCTGGAACTGAATCCGCTGAATTACATCGTGCGCGGATATCGGGAATCCTTGGCTAGACATGTCTGGATCTGGCAGCATCCGCTGGCCAGCGCGTATTACTGGAGCGTCACCGCGATGTTTCTAGTAGTCGGCGGGATCGTCTTTTTGCGGCTACAGTCACATTTTGCCGACATGCTTTGAAGGTTTACAGGACATAACATGATGCGGCGGTGTCTTCGCCCAGCGAGTCGGCCATGGTGCGGCATCGTTGACGTCGCGCACCCATGTGCGCGCGCCTCGGCTCGCGCCTGATGCATGGCCATCTATCGCCTCACGGGCCATCTGATATAGTTCCCTCATGGCTTCAACCGGCATTCTTGATGCGTACATGCGCACCGCCCCGACTCCGCAGAACGCCATCGATTTATTCAAGGGCGAATGGAGCTCGAAGATGCCGCCGCCGTACGCGGAATTGACCGGAGGCGGCATCCCACTGTTTCAAGACAGCCGCGTTGCCTGGGCGCTGCAGGAAATGGGAGGCGTGCTGGGGCAAAGCGTGCTGGAACTCGGCCCGCTCGAGGGCGGCCATAGCTACATGCTGGAGCAGGCGGGGGCCGCCTCCATTTATTCCATCGAGGCGAATTCACGCGCCTTTCTGAAATGTTTGATCTCCAAGGAACTTCTCGGCATGAAGCGGGTGTCTTATCAGCTTGGCGATTTCATGCCGTTTTTAGAGTCGGCGACGACGCAGTACGACATGATCCTGTCGGCCGGGGTGCTCTATCACATGAAAGACCCGCTCCGACTTCTCAAGCTCATTTCTCAGCATACCCGCCGGACATATATTTGGACTCACTACTATGATGATTCCATCATCAAATCGAATCCGAACCTTCGCGGCAAATTCCCTTCCAGCAAACCGACCGAAGTGGAAGGGCTGAAGTTGACGCTAAACCGCCAGGAATATCAGGTGAGCCTCCAGCACCCCGGCTTCTGCGGCGGTAACGAGGAGTACAGCTATTGGCTGACTCGCAAGGACATGCTGGCCGCGCTGGCGCATTTCGGTTTCAGCAAGGTGACGGTGGGGCATGAACAGCCCGACCATCCGCATGGGCCATGCTTTGGATTCGTGGCGACAAAAGGCTGATCGGCGAAGAATCAGGTCCTGCACAACGCTTTTGTATCCGTAGGAACAATTGGCAAAGTTGCCCGCGCGCCGCTCCGCGCCGATGACACCGAGGGGCGTATGCGGCGGGTCAGGCGATTCCAAAATCGCAGGTTTGCATCGTCAGATTCGGGTTGTAATAGGGATCGCGCGGGAAGTGTTCCAGCCACGTTTTCTTGAAGGCTTCAAGCTCGTGGGCGAACGTGCCTCTTTTGCTGACCGCTTCGTGATGATAGAGCTTGGCGTATGGCATATAGACGACACGCTTGCCCAGGCTCAGCACTTTAAGGCAATAATCAACGTCGTTGTAATTCAGCGGAAAATGCTCGCTGAAACCGCCAACGGCTCTGAAGGTGTCGGCCCGGGTCATCATGCAGGCGCCGGTTACGGCGGACCAGTTGCGATGCACCTGAGACGAGCGGAAATATCCCGGATGGTCCCCGGCAAACTGATAGAAGGGGTGGCCGGGGTTGCCGTTGAGAAGATAGACGCCGGTGTGCTGCTGGGTGTTGTTGGGGAAGAGGAGTTGCGCGCCCACCGCGCCGATTTCGGGCCACTGCGAATATTCCAGCATGCTCTCGATCCAGTCCGGCGAAATCACCTCGATGTCGTCGTTCAGAAGAATGAGGTGCTCTCCGCGCGCCGCCAGCGCGCCCAGGTTCATTTTGCGGGCGAGATTGAAAGGCTCGGTGAACGGCACGCGGCGCACATCGAACGGCTCAAGGGCCGATTCCAACTCCGGCGACATGTCGTTGTTGTCCAGCACCACGATTTCCAGGTTTTTGTACGTGGAGGTTCGCCGGATGCTGGAAACGCATTCCAGGAGGAACCAGCTCCGGCGTCCTCGAAATTCGATGGCGCGGACGGCGGAGGGAATGACGATTGAAACCAGCGGATTTCCGACGATCTTGTAGCGGATGCGATGAAAGCCTTCCGCGGGACCTGGCTCGGCAGTTCCTTCGCGGCCGATGAGTTCAAGATAACTTTGCAGCGCCATGCGGGCGCGCTGGCAGGCTTCGGGCTTGGCCTGCGAGCCGGACGCGGCGCTGGAGGGAATCGTTCGCCAATGGTAAAGAATGTCAGGCACGTGGTGGATCTTGGGGTTGGTCGCGACGATGCGAAGAACCAGATCGTAATCCTGCGCCCCGTCGAAGCGGCTGCGCCATCCCCCGATTTTGCGAATCATTTCCGCGCGGTAGACGCCCAGGTGGCAGGTGTACATGCAGGCAAGGAAATATTCGGGTGACCAATCCGGCTTGAAAAATGGGTCGTGGCGTCTGCCCTCTGGAGTCGTCTTGTCTTCGTCGCTGTAGATCATGTCCAGAGACGGATCTCGCACGATCGCTTCCGCCATGCGATAAAGCGCGTGCTCGGCAAGCTCATCATCATGATCGAGCAACGCGACGTATCGCCCGGTCGCCAGCTCCAGCGCCGAGTTGGATGCGGCGGAGATATTGCCGTTCTTCTCGCGGTACACCACTTTGATTCTGGAATCGGTGGCGGCGTACTCCTCGAGCACTCGTCGGACGTGCCCCTGGGTTGAAGCGTCGTCCGCAACGCATAATTCCCATCGCGGATAAATCTGGTTCAGCACGGATTCGATGCAACGGCGCAGATAGGCCTCGGCCACGTTGTAGACGGGCAGGATGACCGAAATGGTCGGGGGATTTTGCCACCCGGCGATCGCCTCACGCATCTGATCGCGCGAGCGGTCGGTGATCTTGTGGCGCTGGAGCCACAGTTCGTAATCGTTCCCGCCGTTATTTCCGATGTAGTTGGTGAGCAATTGGCGATGGAAGGTCCGCCATTCGCCGCTGAACAGCAGCTTCAGCGCGATCTTGGTGGACGGGCGGCGAGCTTTCCGGCCGAAGAGGGCATTGGCGATGTTTTCAACAACGGCTGCAAGATTGACCCGTAGGCGGGAGATTGGCGAGAACGAGAATTCGAGCAACGCGAATTCTCCCGGATGCTGGATCGGATCGAACCGGACCAGATGAGCCGTTTCGCGCATCGAGACGATTCGGTCGATGCTGGTTTCGCCGCTGACGGGTCCAAGCTCGAAGTGTTCCTGCTCGTGAAATCCGCAGCCGGTGTCGAAATAGAGAACCGCCCGGGACGAAACGGATGACGAGATCCGCGCCTTCACTTTCACCCAGCCCCGAACGGGCTTGATGGGCAGGATGAATTGCGCCGGCCCCGTGCCTTCCCAGGAATTGCCGGCCCCGCGCCGCACCTCGCTGAGGGGCAACAACCGGTCGATGCCGACGCGGAGCGCGCCCAGCGCGCGGGCGAGATGCCACGCCGGCGCCGCGCTTTTCCAGATTCCCCCGCGAAACACGTTTCGCAGGCAATAGCCCTGAAAATCCCGGGTCCGGCAGGTTTCGGCGTAGGTGTTGTTGAGGGTGCGAAGATCGGTTTGCAGCCTCAGAATCTGCTCGTTCCTTTCGTCGATCGCCGTGCAGAGTCGCTCGACGTCGCGGCTGGCGATGGCCAGGCGGTGAATCACCTCCATGGTGGACAATTGAACTTCTTTTTCTTCCTGTTCCTGCACGGGTCGATTACCTGTTCGATAGATGGGCGGTGGCTCCGGAGACATTCCAGGCCTGGTCGAAATCCTGCACGGCGAGTTTCAACGCGATAAGTTCCTGGCGCGCGGCGGCGAGTTGCCGCGTTACCTCGGACAACTGCTGTTTGGCGTGGGCCAGGTTGACCTCGTGATCGCGATCATGCGCGACCATCCGATTTTGGAAACTGATGGCTTCCAGATTTCTTGCGATGACCGTTGCACGATGTTCGCTTTCGAAATCGCTGACGAAACGGGTTAGCAGCGGATTGGATCTGTCCAGTTCGTCGGCGATTCGGTCGAACGTTTGTGAAAGATCGTCCACCCTTCCCGATGCCGCGGCCTGGAGGACGGCGGCGTATGCGCTGCGAACCGATTCGGGAGTCTGGGGATCGTCGAGGAACTGCTGGTTGTCAACATGATGATGGCGGAAAGACGGATGGATGAATTGCGCGATCGCCGGCTCTGCCGCCTCCGCTGAAATCGGCCATTGGATGCACAGGTCGCGACCGATTCGCTCGATCTGGCCTTTCCAGTTGGCCAGAAGCATTTCGTACGTGGTGATGGTGCGCGGAAGGCCGCGCGAATCGCGCTCGGCCGCGATGATGCTGCCAAGCCACAGGAGATACGCGCGCGACAACGAGAGGCCGTCTCGCTTGGCCAGAGATCGACCGACGTCGGCGGGGTTGCGGAAGATCAGGACGCATTTGGTCTGGCAATTCAATGCACTCAAGAGCGCTCGCCACAGCGGAAGCATGTCGCAGAGTCGAGGATCTTTGATGCCCCAAAGAGGGCAGAGCGAAAAATCGCGGACAATCACCTGGCGAAGCTGCTCGCGCCAAGGCTCGATCCGCGGATCTTCCCACCAGCGCTGGGGCTGTGGAGTAACGTAGGTCCAATCCCGCTCGAAGCTTTCATAGATGCGGTCGTGAATGTGCTGAATGTCGCGATGCTCCCAGAATCCGGATTCATTGTCGGCGGCGGGAGGCAAAAGATTGCTGCCGAGATTCATGCCCATCAGATTCAGGATGCGGGACAGAACCGACGTGCTGCTGCGGTGCATGCCGAGCACCAGGATGCTCTGGCTGGCGGGCGAGGATGAAGAGGCCAATTCCATGTAACGACTTACTCCAACATTGCTCGCCGTTAAGTTGTTGTGGCCGCTGTCTGGGCAATGCCGGGCGGCGGCACATCTGCGCCATCTGTCGCCTGCACCGGGCGGCAACTCGATCGGTAATTAAAATCGATGAACCCGGTATGAATCTTAAAGTAAACGTTTCTCACCCGGAACGCCACGGCATCAATGACGCGGTGCAGGAACCCGTCATAGCCGGGAATCGCGCCGGAAACCCCGCAGTTGAGGTAATATATTCCAGCGCAAAGAGATGCAGTGAACTCGAAGACGATTTCGTACTCGGACCCCGCCCGCGCCTGCCGAACATAGCCATCAGACGAATCGTGCGCGCCGCCGCCAAGTTCCAGTCCCGATGTCGATTTAACCAGCCATCCGAAGACGACATCCCGTGCCGCCTGGTGAAATCTGACGTGATAGCAATAGCGATATCGCTCCTGCGGGTTCAGCACATTGACGATTTGCCCATCCAGCGTCTCGATGCGGGGATTGCTGATCACCGCGGCGACGGACTGATAGTAGGTCGCGGTTTGGGTGGTCAGGCCCTGCTCATATTCAGCGGGCGGCGGATTGATGTCCACACCTTGTTCCAAACGCATTGCCGCTGGAGGGTCCGGCGCTTCGACGACTGATGCCGATGCCTCATCGGCGGCGGCTGGGGGCTGGGCGCGGGCGACCTTGGTTTGCAGCAGTTCTTCCCTGAATTGCGATCGCTCCGGCTCGCGCATGTACAGGAATTTCTGATAATTGTCGACGACGACCTTGCTCTGCCCCTGCTGAATAAGCCGGCCGTGGTCGAGGAACAAGGCGCTCCGGCAGAACTGCTTGACCAAAGCGGCGGCGTGGGAGACGAACAGAATCGTTCCGCCGTCGTCCTTGAACTTTTCCATCGCCGCATAGCACTTGCGTTGAAACAGCTCGTCGCCGACGGCCAGGGCTTCGTCAATGATCAGCACGTCATACGGCACGCTGATCTGAAGGGCAAAGCCTAGGCGGACCATCATGCCGGAGGAGTAAACCTTGACGGGCTGATCGAGAAACTCGCCAATGTCGGCAAAGGCCGCGACTTTATCGTACAGCGCGGGCATGTCTTCGCGGTGGACGCCCATGATGGTGGCGTTGACCAGAACATTTTCCCGGCCGGTTTCCTCGGGATTAAAACCGCCGCCCAGTTCCAGCAAACCACCCACTTTGCCGTTGACCAGGATCTTCCCGGTGGTCGGCTTGAGGACGCCGAAGAGGAGTTGAAGGAGCGTGGATTTACCCGAGCCGTTGGCCCCGACGATGCCGACCGTGTCCCCGCGTTTGACTTGGAAAGAGATGTCGCGGAGAGCCCAGAATTCACGATAGAGCTTCCGGTGACCGAAGCTCACGGATTGCCGAAGGCGATCGATATTCCTTTCATAGATGTGGTAGCACTTTCCAACATCTTCCATCGCGGCGGCCAATTCAGGGGACATCGATGATCCTGTCTCTTAACCAGCGGCGGTTTGTCGTTGCGTCGAATCAGGGATTGCCGGGTCGGTCCGCCGTCTGTCATTGATTCCCTGCTTCTCCATCATATCAGAATGCCGACGATTTGCGCCGGTGTCGCGATTTTGCGGTCCTGCACGGGTCTGCCAATATTTCCGGGAGAGCATAGATGAACCGCCAAGCGCGACCGATATGCCGGCTGACGACCTATTCGCAACAATAATACCTCAACGGGCCGTCCCATGCTCTGTCGCTAACCCGAACCATCCCCGCTACGCGTTAAGGAATGTCGCTTCGGAGCCGCCAAAACTTCACATTGTCGAGCAGTGCCGGCCCTTCCACCGCCGCGTAGTTGGTTTGTATGTACTGCCAAACAAGCGGATGGGTCTTGGGAAACTTCAAATCTTCCCTGCCGTCTATTGTCGCGTCGGCCGACAGCATGACCAAGGATACATGCTGATCCTTCATCGACTGAATCATCCTTTGTTGCCACGTCTGATCGCGCGCGAACAAAAGGTAGGTGTCCCACCACGGGGATCGTGCGTGCATAAATGGATAGGCGAATGGATAAAGCGGGGCGGCCGTGAAACTTTCGCCCGACTTCACATACAACCCGACCTCTCGTCGCAAGGTTGTGAGCAATAGCTTCTGAGAAGTGGAAACCCGAAAGACTTGGCCGTCAATCTGCAGGGTCGTGCGATCTTCCCTGGGGAGGCGCAGATATTCGGCCAGCGGCATTGCGTACATCGCCGTCGCGGCGGTCAGAGCAATAAGGGCAAGCGCCACCGCCGCCGTTAACCATCGCTTGCGACTCCCGATCGCCACGGCGATCGACCCAATAGCGCACAGGAGCACCGGGTGCATCGCCTGCGCCAAGTGCGGAAAATCAGCCCTTGAAAAAGCATGGTGGGTGTAGGTGATGCCGACAAACGCCGCGCCGATCATCAGCGCGCGTTCCTTGATATCCGACTTGCGCATGACGGTCGCCCATACCAGCACACCGCACAATAATGCCGGCATCAACAAGAAGCCGAGCCCCGTTCCGATGCGCCACGCGGCCTCGGATCCCGCCATCGGCGCTCCGCTCGATCTCCATGGCCAGGGGACCGCCAACGCCTGTTGCCTTTGCGTTCCCTGTACCATCATGACGACCGATTCCACCATGGCGTGCCAGTACCCGGGGGCGAAGATGAACATCGACACGAGCGGAAGAAGTCCAAGCATCAGCCCGGCGGCAAACGCGGCGGTTCGCCGACGGGCGTCTTTTCGATCCACTCGAAAGTAGACATACACGGCCAGCAACCCAAGTGACACGCCCATGTACAGTCCGTGATTGCGGCCGAAGAACGTGGATGCGCCGACAAATGTTCCTGCCAACGCATGGCGCCAGATCGTTGGCCGCCGAATCAATTCCGTGGCGATGAACACGCCGGCCATTGCGATGCCGTGTTCGAAGAGCTTGTGCCGCGGGTAGAGCCAAAGGACAAGGATCGCACCGAACAGCGTGAGCAGCAGCCACGACCGGACGACCCTCCGCACGCATAGCAGGGCAAGGAACAGACCGCCGGCGGCGAACGCCGCATTGGCCAGCCGTAGCTGAATCAAGCCGTCTGACCCAAGGGCCACCGCCCATGCCGCATCCCAGTAATATCGCCCCGGCTCGTAGGCATCAAAATCCCGGACCGGCGCCTCGCCAGCCAGCACCCGCTGGACTCCATACCACAAAAAACCCTCGTCACCGAGGTTGATGCCGATCCGCTCCTGCGTGAGGAACGCAGCCCCTATAAGGCCGATCGACAAAAGAGCCGTCGCAAAGAGTGCATACGTGAATATCCGCGGGGCGGCGGGCACATCGGTGGGCCGACTCACCAGAGGTTGCACCAAATTGGCTCCTTCGACGGCACAGCCCGGCCCCGCTCAGCATTTGAAACTGCTGACCGCACCGATTACATACGATTGATCCTCGACCGACAACAAATTGAAGAACGGCAACCGCAGCAATCGCGGGCTGATCCGTTCCGTGACCGGGCAATCTCCCCCTCGCCCGCCAAAACCTTCTCCCATGACTGACAGATGCAGCGGCTGATAGTGAAACACCGCCGATATGCCCCGTGATTTAAGCAGTGCGATCAACCCGTCCCGCGCCGCCGGCGTGGGCATCACCACGTAGTACAGGTGATAAGCCTGCTGGCAGTGCGGGGGAATTTCCGGTCGTTTGACATCCCATCGGCACGCCCATTGCTCCAGGCCCTGATGATATCGATTCCAAACCGCCTGTCGTAGCGACTGGATGTGCCCCCACGATTCCAGTTGCGCCAGCAGAAACGCCGCGAGCAAATCCGACGGCAGATAGCTCGAACCGAGCCCAACCCAAGTGTATCTATCGACCTCGCCACGAAAGAATCGCGCGCGGTCCGTACCCTTTTGCCGAATGATGTCGGCCCGCTCGATCAGGCTCGGATCGTTGAGCAGGATTGCTCCGCCTTCTCCACAGGTGACATTTTTAGTTTCATGAAAGCTGAGCGCGGCGATCGTGCCAAATGTTCCCAGTTGCCGGCCGCGATACTTCCCGAAAAGCCCGTGCGCGTTGTCCTCAACCACGACAATCCTGCGCGGGACGCAGATATTCATGATCGCATCCATCTCGCATCCGACCCCGGCATAGTGGACGGCGACAACCACCCGCGTACGGGGCGTGATCAGCCGCTCCAATTTGGATTCGTCGATGTTCAGCGTGTCGGGTCGAATGTCGGCAAAGATGATTTTTGCCCCGCGCAGCGCAAAAGCGTTGGCTGTCGAAACGAACGTGAATGACGGGACAATCACCTCGTCTCCGGGCCCGATCTCCAGCAGAAGCGCCGCCATCTCCAGGGCGTGCGTGCACGACGTCGTCAGCAGCGCTCGCCCAACCCCCAGGAAGCGCTCCAGCCAGGCATGACACGCCTTGGAATATCCCCCATCGCCCGAGATGTGCATCTGGTCCAATGCTTTGGCCATGAACACAAACTCGCGGCCGACCAGGCAGGCGCGGTTGAACGGGACGTCATGGCCTGTTATTTCCGCTTCACTCATCGCAATAGCATCTTTCAGCCCCGACCCGGTAATACCCCTCTTCGCCAAAAGTCACTTTCCTTCCTTACGAACCAGGAGCGTGAATTCCCATGCCGGGTAGTCATGTAGCAGTGCAACCCGCGGCGAATACCGTCGCTTGCATAGGTCGAACCAGTAAAGAGGATCGGCGTAGTAGAGATCCGGCCGCCGCTTCTCCACATCGGAATATAATGTCAGCACATTAAAAGCGAATCCCCGACTGCTCAGCCGATTCATCTCATCGACCGTGTGCTCCATGTACGCCCGCCACCGATCGTCCGCCGTCTGCTGCTTCATGTTGAAGATGCCGCTGGCCACCGCGTAATCCGCCGCCAGCAGTTCGTTCTCTTGGGTCGTGAACGAACAACGGGTTGTGGCCGGATGCAATCGGGTCGCCTCGGAGATCATCGCGGCGCTGATATCGAATCCCGTATATCTCATTTTCGTCTTGCGATCGGCCAGGTAATCCAGCAGCGCTCCCGTTCCGCATCCGTAGTCGAGGAGCGAGAAGTCATCCTGCCCGTCGACCAGCCGCATCAACTGCTCGAACCGCATGTACTGCGATTCCTGGCTGTTCCAATCCATGCCCAGATGGCCCGGTCCGTGCTCGCGCAGTTTCGCCGTGAAGAACGCGTTGACCTGACTCAGGATCGCATCTCGGCTCATGAAACCTTCCCGTCGCCGCTTTGGTGCACCGCCCGCACCACGGTATAGGGCCGTTGTTTCACTTCCATGAAAATCTTGGCCACGTAGACGCCGATGATTCCAACACACAGGATTGTAAACCCGCCCAACAGCCAGATCGACACGATGAGCGACGGCCAGCCGACCAGATAATCTCCAAAAAACAGCCGGCGGATCACGAGATACGCCGCCCCGCCCAGCGACAGCGATGAGATCAGCATCCCAAGATAAAAAATAAACACCAGCGGCCGATTGCTGAAGGAGGTCACCGCGTTTACCAGGACCGATATCTTACGACCAAGGCTGTAGCTCGTTTCGCCCTTGCTTCCCTTGACGATCGTCACCGGCACCTGCTTGTATCCGGTGATCGTCCACAGCCCCAGCAGGAATACTTCGCGATCACGGTGCTCCGTCAGGTTTTGGACATACCGGCGGGTCATCAGCCGCGCCGTGACGACATTGCGCGGCATTCGCTCGGTCGAGAGACAGTCCAGCAGGCGATAAAAAATGTCGCCTGAAATCCGCTCGAACCATTGCCCCTTGCGCCGGGCCTGCTGTCCGAATACGACATCCGCCCCCGTCCTCTGCATCTCCGTACTGAATGTCTCCAGCAATTCCGGGGCCTCCTCCAGATCGCAGTCGATCAGAAACACCCTCTGACCCCGTGCCTGCATGAGCCCGGTCATGATCGCTTTGTGATGGCCAAAATTGCGGGAAAGGTCCACGACCACCAGATGGGGATCCTGCCGGTGCAGTTCCAGCGCCAACTCCAGCGAATCATCCGGCGATCCATCATTCACGAAGACCAATTCGTATTCCGTCGCCCCGTATTTGCGTGCCGCCTCCGACGCGCGACGATGAAACTCCCGGATATACGGAGCCGAGCGATACAGGGTTGTGACGATCGAAAGGTCCATTCACAGCGCTTTCATATGCCGCAGGGCGTCCGGACCGGTGTTGAAAAGCAGATCAACGACACTCACTTTGTGCTCGAATGGCGGGAACAACTGCGGATACTCCGGGTAGCCGTCGTAGTCCACGTACCTCAGTCCGATCCCCCCTTCGGCGAAAAGTTCAGGCTGAATGTAATCCCTGGCCGCCGGTCCCGACAAGTATTCCGTCGCACCCGCCTGCCGGCACAGCTCTACAAGTCGCTGCGTTTTGCCTTCGCTGACGACATAATCCCTCGACCAACTGATTTTGGTTCGGATATTAAGCAGGCTGCAGATCAACGTCAAAAAACGATGGTTGATCCGGCTCAGGCGTTCCTCTCGGCACTCCAGATATGCCGTCTCGAACGCTGGACGATATTGCGCAAAAAACGGCGCCCCGCGGTAGTTGTGTGCGATGACTTGCCAATGCCTGCGCGCCCAGTGCGGATCACTGACCAACGTCTCTTCAATCGTCTGGCCAAATTTTCCCTTCCCCTTGACCGGCACGGTGAGCCATTGCGCGCCGCGCGGCGTCTTGACAATGTTGCGGTTCCGCCAATCCTGCCGCGTGTACTGCACGTCATCAAACAGGATGAATTCATCGACCGCACGAATGAGGTCGAAATAGCCTTTCCATGGGATGTAGCTGGATTGGAGGATCGCAATTCGTTTAGCCATGTCCGCTGATTGGCCTTGGAAATGGCGCCGCAAACGTTGGACCGGCGATTTCATCCACTGATCTGCGCGCCGCTCAATATTCTTACTCCTGGCGGCGTTGTCAAGACGCGCATTTGCGGTTGCATCATCCAATCTCCTTCATGCCCCAAGGTCTAAACGCGTGGCCTTGGATCGAGTGGATCAGCCGCAAAACATATTGCCCATGAACGACGGCCGCAAGGAGCGCGTCGTCGAAGTGGAAATCGAGTGAAGCATTTGGCCGAGGTTTTGCCGGCGTGGAAGTCTGGATGCCGTTGGCTCACCGAGGAGCAACCGTAGCTCGGACAACTTATATGCACATTAGTAGCCGTTACTTGCTATTTGCTTCTGGCCCCTTTGTCGGGCCCGGACAGGGGCATTGCCCATACGTTGTGATTGAATCCGGCGGCAATCAAATTCTCGCCATTGCTGGCCAAGCCCATGAAGAGTTTGTTCTCGCCAGAGATGGGATAGATGTCCCTCCATGTCGTTCCGCCGTCCGCCGACTTCTCGACGACGCTGTCGCCCGCGACGTAGAGTGCGCCGTTGATTGTAATCGCCGTCCGAAGGGACGTCTTCATTATTGTGGCACGGAGCGTCCAGACATCGCCGTCCGGGCTGGTGTAGATCCTGGAGCCAAGTTCGCAGGCGAGAAACTCCGCGCCGCTCCACGTGCAGGACGTGAACCAAACCGACTCGGGCGCACTCGTTGGTTTCGTCCAAGTGACGGAATCACTGCTGATGCGAATGCCGTCCATCCCGACGGCAACATAGCGCGTGCCGGAATAACTGAGACCATTAAAGTTTATTCGGCTTCCCGAATTACGGCTGGTCCATGTGATGCCGTCCGGGCTGGATAATATCGTTCCTTCGTCACCGCAAGCGAGGTACTGATGTCCGTCCCAGAGCAATCCCAACAGGTTCTTCTTGGTGGGAGAAGCGCGATTTGTCCATTGAATTCCATCCGGGCTCGTCATGATCGAACCCATCTCGCGGACAACAACATATTGATTATTTGCATACACAATCGCGCGAAAATCAGGATCGTCGCCGACAAGCGAATTGAAAACGTAGACTTGAATTGCCCAGACACCCGTGCTGTTGTTGCGGGTGGCGATGTGTCCGTCAATCCCGACGGCGACGGTTTCCTTTGCGGTCCCGGCGATGGCGAAGAACGAGCCAATGGGTTGGCCATTGTTCCAGTTCGTCCATTTGGCTGCGCTGGCGATAACCGGCGGCGGCGATTGCACCGTGGGACCGGGTTCGGCCGCGCGCGGCGACGGTGATGCGGGCGGAAGTGCCGACGGCGTGACCGCGGGCGGCGTGTTGTCGGCGAGGATGAGGAATGTCCCGGTTCCCGCGCCCGCCACGGTGACGGTGGCCAGCGCCATTGCGGCGATTTTGGCTGTCGTCCAATACATGGCTTGACCCGCCTTTCGAGCGATTGTGCTCACAAGACTTCCTTTTGCGACTGACGTGCCGGAGACGGCGATTGTTTCGGCCAGCTTGGCGGGCGCGGCCTCTGATCCCCGGGCCGCCAACTGCGTCGCCAGCGCTGCCACCGCGGGGACGGCCGCCTTGAGCGCGAGGGCTGCTCTGAGCCGGCCAATGGCGCGGCCGACTCGCTTTTCCGCGGCCTTGGCGTTGATGCCCAGTGCCATACCGACTTGCTCGAGACTCAACCCGCGGAGATATCGCAGGGCGATGGCGTCGCGGTCGGATGCCTTCAATCGGGCCATCGCATCATCGAGAATCGGCGCATAGGTTTCCCACGGCGGTTCATCTGAGCCAACGGCTTGCTCGGGCCGCATGAGGGCTGCCTGCCTTTCGTGATATTCGCGTCGCGCGGCGAGTTTCTTGGCATCGCGAGAGGCGAAGTGCGTCGCGGTAAGAAGCCACCCCGCCAGCGGACCTTTGACACGAGCCGCCTTGCGCGACAACAGCAGGAAGACCGCCTGGGTGACATCCTCGGCCAGATGAGAATCGCCAAGCTGCCGCCGAGCCGCCGAATAGACCAGATCGATGTTTTGCCGCACGATTTGCGAAAACGCGTCCGTCGAGGATTTTGACAGATAGGCGGATAAGAGTTGGCGGTCGTCCATCCGATTGGCCCGTATTCATCTAATAATGGACGAAAACTCGCCAAGGCGACAGGGGGTCAATTGGCCATTTGTCCGCTGTTTGCGGGGTGCCGGCTTTGAGTTCGTGAAATTCCCGCTCGGCTTGTTTCTGATTCTGCCGGCCCTCGACGAAGCGAGCCTTCTTACCGCGAACGATTAACGCACCATTGGGAACAAGGTCAAACGTGCGCGATGGTGAGCGTTCCACTCCGCTATTTTCCGCAACAAACCAGATATGGAACAAGACCTGGTACAACGTCTCCAACCCCAACTGGGGAATTCATCAAGAACCGAAGTCAGCGTCATACAAAAACTGGAGATACATGAATCTGCGATCTCTGATTAGCCTTTCCGGATCGGTAATCTGGGTTATCTAGACAATATATAATGGGTAATGCTGGGGCATGGTTGCCTTACCTATAGACACAATAGCGCCAAGCGCGTCGCGATTTGCGACTTTTCATTTGCCCCCTGGCCTCAGTTTGTGTAAGTTTCCTTCTCTCGCCAATAAGGGACTAACCCGAATGAGGAAGTCTTTACACATCTTGCTGGGCGTTCCCGCTGACCTGGAATTCGGTCGCGGCGTTATACAGGGCGTCATTCGCTACGCCGCGACTACCAACTGGATCCTCAGCAACGCCGAGTTGGATGGACATGGAACGCTCCACGAAGGGACCGCCCATTGGCTCCAGGAAGAACGTGGTGGAATCATCGCCCTCGTCGAGTCCCCTCGCCAGGCGAATTTCTTCAAGTCCTTCGCCGTACCCTGCGTCAGCGTCTCCTCCGCTTTGGATGACCCGGAACTCCCATCCGTCGCCTGCGACGACAAAATGATCGGCGGCATCTCCGCCACCCACTTCCTCGAACGACGAATGCGCAACTTCGCCTTTGTCGGATTGCCCGGCCGAACCGATTCCGAAGCCCGATTCAATGGATTTTGCGAGCGCCTCGCCGTCGATGGCTTTACCAAGGTCGAGTCCTATCAGGCTTCCCAATCCTTCGATGCCGATGGCTTTCAAAATTTCGGGCAATGGATCGACTCGCTGTCCAAACCGGTCGGAATCTTTGCCATGAACGACAGCCTCGGCCGGTCGGTTATTGATGCCTGTCGCGCCTCTTCCATTCGCGTTCCCAGCAACGTCGCCGTGCTCGGCTGCGGCAACGATCCCGTGATATGCGGCCTGTGCACCCCGTCCCTCAGCAGCGTCGCGCTCCCCGCAGAACGCGTCGGTTTCGACGCCGCCGAGCTGCTCGCCGCCTTGCTTGCCCAGAAAAAACTCGTTGATAAGCGCCGCCAGGTGAATGTCTCCAGCGTCATTCCACGCGGATCAACCGACAACGTCTCGGTCCGCGATCCCGATGTGGCAAGCGCCCTGCGCTTCATCCTCGCCCATGCCGGTGAATGGATCGGCGTGCGCGAACTGCTGCTGGCATTGCCCGTGCAGCGCCGATCGCTCGAGCGCAAATTCCGCCGCGTCCTCGGCCGCAGCCCGCTTGAAGAAATCCGCCGCGTCCGCGTCGATCTCGCCAAGCAGCTTTTGTCCAGCACCGATCTGCCCATGCCCATCATCGCTCGTCGATCCGGGTTTTCCGAGGCCAAGCAATTGTCCCAGGTTTTCCGAAGCCTCGTCGGAATGACGCCCACCTCGTACCGCGCCCGTTTCCGGCTTCCCGAGCCGGAATCCACCGATACCGCCGAGGCCGAGCAGAAGAACGCCTGATACGCATGATGATTATTCGGCGCGCTTGCTCGTCTAGGGCTAAGGGAAAAAACCCTGCCGCATGAAGATTATACAGCTGGCCAATTGAACCCAAGC